>DDWR01000002.1 GCA_002347655.1 Verrucomicrobia bacterium UBA2281 | reverse complement strand
CCTGAAAAACTGGGGATAGTCCTGTTTGGAAATGCGGCTTGAAGGCGGCGGCGCGGGGATGCTAAGGTGGGCGCCGTGAAAACCAGCATGGACAGCCCAGCTTGGACCGTGGTGACCGGCGGCGCCGGGTTCATCGGCCGCAACGTGGTGGCGGAACTGAACCGCCGCGGGACGGACCGCATCCTCGTCGTGGACGATCTCGGCACGGATGAACGCTGGAAGAACTTGCGCGGGTTGCGGTTCGAGGAGATTTTCACCATCGCGAAGTTCCGCGAGGCGGTCGCGGCGGACCGGTTGCCGGCCGTGCGGGCGGTCTATCACCTCGGCGCGTGCAGCGCGACGACGGAAACGGACGCCAACTACTTGCTGGACAACAACACCCGCTACACCCGCGAGCTGTGCGAGTGGTGCCTGGCGAAGGGCGCGCGGTTCGTCTATGCGTCGAGCGCGGCGACCTACGGCGACGGGGCGCAGGGCTATTCGGACGCGGACGAGGCGACGCCGACCCTGATGCCGCTGAACATGTACGGGATGAGCAAGCACCTGTTCGATCTCTGGGCGCTGCGGAACGGCCTGCTGGGGAAGATCGCGGGGCTGAAGTATTTCAACGTGTACGGCCCGGGCGAGGACCACAAGGGCGACATGCGCTCGGTGATCCACAAGGCCTATGGCCAGATCCGCGCGACGGGCGCGGTCAAGCTGTTCAAGTCCTACAAGCCGGAATACAAGGATGGCGAACAGGTGCGCGATTTCGTGTACGTGAAGGATGCGGTGGACGTGACGCTGTTCTGCGGCGAAAACGAGAAGGCCTCGGGCCTGTTCAACTGCGGGACGGGCCAGGCGCGGTCGTGGAACGATTTGGCCAAGGCGACGTTCGCGGCGATGGGGCTAGAGCCGAAGATCGAATACATCGAGATGCCGGAATCGCTGCGGAGCAAGTACCAGTACTTCACGCAGGCGGACATGGGCAAGCTGCGGGCGGCGGGCTACGCGCAGCCGTTCACGGCGCTGGAGGACGGCATCCGCGACTACGTGCAGGGCTGGTTGGCGAAAGGCTGAGGGGCTCGGCATGGCGAAGAATCCCTTTCCCAAGGCGCCGGTGAAGGCGGTCAAGGCCGGGCGCGTGCGCTTCGGCGGCGGGGCGCCGCTGGCGCTGATCGCGGGGCCCTGCGTGATCGAAAGCCGCGCGATGGCGTTCGACTTGGCGGCGCAACTGGTCGCGCTGGCGCAGAAGGAAAACATCCCCCTCGTGTTCAAGGCGTCCTACGACAAGGCCAACCGCACGAGCGGGAAGGCGTTCCGCGGGCCGGGGCTGGCGCAGGGGCTGGAGATTCTGGCGGGCATCAAGGAAAAGTTCGGCGTGCCGATCCTGGTGGACGTGCATCAGGTGGGCGAAGTGAAACCCGCGGCGGAAGTGGCCGATATTTTGCAGCTGCCGGCGTTTTTGTGCCGCCAGACGGATCTGGTGGTGGCGCTGGGCGAGAGCGGCCGGGTGGTCAATATCAAGAAGGGCCAATTCCTGGCGCCGTGGGACGTGCGCCACGTGATCGCGAAGGTCGAGAGCACGGGGAACAAGAATATTTTGCTGACGGAACGCGGCGCGAGCTTCGGCTACAACAACCTGGTGGCGGATTTCCGCAGCCTGCTGATCATGCGCCAGTTCGGGTATCCGGTGGTGTTCGACGCGACGCACAGCGTGCAGTTGCCGGGCGGCCGCGCGGAAGGCACGGGCGGCGACGGCCAGTGGGTGCCGTACCTGTCGCGCGCGGCGGTGGCCGCGGGCTGCGACGGGCTGTTTTGGGAAACGCACCGGAATCCGCCCGAGGCGAAATCCGACAAGGACAACGCGCTGCCGCTGAAGGCGATCGGGCCGTTGTGGCGGCAATGCCGGAGGATCGATGACTTGGCGTAGGGCGTTGTTGGCGGCGGCGGTGCTGCTGGGGTCGGCGGCGGGCGCGTACGCGCAGCTCGAAGGCCAGACCGTCAAAGGCTTCCGCCTGCCGGAATACGACGAGGACGGCAAGCTCAAGCAGCAGCTCTACGGCACGACGGCGACGTTCCTGGCCGACGGCATCATCCAGCTGACGGGGCTGAAGATCGAACTCTTCCGCAAGGGCGAGGTGACGGCGCGGATCTATTCGTCGCTGTGCGCCTACGACCCGAAGCGCAAGCGCGCGGCCTCGAAGCAGCACATCCGCGTGATCACGGAGAAAGCGGTGCTGACGGGCGACGGGTTCGCCTGGAACGGCGAGACCGAACAGTTCCAGATTTTCGAGAACGCCCGGGTCGTGCTGGACGGGCAGATGGACAAGAAGAGCCTCCTGGCTCCGCAACCGGCCGCCGGCGCCGCGTCGGCGGCGGAATCGGCTTCGGAAAAGGAATGAACATGGCGAAATTCGGCAAAGGAATGGCGCTGGCCGCGGCGGTCGGCTTGGCGGCGGGGCTGGCGGCGCGGGCCGCGCTGCACGACGACGGACGCTCGCTGGAGGCGTCGCCCGACGCGACGGTGGTGACCTCGGACAAGCTGACGTTCGACTACATCAAGAAGTTCGCGCTGTTCGAAGGGCGCGTGCAGGTGAACGATCCGCGGCTGCAGCTGAGCTCGGACCGCCTGACGATCGTGTTCACGGAAGACGGCGGGGCCCAGACGATCAAGGCGGAGGGCAAGGTGCTGCTGACGCAGGGGGACAAGAAGGCGCGGTCGGACGTGGCGGTCTACGACGTGCCGTCGGGCAAGATCGTGCTTTCGGGCGGCCCGCCGCAGGTCATGCAGGGCCGCAACATCCTGGAGGGGGAGGTCATCACGTTCTGGCGCGACCAGCAGAAGCTGGAATGCATGCCCCGGGCCCGGCTGGTGGTGTATTCCGAGGACTTCGGCGACGCGGATTCGTTCTTCAAGCCGGCGGCGGAATAGGCTTGCCAGGGCGCGGAAACCGGGTTAACTTTCCATCGATGAGGTACAGTTCGTGACCGAATCCGCACGTGAAAACCTGCTCGTCGAAACGCGGGGGCTGGTGAAGGAATACCGCCGGAGACGGGTCGTGAACGGCGTGGCGATGAACGTCCGCGAGGGGGAGATCGTGGGCCTGCTGGGGCCCAACGGGGCGGGCAAGACGACCACCTTCTACATGCTCGCGGGCATCGTAAGGCCCACGCGGGGGCAGGTCCTTCTGGACGGCCAGGACATAACCCGCTGGCCCCTGCACAGGCGGGCCCGTGCGGGCATGAGCTATCTGCCGCAGGAAAGCTCCATCTTTCGCAAACTGACCGTGCGTCAGAACCTGCAACTGATTCTCGAATATTCGGGATTTTCACGTGACGAGCAAAAGCGCACGGCGGACAGGCTACTCGATGAATTGGGGATCACCCGCCTTGAAGGACAGCTGGCCGCTTTTCTGTCCGGCGGAGAGCGCCGCAGGCTGGAAATTGCCCGCGCCCTGATCCAAAATCCCAAGTTCATCCTCCTGGACGAACCCTTCGCCGGCATCGACCCCCTGGCCGTGGACGACATCCAGGCCATCATCCGGGACCTTCGCGACAAGAACATCGGCGTGCTCATCTCCGACCACAATGTTCGCGAAACGCTCCAGATCTGCGACCGTGCGTACCTTGTCCACGACGGCCGCATCATCCTGAATGGCAGCCCGGAAGAGATCGTCGCCGACCCGGATGCGCGCAAGGTTTACCTCGGTGAGGGATTCAGCCTCTAGCGGACACGAATTTCCAAGGATTGCCAGGGCCTAAGCTTTATGGCAGATTCTTTACTAGGTAGTTTTATTGCCTGCAATCCTCTGACACGGTG
>DDWR01000013.1 GCA_002347655.1 Verrucomicrobia bacterium UBA2281 | reverse complement strand
CGGACAACTCATGTTTTACCGACACGAATTCCTTCTGCCGTTGACCCCATCTCCTCGCTCGTTTATCCTCGGGCTGTCGGAACCGACACGAAGCGATGCGCACCATCCGGACATTCGCGGCGGGAACGGCGGTCTGGACCGCCGCGCTTCTGGTTGCCGCCGCCCCGCCGGAAACCGGTCTCTTTGCGTTCGGCGCCAACACGTATTCCGCCGGCATCCTGGACGAACCGCGCGAGCGCACGGAACCCCGCTGCCCCGAACTCTTCCGCCCCCCGGCCGTCGACGACGCCTTCGCTTACCGCGTGTTCCGCGGCAAGAAACTCCAGCGCGAACTTTCCGCCACGGTCGTCGCGACCAACCTCCTCGACTGCGCCGACGGCCCCGAAATCGCCATCCATCCCGGCCAGTTGCGTCTCGATCTCCTCCGCGCCCTCTACCTGACCGATGCCCTCCACCAAACACCGCAGACCGGCTCCGAAAAGCGCCCGTCGCTTCCGCCACCACAATGCATTCCGAAAATCGCTCCGGCACAACCTCGATAGGCTTGATTCTTAGGCCGGGAATCAGGCTTGCTAATCACCGGGAACCCGGGAAAATCATCCCGAAACTGAAAGTTCGTCGAAAATAACCATTCTGGACCATGAGCATCGTCACCGACATCGCCCGCTCCCGCGAATACGAAATGCGCATCTATCTGGCCTCCATGAAAGCCATGTATGAAAACGCCTTGGATCAAAATGGGGAAATCTACGATATCGCCGCCCAGTTGACCGCCGACTTTCGCGCTATCACGGCACGCGCGATTTTAGCGGATTCGCGGATCATCAAGATCATGCGCTATGCCATCGCCCCATCCATCAGCCAAATGAAATTCGGCCAGCTCTTTGGCCTTGCCTCCATCGATACTCTTGAAAACGACCGGATTTCGCAAGGCGCTGCAAAATATCGACTGCTGAAATCTTTAGCTCCGAAGATCGCTCGCTTTGCCGTTCGGCATCTGGATCGCCAGCGGTTCTTGTGGCTGCACCGTCGTTTCGACGGAGATATTGCCCTGGCCCAAGCCTACGCCAAAGGCTGGACCTGCTCGATCGCCGCCGATCAAAATGCGCAAACCCGATACCGCAATTGGCGCAAAGAGCAACAGGAACAGGCCATCGCGGCGTTCCTCGTCGCGCGCAGCTACGTAAAATCGTCGTTTACCGGCGTCATTTGCCGACATACCGACGTCAATTTGGGTGAATACACACAAGAAATCCGCGTCAAAGGCCGGACGTGCCAGAAAGCCGACCTTGCCGTCCGCAGCAAGAAATCAAAGCGCCTGGTGCTGATCGAGGCCAAGGCCGTCGGTGTTGAACTCGACGCAACCAAGCGAATCAAGGAGTGTTGCGACAAAGCTGGCGACTGGCAATCGGCCGCGGCCTTGAACTCCCCCGACATCGTGGCAGTCATTGCAGGCTTCTTCAACCCGACCGGCATCGCCAACTTGCGGGCCTCGAACGTCCATGTCGTCTGGGAACATCGCCTCGCCGATCTCGGCAAACTGGTTTAATGGACGCTCCTCTCTACGTCAGCCTATTTTCTGGTGCCGGCGGCTTGGATATCGGCTTGGAGCGTGCCGGCTTTCGCGCCCTTTCCCTGTGCGAAATCGAGCCGATCTTCTGCGACACCTTGCGCGCCAACCAAGGCCGCGGGTTGGCCGATGGACGAATCTATCTGAAAAATGCTCGCATCTTGACTGCCGATATCCGGGAAACAACTGCGAAAGATCTAACGGGCGGTGCCCGTGCAGATCTCGTTGTCGGTGGCCCGCCTTGCCAGTCGTTTTCCAGTTCGGGCAAGCAACTCAGCGTACTTGATCCCCGCGGGCTCTTGGTCCATGAATTCATCCGTTTGATCGATGGCATCCAGCCCCGCTGTTTTCTTTTCGAAAACGTCCGGGGCCTGGTGACGGCACGCGATGCAAGCGGAGAGCCCGGCGGCGTTATCCACAGTTTGTTCGCCCGCTTCCAGGACCTAGGCTATAGTTGTCGGACGGCATTGCTCAATGCTGCCGATTACGGTGCCCCGCAACGGCGCGTACGCTGTTTCATCATGGGCACCCGCCGCGGAACGGCACCCCTGTTTCCTGAGCCGACGCATCAAAGAGCGGCGGACATGTTCCATACGCCTTGGGTCTCCTTGCGTGCTTTTCTTGAAGCATGCGCCGATCCAGATCCAGCGAACTACTCATACCCCACCGCTGCGCTTGCGCGCGAACTACGCCGAATTCCGGATGGTTCCGGCCTGATCAGTCCGGGGCGAACCGAAACCACCCGGCCCGGCGGACACTGGGGCTATCGTCAAGGCACGTTCATTTCCGACCTCGACCTTCCGGCACGCACCGTCACGGGCTCGGCCAGCCAAGATTGGATTCGCTGGCAGGGCGCGTTGCGCCGCTTGACCCTAGAAGAAGTCAAATTGCTTCAAGGATTTCCGCGCGACTGGGAAATTCTCGGCACCAAAGCCCAACGATTCAAACAGGTCGGCAACGCTGTACCCACCGTATTCGGCGAGTTGCTGGGCCATGTTTTGCGCAAGTTTCTCGTCTCCTATCCATCTACGCCTCCCGAAAAACTTGAAATCCCAAACGCCTTCAAAAACTACATCGATTACACCAAAAAAGACCACGAGCGGAATGCCACTGGTCGCATTGTTTATCGGACCTTCTCAAATAAACCCGCTCCCGTTTTGATGGTTCGCGAATCATCTCGGCGACGATTAAAACCAAAACCCTGAGGTTTTGTATTCGGGTCGATATGCAGAGCGTCTCACTAGATGAAGTCCAGATCGCCGCCTTCGCGGCCTACCTGAAGCAAACCGCCGGTATCCAGCCATTCGATTTCTGCGCGCGCAGCGAAGGTTTCATCTATCCCGAGCGCGATCGGCCCGGCGCGCTGGAGACGTTCTTCTTCGCCTGCGCCCACCAGTTCGGCTTCTGGATTCTCGCCGAAGACCGCTGGGACAAGCCCATGGTCGCGCGCATCGACGGCCGCGACCTCAAAGGCTCCGATTTCCTTTTCCGCGCCTGCACGCGCGCCTGCCAAGCCGATCCGTCCGCGTTTTCCCCGGCGACGCTGGCGGCCCGCACCAACGGCCAGTTGTCCGATCTGTTCCGCGATGACGCCGGCATCAACCCCCTGCCCATGTGGCCCGAGCATCTCGCGTTGATCCGCGGCTACGCCGACTGGTTCGCCGCGCGCCGCGAAACGCCCGCCGACGCGCTGCGCCGCGTTCAGGCGGCACCCAAGCCGCTCTTCGCGCTGCTGGAAATCCTCGCCGAAATCCCCGGCTATGCCGAGGACCCGCTGCAGAAGAAGGCGATGTTGCTGGCCATCGTGCTCGAAAACCGGCCGGAGCGCTTCCTGCGCGTGACCGATCCGGAGTCCGCCGTGCCGATCATCGACTACCATCTCCAGCGCAGCGCGCTGCGCACCGGTCTCGTGCGCGTCGACGACCCGTCCCTCCGCCGGAAGCTCGTTGCGCGCGAGGTGCTGTCCCGAACCGAGGAAGAACTGATCCGCGCCGCCACCTACGACGCCGTCGGCCGGCTCATGGCCCGCACCGGGCTTTCCGCCGCCGCCGTGGACTGGTTCTTTTTCCAGAACCGCACGCGCTGCCCCGAAACGACCGAGCCCGATTGCCCGGCCTGCCCCGTGCAGGCCATCTGCGCGCGGGAAACCCAGCTCTTCCAGCCGGTGTTCCGCACCACGGCCTACTGATCCGCGCGGCCGCGCCGCTCAGATCGTTTCGCCGTCCGCGCGGTGCGCGCGGAAATTCCGTTGCGCCGCGGCGCGCGAAACGTTCGCGTAGCAGTAGACGCACCCGTGCGGGCACGTGCCGTAGCGGCCGACATCCTTGCTGGCGAGGCAGCCGCACGCCCGCCGCTGGCCGGGATCTTTCCGCGCCGCGCGCGAGCCCAGGAACTCCAGCAGCGCCGCATCGTCCGGCCAAAGCCGGGCCAGCAGCTCGCCGTCCACGCAGCGGTTGTGCGCGATGCCGTGCGCCGCCAGATCGATTTCCTCCGCGCAGGTCGCCAGCGCCAAGCCGTGCGCGCGGTCGATTTCCGCCAGACCGCGCGCGAATTCTTCCATTTCGGCAGGCGCGAATTCCCGCGCCGCGATCCCGGCGCGCGCCAGGTTCCGCCGCACCGCCGGATAGGCCGCGATGTCCGCAAAGCTGAAAACCAACTTGCGGGTGTGGTTCGCCAGTTGCGCCATGAGCCGCGCTGCCCGCTCCAGCACCTCCGGTACGCCCAAGCGGTCCGTCAAGAGCAGCGGATCCAGCCGCCAGATCACGCGGTCCGGCCCGAGCCGGTCCGCCAGCCGCCGGAACGAATCGATCCGCGCGGCCAGCGGCGGCACGCCCGGCTCGAGGTCTTCGGCTTCGTAATCGTTCAGGGTGTACTGGAAATAATAATGCAGTCCGCGCCGGTCGAGCTCGTCCAGATGCGCCCAGATGCCCGCCGGATCTTTCGTCCAGAAAACGATCGCCCGCGTCTTCGCGACGGACACCGTCTGGATCTGCGCGGCGTTGAACGGATTTGCCCAGCGGAAGAACCCCGCGCGCAACCGGCGCATGAACCAGTCCGCATAGAACGCAGGAACGTCCGTCGCGCGGCTGGCGGAGAGAACGACGGGCCAAATTGTCCTGCCGACAGCCATTTCAACGGTACACTTCCCGCCGATGGCCGACCTTGACGACCGTAACGATGAGCACGTCGTCTTGGATGGCGTAGAGAATCCGATAGGCCCCTTGCCGCAGGCGATACTGTTCGCGTCCCGACAGTTTTTGCGATTGCGGGGGACGCGGATCAACGGCCAAGGCGCGAATGGCCTCCAGGATCCGTTGGACGTCCTTCTTGGGCAAAACCTCCAAGTCCTTCAGGACGCTCCGGCGAAACAGGATGCTATATTTTCCCATTCCGTTTCAGTTCCGCCAAAGCCGCTTCGTACGAAAGCACGGGCTCGTTTTCCCGCATTTTGAAAGCCTTCAGATCGGCCAGATCTTCCGCCAACGCGCCGGAAACGGCTTCGGTCACGAGATTGGAAATGCTCTGGGAGGTTTCCGCCGCCTTGAGCCGCAAAACGCGGTGCACGGCCGGAGGAAAATAGATCGTCGTTCGTTTATTCGAGGTGTTCATGGCTTTGCCCATCTTGGCGTCACCATAACGTCACGACGTCATGACGTCAAATCTCCCTCCCGCCGCCCCCTACTTGACCAGATAGACCAGCTTCTGGGGTTGGCCGTCGCGTTCGACGTCGATGACGACCGCGCCGAGGCGGTCCTGGACGAACTCGCCGATGAAGTATTCGGCGCGGCGCTGGCTGGTCATGCGCATGGAGTTGACCTTGCGGACGACGTCGCCGTCCCGCAGGCCCACCTGGACGTAGAAATCCTTTTCGCCCCGCGCGACGTTCAGGCGATAGCCGGCCACCTTGCCCTCCATGTCGCGGTCGGGTTCCATGGCGTTGAAGAGGCCCGCCAAGCGCTCGGGATTGTCCATCATCTCCCGGTAGTACTCCAGCACCGCGGCCTTGTTGATCTCCCAGCGGGTTTCGCCCACGCGGTTGCCGAAGCGGGTGGTTTCGAGGATCTTGGCCGCTTCCGCGGCGGGGGCGCCGGCGCCGGAGCCGCCGCGGCCCGGCAGCGTGCCGGCCGCCAGCACGAGCGTTTCTTCACGTCCGTCGGCGGACAGCACCACGTGGTCGGCGGCGACGCGCACGACGCGGGCGGGACCGACGTCTTCGCCCTCCCCCGCGAGGATCTGCCGCTGCTCCTGCACGTCGTCGAGGATGGCGCAGCGGTTTTCGGCGCCGGAGGCGCCCGGATCGGTCAGGATCAGGAAGACGCCCGCGAGGCGATAGCGGGCCGCCAGCTGCCCGGCGGGCGCCGGGGCCGCCGGAGCCGCGCCTGAACGGAACACGTTCCAGGCGCCGGCCGCCAGTTCGGGCCAGCGGAACGGTTCCGCGGCGGCGGCGCGCTCCCGCGCGGCCGGTTCCGGCGCGCGCGCGCGCAGCCCGCCGAGCGCCAAGCGCAACGCCAGCAGCGCGGCCAGCGCCAGCAAAGCCAGCGCCGCCCATTTCCATCCTTTTGTCGTCGTCTCCATCCGCGGTTATTCCGAAAAATCGACAGTCGGGACCCCGGGCGAATAAGCCGGATTCTGTCGCCCGCTTGCGCGGGCCCGGTCATTTGTCTGAGCGATCAACCCGGAATCGCCGCGCGTCGCCGCGCTTCGGGACGGGCCGCCCCTGCGATTCCCTATTTGATCTTGCTCCGGGCGGGGTTTGCCTTGCGCGGCGCCTCTCGGCATCCGCACGGTGGTCTCTTGCACCGCCGTTTCACCCTTACCCAGCCACGCCTTGCGGCGCGTCCGGGCGGTTTGGTTTCTGTGGCACTTTCCTTTCCCTTCGTTTGCCAAAGGGATTCCGCACCTCCCGGCGCGGACGCCCTGCCCTGCGGAGTCCGGACTTTCCTCCGGCGGACGCGCTTGCGCGCCCCGCCGGCGACCGGCGCCCGGAGCCCCGACTGTCAAAGAACTGGCTGTTCGGGCGGTCGCCCGTCTACGGCCCAAGATACAGCATCCGGCCGCAAAAGTCGCACAGCGTCAGCGTGTCCGACTTGCGCGCCTCGACCACTTGCGACGGCGAGAGCTTCATGTGGCAACTGCCGCACGTGCCGTGCTCCACCAAGGCGATCGCCGCGTCGCGCTGCTTCGCGAACAACCGCTCGTAGCGGGCCAGCCAGGTCGGATCGATCTCCGCGGCCAGCTGCCGGCGCTCGTCTTCCTTGCGCTTCAATTCGTCGCCGAGACCGGCGTTGCGCTCCGCGAACGTCTTGAGCTCTTCGTCCACGCGGACCTGTTCGCTCGCCAGCGCCGCTTGCCGGCCCGCCACCGCCCCCTTGGCGGTCTCGACGGTTTCCATCGCGGCCAGTTCTTGGTCTTCCAGGTTGCGGATGGCCCCCTGCGCCGCGGCGATTTCCTTCTCCAGCGCCTTGTAGCCCTCGTTGCTCTTGATCTGGAGCTGCTGGTCGCGGAACTTCTGGATCTGCTGCCGCGCCGCGTCGATCTCCCCCTCGAGGCGCTTGATCTGGGCTTTTGCCTCCAGCAGCGCGTGTTCCGCCTGGGCCTGCCCGTCCTTGTGCGCGGCCAGGCGCGATTCGATCTGCTGTTTCCGCAACGGAATGTCGTCCATTTCCTTGCGCAAACGCCGGATTTCCTGGTCGCATGCCTGCAAAACCAACAATTGCTCGATCGCCTTCGCCACTCGTATCCCTCGCCTTTCTTCCAGCCGAAAAAGAACTATCGGGGTTTTATACACCCCGCCGCGCGCCGCTGGCAAGCCGTTCCACCCGCCATTTTCGCCATTGACTCCCCCGCCCCCGGGCCCTATCATGCGCCGCTTTGATTGGTTCCCGATGGTTTCTGGAGGTTTCCCATGAACGCGACGTATCTCGAAAAGGCGAAAGAACGGATGCCCAACATCCCGTTGCTGGTCAATGTCGTCTCGAAGCGCGTCCGCCAGCTCAACGCCGGCCAACGGCCGCTCATCAAGCCCGACACGCTGGACATGGACCACCTCGATCTCGCCCTCAAGGAAATCGCCGAGGGCAAGCTGTCCGCCGAACTCGGCGCCTACACGAGCCCCCGGACCGACCGGGGCAGCAGCTCGTTGCTCGCCTTGTAAGGCGCGCTCCGCGCCATGACCGCTCGGCACGAGGCCGGCTCCGGCGCGCTGGCCACCAACCGCAAGGCCCGCCACGAGTTCCAGATCCTGGACTCCTGGGAAGCCGGCCTGTCCCTGACCGGCGGCGAAGTCAAAAGCTGCCGCGCCGGCCAAGCCAGCCTCGCCGAAGCCTACGCCGCGTTCGACAAGGGCGAACTCTTCGTCTACGGCCTGCGCATCCAGCCCTATCTGGCCGCCAAGTCCGGCTTCAACGCCCACGAGCCCGACCGCCCCAAGAAAGTGCTCATGCACCGGCGCGAGCTCGACCGCCTCTCCGGCCACCTCCAGCTCAAGGGCCACACCCTCGTCCCCCTCAAGCTCTACCTCGTTCGCGGCAAGATCAAGCTCGAGCTCGGTCTCGGCAAGGGCAAGCTCCTCTTCGACAAGCGCGAAACCCTCCGCCGCAAGACCGACGAACGCGAAGCCGCCCGTGAACTGAGGAGATGAGAAAATAGGGTTCAGGATTCAGGGTTCAGGAAGACCGTTGGATCCTCCCCAGGCTGTCCCTTCAACGTTGTTTATGTATGTCGACCGCGTGCCCCCCCCCGACTTGTACGCCCCCCCAACCTGAACCCCGAACCCTGAACCCTTCTCCCCTTATGAAAAAAGCCCCCCAAGAACTGACCGTCCGCACCGAAAAAATGGTCTACGGCGGCCAAGCCCTCGCCCGCGCCGACCGCTTCGTCGTCTTCGTGGACGACGCGCTGCCCAACGAGACCGTCCGCGTCCGGCTCTACAAGAAGAAAAAGCAGTTCGCCTTCGGCCGCGCGATCGAGATCCTCGAGCCCGCGCCCGAGCGCATCCCCTCCGACTGCCCCTGGACCGGCGACTGCGGCGGCTGCACGTTCCGCCACTGCGCCTATCCCGCCCAGCTCCGCTTCAAGAAAGAAGTCCTCGTCGAGTCCCTCCACGGCGTCGCCGGCGCCCAGGAGCTCGTCCGCGACGTCGTCCCCGCCGAGCAGACGCAGGACTACCGCAACAAGATGGTCTTCAGCTTCGGCGCCACCATGGAAGGCGAACTGCGCCTCGGCCTGCACCGCCGCGGCAGCTTCATGCACATCCTGCCGGCCGACGGCTGCTGGCTGCAGTCCGCCGGCTCCCGCGAAATCGTCCGCCGCGTCCTCGCCCTCGCCAAGCAGCTGAACGTTCCCGCGTTCCACGAAATCAAGAAGACCCCCGGCTTGCGCACGCTGACCATCCGCGAAGCCCGCGGCACGAACCAGCGCATGGTCGAACTCGTCGCCACCACCGCCTATCCCGGCCTCGCCGAGCACCTCCTCGCCATCCTCGAAGATCTCGCCGACGTCATCTATTTCTCCATCGACACGAACATCTACGGCTCCGCCCGCCCCGAACAGCGCTCCGTCCTGAAAGGCAGCGGCCACATCGAGGAAACCCTCAACGGCCTGCGCTTCCGCATCGGTCCGGACACCTTCTTCCAGAGCAACACCGCGCAGGCCGAGAAACTGTTCGCGCGCCTGCGCGAACTCGCAACCCTGCCCGGCCGGCCGGGCGTCGCCCTCGATCTCTTCGCCGGCACCGGGCCCATCGCCCTGCACCTCGCGGCCGTCGCCGACCGCGTCGTCGCCGTCGAAAGCTGGGAACCCTCCGTCCTCGCCGCGCGCGAAAACCTCGCCCTCAACGACGTCCAGAACGTCGACGTGCTCGCCGCGGACGTCAACGCCGCCTTGCCGGAGGGACTGCCTGACAAGATCGATCTCGTCGTCGTCGATCCGCCGCGCCCGGGCCTTTCGCCCGAAGCCATCGCGTGGATCGCCGCGCGCGAACCCGGCGCGATCCTCTACGTGTCCTGCAATCCCGCCACCCTCGCGCGGGACTTGAAACTCTTCCTGCAAGCCCCCTACCGGATCGAAGCCGTCGAGCCCTTCGACCTCTTCCCCCACACCTTCCACCTCGAAACCCTCGTCCTCCTCCGCCGCACCTCCTGAACGGCCCCGCCTCGACATTTCCTCCGGCGGCCGCTATTCTTCCTCCAACCATTGGAGGTTGCCTATGCCGACCCGCCTGACGATCCTGTGCATCTGCCTCCTCGCGCTTGCCGCCCGCCCCCTTATAGGTACTCCAGAGTT
>DDWR01000040.1:20013-27495 GCA_002347655.1 Verrucomicrobia bacterium UBA2281 | reverse complement strand
CCCTCAAAACTGGGGATGGTCCTGAACAAGATGCGTTTTTGCGGGATATTCCGGGGGGGTGGACCGCTTTCCCGTTGCCACTCTCCCCCGCCCGCCGCTATTCTGCCGCCGTGATCCGCCTTCGCCCCATCCTCGCCGCGAGCCTCCTCGCCCTGGCCGCCCCCCGTCCGGCCCCGGCCTGGGAGCCCGGCGCGCTGCTCATCTGGATCAACGGCGACAAGGGCTACGAGGGCATCGCCGAAATCGGCCGCCTGTTCGAGAAAAACCTCGGCGTCCCCGTCGTCGTCGAACACCCCGAAGGCGCCACGGACAAATTCTTCCACGCCGCCAAGAGCGGCAAGGGCCCCGATATCATGATCTGGGCCCACGACCGCCTCGGCGAATGGGCCGACACCGGCCTGCTCCTGCCCGTGGATCCCGATCCGGCCTTCACCCACCGCATCTTCCCCAAGGCGCTCGCGGCCTTCACCCATCGCGGCCGCCTCTGGGGCTATCCCCTCGCCATGGAATCCACCGGCCTCATCTACAACAAGGCCCTGATCTCCGAAAACGAAATTCCCGCCAACCTCGCCGATTGCGCGCAACTCGCGCCCCGCCTGAAGGCCCAAAACGCCGCGCCGATCCTCTGGGACTACAACAACGCCTATTTTACGTTCGGCCTCCTCGCCGCCGACGGCGGCTACATCTTCGGCCAGCGACCCGACGGCGCCTACGATGTCGCCGACGTCGGCGTGGCCCGCCCCGGCGCCGTCGCCGGCCTCGAAGCCATCGTCGGCCTGATCCGCGCCGGCGTCCTGCCCTCCAGCCTCTCCTATTCCGTCGCCGAAGCCCAAATGAACCAGAGCCAACTCGCCATGTTCGTTTCCGGCCCCTTCGCCTGGGAGAACCTCAAGAAGAGCGGCATCGATTTCGGCGTGACCACCATTCCCGGCGTGAACGGCCAGCCCGCCCGCCCGTTCGTCGGCGTGGTCGGCGCCGTCTTCAACCGCTCCAGCCCCAACCTCGATCTCGCCCAGGAATTCCTGGAAAACTATCTCATCACCCCGCCGGGCCTCGACGCCATGGACCGCCACGTGCCTCTCGGCGTGCCGGCGCTCATCGACGCCTACCACGCCAAGGCCGCCGATCCGCACGTCGCCGGCTCGATGAAGAACATCGAAGTCGGCCTGCTCATGCCCAACATCCCGCAGATGGGCGTCTTCTGGAGCGCGATGGAATCCGCGCTGGCCACCGCCACCTCCGGCCGCGCCGAACCGCGCGCGGCGCTCGAAAACGCCCGCCAGCGCATGTTGAGAAAGCCCTGAGATGGTCGCGCGGACGTTCAGCCGGATCCTGTGGGCGCTGCTGGTCGCCGGCGCGGCGCTGCTGGCCGCGCGCATGGCCTGGGCCGGCGCGCCGCTGCTCGGCGCGGCCCTGTTCGCCGCCGCGGCGTTCGCGGCCTGGGTCTACACGACCGCCCGCGCCCACGCCCCGCGCTACCTCCTGCCCGGCCTCGCCGCTTTCGCCGTCTTCGTCCTGATGCCGCTCCTCTACACGGTCTATATCGCCTTCACCAACTTCAGCGGCGAACATCTGCTCTCCCAGGACCGCGTCCGCGCCTGGTTCGCGCAGGATCTCTACGCCCCGCGCGACGACCGCTTTTCCTTCCGCCTCCACCCCGCCGCCGCACCCGGCCAATACCAGGTCGTCGTGCCGATGGGCAACGGCGACCTGGGGAATAACCTCCTGATCTCGCGCCCGTTCACGCCCGCCGAAGCCGCCGCCGGCCAGCCGGTCGTCCTCGCGCTCAACGTCGCCGCGCCCACCGCCAAGCCGCTGCCCCTGCGCGACGTCGTCGCCGCCCGCCCGTGGTTGAATTCGGCCCGCTTCTCGTTCCCCGGATCGCCGGTCCCGTTGCGGCTCGTCGGTCTCCGCGCGCTGGGCTTCCGCCTGCCGCTGTGGAGCGAAGACGACGAAAAACTCGTCCACGCCGTCACCGGCCAAGTCCTCGTGCCCGATCCCAAGCGCGGCAACTACGTCGATGAACAAACCGGCGCGCCCGTCGGTCCCGGCTGGCGCGTCTGGGTCGGCACCGAAAACTTCCGCCTCATCTTCCGCGATCCGGCCATCCGCGCGCCGTTCCTGAAGATCTTCGGCTGGAACGTGGCCTTCGCGTTCCTGTCCGTCGCCACCACGTTCGCCATCGGCGTCGCGCTGGCGTGCCTGCTGCAATGGAAGGCCCTGCGCGGGCGGGCGATCTACCGCACGCTGCTCATCCTGCCCTACGCCATCCCCGCCTTCATCCCCATCCTCGTCTTCAAAGGCCTCTTCAACGAAGGCTTCGGCGAAATCAACCAGATCCTGACCGCCCTCTTCGGCATCGCGCCCAAGTGGTTCACCGATCCGGGACTGGCCCGCGCCATGATCCTGATCGTCAACGCCTGGCTGGGCTATCCCTACATGATGATCATCGCCTCCGGCATGCTCCAGGCCGTGCCCGACGAACTCTACGAAGCCACGGCCATCGACGGCGCCGGCCCCTGGACCAACTTCTGGAAAGTCACCCTGCCGCAGATTTTCCCGCCGCTGTTCCCGCTGCTGATCGCCAGCTTCGCGTTCAATTTCAACAACTTCTCGCTGATCTACCTGCTCACCGGCGGCAAGCCCGACATCATCGGTTCCGCCACCGTCGCGGGCACCACCGACCTGCTCGTGTCCTACGTCTTCCGCATGGCCTTCAAGGACTCCTCGGCGCGCTTCGGCTTCGCCTCCGCCGTCGCCACGCTGCTGTTCTTCGTCGTGGCCCTGCTCGCCTGGCAGCAGTTGCGCTTCAGCCGGCCGGCCCCCGCCGCGAAGGGAGGCCGCCCATGATCGCCGGCCGCGCCGATCGCCTCCGCCTCGTCCTCGCGCACGCCGCGCTGATCGCCTTCATCGCCCTCGTGACGATCCCCCTGTTCATGGTCGTGTCCATTTCCTTCCGCCAAGGCAATTTCGCCGTCGGCGGCATCCTGCCCACGGCCGAAACCTTCAGCCTCGAACACTGGCGCATGGTGCTCGGCCTGCCCGTGCCGCAGGCCGACGGCACGTGGGTCGCACCCTCCGTCTCCGTCCTGCGCTGGTTCTGGAACTCCGTCAAGGTGTCCGCCACGAGCGCCTTCCTGATCCTCGCGCTGTCCTCCACCTGCGCCTACGCCTTCGCCCGGATGCGCTTCCGCGGCCGCGAACGGATCCTCGGCGGCCTCCTCATCCTCCAGATGTTCCCGATGGTCCTCGCCCTCATCGCCATCTATTCCATCCTCGAAGCCCTCGGGCGCTGGGTGCCCGCGCTCGGACTCGACACCCATCCCGGCCTGATCCTCGCCTACCTCGGCGGCATCGCCACCCACGTCTGGATGATCAAGGGCTACTTCGATTCCCTGCCCGTTTCGCTCGAGGAATCCGCGATGATCGACGGCGCCACCCCCTGGCAGACCTTCCGGCTCATCATGCTGCCGACCTCCCTGCCCATCTTCGCCATCGTCTTCATCCTCGCCTTCATCGGCCTTGTCGGCGAATACCCCCTCGCCAGCGTCGTCCTCCAGCGCACCGACCAATGGACCCTCGCCGTCGGCGCCAACAGCTTCCTCTACGAACAGAACTACCTCTGGGGCGATTTCGCCGCCACCGCCGTCCTCTCCGGCGTGCCCATCACCCTCCTGTTCCTCGCCTGCCAGAAACTTCTCGTCACCGGCCTGACCTCCGGCGGAGTCAAGGAATGAGCGAAATCGGCGTCGCGCTGATGCATTGGATGTCCGTCGCCGGCGTCTTCCTCGCCTGGACCGCCTGCGCGCTGCTGTGCCTCGGCGGATTGATCCTCGCCGTGTTTTCCATTTCCGGCACCTGGCTCGTGCTCGGCGCGGCCATCGGCGCCGCGTTTTTAAGCGGCCCCGGCGAATTCCCCGGCTGGCCCGCGCTGCTGGCGTTCGGCGCCGTCTGCGCCGCCGTGGATATCATCGAATGGTTCGCCGCGGCCTGGGGCGTGCGGCGCCGCGGCGGATCCGCCGCCGCCGGCTGGATGGCCCTGCTCGGCAGCCTCGCCGGCGCCATTCTCGGCGGCATGGTGTTTCCCGTCCTCGGCAGCCTCGTCGGCATGCTCCTCGGCAGCTTCGCCCTGGTTTACGTGACCGAACGCCGCCGCCTCCAGCGCGCCGACCACGCCGCCCACGTCGCCCGCGGCGCCGTCCTGGCCGGCATCTCCGTCCTCCTCCTCAAAGTCCTCGCCACCGCCGGCCTCGTCCTCTGGCTCGCCCTCGGCCTCCTGCTTTGATGTGGTTGGTGGCTGGTGGTTGGTGGCTGATGGATACGAAAAGTCGAAAAGCGACTAGCCCCATCCTTCTCCTGTTTTCGTGCAAATTTCCTGTTTTCCTGCTGAAAACGGCCTTTTAGACCCCTCCAAAGCCCCCAAATCCCCAACATAGCAGGAAAACAGGAAACAACAGGAAAACACGAATAAACCTTCTTTTCCCCTCCTGATTTCCTGTGATTCTTGTTTTCCTGCTAAAATCTCCGTTTTGGGCTGTTTCCTGTCCCCATTTGCGTCCATTCGCGTCCATTCGCGTCCATTTGCGGTAGAAATCGGCCTCTTCAGGCCCTCCCCGGCGCCGCGCAACCCTTGGCTCCGCCCAAGAAATGTTTCGCACGCCCCGGCGCATCGGCTATATTGCCCGCATGACTGGACGGCAATTCTATGATTGGCAAACGGCCGGCGGGGCCGGCGACGTGTTGCGCCTCGTCGAAGCCCTGGAGCGCGCCGAGGTGGCCTGGTGCGCCATCGGCGGCGTGGCCGTCAACCATTGGGCCAAGGAACCCATGGTCACGCGCGACGTCGATCTGGTCGTCGCCGCGGCGGACGTCGAGCGGGCCAAAACCTTGCTTGCCGACGCGGGCTTCAAAGCCGAAACCCACGAGTGGTCCATCAACTTCACCGGCCGGTCGCAGGTCAGCATCCAGCTCAGCACCGAAGAATTCTACCGCGATTTTCCAAGCCGCTCCGTCCCGGCCGACGTCCACGGCATCTTGATGCGCGTGGCTTCGCTGGCCGACACCTTTGCCGGCAAAATCGCGGCCTGGCGCGATCCCCAACGCCGCCAAAGCAAGCGCCTCAAGGATCTCGGCGACATCGCCCGCCTCGTCGAAGCCCATCCCGATCTTTGGGAACGCCTGCCCGCCGAACTCCGCCAGCAGCTCGACAAGCCATCCTGACTGCCCCGGTGCCCGCCGAGCGTCCGCTCGCCGATAATCCGGCACCAAAAGGTCAGATCCTCGTCCCTGTCCTGTTTTCATGCAAATTTCCTGTTTTCCTGCTGAAAACGGCCTTTTAGACCCTCCAAAGCCCCCAAATCCCCGACATAGCAGGAAAACAGGAAACAACAGGAAAACACGAATAAACCTTCTTTTCCCCTCCTGATTTCCTGTGTTTCTTGTTTCCTGCTAAAATCTCCGTTTTGGGCTGTTTCCTATCCCCATTTGCGTCCATTCGCGTCTCCCGACTCTCAAAAGAGGTCGGGACGGTCAAAAATCAGGTTTGTAGGCCCTCCAGAGCCCCCAAACCCTCGAATTAGCAGGAAAACAGGAAACAACAGGAAAACACGATAAGACCCCGTTCCCCCTCCTGTTTTCATGCAAATTTCCTGTTTTCCTGCATAAATTCCCCGCCTAGGCGCCCATTTGCGGCCGAAAATCGTTTTGACGCCCAAACTGACCGCAAATGAACGCAAATTCACGCAAATGGGCCTTTCGGTCTCTTTCCCATCCCCATTTTTCGCGTTTTTCGTGAAATTCGCAGTTTCCCCCCTGTTTTCAGCCGATTTTCGGTTCATCCGACAAGTTCCTGTCTGGCGAGGTGGAGATTGAGATCCCCCGCCCAGCGCCCTCGGCCCTCCTTCGCTAAAGCTTCAGAAAGCGAGCAAGGTCGCCCACAAACGAACCGAACCGCCCGGCGCCCTCGGCGAGGCCGCCCTACCTTGAGATTTCCCGCGGGTTGGGCGAGTTGGCTTGTCCACCGAAGCTTTGGCGTTGTTGGGCTCAACCCGCCGCGATCTTAAATCATCCGGGGTCACCTCCCCCGGCTACAATCGAACCGAACAGCCCGGACGGCTCGGAGAGCCGTCCCTACCTCCGACCCCCTTGAACATTGAAGATTGATTATTGAATATTGGATATTGAGATTTCCCGCGAGGTAGGGCGAGTTGGCTTGTCCACCGAAGCCTCGGCGTTGTTGGGCTCAACCCGCCGCGATCTTAAATCATCCGGGGTCACCTCCCCGGCTACAATCGAACCGAACAGCCCGGACGGCTCGGAGAGCCGTCCCTACCTCCGACCCCCTTGAACATTGAAGATTGATTATTGAATATTGGATATTGAGATTTCCCGCGAGGTAGGGCGGGTTGGCTTGTCCACCGAAGCCTTGGCGTAGTTGGGCTCAACCCTCCGCGATCTTAAATCATCCGGGGTCACCTCCCCCGGCCACAAACGAACCGAACAGCCCGGACGGCTCGGAGAGCCGTCCCTACCTTCGATCCGAACAAACGGTTGGACATTGCAAATTGGACATTGGTTATAGGATATTGTTCCCCGCTCCCGATCAATATTCAACAAGCCCGGCGCCGGCGGGATCGGCCTCGGCGAAGGCCAGGTCGCGGGCGATGCGCCGGCGCAGCGGCAAGAGGGCCGCGCTCGACAGTCCGGCCTCCAGACCCCGGCGCAGCACCTCCGCGTTGGCCAGGACGCGTCCGCCGAGGCAGCGCAGGCCTTGCGGCAGCGCCCCTTCCCCATCATCCGTCGTGAAAGCCGCGACGGACGGCACCGGCCAGCCGGCGAGTTCGTGCGCGCGGCGCACGGCGTCCGCGAAGGACTCCCCGCCGGTCTTGGCGGCTTTTTCCGCGGCCTGCCAGATGGCATCGCACAGCACGTCGTTGGAGCCCTCGAAGATCCGGAACGGCCGGAGATCGGCCGTGGCGCGGCCGACGTAGCCATCGGTCCGATAGCTCTCCCCACCGAACAGCTGCGAAGCGGACGTGGCCGAAGCGAAGGCGAGATCGCTGGCGACGACCTTGACGACGTTGGCGATCTGCGCCGGCACGCCGGCGGATCCCGGCCGGTCGGCCGCCTCGGCTTCGCGGCAGCCGATCTCGTGCAGCATCCGCGCGATTTCCGCCGCCGCCTCGATTTCGGCGACGCGCACCTGCACCTGGCCGTAGCTGGCCAGCGGCTTGCCGAACACCGTCCGTTCCTGCATGCGCGGCCGGACCTCGTCCGCGAGGCGCGCGCACGCGCCGCAGGCAATGGCGGAGATCGAGATGCGGCTGCGGTGCAGGATGGAATGGATCTGGCGGAAGCGATCGGTCTTGCTGCCGGACAGCAGCGGCGGCGCGCCGCGATCCGGGCACTCCGCGCCTGCCCGCGGATCGCTAGAGCAAATTCAGATTTGCTGTGGCCGTTTTTGAACGGCCAGAGAGATCGGCT
>DDWR01000040.1:0-19962 GCA_002347655.1 Verrucomicrobia bacterium UBA2281 | reverse complement strand
ACGGTATTCTGAAAACCGCCCTAGTCCTGCGCGGCGGCGAGCAGGTAGCGGCGGAGGACGGCGACGCCGGCGGCCAGGGAAGATTTCTCGACGTATTCGTCCACGGTGTGGGCTTGGGCGATGGCGCCGGGCCCCCAGACGATGGTTTCGCCGCAGGCCGGCGCGAGCGGGCCGGCATCGCTGCACCAGGCGGCGCCTTCGCGCACCGGGGGAACGCCGGAGGCTTCGAGCGCGGCGGAGAACCGCCGCACCAGCGGGGCGTCGGCGTCGGTATGGAACGGCAGGCCTTCTTTCAGCAGGCCGAGCTCCACGCCGCCGGGAATCGCGGCGAACCGCGCGCGCAGGTCGTCCAGCACTTGCGCGGCGGTCTCGCCGGGCATCAGGCGGCGGTCCACCTGGATTTCGCAGCGGTCGGGCACGACGTTGGTGCCGGTGCCGCCGCGGATCGTGCCGACGGAGACCGTGGGCCGGCCCAGCACCGCGCTGCAATAGGTTTGGCCGGCGGCGGCGGTGGCGTCTTCAAGGATCTGCCAGACGGCGGGCATCTTGAGGATGGCGTTGTCGCCGCGCGCCGGGTCGGAGGCGTGCACGGCGCGGCCGCGGGTGGCGGCCGTGAACCAGCAGGCGCCTTTGTGCGCATGGACGACGTGCAGGTCCGTGGGTTCCAGCACGACGCATTCGTCCGCGCGCAGGCCGTCCGCGACGGCTTCTTCGGCGCCGAGATTGCCGGTTTCTTCGCCGATGGCGCCGAGCCAGACGATCTGCACGCCGGAGTTCGCCAGCGCGGCGAGCACTTCGGCATCGCACGCGGCCATGAACGCGGCCAAGGGGCCTTTGGTGTCGCACGCGCCGCGGCCGTAGAGCCGGCCGCCCTCTTCGCGCAGGGCGAACGGATCGCCCTGGAAGCCGGTCACGCCGACGGTGTCGAGGTGCGATTCGAACAGGATCGTCTTTTTCGGCGCGGCGGCGCCGAAGCGCGCGAGCAGGTTCGGCCGGCCGGGCGTCTGGCCGACGCGCCGCACGGCGAAGCCGCGCGCGGCGAACCAAGGTTCGAGCCAAGCGACGATGCGAAGTTCATCGCGCAGGGCGGGGTCGTCGGAGAGCGCGGGATTGACGCTGGGAATGGCGACCAGTCGGCGGAGGAGATCGGCGGCGGAAGCGGAGTTCATCGGGGTCCTTTCGGCGGTCAGAGCAGTCCGGCGGCGAACAGCGCGCCGAACGCGAGGTGGAGCATGGCCATGGATTTCACGTCGGCCTCGCCGACGGGGTTGCGCCAGACGCGCAGCGCCCAGCGCACGGCCAGCGGGATCGTCAGGAAAGCCAGCGCGACGGCCGCGGGCAGGCGGCCGGTGCCGGCCATGAGGCCGGTCAATCCGTAGGAGGCGGCCAGCAACACGAGGGCGAGCGCCTTGGCTTCGAGGGGCTTGAACCGCATGGGCAGGGTGTGCAGGCCGGCGGCGCGGTCGGAGCGGACGTCGCGCAGGTTGTTGGCGTAGAGGATGAGGACCATGAGCAGCGCGGCGGGCAGACCGGCGGCGAGGACGCCCCAGGAGAAGCGGCCGGTCTGGGCCAGCGAGCCGCCGAGGGTCATGCCCGCGCCCATCAGCAGAAACAGCCAGACTTCGCCCAGCGCGCGGTGCTTGGGGCTGAGCGGGCCGGCGGAGTAGGCCAGCGCGCCGAACAGGCCAAAGATGCCCAGTAGCACCAACCCCCAGCCCGTCTGCGCGGCGATCCACAGCCCGAGCAGGGCGGCCAGCGCCGCGCAGATCGCCGCGCCGCGGAAACAGCGCGCGGGGGACATCTCGCCGGCGACGAGCACGCCGCTGCCGACGCCCCCGCCCGCGCGGTCCACGCCGTGCTTGAAATCGTAGTAGTCGTTCCAGAGGTTGGCGGCCGTATGCAGCAGCGTGCCCGCGGCCAGCGCGACGCCGAAGCGCAGACCGGAGAATTCCGCGCCGCCGGCGCGCGCGTGCAGTCCGCCGATGGCCACCGGCACCAGGCTGGCGGAGTAGGCATAGGGCCGGACGGCCTTGATCCACAGCTGCGCCGCGTTCACGGCCAGCTCCCCCGGCCCGCGTCGGCGGGATCCGGCACCAGGAACGCGCGCTGGATGCGCCAGCCATCGTCGCCCTTGAGCCAGCGCAGCGCGGCGCGGCCGTCGCCGGCGCGGACTTCGCCGTAGCCCGCCAGGCGGTAGCGCGCCGCCACGCGGATTTCCACTTCCCCGCGCCGCACGACCTGCGACGCGATCTTGGGTTCGGCCAGCGCGATTTCGTCGAGCGCATTGCGGACGTTGGCGTAGAACTGCACGATCTCCGTCCGGCCCGTGGCGAGAACACCCCAGCCTTCGACCGCCAGCACCGCGTTGGTCGCCAGCCGCTCGCCGAGACGGTGGGCCGCCAGGCCGAGCGCCACCGGCGATTCCGCCTGCTCCTTCTCGACCAGGCGCACCAGGCGCAGCGTGGCGCGCCGCAGCCGGGCCTCGGCACCGAAATAGGCGCTGGCCCAGACCGCGGCGACGAGCGCCAAGGCCAGCAGCGCCACGCGCGGCACCCACGGCCGGCGCGCCGCCGGCCCCGCCGAATTCGCTGGATGATTCATGCCGAAATTCCTTTCCGCCGCAAAATTGGCTCGCCATTCGATCGCGTTCAGCATACAAGAACGCGTGGAATTGCAAACGCCGAAAGAAGAACCATGAGCGCACAGCCCAGCATGCAGGAAATGATCGCAGCCGCGCAGACGATTCTCGGGAATCTGTTGCGGCTGCTGGAATTCGAAGACGCCCGCATCGAGACCGCGACGGCCGACGGCCAGGTGTTCTTCCAGATCGTCACGGCAGACGCCGCCCGGCTGATCGGCCGCACGTCCCAGACGCTGGACGCGCTCCAATTCCTGCTCAACCGCCTGCTGTCCCGGCAATTCGAGGAATCGCCCTATTGCGTGGTGGACGCCGAGCACTACCGCGAGCGGCGCCGCGAAAAGCTGCTGGCCGACGCCCACGAAGCCCTCGCGCGCGTCCGCCAGAACGGCCGCCCCTGGCGCATGCCGCCGCTCAACTCCATGGAGCGCCGCATCATCCACCAGGCCCTCAAGGATCTGCCCGACATCCGTACCCATTCCGAAGACGAGGATTCCGAAGGCCGCAAGCGCGTGGTCATTTCCATCGCCGAGGACTTCCAGCCGGCCGGCCTGCCGCCGCCGGCCGAGCCGGCTCCCGCCGCGCCGGAATGAGCCGATCCGCCCGCGCGGCGGAGCGTTCTACTGGATTGACATTCCACCCTGCAACGCCCTACGATGCGCGCCGATCGTTAGCTGCGCCCTTTCCGGTCGGCCTGCGCCGGCCCTTAACCAAAGGATGATCCGATGAAACAGATGACCGTTTGGATGTTGGCCGCCCTCGCCCTCGCCTGGACCGCGACCGGTTGCAAGCAAAAGGCCGCCCCCGAAGCCGCCGCCCCTGAAGCCGCCCCCGCCGCCGAGGCACCCGCGCCGGTGGAACTGGCCCTGCCGGTCCTCGACGAAGCCCCCGCCGCGCCCGCGCCGGAACTGCCCGCGCTCTCCGCGGAAGAAGCCGCCGTCGTCGTCGCCAAGGTCAACGGCACGGACATCACCGAAGGCGAAATCCAGAAGGTGCTCGGCCTCTTCCGGAAGCAGATGGGCGCGCGCGTGCCCCCCGAGCAGCTCGAAGCCGCGCTGCCCCGCCTGCGCGAACGCATCGTCGAAGAACTCGTCATGCGCCAGATCATGCTGGGCGAAGTCGCCAAGCAGGGCATCAGCCTCTCCGACTCCGAATTCGCCGAGATCAAGGGCGAACTCGCCGCCGAACTGCCGCCCGGCACGTCCCTGGAGTCCTACATGGCTGAAACCGGCACCACCGAAACCGAAATGCGCGAGCAGATGGCTGTCCGCAAGATGATCATCGCCAAGGCCGAGTCCCTCGCCAAGCCCACCGACGAGGAGATCCGGGCGTTCTACGATGAAAACAAAGAGGGCTTCACCCAAGGCGAAAACGTCTCCGCGGCCCACATCCTGATCAAAGTGGATCCGACCGACGACGACGCCGCCAAGGCCGCCAAGCGCGCCCGCATCGACGATCTCCGCCAGCAGGCGCTCGCCGGCGCCGACTTCGCCGAACTCGCCCAGGCCAATTCCGATTGCCCCAGCGCCAGCGCCGGCGGCGATCTCGGTTCGTTCGGCCGCGGCCAGATGGTGCCGGAATTCGAAGATGCCGCCTTCTCCCAGCCGGTCGGCTCCGTCGGCGCCGTCGTCGAAACCCAGTTCGGCTTCCACCTCATCAAGGTGGCCGAGCATCTGGAGGCCAAGGCCATCGATTTCAACGAGGCCAAGCCGCGCATCAGCGACATCCTCTATTCCCAGAAGCAGCAAGACGCCGTGAAGGAATACGTGGAAGGCCTCCGCACGCAGGCCGACGTCCAGCGCTTCGACGAGCCGCTGGCGGACGAACCCGAAATGCCCATGCTGCAGCTGGACGTCGAGGAAGAGGTCCCGGCCGCCGCCGAAGCCGCTCCGGAAGCGGCGGAAGAAGCCGAAGCGGCCGTCGCGGAAGAAGTCGCGGCGGCGACCGAGGCCGTCGAGATCGCCGTGGAAGAAGCCGCGGAGGCCGTCGAAGCCGCCGCGGAAGAAACCGCCGAAGCGATCGAAACCGTCGTCGAAGAAGTCGGCGCGGACGCCCCCCCCGTTCCCGGCGCGGCCCCGGAAGCGACCGAAGAAGCCGCTCCCGCCGAGGAGAAATCGGCGGAATAGGTTTGGTTCCGTTTCACGAAGCCCGGCGCGCCCGCGCCGGGCTTTTTTCGGCTTTTTTCGGGCCGGCGACGCCGGCTTCCCGCAATTGACGCCCCGCGCCGTTTCCGGCACAATCCCCCCCCACTATGAAAACCAAATTCTCCCCCAACGCCCGCCAGCAGGAACGCAACCAACGGCTCTTGGCCGATTCGCGCTACATGCGCCGGGAAGTCGTTTCCTCCGTCCCGCCGTTCGCGCTCGACGTCGAGCAGATCCCGCGCCTGTCGGCCGACGACGTCGCCCTGTTCGAAGCCATGCAGATCGACGCCGCCCGGCTGGCCATCGAATCCGTCGCGTCCCTTTCCAAGATCAACGAAGTGGACCACATGGGCGGGGGCCTGGACCTGATTCCCCCGCTGTTGCTGACGCTGTCCCTCGTCAACCGCGTCGAGCGCGATTTCACCATCGAGAACGCGCACACCTCCATCGGCTACTTCTCCGCGCTGTCCGTGCTGGGCTATCTGGATCGCCAGCGGGTCGTGGACACCTTCCGCCGCGGGCTGGACATTCCCGGCCACGTGTCGTGGGTGCCCGGCGGCACGCAGCTCAACGGCGGCCGCCTCGGCGTCATGATCCCGACCGCGGTCGGCCAGGCGCTCGGCAAGCGGGCCGCCTACGGTTCCGACGCCTGGGTGCTCTGCCATTGCGGCGATGCCGGCTGGATCGCCGGGCATTCCCTCAACGGCTTCCATGCGGCCCATACCCTCAAGGCGCCCGTCACGTTCATCATGCACCGCAACGGCATCCAGCTCTCCGGCACCACCGCCAAGATGACCGGCCGCGATCCGCGCCCGATCATCGAAGCCATGGGCGTGCAGATCCTCGAAACGCCGTCGCTCTACGACGTGGCCACCCTCTGGCAGACCCTGCGCGAAGCGCGCACCTTGGCCCGCGACGGCGTGCCGACCATGATCATCCCCACGGGCAAGAACGACGTGACGCTCGCCCAGATCGGCGAACGTTTCGGCATCGCGGCCGAGCTCGCCGCCTTCGCCGCCAAGAACGGCGTGAAGCTGGAAACGCCCGTCTGGCTGCCCGGCTGCCTGATGAGCTACCGCGACCTGCCGTCGATGCTGGAATGCCTGTTCCTCGTCAACGGCCTGCCCGGCGGCAAGGCCCACCACGACGGCCACATGAAGGGCCGCGATCTCGACGCGCTGCTGGCGAATCCCATGCTGCGGTTCAGCGACAAGCAGCAAGAAGTCCTCGCGCGCTGGCGCGCCCTGCCGCCCGTTTCCGTCGCCACGACCGCCCGGCCCGCGCCGGGCAGCGAGAACCTCGTGCTGCCCGCCGATGCGCTCGCCCAGGCCGATGCCGCCCTGCCGCCCGCCGGCGGCAAATGGATCACGCCCCGCGCGGGCGTCGCCGCGGCCTACGAACTCGTCGCCAAGACCCACCCCCAGGCCACGTTCGTGCTGGATTGCGACCTGGCGCCCTCCACCAAGGTGGATCTCGCGCAAAAGGTCCTCGACGCCGACCACCAGTTCCAGCTCTCCATCGAAGAACAGATCGCGACCATGCTGGCCAACGGCGTGGCCATGTCCACGCCCGAGCCCAAGCTGGTCGTGTTCGCCACCTTCGCGGCGTTCTTCGAGGGCATCGCCCGCGAAGGCCTCGAAATGTGGCGCTACCAGCGCAACCTGACCGGCGCGAACGAAGGCCTCAACGTCGCTTTCCATCTCTCGCACGTCGGCTCGTGCACCGGCCGCGACCACTTCTCGGGCTGGTCGCTCGACTGGATCAACCTGGCCATCGGCTATCTGCCCTATCTGGACCGGTTCTACGCCCCGGCCGACGCCCGCGCGGCCTTCGTCGCCATCTGCGACATGGCCTCGCGCAACGGCGCCCACATCCTCGGCATCCCGCGCGACAACCTGCCCATCCTGGCCCGGCAGGATTCGCCGGCCCCGCTTTGGAACGCCGACAGCCCCTGGACGGACGTCAACCAGCTCCGCGCGATGCCCGGCGCCAAGAAGGCCATTCTCGGCTTCGGCGCCACCGCGTTCGTCGCGGCCGAGGCCTCCGACCAGCTCGCGGCCGAGGATCTCGCCGTCGATGCGTGGGTCGTCAACGGCCTCCCGCTCGACGAGGGCCGCCTCGAAGCGCTGTTCAAGCAGTACCCCGAAGGCCTCGTCACCATCGAAGACGGCCTGATCGGCACGCCCGAGCACGGCCTGCGCGGCTTCGCCGGGCTCGTCCGCGGCGCGGCCTTCGGCAAAAAGCTCCCGCTGGTCCACCTCGGCATCGTCGATCCGCGCATCGCCCCGTCCGAGGGCCATCTCGAGCTCTGGCAGTACTTCGGCATCGACGTGCCTTCCGCCGTTGCGGCCGCCAAGGCGCTGTAGGCCAAGCGCCGGTTTTTCGGCCCCCGAAAAGTGGACGTCGGCCCCCGGACGTCGGATATTGAGTTGCGATGAATCTCCTTGCCGAAATCCAAAAACTGAAGGCCGAACGCCAGGCCGTCATCCTCGCGCACAACTACCAGGTGCCCGACGTGCAGGACGTCGCCGATTTCACCGGCGACTCCCTCGAACTGGCGCGCAAGGCCACCGAAATCGACGCCGCCGTCATCGTGTTCTGCGGCGTGCACTTCATGGCCGAGACCGCGGCGATCCTGAACCCGGACAAGACCGTGCTGATGCCCGACGCCCACGCCGGCTGCCCCATGGCCGACATGATCACCGGCGCCCAGTTGCGCGACTTCAAGGCCAAGCACCCCGGCGCCAAGGTCGTTTGCTACGTCAATTCGACCGCCGAAGTGAAGGCCGAGAGCGACTGTTGCTGCACCTCCGGCAACGCCGCGAAGATCGTCGCGAACTACCCGGACGACGAGGTGATTTTCGTGCCCGACCAGCACCTCGGCAGCGTCGTCGAAGAACAGCTCGGCCGCAAGCTGATCCTCTGGCCCGGCTATTGCCCCACCCACGCCCGGATCAATCCCAAGGAAATCCTCGACCTCAAGGCCGCGCATCCGCGCGCCCTGGCCTTGGCCCATCCGGAATGCCCCAAGCCGGTGCGGGTCGTGGCCGACCACGTTTTGTCCACCGGCCAGATGTGCAAGTTCGTGGCGGAAAGCCCGGCGACGGAATTCATCATCGCCACGGAAGAAGGCTTGCTCCACCGGCTGCGGAAAGATCATCCCGCCAAGACGTTCTACCGCGTGTCCCCCTTCGCCGTCTGTCCGAACATGAAGCGCAACACCCTCGAAAAGGTGCTGTTTTGCCTGCGCGATCGGACCCCCGCCGTGCAGGTCGATCCCGCCATCGCCGCCCGCGCCCGGCGCGCCATCGAGCAAATGCTCGCCTGGTCCTGAACTCCGGCCCGGTTCGGGTTGGCTCAGAGCGCCCGCTGGAGGATTTCCGCCAGTTCGGCGGAGGTCAAGGCGATCGGATTCGCCTTCGTGCCGGAAGCCACGGCGGCGCGCTCGACGATCAGCGGAATATGCTCCGTCTTCACGCCGCAGGCCACCAGCGGCGGCACGTCCAACTCGCGCGCCAATCGGGCCACCCAGGCGACGCCTTCATCGGCCGACGCGGCCGCATTCCCCGTCAGCAGGCGGGCGACTTCCTCGTAGCGCGCGGCCAACGGGCTGTCCGGAGCCCGTTCCCGCAGCGCCCGTCGATTCGCGGCCATCACGTGCGGCAGCAGCGCCGCGCAGACCGCGCCGTGCGGCGCCCGGAACATCCCGCCGATCACGCCCGAAAACCCGTGCACGGCCCCCAGCCCCGCGTTGGCCAACGCGAATCCGCCGAACAGGCTGGCCAGCGCCATGTCCTCGCGCGCGGCCGCATCGCGGCCGTTGGCCCAGGCCCGGCGGAGGGATCGCGCCACGCGCGCGATGCCGTCGCGGCAGAGCGCATCCACCAGCGGATTCGTCCGGTTGCAGGTGAACGGTTCGATCAACTGCGTCAGGGCATCGAGCCCCGTGCTGGCGGTGACCGCCGGCGGCAAGTCGTAGGTCAGTTCCGGATCGACCACGGCGATGCGCGGCACCATGGATACGCTGCGCATGCTGGCTTTCACGCCGTGCTCCGGCGAGGTCAACACCGCGTTGCGGGTCGCTTCGGAGCCCGTGCCGGCCGTCGTGGGAATCGCGATCAGCGGCAGCGACGGCCTTGTCAGCGGCTGGCCGCGGCCGACGACTTCCATGTAGTCCAGCGGCTGGCCGCCGTTGGTGGCCAGTGCCGCGATGGCTTTGGCCGCGTCCAGCGGACTGCCCCCGCCGAAGGCCACGACCAGATCGGCCGCGCTCCGCACGGCCTGGGCCGCGCCTTGTTCCACCAGATCCGTCGTGGGCTCCCCCGCGACGGGAAAAACCGTCTCTTCCACGCCGTGCTCGCGCAACTGCGCCAGCAGCGGCGCGGCGCGGCCGGCATCGCGCCCCGTCACGATCAGCGCCCGCCGGCCGAATCCGGCGGCCAGCGCGCCGACTTGCCGGAGTGCGCCGGGACCGAAAACCACCCGCGGGGGCGCCGTGAATTCGAAATGCAGCTCCATCGCCGGCCCCCGTTTACCAGCCGGCGTCTTCCGGATGGACGTTCGCGTATTTCACGCTGGTGCGCGGATCGGCCATCCAGTCGGCGACGGCGTCCCGCCAGCGGGCATAGTGGGCCGTGGCCTTGTGCGCGGCGGTCGCTTCGGCCGTGCGGTAGGCCTCCACCAGCACGAACCGGGTCGGATCGTCCGCCTGCTGGACGACGTCGAACCGGGCGATGCCCGGTTCCTGGACGCTGTGGCGCGCGTTGTCGAGCGTGGCCTGCCGGAAAGCTTCGACGTGTTCCGGCTTCACGTGGACGTGGACGTGGACGACAAGCATGTTCGGTTCTCCTGCTGCCGTCACCCTAGCGCTCCCCGCCCCGGCCCGTCAACGCCTCGTGAAATCCGAACAAAAGCTGGCTTGACTTACCCGCCACGCCCATGGCTGGATGAAGACGGTCGTTTATGCAACCCCGCACGAAAGGAGCCTCCCGATGAAATCCACTCTGTTTGTCGCATTTTCGCTTTTGCTGCTGCTCGCCGTCGGTTGCGCGCATACCCCCGGCGGCATCGCCGCCTCCACCGTGCCCATCGATGGGCGGGACTACATGGTCCTGGGCCCGGCCAAGGCCACCAGCACCGCGGTCTATCTGTTCAACTTCATTCCCGTCAGCGGCTCCAGCTCGCTGCGGGACGCCAAGAACGCGGCCATCCGCAGCAAGGGCGCGGATGCCTTGATCGACGTGACGGCGGAATCCTACTCGCAGTTCTGGATCATCTTCTCCAAGAGCACCATCATGGTCGAGGGCACGGCCATCCGCTTCACGGCAGAACGGCCGTCCGGCGGCAGTCAGCGGTCCGCCGGCCGAGCTTCCGGAAGAGCGCCAGCCGAACGTCCGCGCGAGCCGGCCAATCCAAACGAATCCATGGATTGGTGATCCGCCATCTGGCTTGGTTAGATCGGCTCGCGGACAATCCGCGGGCACGCGATCCGATTCTGCTGTCCTGATTCGGGCGGCGTGGTATCTTCCCCGCCATGTCGTTTCGTTTTGCATGCATTCTGCTGGCGCTGGCGGCGCTCCCGGCCGCGGCCCAAACGAACGCCGCCCCGCCGACCAAGGAACTGCCGCTGTGGGAAGTCGGCTTGTTCGGCGGCGGCGGCCGATTGCCGCACTACCGGGGATCGGACGAATACAAGACCTATGCCCTGCCGCTGCCGTTCTTCATCTACCGCGGCAAGATTTTCCGGGCCAACCGGGAGGGCGTGAAAAGCGTCTTCTGGGAAACCGAGCGCCTCGAAAGCGGCATTTCCCTGAGCGGCAATCCGCCCGTGGACGGCGACAACGACTCCCGCGAGGGCATGCCCGAACTGGGGGCCATCGCGGAATTCGGCCCCAGCCTCCGGTGGTCGCTCCTCGACCCCAAGAATCCCAATCCGCTTTTCGCGGTGGCCGCCGTCCGCACGGCGTTTTCCGTGGACCGCCACGATTTGCACACGGCCCACGAAGGGTACCGCGGCGAACTCAAGCTGATCTACCGCAATATGAGCTGGTTCCAGCGCTGGGGCGCGATCGTCGGCGTCCAGGCTTCCGTCGAGTTCGCCGACCGGGACTTCCACCGCTATTTCTACGAAGTCGAACCGCGCTACGCCGCGGACAACCGACCGGCCTATTCCCCCGACGGCGGCTATTCGGGCTTCAGCCTCTCGGCCAACGCCACCAAAAAGCTGAATCGCCGCCTGACGCTGGGCGTCTACTACCGGTGGGACAATCAGGCGGGCACGGGCTACGAAGACAGCCCGCTGGTCAAAACCGAGAACAACCACGTCGTCGGCGGCGCCCTCATCTGGAACATCCACCGGTCAAAGAAGAAAAGCCCGTATTCCGCCATGTAGCGGGGGGTTGTCTGGCAAATGCGCTTGCCTCGCGGTGCGCTTCGGGGCATCCTGCGGACATGAAAACAACCTCGCAACCGACCATCCGCTTCCATTTGTTCTTCTTGGTTTCCTGCCTGTTGCTGGGCGCCGGGACGGCCGCCGCCGGCCCCGCGATCGACATCCTGATCGAGCCGGGCGATTCCGCCCAACTGACGCCCAAGCAATTCGAGCAACGCCTCGACCTCAAGAAATACATGACCCGAACGCTGCCCGTGAAACTCGGCCGCCACGGCATCGAAGGCCGAATCATCGGAGACCAAGACGATTACGCCGGCGAGGGCCGCCAACTGCTGATCGTGCGCTACGAGCGCTACAATCCCGGCGCGACCGCCGCTCGCATCATCGTCGGCTTCGGCGCCGGCGCGGCATCGCTCGACGTTTCCTGCGAACTGCTCGACGGCGACCGGCAACTCCTCGCCTGGGAAGACGGCTGCGGCACGTCCGAGCACTGGCAACGGCTGGTCAACAAGCTCAACGACAACACCGTCCTGAAGCTCAAGGCGCACTACGGCCTGCGCTGAGCGCCCCATGGCGCCTGCCAACATCGCCCGGATCATCTTCCGGGAATCGGCCGCATGGCCGGACAAGCCCGCCCTGGTGGCCGAAGATCGCGTCCTGGCCTACGGCGATTTCGTCCAGGCCTCCGGCAGGCTCGCCGCGGAGCTGGAGCGGCGCGGGGTGCGGCCCCTCGACCGCGTGGCGTTCCTGTGCGCCGACAGCATCGACTACGTCCTGCTCTCGCTGGCGATCCTGTCCCTCGACGCGGCCATCGTGCCGATTTCGCCGGGCCTGATGCTGGACGAATGCGCGACGTTGCTCGAACATCTGGATGTCCGCCACTTTCTAGCGGATGCCGCCGTCGCGCCGGATCCCGCGGCGGGCGATCCGTTCCAAGCTCCCGACCTGGAGCGGACGTTCCGCTTCGCCTCGTTCGCGCCCCGCCGCCTCGAACCCGCCGGCTATGCCGATCTCCGGCCAGCCTTCATCCGCTTTTCATCCGGCACCACCGGCGCCAGCAAAGGCGTCGTGCTGTCGCACGAAACGATCCTCGACCGGACCGAGGCCGCCAACGCAGGACTGCGCATCGTCCGGGACGACGTCGTCGGCTGGGTGCTCTCCATGAGCTTCCACTTCGTCGTCACGATCCTGCTGTTCCTGCGCAAGGGCGCGACGATCGTCCTCTGCGGCGATCCTCTGCCCCAGGCCCTCGTGGCGGCGCTGCGCGCGCATCCCCTCACCGTGCTCTACGCCAGTCCGATCCACTACCGCCTGCTGGCCGAGACGGCCGAGCTGGGTCCGCAGGACTTCCGCGCGCTGCGGTTGGCGGTTTCGACGGCCATCCAGTTGCCCGAGGCGATCGCCCAACGGTTTTACGAGCGCTTCGGCCGCTCCTTGACCGAGGCCTACGGCATCATCGAAGTCGGCTTGCCGTTCATCCATGCGCCGGCCGCGGGCGCCTACGACGGCCGGCTCGGCCGGCCGCTGCCGGCCTACGAAATCCGGCTGGCCGACGGCGAAGTCCTGATCCGCGGGCCCGGGCTGTTCGACGCCTACTTTTCGCCGTGGCAGCCGCAGGCGGACGCCGCGCCCGGCGGCTGGTTCCGCACCGGCGATCTCGGCGAAATCGCGCCCGACGGCGAGCTGCGCCTGCTGGGCCGCCGCAAGGCCGTCATCAATTTTTCGGGCATGAAGATCTTCCCGCAGGAAGTCGAAGCCGTGCTGGAACGCTTCCCGGACGTGGCGGAAGCGCTTGTTTATGGCGAGCCGCATCCGGAATTCGGGCAACTGCCGCAGGCCAAGCTGGTCCTGCGGGAAGGGGCCGGGTCGCTGGATGTCGCCGCCCTCCGCGCGTTCTGCCGCGGGCACTTGGCGCCCCACAAGATCCCCAAGGCGTTCGACGTCGTCGCCGCGCTGCCCAAAACCGCCAGCGGCAAGCTCCGGCGGACCTAGTCGGCGGCCGGCCCGCACGCCGCGCGGGCCTCGGGCGGATAATCGCGGTGCAGCCCGTGCAGAGTCCAGCCGGTGCGCGCCCCGCTCCACATCAGCCGCAGCAGGTCCCGGAACGGCACCTTCACGCGGTGCGCACGCCAGGGGTTGTGCTGGAAGCCGCGCAGGTACAGCAGCGAAAAATAGCGGTAGAACGTGCGCATGGGCAGGCGCGTCGGCAGCAGCGTGTGCATGCAGTCGTAGAAGGCGTACGGATCGGGCGCGACGAATCGCGCGCGGGTGTCGTTCCAGAAATCCGTGCCCGGCGACGGCGCCAGCACCGTGAAGGACATCTCCGCCGGCGCGATGGCCGCGACCGTCCGGTGCAGCCGCTGGAAATCTTCCTTCGTGAAATCGGGATTCACGATCAGCGCCGAATGCAGCACGATGCCCGCCTCGCGCAGGATCGCGACGGCTCGGCGATTCGTGTCCGGATCGACGCCCTTGTTGAAGCCTTTCAGGGCGTCCGCTTCCATCGATTCGAGCCCGACGTAGACAACCTGCAGGCCGGCCCGCTGCCACAGCTTGAACAGCTCCGGATGCGCGCAGATCGTGTCGCTGCGCGCCCAGCTGACGTACTGCTTGCGCACGCCCCGTTCGAGCAACAGGCGCGCGATCGCTTCCGCCCGCACGGGATTGATGAACATCTCGTCGTCCACGAAGTAAATATAGTCCTCCGGGATCGACGCGATCTCGTCCACGACGTCGGCCGGTTCCCGCTGGACGTAGCGCCCGTGGGCCAGGAAATGCACGACGCAGAAGCTGCACCGCCGCGGACAGCCCACGCTGGTGCGCATGGACGCCGTGCGCGGATACAGCGTGGCCAGTTTCTCGTCGGGTTTGCCGGACCAGATGCAGAAGTACTTCGACCGATCGACCAGATCCCGCCGCGGCTTGGCCACGTCGCGGTAGTCCGGATGCGCGGGCGGCAGGCCCTCCGCCAGCGCGGCGAATTCGGGCTTCCCGACCGGCAAGATGCCCTCGTCGGCGATAGGCCGCCCCGCTTCCAAGGCGGCCAGCAGGCGGCGGATGGCCACGGAGCCTTCTCCGCGCACCACGAAGTCGAACAACTCCGGCCGGTTCAGATCCAGCGGCGCGATGCTCGCGTGCACTCCGCCGACCACGATCTTCGCCGTCGGCAACACCTGCCGGACCAAGCCGGCCAGTTCGCGGACCGCCCGGGCCTGGTTCGAATAGCAGCCAAAGCCCACCACGTCCGGCTGCCAGGCGCGCAATTTGCGTCGCAACGTCGCGAACGGCCGCCGTCCATGCGAAAGATCCAGAATGGCCACTTCGTGCGGCGCCGCCACGCCGCCGGCGACGATCTCCAGATCCAACGGCTCCAGATGCAGGAAGGCGTTGAAACGGCGCGACAGCGCCAAGATCAGATGGGGGCGCACCAGCAGGACTTTCATGGAGCCTCCGACTCTTTCGCCTTGGCGACCAAGCGATAACCGTAGCGCCGGTTGTGGATCACGAGTCCGGTCGGGATCCAGCCGTCCGCGCCGCGACGATAATCGCGATATTCCACTTTCCAGAGGACGCGCCGGCCTTCGTACCGGATCTTTTCGGCCAGAAATCCATCGTTGCCGGCATAGCGGTATTCCGTCCGTCCCGCGGCATCCGCGGCGGTGAAAATCAAGCGGTTGCGGGTTTGTCGGCCTGTTGCGCCGGCCGGCGGCCGCCAATCGAAGTAGGCCCGCATCAGATCCGCCCCCGCCGCCTGCGCCAACTCGCCGCCGTGTTTTTCGATTTCCGGCGCGACGAATCGGGCGGCGACGGTGCCGTTCGTTCCGACCAGTTCGAACAGCTTGATGCCGACCGGATTCAGGCTGGCCATCGCGAACGTGCGCGCTGGGACATCGACGGAGAGATAGCCCAATGCGGCGATCTCGCGCAGATAGAAGCGGAAGACCAAGGCCTGGACTTGCTCGTAGCGCGGCGCCAAGCGTTCCGCGAAGGCGACCGGAACCTCATCCGGCGCGACCGCGGTCGCCGCGTACGGCTCCGGCCGCGGGAAAGGCGCCGTCGCGCAACCCGACAGCCAAAGGGCGGCCAAGGCCAAGAGGCCGGTCAGCATCTTTCTCATGCCCCACCCTCCTTGGAAACGTCGGCGTCCGGCGGATTGAGGCGCGGAAACAAGGTCTGCAGGGCCGGCAGGGCCAGCCAGGCGTAGAGATAGCCCGCGCTCACGCCGAAAACCAGCGTGACGCCGATCGACAGGAACGCCGGGTGGTCGGCGATCAGCAGCACCGCCGCGCCCAGCGCCGTCGTCAGCGCCGACAACGTCACCGCGCGGAACATGTCGCGCCGCATGCCGCGCCGCTGGGCATAGGCCATGCAGATGCCGTAGTCGATGCAGAGGCCGAACACGAGAATGCCCGCGATCAGATTGGAGACGTTCAGCGACAAGCCCCACAGCGCCATGCCCGCCCCACCCCAGACCATGCCGGCCACGGCCGGCAACGCGGCCATCACCAACATGCCGGCGCGCCGCAGGGCCAGGCCGGTCACCAGCAGAATGAAGATCCCCGCCCAGATCGTGGTCCGCCGCATTTCGCCGATCACCTGCGCGGACAGATCCGCCGAAAACGCCCGCCGCGAAATCACGCGCAGCTCCGGCATTTCCTGCCGCAACCGCAGGGCGGCGTCGATCCAGTCGGGCTCGTCCGGGATGAACGTGGTCGCGCGCACCGCGCCGTTGCGGGCATGGACGAATTGCCGGCGGAGCGGCTCCAGGAAGCCGGCGGATTCCGGTTCCGCGGCGACGTCCCGCCACTCGGCGAACCGTTCCCAGAAAGCGGCGAAAGCTTGTTCCGAAAAATCGAGCGCGGCGGCCTCCTGGACCGCGATCCGGCGCAGCTCGGCGATGCGCGCGTCCGTCCACGTTTCGTTCCAGGCCGCGCGGCGCGTTTGGCGGGTTTCGGCGGAGGGCCACAGGGGTGCGAGGCTGGTAATCTCCGCCGCCGGCAAGCCGGCGGCTTGCAATTCGGCGTACAGCCGATCGTTCAGGCGCAGCGCCTCGTTTTCATCCGGAGCCTCCACCACGAGGATGGCGGCCCGGGAGGGGCCGCCGCCCCAGACCGCCATGGCCCGGGTTTCTTCGTCGAGGACCGCTTGCGGCGTGCCATCCAGTTTGGAAACGTCCGGATCGAGTGCCAGCCGGGCCAGCAGGCCGACACCCACCGCCAGCACGAGAATTGCCCCGCCCGCAATCCCGGCGGCCCGCGCGCGCGAACCGGCCGCCGGCGCGACCAGCGGGGGCTCCGGAACCGGGGATACGCGCCGGCGCACGAACGGCGGCAAGGCCCAGAACGCATAGACCAGCGAAATCACGATGGCGAACGAGGCGAACGCCCCCAGCTGCCGATAGGCCGGGATGCTGGAGAAACAGAACGCGACGAACACGCATAGCGTGGTCAGGGTGCTCAGTGCGACGGGCCGCCGGATGCCGGAAAGGTTGCGGTCGGGCTGCGCGCTGCGGGCCGCGACGTAGGTGTGGATGCCGTAGTCCACGGCGATGCCCGCGATCACCGAGCCAAATCCGAGCACGATGAACGAAAAGCTGGAGAACAGGGCCGCCGCGGCCGCCAGCGCCGGCACGCTGGCCAGCATCGGGATCAGCAGGATGCCCGCGGCGCGCGGATCGCGGTAGGCACCCCAGAAAAGCGCCAGGAAAACCGCGGAAACCGCCAGCGCGGTCCGGCGGATGTCCCGCCGGATGATGGCTTCGTTGCCGGCGGTGTGCAGATGCCCGCACACGATCCGCGCCTCGACCGGCGCGGGCAGCTCCGCGGCGCGCGCGGCGAGATGCGCCAGCAAGCCGCGGCCGCCGTCCACGTCGGTCATCGGCACCGGCGTCTGCAGGACCAGGAGCAGATGGCGGCGTTCCGGATCCATCAAATGGTTCCCCACGGGCACCGCGCGATAGCCGAAGGAGGAAACCGCGTGGAGCAGACCTGCCGCCAACCGGCCGTTCCAATCCAGCGGGTCGGAGCCCGGCGCCACCGCGGACCACATCCCTTCCGGCCGCTGCAGGCGGTTCTTCAGGGCCTGCAGCGCGGCCCGGACGTCCGCGGTCGACGCCGCGCCGTCCCGCAGCTTGCGCAGGTCCGCTTCGGACAGATAATCCGGCAGCCGGCGCGCCAGCTTGGCGAAATCGTCCGCGACGTCGGCGGCCGCGAAGCCCGTCGCCAGCGGCGCGGCCCACGCCGGATCCAGGCCGGCGACGTAGGTTTCGGCCGCCGCCGCCAGCGTCTCGGGCGCGGCGGAACCGTCGCGCATCGCCAGCGTGACGAGCACCTTGTCCGCCACCTCGATGTCGCGGAGCAGCCCGAACACGCTCCGCAGCTCGGAGCGGTCCGGCAACATGACGTCGATGCGGCCGTCGAACGTCCGGAACGGCAGCGCGGCGGCGGCGGCCAGCGTGATCGCCGCGACCAAGCCCGCAACGACCGGTCGGCGCCGGAGGCCCTGCCGCAGCTTGTCCCGGAACGCCCCGGCCACTACAGCTCCCAGGCTTTCGGATCCAAGGGCACGTTGAGCTCGGTGTCCACGAACGTCAGCGTGGTGACGTCTCCGCCGCGGTCGGCGATCTGGATGGACGCGATGTAGCGCGCATCCTCGCGGAAAACGACCGTCACCGATTCGAGCATCTTCGCGGAAGGCGCCGTCGGTTTGGGCACGAACGTGAACGTGGCGGGCGCGGCGGCTTGCTGCTCGACTTCGTAATCCTGGGCCAACAGCCCGTAGCGGCCGCCGAACCAGGCGTTGAGCTGCTCGGTGACGGCGGCGAACACGGGATTGCCGTCCATGGACAAGCTGGTGGTTTTGCCGGTCTCGCCGTCCCATTGGCGGATGCGCGAACCGTCGAGCGCCAAGGCGTAGCGCATCGGGCTCTCCACCCGCCAGAGCAGGCGGTGCGGCGGTTCCACCCAGATGCTCCCGCGCGTGACCAGCGGGTGGTTGAACAGCGCCATCTGCTTTTCCTGGACGAAATCGGTTTTGACGGTCCGGACGTCCGCCATGGCCTGTTCCATTTGACCGAGGACGTCGTTGGCGGGCTCCGCGGCGACGGCGATCCGGATGGCGAGCAGGCCGATAATCAGGCCAGCTTCCCGAAACGGCCGGGGGCTCATCCTTCGTGCCATGTTTTCAGCTCCGCTTTCGAGACGAGCGTTTCGCCGCGGCGCACTTCCGCGTCGATCACGCCGAACGTGCCGAGGCGTGCCTGCTTGTGGAGCCGGATGGTCAGACGATCGCCCACGCGGACGTCCGCATGGATTTCCAGGTTGCGGGTGCCGACGAGCATGCCGCGCTGCGGAACGGCATCGGGGCGCAGCGCATGGCGATAGCCGTGCAAGGCGGCCGCCGCCTGTGCCATCAATTCGACGTGCGCGGCTTCCGCCAGCCGGCCCGCGCGGCAATGGGGATTGTCGGCGGCGATGGAGGCCGATACCGTGGCGCTCCTCTCGCCCACCGCCTCCAGGGCGTCGATCATCCGGGCGGGCGCCTGATGCGGCACCAGCCGCGACGCGGCGATCGGGAGCATGCCGCAATCGACGCCGTCGGCCTGGTTGCGCCAGCAGAGCGGGTCCGAACCCAGATAGTTGCCGGTCAACTGGTAGGCCGCGCCGCGGCAGCCATAGCAAGATGCCGCCTTTTCGCACGTGCCGCACGCGCCTTGGATGGTGTGTTCGTGGTCGCGCAGATCGGCGATGACTTCGCTGTCGGCCAAAATATCGGCCAGCGGCCGCGCGCGGACGTTGCCGACGGGAACGGACACCCCGACGCACGGCATGACGTCGCCCGACGCCGCCACCAAACAGGAAAACGAGTGCCGCAGGCAGGCGTTGCCGACCAGCGGCGGCTGCGCTTCCCACGTCCGACCGAACTGGTCGCGATCGATCGCGCGGATTGTCTCGAACAGATGCCGGATTTCCTCCACGGACGGCGACAGGTCGTGGCTGCTGTTCCGGGCGCGGCCTTGCGGGGTGATCATCTCGAAATAGGGTTCGATGCCCTCGGTGCGCATCCACTTCCACAGGCTGGGCAATTCCGCCAGGTTCTGTCGGCAGATCACCGTGCTGAGCGCCATTTTCGCCTCGATCGACGGATAGCCGGCGGCCCGCAGATGGCGGTAGGCGTCGGCCATGATGGCGGCCGCGCCGGGCACGCCCGCCAGCCAATCCTGGATATGGTGGTCGGAGGTGTGCCATTTCAGCACCACGTGGACGCCCAGCTTGAACAGCCGCGCCGCCATCTCGGCGGTCATGTTCGTGCCGTTGGTGAACATCTCGACGCCCAGGCCGCGGTCGCGGATCCATGCGCACAGTTCCGGCGTGAAGTCATACAGCATGGGCTCGCCGCCCAGCAGGATGATCTTGCGCGCGCCCAGCGCCTGGGCCTGCGCGATCACGTCGCGGATATCCTCCAGCGACAATTCCGGGCATTGGCCGTTGCCGACCGGCGGCCCGTCGCCCACGTAGCAGTACTTGCACCGGAAATTGCAGGCCGTCCCGACCTCGACCTCCATGGTCAACAGACCGCAGGACGCCTTGGTTTGGGCGATCTCCTCCGGGGAGAACTCCTGACCGAACAATAGGGATGCACAACTCATTTGAGAATACGGGAACGGCAAAAATATCGTCGAAGAAACATAAGCCAAACCCACCCCGCCCGCAACGGCATTTTAACGGTGGCAAGCGCAATTCGGCGAACCATCTTCCCGGCGCGGCCTAGTACTTGCTTGCATAATATCA
>DDWR01000036.1:3988-48513 GCA_002347655.1 Verrucomicrobia bacterium UBA2281 | reverse complement strand
GGCCAACTTGACGTATCGCCGACAGAAGCCGGCGGATCGAATGCAAAACCCCATTGACGCGATTCCGCGAAAGGTCCAGCATTTGGCCCATGGTGGGGCCCGCAGCCGGGCCACCGCCGCCGGGAGGCGACAGGCATGAAGACGAAAGCGATCGGATGGATGCTGGGGTGGGCGTTGCTGGGGGCGGCGGCGGCCGTCTCGGCGGCCGAGATTTCCGAAGAACTGCGCCAGGCGCTGCAAAGCGATCTGGCCGCCATCGAGAAGGAAACCCCGCAGATGGGCGAGGTGATGGCGGCCCTGCGCGAGATCGGTGCGTCCTACGTTCCGGAGCTGGTCGCGCCCATCGACGTCGACCGCTATCAAGGCGTGGTGCGGCGGCGGATCATGACCGGCACGTATCTGATGGACCTGACCTATGCCGCGACCTTCGGCCGGTCGGCGGACGCCGCCCGCTACGGGCAGGCCGTCTGCCAGTTGCTCGAACTGGTGGGCTATCCCCAGCCCGAACTGGAACGCCGCTACCGCGAGGCGCTCGCGCAAATCGACGAACCCGGCGGCGACGCGCGGCTGCGGCAACTGGTCCAGGAACAGCAGCAGAGCCAGCTCTGGCAGGACCGGCTCCAGAACAGCGACGGCGTGGAATTCGCGGCGGACAACCTCTACGGCTTCCTGCTCGAAGGCCTCTATCTGACGGCGGAATTGTGCTATCTGTCCAACTACGACCCGGCGTCCATGGCCTACGTCGCCTATCTGCGCGATTCGTTCCAGGCCTACAACCGGCTGCTGGACCGCATGGGCGGCAGCCCGGAATTCGCCGGCTGGGTGGAAGCGCACGACCGGATGAACTTCCTGGCCTCCATCTTCGTCATCCTGGGCGACAAGCCCGAGATCGCGCCGGCGCAACTGGACGCGTTGCGGCCCGCCATCGTTCAGGCGCGCGACAAGTTCGTCCGCTAGCGCCGGACCAGACTCCGCGCCATGCATGAACATGCGCTGAACGGGATCGTCCACCTCTTCGCCGTGTTTTGCGCGCGGACCGGGGATCGGAAAGCCGCCGCCGTCCGCCGCGTGGAAGACTATCTCGTCGGCACGCTGGGCTTGCGCCGCGCGGATCCCAGTTTCGGCATTTTTTCCGATCTATTGGAAATCTACGCCGTCCCAACCAATGCCGTCGCGCCCGAAACCGCGCTGGCCGGCGTTTGCGAGCGGCTCGCGGTGGTCCTGTCGCCGGACGAAAAACAGTCGTTCCTGCTGCATTCGCTGCAAGTCCGCCAGGCGCTTCCGGACGCCGGCGAAGAGGCCGATCACCTGCTGGCCCGCGCGGCGGAGGCTTTCCACGTGCCGGAAGCCGAATGGGCGGCGTGGCGGCAATTCATCGCCGCCGGACCGGATTGGACCGGCGACGGCCTGTGCCGGCGCTTCGCCCGCGCCGGCTGGCGCGCGGAAATCGCCGTGCTCCATAGCCCGTGGACCGGACGCTATTTCGTCCGCGCGTTGCGGGGCGACGTGTCCCTTGACGACAATCCGGTCGCGGCGGGCCGGTTCTATCCGCTCGAACCCGGCGCGATCCTGCGCGACGCGGGCGGGCAGGCGGTCTACCGGTGCGAAATCGAACGGCTGTTCGGCGCCGCCGCGGCCTTTGCGCCGATCCGGTTCGAGGCCGAGGCCGTCGCGTTTCGCTTCCCGGGCGGCGAAAGCGGCATCCGGGACTTTTCCTTCCGCGAGACCGGCGGGCGGCTGATCGCCGTGATGGGCGGCAGCGGCGTGGGCAAATCCACGCTGATCCAGTTGCTCAACGGCAGCCTGACGCCCCAGGCGGGCCGCGTGCTCATCAACGGCTTCGATCTGCATCGGAATTCCGCCGCGCTGGAAGGCGTCGTCGGCACCGTGCCGCAGGACGACCTGCTGTTCGAGGACCTGACCGTCCGGGAGAATCTCGATTACAACGCCCGGCTGTGCCTGGCTGGGCTGTCGGATGCCGAGCGCGGCGAGCGCGTCCGCCGGATGCTGGCCGAACTCCAGCAAGAGGAAATCGCCGATCTCAAGGTGGGCGATCCGCTGGCCAAAACCATCAGCGGCGGCCAGCGCAAGCGGCTGAACATCGCGCTGGAACTGATCCGCGAACCGTCCGTCCTGTTCGTGGACGAGCCCACGTCGGGCCTGTCCTCCGCGGATTCCGACGTCGTGATGGGATTGCTCAAGGCGCAGGCCGCGCGCGGACGGCTGGTGATCGCCATCGTGCACCAGCCCTCGTCCAATCTGTTCCGGCAGTTCGACGCCTTGTGGATTCTCGACAAAGGCGGGGTGCCCGTTTACATGGGCCATCCGCTGGAAGCCGCGCGGCACTTCCGCGAGGCCGCGCATCTGGCCGGCGGCGACCGCGGCGCGTGTCCCGAATGCGGAAACGTCCATCCCGAGCAGATTTTCGCGCTCATCGAATCCAAGGCGACCGATGCCGACGGACGGTTCACCCGCGCGCGGCAGTTTCCACCGGAATTCTGGCACGATGCCTGGCGCAAGAGCGCACCGCCGCCGGCCGCGGCCGGCGGACCGGCCGGCGAGCCGCCGCCGCGCCACCTAAACCGCCCTGGGTGGCTGGGGCAGCTCCGCGTTTTCCTGTCGCGCACGCTGCGCGCGCGCCTCGCCAGCCCAGCCTACGTGGGAGTGAACCTGCTCGAACCCCCGCTGCTGGCCGGCCTGACGGTTTGGCTGTGCCGGGGCGCGGCCGATGGAAACTACGTCTTCGGCGGCAATCCGTATCTGGCCGTCTATTTCTTCATGGCCGTGATCGTGGCGATCTTCCTGGGCCTGAGCGTCAGCGCCGAGGAAATCGTGCGCGACCGCCGCGTGCTGCGACGCGAAAAATTCCTGCACCTGAGCTGGAGCGCCTATTCCGGCGCGAAAATCCTGCACGTCGCCGGGCTGGCCCTGCTGCAGGCCGCGATCTGCGCGGCGATCGGCGTCGTCGGCCTGCGCGTGCCGGATTTCTTCGGCAAGTTGTGGCTGGCGCTCTTTTCGGCGGCCGTTTTTGGCGGCATTCTGGGCCTGAACGTCTCGGCGCGGTTCAAGTCGGCCGTCACGGTCTATATCCTGTTGCCGTTGCTGCTGCTGCCGCAGATGCTGCTGGGCGGGCTCATCGTGGACTTCGACGATTTGCGCTCCCGCGCCGCGCCGAACGCCTGCCCGCCGTGGTTCGGCGAGCTGACGGCTTCGCGTTGGGCGTTCGAAGCGCTTGCGGTCGAGCAGTTCCAGTCCAACGCCTACCAGCGGCATTTCGAGGCGGCCGACCGCGAGCTGTCCGGGCTGGACTATCAAGTGAACGATCACGTGCCCGCGCTGCTTGGCCGGTTGGACGCGCTGGTGCTGGCGGCGCCGGATCACCGCGAGGAGATCCGCGCGCTGCTGGTCCGCGAGTTCCGCGCGCTGGAAAGCGAAATACCGCGCCTGGCCGGCGCCGCGGCCGAAGTCGCGGCATGGATTCCACCGGACCGCGCCGCGCTGGAATCGCTGAAAACCGCCTTGCGCGAGGAATCGCGCGAGCTGCAAGCCGCGCGCCAGGCGGCGCAAGACCGCCGCAACGAAATCCAGAAAGCCCTGCTCGCCGCGTACGGGGAAGAAGGCCTGGCGGCCTTCGTGAAGGCGAATACCAACCGGAAGCTCGTCGAACTGGTGCGTCGCAAAGGCCTACTGGATCCGATCCGCGAGCAGGGCGGACGCTTCGTCCGCCTGGCGGATCCCGTCTACCAGCCAGCCGAGTCGTCGTCGGGCCGCGCGCCCTTCATGGCGGGGGAAAAACGGCTGGGTTCGGTTGTTTTCCGCACGTACGGGTTCGATGTGGGGGCGCTGTGGCTGATGAACGCCGTCCTTGCCGCTTGTCTCGCCGCACGCCGGCCGAAGACATGAAGACGGGCCGGGTCAGCGCCCCGGCCTACAGCAAACTGCACCGCCATGGTTTTCCTGTGTTCGTCACCTGCCATCTGTTGCGATCAATAGGAAATCGGTTTTGGCTGGTTTCGCTGGCTTCATTGCGATATTCAAAATCAAATGGTGAATGTCACACACAGCGTAAGCGGAGCATTCCCAACAACGGATTGGGGATTGTTTGTGGATATCCGGGGCGGGAGTCCGGCGGCGAAACGGGCGGCGCTGGACATTCTGGCGCGGAGATACTGGAAACCGGTATTCCGGTTTCTTCAATTCTCGGGCAAGGACGAGGAGTCGGCCAAGGACCTGACGCAGGCGTTCTTTGCGGAATGGATCGATACCAACGCCTTTGCGAAGGCTGATGAACAGAAGGGGCGGTTCCGGTCGTTCATGCTGGCCAGCCTGAAGCGGTTTGCCGCAAACGAGCACCGGGCGGACCAGGCCCAGAAACGTCGGCCGGCGGCGGGATTGCTCTCGCTGGATGAATTGATGGACGATCCGGAGATTTCCTTCGAGCCTGCGGACGTGCGGACGCCGGACATGGCTTTCGACCGGGCTTGGGCGTCGGAAGTGGTGGGCCGTGTGTTGAAACATTTGGAAGTGGAATGCCGCAACAAGGGCCAAGAGGCGCATTTCGATATCTTCTCCCGCCGCTTGATCCAGCCGATCCTGCACGGCATGGAGGCACCTCCCATGGCCGACTTGGGCAGGAAGCATGGACTGTCGGAGAAGCAGGCGGGGAACCTTCTGGAAACCGCCAAGAGGGCTTACCGCCGGTTGCTGGAGGAGGAAGTCCGCCTCTATGCCGCAACGGATTCTGAAGTCTCGGATGAGGTTAGGGAGATTTTCGCCATCCTGAACCAGTAGTTGCGCAGGATTCCGCCGCAGCCCGTGTAGTAAGGGATGGGCGGCCATGGTGGTCGCCCGGAAAATACGGGAGACGATGATGCAGGCGAAATCGGTTGCGGTGATGGCGATGGCGGGGATGATGCTGTGGGGCGGGACGGATGCCTGGGCGCAGAGGAAGTCGGGGGGATGGGGCAACTCAAGCTGGAGCGGATGCAGCGGGGCGATGCTTGGCAGCTCGCCTTCGACCTACAAAGTGGGATCGACCACCTACGTGTCCGGCCAGTACTACCAGACGGGCTACCCCAAGGTGGAGCGCAGCAGCGCGGTCCGGAGCGAATTCCTGAGCCAGCGAGGATACTCCAGCACCCCGGCGGGCTACCAAGTGGACCATGTCGTCCCGTTGTCGCGGGGCGGGGCGGATGCCACCTACAACATGCAACTCCTGCCGACCTCGGTCCACAAGGCCAAGACGGCACAAGAGCGGTCATGGTGATCGGGCAGACAGCAAGCCGGAACAGCCATTCAGCGCAAAAGGGTGCAAAAGGAACGCAATCGCCGGGCCCAGGGGTGCCTTATAGGATTGCCGGTCCAAGCGATGGCGGATAAGATGAACAGGCGAAAGGAGGCGCGCCATGCCTCGACAACAGATTGATTGCCCCATCTGCGGGACGGCCATGCAGAAACGGGTGATCCGGGATGGACTGGAGATCGACTACTGCGACTGGCACGGCGTCTGGCTGGACGGGGGCGAGTTGGAGCAATTGGTGAACGCCTTTGGGGCCAGAGCGGCGGCGCCCAACAGAGGTGGTCAGCCCGGCGTCGGCAAGGCCATCGTCCAGGGGCTGGCTGGGGCGGCGGTAGTGGGGGCGGGATTTCATCTGGGCGGACGGTTAGTCGGTGGGATTCTGGACGCTATATTCAACAAAAGGGGTTAATCATGTGTGAATGGGCTGCGGGCCAACTGGTTTTGGATGACTATGTCGTTGAACAAAAGATCGGCGAAGGCGGCATGGGCCGCGTCTGGCTGGTCAAGAGCAACTCGACGGGTCGGCGTTTTGCCGTCAAGCAAACGAAACTTAAGGACGAAAAGAGTCGGAAGGCTTTTCTGGCAGAGTTGCAGACCTGGATCGATCTACCAGAGCATCCAAACATCGTTCCCTGCCGATTCTTTCGTACCGTGGGGGATGAAATTGTCATCTTTACAGACTTCATCGATGGCGGATCGCTGAAAGATTGGATCGATGAACGCAAGCTGATGACGCTGGAGCAGATTCTTGATGTGGCGATTCAGTTTGCGTGGGGCCTGCATGCCATACACGAGCGCGGATTGATCCATCAGGACGTTAAGCCAGGCAATGTCTTGATGACCGCCGAAGGCGTCCCAATGGTGGCCGACTTTGGCCTCGCGCGGGCACGACAGGTTGCGCCAGACGGGGAGTATATTTCTCCTAGGCAGCCAAATGGACAGCACAGCGTATTAGTGCCCGGCTCTGGGTTTATGACAAAGGCGTATGCTTCGCCCGAGCAGAAGGCGGGTCAACTTCTCTCCCGCAAGACGGACATCTGGTCCTGGGGCGTGAGCGTACTGGACATGTTCATGGGCGGCGTCTCATGCCCCCACGGCGGGCATATCGCGGCGGAAGTGCTGGAATCGTTCATGAGTAACGGTGGACAAGAGGAAGGGCTGCCCAAGTTGCCCGCAGAGATGGCGGACATCCTGCGCAAATGCTTTGCGCGAAATCTGGCAGAGCGCTGGGTGAGGCTGGATGTCGCCGTTGACGCCATGAAAGATATATTTCGTAACATCGTCGGACGGACTTATCTAATTAAAGAGGATCGTGATAACAACCCGGCAAAAATAGTTCAGCATGATCGGCAAGGTGTCCATGGCGTAGGTTGGCGTGATCCCCGAGAATGGCTGCGTGAAGCTTATGTGGCAAATGGTCGCAATCCAGCGGATGCGGATTCCTATCAAGTATCTGCGGCATATAGTCGAAAAGGGGCTGCCGTTGCCGAACTAGCAATTTTCCAAGAGGCGGAGATGCAATTCAAGGCGGCTCTTTCTGTGTGGGACCAGAAGATCGCTGAAAAGTATGCGCAACTGTGTGGCGATATGGCAATAGTGCGCCAGAATTTAGGTGATACCGAGGGCATGCTCACTGGTTTGGACGCGCGAATTGAAATCTATCAGCGATTGGTAGTTCTGGAGAGGCGTATAGATTTAACGCTTGATTTCGCTCTGGCGTTGACAAGTAAAGCTGTGGCCCTCCAAAAAAATAAATGCGATATGGAAGGTGCCGTAAATCTATATAATCAGGGCATTTCATTATTGCGCCGGGCATATGAACAAGGGGAGGATAAATATATAGCCGCAGAACTTGCCGTCGCGTTTATGAACAAGGCCAACGCTTTGGCCTTAATGGGAGATCTGGCGGGGGCAGTAAATCAATACGACCAAAGCATCGTAATGTGGCGCAGTGCAGAAAGGCAAGAAGGACAGCGGGAGATAATGATTGGTGTGGCAAAAGCCCTCATGAACAAGGCCAATGCGCTTACAATGATGGGAGATCTGGCGGGGGCGGTAGATCATTACAGCAAAAGCATAGAAATATGGCTTAGTTTGATGGGGCAAGAAAGGAAGTGGGAGCTGGAGAGCAATCTGGCAAATGCGCAAATGGGTAAAGCAAACGCACTCCAATTCAAGGGCTGTCTCGCAGATGCAATGGAGTTATATGGCCTAAGTATCGCGATATACAGACGGCTGGTGGCGCAGGAAGGGCGATCGGAGTTGGCCGGTGACATGGCAAAGGCGCTTTTAAACAAGGCAAATATATTATTTCAAACAGGCGTAATGCTGGATGCACTGGAGCAGTATGGACTGGCTGTTGATACTATGCGCCGGTTAGTTGAGCAGGAAGGACGAAGTGAGCTGGCAAACGATCTGGCGCTTGCGCTTATGGGGAATGCCAATACGCTTTATAGCATGGGAAAGCAGGCGGATGCTGTAAAGATATATGATGAGTCTATCATAATCTATCGGCGATTAGTAGAAGGGGAAGCCAGGCGGGGTTTAGCATATGAGTTGGCGTTGGCGCTTATGAATAAATGCAATGCACTTGGCTCCACAGGCGATTATCCCGGAGCAATTAAGTCAATTGACGAGAGTATTGCGCTATATTTACAGATGGTAGAAAAAGAGGGCCGGCGAGAAGTGGCCAAGGATTTGGCTAATGCCGTCATGAACAAGGCCAATATATTAGTTAATATGTGCAAATGGCAAAGCGCCATTAAGCTGTATGATATATGCATAGCGATGTATCAGCAAGTTATAGCGCACGAAGGGCGAGGGGAATTGGCTGGTGAAATAGCCAAGGCGCTAATGAACAAGGCCATTGCTCTTGAGGAGATGGGAGATATGCATGGCGCCTTAAAGCAGTATGATTCATGCATATTAATCCGGCAACGCCTAGTAACGCAGAATGGACGGAAAGATTTACTGGGCGATTTATGTTGGGTGCAATTACTTCGCGCTGCTGTGATGAAAGATGTGGGCGCAGTTAGTGAGGATGCGCTTCTGCATGCGCGCGAGGCTTATCGCACGCTGGCGATTGAGGCCCAGCGAACAGGGCGCGTAGAATTAATGGGCGCAATGGAGCGAGCGCAGGAGGTATTGGGGGATATATTATGAAGGATTATGTTGTTCGTAAAACGGCTGGCGGAATAGTTGTCTGGCACGATGGTGAAAGAATTGAGTTGAAAGGGTTATATGATGCCATTGCTGAGCCCAAATATGACATGGGCAATAATTCTGATTCAACCATGAATCTTGGCTATGCGATACTTCGTGATTGTGTCGGCGAAGTAGCGGCTTTTCAGCTATATGAAGAATTTAGTCGAATACATCTCATGAGAGAAATCAAAGAAGTCTCCATTCCCGTCGATGATATTTTGGATTGGGCTAAAGGAATGGCAAAAATGATGTCTGCTGCTCAGACCAGGTCGGGCTGGAAGGACAACACGCCATAGGCGAGTCCTGAAATCGGAGATCTGATGAAAGTATTCGTAAGTTACTCGACAACGGATAAAGCTATTGCGGGCGATCTGTTCAGGCAAATGGGTGCGTATGGCGTTGATGCATTTCTTGCACACGAGACGGTTGAGATCGCGGCCGACTGGAAAGGGCGCATTTTGCGGGAGCTTGCTGCGGCAGACGCAATGATAGTTCTGCTCAGTATAAACTGCCAAAGATCAAAGTGGACCGGACATGAAGTGGGGTACTTCTATGCCCACACAAGGCATCAAGGGCTCATTATACCGATCAGTCTCGATGAAACTATTTCATACGGCATGTTTGACCACCTGCAGAGTGAACGGATTCCTATGGGCGTCAGATCCATCCCGGTTGTGATGTGGCTCGCTCCGCTTTTCAACGCATTCCCAGGGCGAATGATCCCGATTCTTGTTGAAAAGCTCGTTGACTGCCGATGCTTTCGCACCTCGGAAGTGTATATGAAACTTCTGCAGCCGCATTATCTATCGATAGACCAGGCGCAGCTGGACCAGTTAATGATGGCTGTGACAAGCAATCCATGTGTCTATTCGGCTCGCGAATGCCGCATGACATACATCCCGAGGTTAATTGCTAATAACACGAATCGATTGTCGCCGGCCCAGATTGAAGGCATGCAGCACAAGCTGGATTCCGATGAACAGTTTATTGAGCGGGTTATTTTGCCTACAAGCGCAATGGTGGGAGATGGGCATGGCAAATAGCGTCAGGTTTGCCATCACAGAAGGGCCGATGACGGGGAAGGCATTTGCCTTCGAGGAGCATGACGCGTTCTTGTTCGGAAGGCTGGATGAATGCCACTGCTACTTGCCTGATGATATCCAGGTGTCGCGGCGTCATTTTATGGTCGAGGTGAATCCTCCGGATGCGCGAATTCGGGATTTCGGGAGCCTGAACGGGACCTATGTGAACGATAAGAAGATCGGCAGCCGGGAGAAGGGGGAGACGCCGGAACAGGGGCAGAAGCGGAAGTATCCGGAGGTGGATCTCAAAGACGGTGACACTATCAGGGCGGGGAATACCGTGTTTTCGGTCAAGATCGAGTGCGAGAAGGCTGGGGGGCCAATTCTCTGCGCCCAATGCGGGAAAGATGTGACGGCGGAAATGGGGGGACGGCAGGTAGGTTCCTACATCTGCCAGGCATGCCGACAGAGCATGGAGATGGATCCGGCCCAAATCCTGCGGGACATGCTGGCGAAGGAGGATGGCAAACCGGCCCAGAAGGAGGGGCTGCCGGTCATCAAGGGGTTCCGGGTCAAGCGGCGGATCGGGATTGGGGCTTTTGGGGCGGTCTATCTGGCAGAGAGCGAGGCCGACGCCCGGCGGGTGGCGATCAAGATCATGCTGGCGCGGGTGGCGGTGGACGAGCATGCGCGGGCCAAGTTTACGCGGGAGATCGAACTGCTGAAAGGATTCCATCACGAGAACATCGTGGCGGTATATGATTCCGGTTCGGTGGGGAGCGCGTTCTATTTCGTGATGGAGCATTGTCCGGGCGGGAGCGTGGCGGACTACATGGAGGCCAGCGGCGGGAAGTTCTCGCCGGCGGTGGCGTTGCCGATCATGCGGCAGGCACTGCAGGGGTTGGCGTTCGTGCATCAAAGCAGCGTGGTCCACCGGGATTTGAAGCCGCAGAACATCCTGCTTTCAGGGACACCGGCGAGCCCGGTCGCCAAGATCGCCGATCTGGGGCTGGCCAAGAACTTCGAGAAGGCGGGATTGAGCGGGCACACGATGACTGGAGCCTATGCGGGCACGCCGATCTACATGCCCAAGGAGCAGTTGACGGGGTACAAGTACGTTAAGCCGGTTTCGGACGTGTGGAGCCTGGGGGCGACGTTTTACAACATGCTGACGGGGCTGACGCCGCGCGAATTTCCGAGGGGATGCGATCCGCTGGACGTGATCCTGAAAGGCGAAATCATTCCCATCCGGCAGCGCGATCTCGGCATCCCGGTCGATTTGGCGGCCGTATTGGACAAGGCCATCCAGGCGAGCCCGAAGGACCGCTATGCAGATGCGGCGGAGATGCTGGCGGACCTGCAGAAAGTGCGGGTCTGATGGGCGCCAGGACGGTACAGCTGATGCCATTGCGCCTTCGGGCGGCGGGGCTAACGGACATTGGCTGCGTCCGGGAACGCAACGAAGACGCCTTTCTAGCCGATGCCACAACGGGGCTATTCATCGTGGCGGATGGAATGGGTGGGCGCAACGGGGGCGAGGTGGCCGCTCGGCGGTTGGTGGAGTTGCTGCCGGAGATTTTGCGGCGGAGGATGAGGGATGAGGCCACTGCGGACCGCAACGATGCGCAGGCCATGCGGACGATGCTGGAAGCGGCTGTGATGGAGGCCAGCGGAGCCATCCGAGCCGAGGGAGAGGCAACGCTGGAAAATCTTGGCATGGGGGCTGCCATCGTAGCGACGCTGGTGGTGGGTTCCAATGCTCATATCGCGCACATGGGGGACAGCCGGGCTTATCTGTTGCGGGCAGGTGGCGTGCGGCAGCTTACCCATGACCATTCCATCGTCGAGGCCTTGCTGCGGAACGGAGAAATCTCTCCACAAGAGGCCGCTGACCATCCGGCGAGGGGGCGGCTGACCCGGTTTGCAGGGATGGAGCCGGCCATCGAGCCCGCAACGCAAACCGTGGACCTGTTGGGCGGCGACCGGCTGATGCTATGTACGGACGGGCTTTGGGGCCTGGTCGGGGATAGGACGATGGCGGGCATTCTTTCATGTCCGGATGGCTGCGAAGCGACCTGTCGGGCGCTGATCGCCGCAGGCAAGGCGGCGGGCGGCGAGGACAACCTGACGGCAGTCGTGGTGGATATCGTGGAAGGGCTAACAGCATGAAGAACTCGTTTACGGTCGATTTGGTCTGGCGATTGGCCGTGCAGGAGGCAGTGGCGGCTCAACACGAGTTCATCGAACCGGCGCATCTTTTGGAAGGGCTTACCAAGGGCCGGGACTTCTGCAAGGCCAGCGCCTTGAAAGATGCCAAGGAGCGGGGCATGGATACCCCCGCCCTCGTGGATGAACTGAGCATGGTCCCTGAGATCCTAGACGGGGCGAAAATCGACCCGACCGTTCTGCGGCGCTCCATCCGGGTCTTGTTGGGCACAGGCTCTCATCCGCATGACAAGGGGGCGGTCGTTCATCGTTCGGAGGCAACGCGGGTGATTTTTGCCGACGCCGAGAAGATCGCGGGATCTCTTTCATTGTCGTGCCTGCATGCCGGAGCATTGTTTGCGGCATTGCTGGAGCAGAAGGACCTCATGGTCGTGACGGCCTTGGAACAGAACGGGGCGGACCTTGCCGTACTTTCGGTCAAAACCCGTGCGCGCCTTGGCCAACCCGGGCCCGCAGCTGAAAAGAAGGTGGATGCACCCGAGGGTACAGAACAACCCGACTGCCAGCCAATCCTGGAGCGTTTTGGCCGGGATTTGACGAAGGCGGCCCGGGACGGGCTTCTCGATCCCGTGATCGGACGCCGCAAGGAGATGCTGCAGGTCATCCAGACCCTGGCGCGCAAGACGAAGAGCAATCCGGTGCTGGTGGGCGAGGCGGGAGTGGGCAAGACGGCGATCGTCGAGGGGCTGGCGCAGCGAATTGCGGATGGCAAGGATGCGCAGGTGCTGGGGGGCAAGCGGATCGTCGAAATCAGCATGGGTGCGCTGGTGGCCGGGACAAAGTGGCGGGGCGAGTTCGAGGAGCGGATCAAGAAGCTATTGGACGAGGCAAAGGCGGACCCAAACCTGATCCTGTTCATCGACGAGATTCACACGATGATCGGGGCCGGTGGTCAAAAAGGGGCGCTGGATGCGGCCAACCTCATGAAGCCGGCGTTGGCCCGCGGGGAAATCAAGTGCATCGGCGCCACCACGCTGGACGAATACCGCCTGCACATCGAGAAGGATTCGGCGTTGGAGCGACGCTTCGACAAGGTGGATGTGCCGGAACCCAGCCGGGAGGAAGCCATTCAGATATTGGAGGGCATCCGGCCTCGGTTCGAGAAGCATCACCGGGTGAGGATCGCAGACGAAGCCATCGAGTCGGCGGTGGATCTATCCATTCGATTCGATACGGGTCATTGCCTGCCGGACAAGGCCATTGATCTCCTGGATCTGGCCTGCGCGCAGCTCTTCGTGCCGGAACTCAGCTTCGAAGTTGGGGCGGCTGGCGGGGTTATGGGAACAGTATCCCCCAGCGCCATCGTGGCCGTGTTGGCGGAGAAGGTCAACGTGCCCGAGGATATCATCGCCGAGCAGATGGAGAAGGGACCGAAAGTTCACGATGAGGCGTTGAACGAGAAACTACGCCGGCGGGTGAAGGGACAGGACGAGGCCATCGAGCGGGTCTGCAACCGTTTGTTGCTGGCACAAGCCTCGCTGGGCGAACGGCGGGGGCCGCGCGGGGTGTTTCTTTTCCTTGGGCCTTCAGGCGTAGGGAAAACCGAGCTTGTCCGATCCATGGCCGAGACTCTTTTCGGTTCGGAGAGCAGCTTGATCCGGCTGGACATGTCGGAATACATGGAGCAGCACAGCGTTTCCCGTTTAATCGGCTCCCCGCCGGGCTATATCGGGCACGACGAAGAGGGACAGCTGACCCGGCAGCTCCGCACCACGCCTTATGCCATCGTGCTTTTGGATGAAGTGGAGAAGGCGCATCCAAGGGTGCTGGATTTGTTTCTCCAGGTCTTCGACGAGGGAAGGATCACCGACAGCAAGGGGCGGGTAGTGGACGCCCGTAATGCGATTTTCGTCATGACGTCGAACATCGGCGCAAAAGCGCAGGTTGCCCGTGCGCCCATCGGTTTCAATGCGGGAGCCGAGAAAGCGGATGAGATGCCCGAGCTGGAACCCATTGGCGATGAACTCAAAATGCACTTCCGCACAGAGCTCATCAACCGTATCGACGAGGTGGTCCAGTTCAAGCCGCTTTCCATGGAGGCCATGGCGGTCATCGCGCAGCACCTGCTGGATGGGATTGCCGGTTCCATCCAAGAGAAACACGGCAAAACCATCCGGTTTGACGGGGAACTGGCGGTGTATCTGGGCCGTAAGGCATATAGTCCGGATTATGGTGCTAGGGAATTGCGACGGCTTGTCGAAGCCGAAATCGAACTGCCCCTCGCCAGGTGGATCAGAGATTCCTGCGGGGATGACAGCGTTGTCTGCCGACTTGCATCGGGGGCCATTTGCATAGCGGCCGACAACCCTAGCTGATAGGGTAGGCAATAGGCGTTGATTTTGTGCTGCTGGGGGCGGAGCTGCTCCGAGTCGAGCTGCATAATGCCGGAGGGGCGTTAGAAAAATCATCAAGGGGCGCAGGGTTCGGCATTTCTTCGTGTAGTAATGGATAGGCGACGGTGGTGTCGCACATCTACAGGATAAGCATGAAACAAGATGCCGTGATACAGGGAAAATGGTTCGGGGTGGGTGCAGGGTGGCTGGATATGGAGACGGGGAAGCCAGCTTGGCCGGAACGGGCGGCGGCGGCGTGGGAGGCCCATTTGCAAAAGCGGGTGGGATACGACCGGAAGGCATTTAGCCGGAGCGGGATGCCCGGCCGCTTTGCGGCCATAAACTATGCCATATGGGTGTTTTTCCCTGAAGACATTGTCATGAGCGGCCACCTGTTCTATATCCGCAAGCTTCGCGACAACATGACGGTGTTCAACTATGGGAACTGTCGCGCGCGTAAAAATCCCATCGACATGCCGGGGTACTGCGGAGCGGGGGCTCTAACGATTCGCAGCAAATACATCCTCCGCAAGTTGGCGGAAGTATCGCCTCTGTTTGCGCCGATCTGGGAGGATCTGAAAGGGATCTCTCCCGATGAGCGGGGGTTTTATTTGGCGGATGCGCCAGACCCGCAATGGCTGGAAGCCATCCAGCCTAGCGAGCAACGCATGTTCGATGCTTTCCGAGACGGCGTTGGCCCGGCCATCACCGGGATGAAAAGCGTGGAGCAGTCGGCAGCGGCCCGGGAATGTCTTGCGGCATTCGAGCGAATTCAGCAAAGCCTGATGTTCGCGGATGTGGAATCCTCGTTCAAAAGAATGGTGGCGGCCACGCCGGAGTATTGGGAGTTCTGGGAATCGTATGCGACCTATTGTCTCGATCAGGATCAAACCGAGCTGGCCTGCGAGGTGGTTAAGAAGGCACAAAATCAGTATCCGGACTGCCTGATGCTGGACAGGCTCGGCACGTTCTGTTGCCTCAGACATGGGGACTGGCGCGGAGTCGTGAAGCATGCCGTTCGATATCGCGAGTTGAATCCATGGGACAGTTTTGCGGCTTATGCGCTTTCGGCAGCGGCCATCGAATTGAAGGGTTATTCCCTGGCGGCCCAGTCATTCGAGGAGTGCGCGGAGCATAAATGCCTCAGCGGGGATGACATGATCAACTGGGGCGCGGCACTGTTTGCCCTGCGTCGGCTTGAAGAAGCCTTGGATGTATTCAGGAAGGCGGCGGCCCGCAAACCGGATTGTTTGCATGCCTTGAACAATATCGGCATGACATTGGCCAGCATGGGGCAGGTTGATGAAGCCGTCGCGTGCTGCCAACGGGTTGTGGAGAGGGATCCGGCATTTCGTCTTGCATGGGATACGCTGGGGTTTGCGCACTTGAAGGCGGAGCGGTACGAACAAGCCGTTCCGGCATTGCTGAAAGCCGTCGAATTGGAACCCAATTACCCCGATGCCTGGCGACATCTGCTTCACGCCTACGACCGCTCGGGGCAGGCGGAGAAATTGGCCGGGGCCAAGGCGTGGGTGGCCGGCATCCTGCCCAAGGAAGTGGCGCGGTATGAGAAGGAAAAGGGAACGGAAATATCGGATTAAGGCGGAATATGAAATGGTTTATCTTTATTGCGGGCTATCTTGGAGCTGGGTTGCTCGTATTAGTTTTTACAATGGCGAGGCTGGAAATCATCCTTGCTGTGCGCGAGTCGGTTGGCCGTAAACTCCCTTTGTGGTTTAAAGCCTTAGCTTGGGGTTTAATTTTGGGAGCATCGATTCTGCTTTGGCCGGTATTGCTGAAGGGCTGGTTTACCAAGGCGCAAAGTTTCCGTGGCATTTTTCCCGGTGGCGATGGTTATCAGTTGCTTCATCAACGATTGCGTATGATGGACGGGGTACGTCGAGAGATGGATGGATATTTGCCTGAACCGATTGTCAGCAAGACATCCGGAGCCGCATTGGAACCGGACACGTATCAATTCGACGAGGAGGCAAATATTAAGGGATGGTTGCGGGACCAGACGACGGTTGAAGCGGCAGAAAGAGAGCATCTGGTTAAAACCGATAGGCTTGGACCCAATCCTGTGCCATTCGGATTCATGCATGGAGAGTGGCTCAGATTCAAAGGCCAGATTAGGCAAGGTGACCAACTCTGGAATTTCTGCAGCTCGGGCGAATCATGGGAGCATCTTGCAGGACGCGAAGGGCTTTGCCTTGTCCGTGGTGGCGAGATCGTCGCCAGCATCATCACGTGTATGAACTGACCAATATAACGCGCGCGCCCCCGCCCGAAGTGCGCAGGGTGTGTCCGCCGCGGGTGGGCAAGAGAGCGAGGCAGAGCACCTCGACGGGGCCGCCACGGCCGGCCGGCTGTCGGGGGCTCCAAAAACAGAATGCCTATTTCTCCGCCTTTTCGAGGTCCTTCTTCGCGTCGCGCGTGAAGGAAGCGGTCAGGTAGTCGAGGGTCTTGGGCAGCGTGAGTTCCATGCTGAAAAACACTTGCAGGCGGACGTCCAGATGTTCCGGTTCGCAGTTCAGCAGGTGCCCGCCGGCGGTGAAGTCCTTGTCGATGAAATGGAAGTGGAATCCGGGCACGTTGACCGACGGCACGAAGCCCGGCGTGTAGAAGCCCACCAGATGCCCCTCCGCGTTTTCGAACCGGCGCAGCTTCTGGTGGTCCGTCGCTTCGGACAGCGGGCGGTAGTTTTCGGTGCGGGGCACGGAGCGCGTCAGCACCGACCGGAACCGGCCGCGCATGTGGAGGGCCGTGAACATGTTGTCGGACGGCAGAATGGTTTTCAGCTGCGCCGAGAAGGCTTCCCACGACAGCGGCCCGGCGATTTCTTCCGTCAGCATCGGCTGGAACTTGCACACGGTAGAAAAAGGAGTTTTGAGGTCGTCGCCGACCGCGCGGGCGTTGCCGTCGAGGTCGAGCTGGAAGAAGCGTCCGTCCAGCGCGATCATCTCGCCGTCGAGGTTGTTGAACGTGCCGATGCCGAAGTCGCCTTTTTCGCGCAGCGTCGCGATGGTGACGTCGTCGCGGTAGAACCCTTCCAGCAGGGCGTTGATGGGGCTGCTCATGTACAGCATGGACGACATGGTCTATTCCTCCGGGAAATCCACGCGCACGACATTGCGGCCGGCCTCGCGGCGATAGGAAAGTTGCAGGCCCATCTTTTTCAGGATATGCAGGCCCAGCCCGCCGATGGGCCGGTCTTCCACCGGGCCGTCGAGCACGGGCGGGGGCGCATCGGCGAGAGGATCGAAGGGCTTGCCGTCGTCCGCGATCGTCAGGTGGAACGGCGCGCCCGTCTCGAGCGTCAGGTCGATGCGATGGACGGCCGAGTCGTCGTAGGCGTAGCGGAGGACGTTGGACAGCAATTCGTCCAGGGCGAGGCGGACCGCGTACTTGCGTTTCGGGGAGACGGGCAGCGGCGCCAGCTGGGCGTCGACCTCGTCCAGCACCCGCGCCAGATCGGCGGAGTCGTTGGCCATGGACCATTCAAGCATGGGCGGAGCAACCGGGGATTACTTCAGCAGCTCCAGGGCGGCGGCGCGGTTCGCGGCCAGCGGCAGGATGTTGTCGAAGCCGGAAATCGTCATGACGTCGCGCACGGCGGGCACCAGGCTGCACAGCGCCAGCGCGCCGCCGGCGGATTTGACCGTCTTGGCGAGCACCAGCAGGCTGCGCAAGCCGGCGCTGCTGACGTATTCCACCTGGGCGAAATCCAGCAGCAGGCGGTTGGCGCCTTCCAGGACCAGCGCCTTGCAGCGCGTTTCGAACTCGGGCGCGCCGGCGGCATCCAGCCGTCCGCGGGCCGCTACGATCGCCGTATGGTTCTGCTTGTCAACGGTGAGTTCCATGCTTGCCGCCTTTCAACCGGCCGGGGTTCCGGCCGCCGTGTTTCCGTTTTGTCGCATCGTTCGATGTCCCGTCAAGAAGGTTTCGGGCCGGCGGGTTCGTAGCGCAGGACCAGCATCGTGATGTCGTCGGACTGCTCCCGCGCGCCGGCGAAGGCGGCGACGTCGGCGACGACGCCCTGGAGGACTTCCGCGGCGGAGGCTTCCGCCGGGAGCGCGCCGAGGCAGCGGTCCATCCGCTCCTCGCCGTAGAGCTTGTCGTTTTCGTCGAACGCCTCGGTCACGCCGTCCGTGTAGAGCACCAGGGTGTCGCCGGGCCGCAGGGCCAGCGTTTCGCGCGCGAAGGTCCGTCCGTCCATGGCGCCCACGACCATGTTGGTTTTCGTCGGCACGGCGGCGACCGCGCCGGCGGCGGTCCGGAGGCGCGGCGGATTGTGGCCGCCGTTAGCGAAGACCGTTTCGCCGGTGCGGACGTCGAGGATGCCGGCGAACAGCGTCACGAAGGTGCAGCTTTCGTTGCGGATGGCGAGATCGTCGTTCACGTGCCGCAGGATTTCGGCCGGCTCGCGCCATTGCTTGGCGGCCGAACGCAGCAGCACCACCACGGCGGACATGAACATGGCCGCCGGCATGCCCTTGCCCGAGACGTCGCCGATGGCGAAGAACAGATGCGCGTCGTCGAGAGCGAAGTAGTCGAACAGGTCGCCGCCAGCCTGCTTGGCGGTCTTCATGATCGCCTGCAACTGCACGCGCCCGCCGAATTCCGTCGGCGCGAACGGGCCGGGCAGGAACGTTTCCTGGATCTGGCCGGCGATGCGCAGCTCGCTTTCGGCTCGCTCGCGGGCGGATTGCGTGAACTTGAGCTGTTCGATGTGTTCGGCGAGGTTGGCCTGCATCCGGTCGAAGTCGTAGGCGAGGATCGCGGTTTCGGCCTTGGTTTGGTTGCCGTCGGGGAACAGCGCGGCGTCCAGACGGGTCGCCGCGGAGAAATCGCTTTCCACGAGCCGGCGGGTGAAGTTCGACAGGCGGATCAGGGGCTGCGTGATGGTATAGCTGGCGACGTAGCTGAACACGACGGCCAGCAGGAAACTGGCGAAGCCCATCAGGAAGAAGTTCAGGAACGCGCGGCGCTTGAGCGCCTCCACTTCGTAGGCGTGGATGTCCGCGCCGACGATGAAGCGCCGGCCGGCGGCGTCCTTGTGGCCCATGACGACCGACCGCAGCAGGCCGTAGTCCGGGTCGGGCGTGGTCGAGATGTTGACCTCCCAGGTCTTCTGGACCTCGTAGATGTTCGGCGCGGGCTTTTCGTATTCCGTCCAGTAGGGCGTGTCCAGCGCCGCGGAGGCCACGAAATAGTAGCGGTTGCTTTCCCGGTGCAGCGCGTAGAGGTACGTGCCGCCGACGTTGCTCAGGAAAAGCTCGAGCCGCCGCGTGTTGGCCCAGTGTTCTTCTTCCGTGATGCTGTCCGGATTCTGGACCCGGTCGAAGTAGTCCGTCGGCAGCAGCTGGGGCATCGTCAGCGCGGCGATGAGCAGGCGCTTGTCGATCTCGTTCTCGATGGCCCGCACGTTCTGGATGAAGCCGTAGACGGTGAACAGCGTGGAGGACAGCAGGGTGATGGCGAAAAACGGCAGGAAGATCTTGCGGCGGACGGTCTGCCGGCGATACCAGTTCAGCAGCTTCACGGGCGGCTCCCGTTGCGCGGGCCCAGGGCCCAGAAGATCGCGGCGCCGGCGCCGAGCGTCGCGGCGATGGCCGCGATGCCGAGGCCCAGGCTCAGGCTCGCGGCCAGGCCGAACGCCATCGGGCCCAGCGCCTCGCCGCCGGATTCAAAGACGTTGTAGACGCCCATCGCCTTGTCCTCCCCGAACCGGCGGACGCTCGGCAGCGAGGAATAGTAGGAGAGGCCCTGGTTGAAGACCATGCTTTCCGTCAGACCGAAGAGGATGATGGTGGCGTACGCCGCCGCCAGCGTCTGGAACGCGGCGAACAGCAGCAGGGCGGCCGTCATGATCAGCGCGCCGACGGGCATGGCGCGCCGCGCGCCGAACAGGACCGTCGTCAGGCGGGTCAGCGAAGGCCCCAGATAGACGCTGGCGGCGCCGAACAGCATGAAGGCCAGGCTGATTTCGTTGATCGTGCGGCCTTGCGCTTCGGCGAACAGCGGGAACAGGAAGCCCAGGAACAGCCCGCACGCGGTCACCGGCAGGAAGATGAGGACGAAGAACCCCCACACCGCGCGGTCGCGCAGGAAGGCGCCCGGCGTCGGCGCGCCCGCATCGCGGCCGTTCGGCGCCGCGCGGCGGCGGTTGCGGACGAGCGCCAGCGCGGCGACCGCCGCCAGCGCCAGCAGCCCCGCCTGGACGAAGAACGTCGGCCGCATGCCGATCCGCGCCGCCAGCATGCCGCCGGACACCGATCCGACGTTGATGCCCGCGATCACCCCCGCCGTCAGCGCGATAATGCCGGATTCCTTCCGGCCTTCGTCTTTTTCGATCAGGAAGTAGGTCCGGAACGCGATCATCAGCAGCCCCATGCCCATGCCCACCACCACGCGGCCGGCGATCAGCCAATCGTACGTCGGCGCCAGCCCGGTGGCCACCATTCCCGCCAGGATCACGAGGGCGCCCAGCACGACGTCCGTCTTGAGGCCCGCCCGGAAGCGGACGTGCCCGTACAGCACCGCGACCAAGGCCCCGCAGAGCGTTTCGATCGCCATCGGCAGGCCGATGATCAGGTCCGGAAAGCGCCCGACGGCCGGGGCCAGCGACTTGATGTACAGCGGCAGGAACGAGGCGGAGAGAAATACGCCCGTGATCGCCAGGAACGACGTGAAGCGCAGCGCCCCCTCGTCGTAGCGCTGCCAGGCCGCGCTGCTGGTCCGGTCGGCCCGGTCCATCACGTGGGAGCTGAAGAATCCGATTTCGAAGAAGACGAACAGCAGCACGAACAGGACCATGGCCAGGTCCATCAGCGTGGTCTTGAACAGCGCGCGATTGGCCTCGCGCTGCGCGGACTGGTCCACGCCCACTTCCAGCAGGCCGACGGTCGCGCCGTCGGCGTTCACCAGCGGCACCACGCCGTTGAGCCAGACGCCGTAGATGTCCACGACTTCCCCGACGTACGGCTCGCCGGTCCGGGCCACCTGCGCGTAGATGGATTTGCCGTACTGGTAGTCGTAGGGATAGAAGATGCCCCGCAGGCCGTCGTGGTAGGCCAGCGCCGAGAGCTTGTCGCCGAAGACCTTGTAGACGCCCGAATAGGTGCTCGGGTCGATGGCGCCTTCGCGGGTGATCGTCTGGCAGAGCTGCTTCAGCACGGCCTGGTAGTCCGCGTTCATGTAGTGCTTCACGTGCTGGATACGGTCCACGGCTTCGGCATCCACCACGAGGCGTCCGACTTCCAGATAGCCCCGCAGGTTATTGCGGGCTTCCTCTTCCAGCCGGCGGCTCAGGTTGTTGAAGATCATGTAGGTCGTGATGCCCACGGCCGTGCCGATCATCAGCGCCACCAGCGCGACCTGCTTCGCCATGCGGCGGCCGTCGGGCGAGGCGTGCCGGATGGCCAGGAAAACCAGCGCGAAGACCACGCCGGCGAACGCCGCCAGCTGCAGCCAGATCGCAGCCCGCTTGGCCCAGAGCGCCGCATTGCCCTGCGCGCGGTCGAGGGTCCGGATCGCGGCCGGCGCGCTCGTCCGGAAATGCACCACCTTGCCGTTGTTCGGCAAGACCAGGTCGTCCGCGCCGATCTGGAAGCTCTTGCATTCGTAGAAGTCGTCCTCGTACCCGTGCGCCGCGGCGATTGCCCCGTCGAACAGGGGCTCGGCGGCGTTGTCCGCCGCCAGCCGCACGACGGCGTCGCGGCCCAGATCGGAGAAGAACAGCTCGCCGCCCCGGTAATGGAGATCCGAGGGAATCGACACCACCTCGTCGGGCAGGTCGCGTCCGTCGTAGCGCTTGGCGGGAGCTTCTCCGGGCTTGGCCACGTAGATCTCCGTGGCGGCGGTGGAATACGCCAGCTCGCGGCCGTCGGCCGAAACCGTCGCATAGATCACGTTGTCCTGCTCGTGGGCGAGGGGCGTGAGGGTCTCGTCGGGCGGCGCGACGCCGGCGGCATCGACCCGCACGCTGTGGATCCCGTCTTCGCCCACGCGGCAGAACCGCAGGCCGTCCGGGGTCCATTGGAGCGAGCGGATCGTGCCGATGTTGTCGACGTACGGCTCGGGGGCGTGCTCGATCGAGTAGAGGACGCCCTCGGGCCGGCCCTCCGGGGAAAACCGCACGATGGCCTCGCGGTTGACCGTCAGCGTGGCCGTGTCGATGTAGGTGCTCGCCACGTACAGGCGGCCGGCGGGATCGAACGCGATCTCGTTGGCGAAGAAGAACCCTTTTTCGGGATCGTTGCGGGCCGGAATCAGATAGATCAGCTCGCCGTCGGTCCCCGTGCGCGCGATGCGCTTGTTGGAGTCGAACACCACCGCCATGGAGCCGTCGTCGCCCCTGGCCGCCTTGGAGAGCTTCTCGAACGGCACCGCGCGGGAGAGCGAAAAGGATTCGGGGATGCGGTCGCGCTGGAGGAACAGCCCTCCGCCCAGCGCGCAGGCCAAGGCAAACAGAAAGGGCAAACTGGAGCGGAGCCGGGCCATCGGGGGTTTCAGGTGGGGTCAGCTTTCAATCGCGCGATAGTACCAAAGGGTATCTTCCCCAGGATAGTAGAAATCGGGGAACCGGCCCACCTGCTTGAAGCCGAGGGTCGCCAGCAACTTGTGCATGGGGGCGTAGGACGGGTCCGAGGACGTTTCGAACAGCAAGCCGCGGCCCTTGGATGCCGCCACGAAGCCCAGCGCCAGTTCCAACAGGCGGCGGCCGAGGCCTTGGCTGCGGCAAGAGGATTGGATCGCCAAGGCGCTGACCTCGAAAATGCCTGTCCGCTCGACGTTCATGCGGACCCCCAGCGCGGCGCAGATCGAGCCGCCTTCGTTCCGCACGAACCAATAGCCGTCGTCCGCGCAGCCGATCGCGGCCGCGGGGTGGGTCTTGAATTCCTCTTGTTCCCCCGGCGTCAGCGGCGTGCCGAACAGATTGGGTTGCAGCAGGAATGCCGAAACTTCCTCCGCTTCCGCGAGCGTGGCGACCCTTTGCGCCGCGCATTTCTCTGCGCCCGAACTGGTTTTGGGCAAACTCACGGTGGAAGTGTCCCACGAATCCTGCCCAAACTCAAGACGAACCGGAGGCGCTCGGGAGCCCGCGCCGTATTCAGAATCCAGGAGTCAGAATTCAGAAGAGAATCGTTCCGATCCGTTTACCACGGATGAACACGGATGGACACGGATAGGGCGATCCATCATCCGGAACCGTGTTTTTCTTGTTTTCGGATCCATCCGTGTGAATCCGTGTCCATCCGTGGTTGTCCTCCTCTGGTTCTTCATCGCAAAACCGTTGACAACCGGCCCAAGAAAGGCCGACATTGTCATCTATCCGGCCCGATCCATCCACCATCCAAGGAGAGTTGTCCGCATGAAAAAGACGCTGGCCCTGTTGATCCTCGCGGCGGTTGCCGCCCCCGTGTCCGCCTGGGCGGCGGAGGGCTCCATCTATGCGGACGTCCTGTCCGCCTACGTCTACAACGGCTTGCAGTACAACGATGAAGCCGTCTTTCAGCCCGGACTCGACGTCGCCGGACCCTTTGGCCTCGGCTACAGCCTGTGGGCCAACATGGACCTGACCGACAATCCCGCCTCGACCGCCCCCAACACCTCCGGCGAATGGAGCGAAGTGGATCTGAGCCTCAGCTGGACCGCCCCGAGCGTCGGCCCCGCGACCTTCTCCGCCGGCGGCCTCTACTACATCTATCCCCAAAGCAGCAGCACCGTCGCCACCAACGCCGACGGCACGGTCGAATCCGTGTCCACGGCCCCGGCCGACGGCTCCTACCAGGTCTTCGCTAAACTGGCCGCCGACCTCCCGCTGGCGCCCGCCGTCAAGTTCTGCCACGAACTGGACAACACCGACGACTGGATCGTCCTGTTCACCGTCGGCCACGGCTTCGACCTGACGGACAAGCTCGCGCTCAACCTCGGCGCCGTGCTCGGATTCGCCGGCGACTACTACGTCGAAAGCAACTACGGCTCCGGCACCGGCGCCGCCGTCACCCACGCCCAGTTCGACGCCGCGCTCAGCTACGCCCTCACCGACAAGGCCTCCGTCGCCCTCAAGGGCGCTTTCAGCACCCTGCTCGACGGCGACCTCCGCGACGACGTCGAGGCCGGCGGCGTCTACGCCGACCAGGACGTCTTCTTCGGCGGCGTCAACGCCAGCTACGCGTTCTGATCCGCCGTTCGCGGGTTCCGCCAAAGTCCGGCAGGTAGGGCGGGTTGGCCCAACCCGCCGGACTTTGTCTTTGGAGCCCCCGACGACCTCGTCGGGGGGGGGATTTACGGCTGCCATCCCGATCCGTTTAACCACGGATGGACACGGATAAGGCGATCCATCATCCAGAACCGCATTTTCTTGTTTTCGGATCCATCCGTGTGAATCCGTGTTCATCCGTGGTTGGGTTTTCCGCCGCCCCTTCCTGTTTTCCTGCTAAAAAATGGATTCAGGCCCCGGATTTCCGCTTTATCGCGGTTCGGAAGTTTGGCATGCTGGAACCGGCGAAGGAAAGAGGAGGGTTGCCCCATGCAAACCGCATTGCCGGCCGATTTCAGGCGCGGACTGGTCCTGTTGTTCGACGGCGTGCCGCACCTCGTCGAAGAACTGCACGTCTCGGGAACGGCCAAGACGAAGCACAAGCTGCACGTGCAGGTCCGGAACCTGCAGAACGGCCACGTGTTCGAGCGGATCTTCCCGGACAACGAGCGGGTGCCGACGACGGAACTGGAGCACCGCCGGGTGTCCTTCAGCTACGTCCAGGGGGGCGATTTCGTGTTCCTCGACGCCGAGACGTTCGAGGAACGGACGCTGTCCGGCGCACAGATCGGCGACCGCCGTCCTTTCCTGAAAGAAAACGAGGAGTACCGCGCCTTGGTCCTGGAAGGCCGGTTGCTCGACGTCCTGCTGCCCGACGTCGTGGCGCTGGCGGTGGCCGAAACCGCCCCGGCCCAGCATGGCGGCGGCGATTCCGCCTGGAAGACCGCCACGATGGAAGGCGGCCTGGAAATCCAGGTGCCGCTGTTCGTGGCCCCCGGCGACCGCCTCCTGGTCGACGTCAAAACCCGCAAATACGCCGGCAAGGCGGGGTAGCCTCTTGCTCCTCGTCGCTTTCGCTGGTGTTTCCGTCCAATACCTGCTAAATTCGGATTTGCTTTGAAAGAAAGCCCCGATACACCGGAAGCAATGCGGCACGCGGATGGATCCTCTCGCATCGTCCTCTTCAAGAATGAAATAAGACTATTTCCTTGCATAATCGGTATCAATTGATACTTTCATGAGCAGAAACTCCGAGCAACCTATTCCGGCCGCGTGGCGCAAAGCCGTTATCAAAGTGCTTCGATGCGGCGACAAAACTCGAATTCTAAGCACGGATGAGTCGAGAAATGATTGGGAAAGCACGTTTCCGAATAGTTGGTGGTACGACCGCCCTGAAGCCATGGCTCGGGCATTGGATATCGACGGCATTCTCGGCAAACACGTCACGGACATGGATCCGCCCTGCGATGCCTATGCGTTTTGGTTCAGCTACGAAAAGCGACAGATGTACGGAAAAATCGGGCTATTACCCGATGGCTATATAGTCTTTATCTTTTCGAGCCACGTTCCGCGAAAAGGGAAGAAGTTATGAAGAAATTGAAGACCCCGCCCGTCCCGGGATGGATGGCCGTCACCTCGAAGCAGTTGGTCCACATCCCCAACGCCAACGGCGATGGCGTGGCGGAAACCATCGCGCAGGAAGTTCCCGCTTGGCAGGATCCCAAGACGGGCAAAATCTATCTGGATGGAGTGGCCCACGAGATTCTGGATGCGGTCAAGGCGCGGCACCTCGGAATTCTGCTGCCGGAGCAATTGTGCGATTTGAGGAATTCCATCGGGATGACCCAGAAAAAAATGGCCGAGTTGCTCCAGTTGGGAGAAAAGACCTGGACCCGCTGGGAAACCGGCGCTGAGCGGCCATCCCGATCCATGAATCTCCTCCTGTGCGCCCTCCACGAGGGCAAAATCGACGTCGGCTATCTCCGCTCCAAGCGGCGGATGCCGGCGCTTGATGAGCTTGGGCGATGGGAGATGCCCGAACGGCAAGCGGAGTTGACCTACAAGAATTCTAAAACCATTTTGGGAGAGCCCGATGAAAGCAAAACTGGCGCCGCTTAAGTGCCATGGTTTTTTCGTTACGGAATTGATGGTTGCGGCGAATCCCGAATACGACAAAAAGAAGCCGAGCGCCTTGCTGTTCGGCGATCTGCAAATCGAATCAACGGCAAAACTAGTGCCGAAGAAACTCGACGGGCGACTGTGGCAAGTCATCCTTCAAATTCAGCAGAACGTGGGGCCCGATAAAAACGCGCCCTATAACTTTTCGGCCACGTTGGTAGGCCATTTCGAAGTCCACCCCCAGTTTCCGTCCGATAAGTCCAAGCAATTGGTGGAAGTCAATGGCAGCTCCATCCTCTACAGCTCGGCCCGGCAAATATTGAAAGACGCCATGCACAACGGCCCGTTTACGGCGCCTGATCTGCCGACGGTCAGCTTTATCGATGCCGAACCCGCAGCGCCGGCGAAGAAGGGCGTGGCGGAATCCTCGGCGCGTTACGGCGAAAAGGCCGTTAAATAAGGTTTTTGCCGCCGCCCGGAGTTCTTTGCATGCCGCGCAACGAAGCCCAAGTCCGGTTCGAGTTGATCGACCCCGCCCTGGAAGAGCGGGGGTGGAGCCGGCGTGCCGACATCCGGGTCGAGGAAACGGCGCGGACCATCGACATAGTGCATGGCCAGCCCCGCCGGCGATCGGCTGGGCGCACCGATTACGTGTTGCGGCGGCCGCTGTCAACCGGATCCGAGCCCATGCCGCTTGCCATCCTGGAGGCGAAGCATGAAGGCAAGCCGCCGGAGCATGGCTTGCAGCAAGGCAAGGATTATCGCGTGGGGCAGTTGCACCACGTGCCATTTGTCTTTTCCTCCAACGGCCATCTATTCGTTGAATACGACGAAGAGACCGGCACCACCACGGATCCGCGACCGCTGTCCGAGTTTCCCCGGCCCGAAGAGCTGATCCGGCGTTATCTGGCGATCCGCGGCCTCAAACCCGAAATGCCGGAGTTCAAGCTGCTTGAAACGCCCTACAAACAGGGCCGGGAACATTTCTGGTATTTCCAAGATGCGGCCATCCGCGCGGCGTTCGAGAAAATCATTTTGGACCGGCAAAACAACCGTCCGCCGCGCGTTATCCTGCCCATCGCCACGGGCGGGGGCAAGACGCGCATCGCGGCGGGCATGCTGCGGAGGATTTTCGACGCCGGCTTCCTGGGCAAGGCGCTTTTCGTTTGCGACCGGACCGAGCTGCGCGACAACGGCCTGGCCGATTTCCAGGCGGCGTTCGGGAACGACGCCGCGGAAATCGACACCCGCCATCCGCAGAAGAACGCCCGCGTCGTCATCGCCACCTACCAAACGCTGGACCACCAAAAGCGCAAACGGGGCGGCAACCCGGAATACGACAAGGTGGGCGAGGACGCCGCCGTTGATCCGCAATCCCCGTCCATCGATCCCTCGTTTTTCCTGAAGCACTATCCGCCGGGCTATTTCGACGTGATCGTGATCGACGAATGCCACCGTTCCGCCTGGGGCAAGTGGTTCGCCATTCTGAAGCACAATGCGCAGGGCATCCACGTCGGGCTCACGGCCACGCCGCGCACCATCCGCCTGCCCGAGGCCAAGGACGCCGGATTGGCGAAGCAGATCGAAGAAGACCGCCGCCTGCTGGCCGACAACTACAGATACTTCGGCGAAGCTCCCTACGAATACACCTATGCGCAAGGCGTGGCGGACGGCTATTTGGCCCCCTGCGAGATCGAGCAGTACGACATCCACCACGACGGCGAGCTCCAGCCCGAGCGGATCCGCGGCGTGCTGCGCGCCGACTTGGCGGACAAAAAGCTGACCGACCTGCACACCGGCCGCAAGCTGACGGCGGACGCCGTGCCCGAGGTGAACGAAGGCTCCGCGTTGGAGGCGCGCCTGGTCCTGCCTGATCGCATCAAGGCCATGTGCGGGCACTTGTTCGCGCGCCTGCTGGCCACCGGCGACCGCACGCCGCTTCAAAAAACCATCGTCTTTTGCGCCAGCGACCACCACGCCGATCTCGTGGCCAACGAATTAAACGCCCTGTATGCCGCCTGGGCCAAGGCAAATGGCCAGAAGCGAATTCAGCGGTTTGCCTTCAAGTGCATGTCGTCGGTGAACGGGCAGGCGCTGATCCCCGATTTTCGCGGGCGTGCCCGGTCGCACATCGTCGCCACCACCAAGGAACTGTTGACCACCGGGGTGAACGTTCCCTGCGTGCGCAACATCGTCTTCTTCCGCTACGTGCAATCGCCGCTGCTGTTCAACCAAATGATCGGGCGGGGCACCCGGCTGGACGAAGCCAGCGGCAAGCTGATGTTCCGCATCTTCGACTACACGGGCGCCACGGCTTTGTTCGGGGCGGATTTGGTCACGCCGCCGCCGCGCGATCCGCCGGGACCGGGACCCGAGCCTCCGCAACCGCCCAAGGTGCGCGCCAAGGACATCCCCATTGAAATCAAGGACACGGGCCGTTTCAACCTGCTGGCCAAGGATGGCCGCCTCCGGCGCGTGACGCCGCAGGAATACAAGCTGGAGTTGGCTGCTCAACTGGTCGCCTCGGTGCCGACCTTGCGGGATTTCCGCGAACGCTGGCTGGTCCCCGTGAAACGCGCGGAAATGATGGCCGATCTGCGCAAACAAAACCTGCTGCCGGAAATCGTCGGCGAAGGCGCGGAAATGGAGGCCTACGACGATTTTGACATCCTCGCCGCGCTGGCCTACGGCGTCAAACCCCTCACGCGCGCGGAACGCGCCGCGAAGTTCGGCGAGGACGGTCCCGATTGGCTGATCCGCTTGCCGCAGCCGACCGCCAAGGTCATCCGCGCCATCGTCCGCCAGTTCGAACGGGCCGGCACCGCCGCCCTGGAAGCCCAGGACCTCTGGCGCACCCCGGAAATCCGCGCTCTCAAAGGTCTCCAAGCCCTCAAGGAGGGCGGGTCCCCGGATAAATTGATCCGGAAAACCAAAGAAACGATCTTTGCGGCATGAGTATGGCGAACCGCATAACGCGACAAACCCATGCCGATGATGTTTGGCAGGGGTTCAGGTTAAATGAAATCTGCATCGAAGATCGGCGAATCATCGGACAAAATGAAAGCACTACGTCCAGTCTCCGCTATTTGAGTCTTGAGGACATTGAGAGCGAGACGGGACGTATTCTTGCCAACTCGACTGATTGCGTGAATCAAGGAAAAAGTACGACCTTCGCTTTTGATGAACGGCATGTCCTTTATGGTAAGCTTCGCCCTTATCTGAACAAGGTTGCACTGCCCGATTTCCCCGGCCGATGTACGACCGAATTGATTCCTTTGTTGCCCAATTCAGAGTTGGTTCGTCGCAAATACCTTGCATTTCTCCTGCGCCGAAAAGAAACAGTGCTTTCTGCCATGCGAGGCAAAACAGGTTCGCGCATGCCGCGGGCCGATATGGGGCAGTTGCTCAAGACAACCGTCAAAATTCCTCCTCCGAGTATACAAGATCACATAATCGCCAATTTGGAGGAACAATTTGCCGAAGTCGGGTGCGCGCGAAAGGCCGTCGAGGAACAGTTGCAAGCGGCGGAAGCGTTGCTGCCCGGTATATTGAACTCAGCGTTTTCAACCGCTCCGGCAAAAAGCTGGGATTGGATCAGATTGAATGCGCTCGCGGAGACTTGTAGTGGTACAACCCCGTCCCGTGGCCAGAAAGATTTTTATGGCGGAGATATTCCGTGGGTGAAAACCGGCGAACTGAAGGACGGGTTGATCCATTCTTCCGAGGAAAAAGTGACGCGCGAAGCACTTGCTCACACTTCCTTGCGCTTGTTGCCGAAAGGTACGCTATTGATCGCCATGTATGGTCAAGGGCAAACGCGGGGTCGAACCGGAATTCTTGATTGCGAGGCCACAACCAACCAGGCCTGTTTCGCGATATTGCCGAACCACAGATTTCTGCCGCTCTTTCTGCAGTTCTGGTTTCGACATAGCTATGCAAGATTGCGTCAATTGACGGAGGGGCGGGGCGGAAGCCAGCCAAACTTCAACGGGAACATGCTGAAGTCCGAAGTGGTTCCATTGCCGACTCTCGAAGAACAGCAGTCGATTTGCGATCGTTTGACGATGGCATTGCGAGAACATCAAAACCTTTGCGCCGCCCTACTTGAGAAGCAGGCGGCAATATCCAAACTCCCCGCCGCTTTGTTGCGCGAAGCTTTCACTGGAGCGACATAATGGCCAAGCCAAAGACAAAGACGAACGGCAAGCGGCACGGCACGCAGCAATCGCTGAACGCGGCGGTGAAGTCGATTTGCGACGTGATGCGGCGTTCGAATTGCGCCGGGGCGATGAAGTACGTGCCGGAGCTAACCTGGATCTTGTTCCTGCGCATTCTCGACGAGCGGGAGCAGCGGGAGGCGGAGGAGGCAAAGGCGTTGGGTTTGCCGTTCGAACCGTCGCTGGTTGCCCCGTTCCGCTGGCGCGATTGGGCGGACAAAGCTTCCGCCATGCGGCAGGACAAGAACGCGAGCGTCTGGGCCTTCGTCCACGAGAAATTGCTGCCGCATCTCAAGACGCTGGAAAAACAGCCGGGGGCGACGGCGCGCCAGAAAGTCATCGGCGAAGTCATGGCGGGCGTGGAGCGCAGCCGGATCGATTCGGAAAAGAACTTCCTCGACGTGCTCGACAAGGTCCACGAACTGAGCAACGAGAGCATCGACCAGACCCATGTGTTCACCTTATCGCAGGTCTATGAGGGTTTGCTCCTGAAGATGGGGGAGAAGGGCAACGACGGGGGGCAGTTCTTCACGCCGCGCGATACCATCCGCGTCATGATTCGCGTTGTCGATCCCCAGATCGGCAAGACGGTCTATGATCCCGGCTGCGGCACCGGCGGCTTCTTGGCGCAGTCGTTCGAGTACATGCGCGAGCAGGCGGAGAAGGCCGGCACGCTGACGGCGCCCCGTCTGGAAACTCTGAAGCGGAACACATTCTACGGACGGGAAAAAGACGATTCAGTCTATCCCATCGCGTTGGCCAACCTGCTGCTGCACGGCATCGACGAGCCGCATATCTGGCACGGCAATACCTTGTCCAACCAGGAGTCCTACGGCGAACTGTTCAAAGGCGCGCCGGCGTTCTTCGATTACGTGCTAATGAATCCTCCCTTTGGCGGCAAGGAAGGCAAGGAGGCGCAGACCGGGTTCGACTATCCCACCAGCGCCACGCAGGTGCTGTTCATCCAGCATGTCCTCAAAAGCATGAAGGAGGGCAGCCATTGCGGCATCGTGCTGGACGAAGGGGTGTTGTTCCGGACCAACGAAAGCGGATTTGTCGGGACGAAACGCAAGCTGATGGAGGAATGCGACGTCTATTGCATCGTCAGCCTGCCGGGCGGCGTGTTCTCGTCGGCGGGCGCGGGCGTTAAAACCAACCTCGTCTTTTTCCGGAAAGGGCCGCCGACGGAGAAGATCTGGTACTACGATCTGTCCGACGTGAAGGTCGGCAAAAAGACGCCTTTGACCCAAGCCGCATTCGACGAGTTTTTCAAACTACTGCCTGCACGGGGCGGCTCGGCGCGGAGTTGGACGGTCGATTTCTCGCGGCGGCTGGAAAAGGCGACGGAAGAAGCGCATCCATACCGCGAAAAGGCCATCGAAATGGCGGCCCGGGCGAAGGAATTGGAAGACGTATTCCGCCAAATGCGGAGCGCCAAATCAGGCAAGCCCGAGGCGATCAAGCAAGCGGAAGCGGAATGGAAGGCGGCGGAACGCGCGACGCGGGAGAACCAGGCCAAGGCGCAGGAAATCGAAGATGCGGCCTACGACATCAAGGCCGTGAATCCCAATCGGGTGGTTGAGGCGGACAACCGCACGCCATCAGAACTGTTGGAGGCCATCGCCGAGAAAGGCCGCGAAGCCGATGAGGCGCTGGATCGCCTACGGCTCCTGATCCCAAAAAAGGGCGCTGTAAAGTAGCGAGGATTAAGCGCGAAGGGTGCTGAGATATACCCAGTCGCCCGGAGCGCGCTGGAATTCCCAGAAATCCCATCCGTTTTGCGCATGGCCGCAAGCCGCAACCGCCGCGGCTGACGGTGTGTTGAATAGTTTGCCGGCGAAGCGGATGGTGCCGTCGCGGCGTACTCTTGCTTTGAAGCGTTTGTTTTTTTGTTCTGCGCGGATGGGGAAGGCTGCGGAAACGTACTTGGCGAGCGCCGGAGTGCGGCGATCCGCTTTCTTGGGCGCAGGTTTGCGGCGGGCCGGGCGGAGCTCCTCGAACATGCCGTCGATTGCGGCATTGAGGTTTTGCTTCATGTCGCGGCGGAACCGGCGGCGGAGATCGTCGGATTTGGCGAATTTGCCGGTTTGTTTGTTCCCGGCAGGTTTGACCGTGCGCAGAATCAACGCTTCCAGCTCGCGCAAGTGCTGATCACCGATGGTCAGATAAACGGAAAACCGATCCCAGGAGTTGGCGTGCCGGTCGCGCAGGTGCTGTTTTAGGCGGGTGCGGAGATTGGTGGCGAGTCCGACGTAGTAGAGCTTGCCGCGCCGGAAAAGAGCATAGATGCCTTGGCGTCCGCGCACGTATTGCCGGATGATGTCCTGGTATTCCTCGAGGGCTTCGCGGGAGATGTTTTCGAGGTGCTGGCAAACGAGCTGGGCGTTGCGTTTCATGGCGGTGAAGGAGTCTAGCGCGCCGCGCGGGCCCTGAAAAGGGGAAAAGGGGAAGAGCGAAGGGTGGTGGGCGTTACTGGACTCGAACCAGTGACCTCGTGCATGTGAGGCACGCGCTCTAACCAACTGAGCTAAACGCCCTTCGTCGATGAAGCGGGGGAAGCATACGGGCTGAGCGGAAAATGTCAAGCGGGTGGGCGCGGGAAGGGGGGAGACAATTAGGAATTAAGAATGAAGAATTGGGGGGGGGCAAAGAGGCAGCCTTCTCGCGCCAAGAGCGCAAAGGGCGCAAAGGTTATGGCCGGGGAAGGGGGGGCGGTTCGGCATGGCCGAATCGCCGGGGCGATCGGGCTCTGCCGCAAACGCGCCCGGGACGCATGCGTTTCGCGACAGAATCCCAATCGCCCTGCGGCGCAACGTGCGCCGCGGCCCCCTTCCCGGTCTATATCCTGTGAATCCTGTAAATCCTGTCTACTTTCTGGGGGCCCGGTCCGGAATTCGTGTCATTCGGGCCATTCGTAGTCGCGGCTTTCGGCTGTGCAGGCCGGGGCCCAGTCCGAATTTCGCGCTTTTGGCGTGTTTCGTAGTCTATGCGTCTTTGGCGGGCGGTTCTTTGCCGAGGCGGGCGAGGACGGTCTTGAGGTCGGCCCAGCAGGGGGCTTTCTGGCGCGGGTCGCGCAGGAGGTAGGCGGGGTGGAAGGTGAGCATGACGGGGATGCCTTCGAATTCGCGCCAACTGCCGCGGGCCTTGCCGATGGGCATGGTTTCGTTGACGAGGCCGCGGGCGGCCGTCGCGCCGAGGCAGACGATCAGCTTGGGCCGGATGACGGCGATCTGCCGCTTGAGGTAGGGGATGCAGCCTTCCATTTCGACGGGCGTGGGCACGCGGTTGCCGGGCGGGCGGCACTTGACGATGTTGCCGATGAACACCTGCTCGCGCGTGTAGCCCATGGCGACGATCATCTTGGTCAGCAATTGGCCGGCGCGGCCGACGAACGCGAGGCCCTGCTCGTCCTCGTCGGCGCCGGGGCCTTCGCCGATGAACATGATGTCGGGCTGGAGCGCGCCTTGGCCGGGGACGACGTGCTGGCGGGTGGCGGCGAGGGGGCAGAGCTCGCAGGCGGCGATTTCGGCGGCGATGGATGCGAGGGTGTCGGGGCCGGATTGGGTTGGTGGTTGGTGGCGGATGGTGGATGGTTTTGGGGAAGGAGCCGCGGGCTTGGCGGGCGGCGTGGCCGAGGCGGGAGCAGGGCGGGAAGCGGGCGGCACGGACGGGCGCGGCTTGGCGAACTTCTTGCCGGAGGAGGGAACGTGGGTGACGCCCTGTTCCTTGAGATACTGCAAGTACTCGACGGCTTGTTCGCGGAGGGGCTTCTTCATGGGGGGGACTATAGCGGGCGGGAGAGGAGATTCAATGTCCAATAACCAATGTCCGATATCCAATCGATCAAGTGGACAGGCCCGCTCAACCGCGAACGGTGAACCATGAACCGTGAACTTGGACCCCGGCCTCTTTTTGGTTGCCAAAAAAGGGCGGCTTGGGCATGGTGTGCCCTCGTTTTCGGCGCCCCCATCGTCTAGAGGCCTAGGACGCCAGGTTCTCATCCTGGTAACACCGGTTCGAATCCGGTTGGGGGTGCCATGCAGCAGAGCCTGCGGCTCGCTGCATGGCACCGCCCTGAAGTGAATCGAGCCGTGCGAGAGTCTACTTCAGGGGTGCCTCCGGTTGTTTTCTATGCTACCTTATCTTTCCATGAATGCGCTTCCGTAACTGCGTCTATGTATTGAAAAGCCAGAAGGATGGGTTGCTGTACATCGGATTCACCACCGATTTGGATCGACGTACGAACGAACACAACCAAGGTCAATCTGCGGCTACCGCGCCGCGCCGCCCATTCCATCTTCTCTATTGCGAATATCATCCTTCCAAGACCGATGCGTTGCGCCGGGAGGCATATTTCAAAACATCGGCGGGCAAAAAGACCCTCCACCTCATGTTGCGGGAAGTTTTGGCCGCAGAGCCTGCGGCTCGCGGCATGGCACGGCCCTGAAGCGAATCGAGCCGTGCGAGAGTCTGCTTCGGGGTCTTTTATTGGGCGGCGCGTTTCTAATCTTTTGACGCCGGGCGGAGATTTTGCGATAACGCTTCACTTGGAGCGTATGTCGGTTTCCTTCTACAGGTCCATCTTGTGCGGCGCGCTGGCGGTTTGCACCGCGGCGCCGGGGGCGCGCGCGCAGGCGCCGCAACGGGCGGACGCGCGGCCGATCCTGGGGAACGTCGCGACGCCGTTCCTGCGCTACGATTCGTCCGCGCCGTTCACCAACGCCTTGAAGCAGGTGGCGCCGGTCACGAACGTCCAGATTTCGGGAACGTGGAACGCGTGGCGGGTGCCGGTGCCGATGGCCGCGGCCGGGGTCGACCGCTGGGAGCTGGACGTGCGGACGCTGGGGGCGCGACTGGGGCGGCACGAGTTCAAGTTCATCGTCAACGGCGAATGGGAAGGCGGCGACAACCGCCTGTTGCCGATCAATCTCGACGGGGAAATCGAGCGGCCGCCGGCGGCGGTCCAACGCGCGACGATCGACGACTTCAAGCTGATCCGCGTCTTTTTCCGGGAAAGCCTGCCGGCGGGGATCGCGCCGACGGCGACGCTGGACCCGCCGGTGCCGGTGGTCTGGACGGAAGTCGTGACGGAGATGGAGGACGCGCGGCGGACGGGCTATCTGTTCTCGCAGGGGGTGGTGACGTTCCTGTTCGATCCGGCGGTCTACGGGAAGGAACTGCCGCGGGACACGCCGGTGGCGGTGGCGGGGAACTTCACGGGCTGGGACGGCGGGGGCGGGGGCGGCAAATGGCTCCTGAAGCGCGGGCGCCTGCCGGGCACGTGGGAAGCGTCGGTGCAACTCGACGGCATGCGCTTGCCGCCGGGCGAAAAGGATTTGGTCTTCAAGTTCGTGCTGAACGGCACCGAATGGCTCACGCCGCCGGCCGACGCGCCGAACGCGCTGGCGGACGGCAAGGGCAGCGTGAACCTGAAACTGGACCTGCTGCGCACCGGCGGCGCGGAGATCCGCGTGCACGTGGCGGAGCCGCTGGACTTGACGCAAGCGTACGTCCTGAAGCTCGACGGCGTGGCGGACAAGCCGCTGGGCGTGATGACGACGCCGGACGGGGTGTTCGACAAGATCACCAGCGACAAGCCGCTGGGGGCGATCCTGGACAAGGAACGCGGCACGACGACCTACCGGATCTTCGCGCCGCGCGCGCGCAACGCGTGGCTGTGCTTCTTCGACCGGCCGATGGCGGTGACCTGGACGCCGAGCTTCAAGCGGTTTCCGCCGGCGGAAGAATACCGGATGTGGAAGGATCCGGCGGACGGCGTCTGGGAGATCACGACGCGCGGGCTGGACGTGGGCCGGTTCTACGGGTACCGGGTGGACGGGCCGCCGGGGGATGGGGAGAGCTTCAGCCCGGACACGGTGGTGGGCGATCCGTATTGCCGCGCGGCGGCGAACGCCGACGGGCTGTCGATCGTGATCGATCCGGACGCGACGAACCAGTGGTTCAAGGGGTGGACGGACCAGGACTGGGAAACGCCGGACCCGCAGGACGTGGTGATCTACGAATGCCACGTGCGCGGCATGACGGTGCATCCGTCGTCGGGGGCGCCGGCGGCGAAGCGCGGGAAGTACGCCGGGCTGGCCGGCACCCTGGGCAAGGGCACCGGGCTGGACCACGTGAAGCGCCTGGGCGCGAACGTGGTCGAGCTGCTGCCGACCAGCGAATTCTCGGAAAGCGCGGATCCCTACAACTGGGGCTATGCGACGGTGTATTTCTTCGCGCCGGAATCGAGCTACGCCCGGGAGCCGGAGAAGGGCTCGGGCTACTACGAGTTCAAGCAGCTGGTGGACGACCTGCACGCGCAAGGCTTTGCCGTGGTGCTGGACATGGTGTACAACCACGTCGGCGGGCCGAACGTCTACGCGACGATCGACAAGAAGTGCTACTTCCGCCTGAATCCGGACCTGAGCTTTTCCAACCACAGCGCCTGCGGCAACGACGTGAAGACGGAGTCGCCCATGGTGCGCCGGCTGATCCTGGACACCATCCGCTACTACATGGAGGAATTCCACGTGGACGGGTTCCGCCTCGATTTGGCGGAGTTGATCGACATGCACACGATGCTGGCGATCCGCGACGTGGCGCGGGCGATCAACCCGAAGGCGATCCTGATTTCCGAGCCGTGGAGTCCGGGGCGCGGGGAGAACAAGTACCAGCTGCGGGGCACGGGCTGGTCGGCGTGGAACAACGATTTCCGCTACGCGGCGAAGGACTTCGCGCGGGGGCTGGGAAACCGCGAATGGCTGCGCGAGGGCCTGTTCGGCTCGGTGAACACCTGGGCGCTGAACCCCTTGCAGCCGGTGAACTATCTGGAGAGCCACGACGACATGGCGTTCATGGACGAGATCAGCTCGAATCCTGGGCACGATGGCCGCAAGCTGAACGACCGGGACGTGGCGCTGAACCGGCTGGCGGCGACAATCCTGTTCACGTCGCTGGGCAAGGCGATGCTCTACGAAGGGCAGGAATTCCTGCGCAGCAAGTGGGGGATCAAGAACACCTACAACCGGGGCGACGCGGTGAACGCGGTGCGCTGGACGGACCGCGACCGGCCGCTGGCGAAGCAGGCGCTGGACTACTACGCGGGGCTGATCCAGTTGCGCATGAGTCCGGAAGGCGCCACGTTCCGCGTGGCGCAGCGCCCGCCGCGCAGCTACTACCGCTGGCTGTTGCCGGACAATCCCAAGCTGATGGGCTACGTCGCCAACGTGCCGGCGCTGCACGCGGGACGCGGCTTCGCGGTGCTGCTCAACGCGGACGGCCGCGCGCGCAAGTTCCCGGTGGATCTCGGCGGCGATTCGTCCTGGAAGATGATCGGCAACGGCCGGGAAATCGACCGCAAGGGCTTGGCCCCGCGCGGCTGGCCCGCCGGCCAGGCGCCGCCGGCCTGGCCCGCCGGCTGGAAGGGCGAAATCGAGATTCCCCCGCTGGAGTCCGTGATCCTGATGAACGGATTCTGAGGTGGCCGCGATGGATTTCCTGGAGCAACTGCGGGCGCGCCAGCCGGAAGCGCCCGCGCCCGTGCGCGGCCTGTGGATCGGACCCTATTGGACGGCGGTGCAGACCGACCGCGGGACGGGGCTGGCCACGACGTGCCTGGATGCGGGACCCACGCACGGCGAGCATGCGCAGCGAATGGCCGGCGCGGGTGAACTCGTTGGCCGCGACGCGCGCGAACTGGCCGCCGGCGTGGCATCCGATTTTCCGCTGGCGCGCAGCGTGGGGTTGGCCGCGCTGAACGCGCTGCTGCCAGAACCGCAGGGGCGCGTCACCGAACGCAACGCGGGGGAGCTGGCGGCGGAACTCGGCGCGGGCAAAACGGTCGGCGTGGTGGGGTGGTTCCCGTTCATTCCCGCGCTGCGGCAGGTCGCGGCCCGGGTGGAAATCTTCGAGAAGGATCCGGAAACGGGCTATGCCCTGACGCCGGAACGCGCGGCGCGGCTGGCGGCCTGCGACGGGTTGTGCGTGACGGCTTCCGCGTTGGTGAACCGCACGCTGGGCGGCCTGCTGGCGGCGGCCCGGCCGGACGCCTGGAAGCTGCTGGTGGGTCCGTCGGCGCCGCTGTGCCGCGAGGCGCTGGAACTGGGCTTCGCCGCCGTCTGCGGCGCGCGCGTGACGGACGTCGCCGCGACGGTCCGCGTGATCCAGGAGGGCGGCTGCTTTCAGCAAATCCGCCGCGCGGGCGGCGTGCGGCTGCTCAATCTGGAAGCCTGAGCCGCCGCAAGCGCGGAAACGCATTTCGCAAGGGAGGAAAAGCGCGCCTCGCGCGGTTCGGGCAGGATGCGCCGTGGAATCCGACAAAGAATCTCGACTTATGGAGGAATTTGTGAACAAATCGCCCGCTGTTTTACGCCTGCCGGCATTGGGCTGGCGGGGAAAACCCAAGGGCCGCGTCCGGGCCGGACGCGGGGGCGACGTCATGAAACAAAAAATCTGGTGGGCCGGGATCGGCCTGATGGGGTGTTGCTGGGCGGGGACGGTCGCGGGCGCGGAGCCGGCGGGCGTCCGGCCGGCGTTCACGCTGGACGAATGCATCGAACTGGCGCGCCGGCAGGCGGCGGCGGCTTTGAACGCGCGGCGCGACGAGCAGATCGCGGGCACTCGGATCGGCCAGGTGCGGGCGCAGGCGCTGCCGGAGCTGAAGGCCAAGGGCAGCTATACCCGGCTGGACGAGGTCGCCGCGTTCGAGTTCGACGGCACGCGCTACGAAATGGGGCGCGAGGACAATTACGCGGCCAGCCTGGAAGCCAGCCAGCTGCTGTATTCGGGCGGTTCGGTTGGGGAAGCGCTGCGGGCGGCCAAGCTGTACCGCGCGGCCGCGCAGGCGCGGATGCAGGCCGTGGACGGCGAGCTGGTGCGCGACGTGCGCGTCGGGTTCCACGGCATTTTGCTTGCGGACGAGCAGGTGCGCGTGCAGGAAGCCTCGCTGGCGCAGCTGGAGGATCTGCTGAAGCAGGCGGAGAGCCGCTTCCGCCAGCAGACGGTCGCCGAATTCGACGTGCTGTCGGCGCGGGTGCGGGTGGCGAACCACCGGCCGCCGGTGATCGCGGCGCGCAAGCGGGCCGAATTGGCCCGGGCGGCGTTCCGGAACCTGGTACAGTTGGACGCGGAGGATTTCGAGCTGTGCGGCGAACTGGCGTTCGCGCCGGACGAGCGGTCGCTGGCCGACTGGCAGGCGCAGGGCGCGGCCCAGCGGCCGGATCTGGTCGAGATGCGCAAATATCTGGACATGCGGGCGGCGGACGTCCGGGCGGAGAAGGGCGGCTACCTGCCGCAGATCCGGGCCTTCGCGAACTACGCGGGGAACAACCCGGAGAGCGGCTCGGCGCGCGACGAATGGGAGTGGGGCTGGAACGCGGGGATCACCGCGGAGTGGGCGGTGTTCGACGGCCTGCTGCGGCGGAACCGGGTGCGGGAAAAACAGCTGGAGCTGGACAAGGCGCGCGAAACGCTGGCGGACGTCGAGCGGCAGGTCGCGCTGGAGATCCAGTCGCATTATCTGGAAGCGCGCGAGGCGGCGGAAACGGTGGACGCGAGCCGCGAAACCGTCGAACTGGCCGAACGGAGCCTGGCGATCGCGCGGGCGCGCTATGAAAACGGCCTGGCGACGTCTCTGGACTACGCGGACGCCAATTTGGCGCTGAGCGTGGCGCGGTTGACGCGCCTGCAGGCGCTGCACGACCACATGAATGCGCTGGCCCGCCTGCGGCAGGCCAGCGGCGAGGAATTCGAGGCGGGAGGGAAACCATGAGCATCGGCGGTTGGATTTGGAAGCGGAAGGGATCCCTGCTGGCGTGGGGCTCGCTGGCGGCGGTGGTGGCGCTGATCGCGGCGTTTGCCCGCATGAAGAAGCCCGAGGAAGAAGTCGTCGCGGACCGGGAGCGTCCGGTGGCGGTCCGCGCAATGGAAATCGAACCGCGGCGGGTGCCGGACGCGATCCAGCTGCCGGCGCGGATCGAGCCGGCGCAGGAAGCCCAGTTGCCCGTCGAACGCGCGGGGCGGGTGGTCGAGCGGCTCGCCGAAAAAGGCGACCGGGTCGCGGCGGGGCAGTTGCTGCTGCGGGTGGACGGCCGCCTGTGGGCGGCGGCCCGCCGCCGCGCGGAGATCGAAGCCCGCGATGCCGCGCGGGATCTGGCCCGCTGGAAGGAATTGGAAAAGACGGGCGCGGTTTCGGCCAGCGACTACGAGGCGGTTCTGCGCCGCCAGGAAACGGCCGAAATCGCCCTGGAGGAAGCCCGGACGTTCCTGGAGCAGTGCGAGGTGCGCGCGCCGTTCGCGGGGGAGATCGTGGACCGCTTCGTCGAGGTCGGCGACTACGCGAACGAGGGGCAAGCGGTGCTTCGGCTGGTGCGCCTGGACCGGGTGAAAGTGGCGTTCGAGACGCCGGAGCAAGACGTCGCGTCGGTCGAGCCGGGGCAGGAGAAGCCGTTCGTTCTGGCGGCGCTGCCCGGCCGCGAATTCACCGGAACGGTGACGTTCGTGTCGAGCCAGGCCGCGCGCGACAGCAATTCGTTCGCGGTGGAACTGGCTGCGGACAACGCCGACGGCGCGCTGAAGGCCGGGATGATCGCCGAGGTGTCGCTGCTGCGGCGGATGCGCGAGCAGGCGACGGTGGTGCCGCTGGCCGCGGTGGTGCCGCGCAAAGGCGAACACTACGTCTTCGTGGAGGAAAACGGCCGGGCGGTGCGGCGCCGGGTGCTGATCGGCGCGCTGCTCGGCCACGAGGCGGTGCTCGAGTCGGGGGTGGCGGCGGGCGATCGCGTGGTGGTGGAAGGCCATCGCGGCCTGCAGGACGGCATGGCGGTGACGGCGGTCGACGCCTTGCCGCAGGATTGATTTCCAGCCGGATCCAGCCATGATTCTGTCCAACTACGCCATCAAGTTCCGCACGGCGGTGTTCGTGTTCATCGCCGTGCTGGTGGTCGCCGGCACGGTCAGCTACGTCAGCCTGCCGCGCGAAGGCACCCCCGACATCACGATCCCCTACGTGTTCGTGACGGCCTTCTACGAGGGGACCGCCCCCGAAGAAATGGAGAAACTGGTCACCGTCCAGATCGAAAAGCGGCTCAACGACGTCGAGGGGGTCAAGGAGATCCGCTCGACCTCGGCGGAGAACGTGGCCAGCCTGGTGGTCGAGTTCATGGCCGGCGAGGACATCGAGCAGGCCAAGCAGCGCGTGAAGGACAAGGTGGATCTGGCGAAGCCGGACCTGCCGCCGGACCTGGACGAGCCGGTGGTGGACGCCTTCAACTTCAGCTCCGACTTCCCCGTCTACATCTTCGCCCTGTCGGGCACGGACGATCTGGACCGGCTGAAGATCTTGGCGGAGGACCTGCAGGACCGGCTCGAACGGCTGCCGGGCATCCGCAGCGCCGACCTGGCCGGCACGCGCGAGCGCGAGATCCGGGTGGAGATCGACCTGCCGCGGATGATCGCCTACCGGATCCCGCTGGGGACGGCGATGGGCCGGATCGCGCAGGAGAACGTGACGGTGTCGGCCGGCAACATCGAGGTGGAAGGCGACAAGTTCCAGGTTCGCATTCCCGGCGAATTCCAGCGGGCGGCCGAACTGCGGGAAATCCTGTTGGCCGAGCGCGACGGGCGCCCGATCTATCTGAGCGACATCGCGACGGTCGCGGACACCTTCAAGGACCTGGAATCGATTTCGCGGCTGAACGGGGAGCCGTGCGTGTCGGTGAGCCTGAAGAAGCGGTCGGGCATCAACGCGGTGCGGCTGATCGCGCAGGTCGAGGAGGTGCTGGCCGGGGCGGGGCTGCCGCCGGACGTCCGCCTGACCGAGGTGATGGACATGTCGTACTACATCGACATGATGATCCGGGAACTGGAGAGCAACGTCGCCACGGGTTTCCTGCTGGTGGTGGCGGTGCTGCTGGTGTTCCTGGGGCTGCGCAACGCGGTGTTCGTGGGGCTGGCGATCCCGTTTTCGATGCTGACGGCCTTCGCGCTGATGGCGGTGCGCGGCACGACGCTGAACATGATCGTGCTGTTCAGCCTGGTGCTGGCCGTCGGCATGCTGGTGGACAACGCGATCGTGATCGTGGAGAACATCTACCGCCTGCGGACCGAAGGGCTGTCGCGCAAGGAAGCGGCGCGCCGGGGCGCCGGCGAGGTGGCCTGGCCGGTGATCACCTCGACGCTGACGACGCTGGTGGCGTTCTGGCCGCTGACGTTCTGGCCGGACGTCATGGGGCAGTTCATGGGCTTCCTGCCGCGGACCCTGATCGTGGTGCTGACGGCCTCGCTGTTCGTGGCGATGGTGATCAACCCGGCGATCTGCTCGGTGTTCATCCAGGCGCGGCCGCGGGACGCGCAGGAGAAGGCGCATTGGTTCGTGGCGGGCTACGAACGGGTGCTGCGGGCGGCGCTGCGCCACCGCGTGCCGGTGCTGCTGCTGGGCTTCGCCTTCCTGGTCCTGAGCGTGCAGATCTACGCGTGGAAGGATCTGGGCTTCGAGCTGTTCCCGGAAACGGATCCGCGCAACGCCACGGTGGACGTCAAGTTCCCGCAGGGCACGAGCATCGAGCGCACCGACGCGGCGCTGCAAGCCATCGAGGCGAAGATCGCCCGGCATCCGGACGTGAAGTTCTGCCTGACGACCGTCGGTGCGCAGAGCAGCGGGATGATGTACGGCGGCGCCTCGGCCACGCACCAGGGCAGCATCTACCTCGAGTTCCTCGAACCCGCCGACCGCCAGACCAATTCCCTGCAAGTGGTGGACGCCATCCGGGGCGACGTCGGGGTGATTCCCGGCGCGGAAGTGAAGGTCAAGGTCGAGGAGGGCGGCCCGCCGACCGGCGAGCCGGTCTCCATCGAGATCTCGGGAGACGATTTCGACGTGCTGGAGCAAGTGGCTTCGGACGTGCAGCGCGCGATCGAGACGGTGCCCGGGCTGGTGGATCTGCAGAGCGATTGGGAGAAGGCGTTGCCGGAGATCCGGTTCCACGTCGATCGCCACCGCGCCGCGCTGCTCGGGCTCGACACGGCCGAAATCGGCCGTTTCCTGCGCATGGCGATCTACGGCATCGAGAGCAGCCGGTTCCGGGCCGACGAGGACGAATACGACATCACCCTGCGGTTGCCGCAGGCGCAGCGCAGCACGATGAACCTGCTCGACCAGGTATTCATTCCGACGCCGGCCGGCGCGGCGGTGCCCTTGTCGTCGCTGGGCCGCCTCGAATACACCGGCGGGCGCGGGGCGATCCAGCGCAAGCAGCAGAAGCGCGTCGTGACCCTGACCGGCAGCAACCAGGGCCGCGGGGTGGACAAGATCCTCGGCGACGTCCAGGAACGCGTCCGGGACGTCCCGCTTCCGCGCGGCTACGCCATCGAGTACACCGGCGACACGGAGGAAATGCGCGAGTCGGGGATCTTCCTGATGAAGGCTTTCGCGGTGGCCGTCGGGCTGATCCTGGTCATCCTGGTCGTCCAGTTCAATTCGGCGGTGCTGCCGATCATCATTTTCTTCTCCGTCATCCTGTCGATGGTCGGCGTGATGTGGGGGCTGTTGCTGAACCACATGAGTTTCGGCGTGGTGATGACCGGGGTGGGGCTGATCAGTCTGGCGGGCATCGTGGTGAACAACGCGATCGTGCTGATCGACTGCATCCGCCAGCGGCAAACGGAGGGCATGGGGACGTACGAGGCGGTGGTGGCGGCCGGACGCCTGCGCCTGCGGCCGGTGCTGCTGACGGCGACGACGACGATCCTGGGCCTGTTGCCGATGGCGCTGGGCTACAGCATCGACGTCCACACGTGGCCGCCCACGATCGTCGCCGGGACCGAAACCAGCGCGATGTGGAAGCCCATGGCCGTCGCCGTGATCTTCGGCTTGGGGATGGCGACGATCCTGACGCTGGTGCTGGTGCCGGCGATGTACAGCGTGGCCGAGGACTTCTCCGCCGCGCTGCGGCGGCGGTTCCTGCCCAAAGACGAAACCGAACCGCCGGCCTAGGGCGGTTTTCAGAATACCGTAGCCGCTCGAAGTCGGAAACAGCCCGGCTCGGCAGGGACGCCTCGCCC
>DDWR01000036.1:0-3954 GCA_002347655.1 Verrucomicrobia bacterium UBA2281 | reverse complement strand
AGTAAATCTGAATTTGCTCTAGCGGCCGGAGCCGGCCGAGCCGGTCTCCGGGGCGGGGCTCAGGCCGGGGCCACGGGCGGAGGCGGCGCCTCCGCCGCGGGGGCGGCTTCCTCCGCCGTTTTCTGGCGGGCCGCTTCTTTCAGCCGCCGTTTTTCTTCTTTCTTCTGCTTCTTGGCGAGTTCGCGCTGGCGTTTGGCGAAAGCGTAATTGGGTTTGGCCATCGTTCTCCTTCTGGGTTTGCTGCAACGGTCATAGCACAGGCCGGCCGCCAGCGCCAAGGAATTCAGGGAAATCGATGCGGGTGGACGCGGGCGGTCGGATGTGGAAAAGTAGGGCGATGCGGGTGAAGGGTTCCATGCCGGTTTGGGCGTTCGGGGCCGCGGGCGTTCTGGCGGTGCTGGTTCCGCTGTTGATCCGGGGGCGCGGCGGGCTCTGGCCGCCGGCGACGCCGGCGCAGCCGGCGGGGGTGGATCTGGCCATGATGCTGGATTATGCGCGGGCGTGGCTGGACACGGGCAATCCGTTCGCGGGGTTGAATCCCTATCCGCCGCTGGCGGCGGTGGCGTTCGCGCCGCTGGCGGGGTGGCCGTTCGCGGTGGCCTATGGATTCGTGGCGGCGCTGACGCTGGCGGCCTTCGTTTCGGTGGCGGCGATCCTGCCGCTGTTGGCGTTTCCGCAGGCGGACCGCGCGGCGGTGGGGCTCGCGGCGCTGGCGGGGACGCTGTCGTACGGGCTGTGGTTCGAGCTGCGGTGGGGGCAGTTCAACGTGCTGGCGCTGGCGGGTGCGGCGTGGGGGCTGTTCCTGTTCCACCGGGGGCGGGGGCGCGGCGCGCGGATCGCGGCGTACGCGCTCTTCAGCGCGGGCATCCAGCTCAAGCTGTATCCGGCGATCTTCGTGTTCCTGTTCGCGCGGGACGCGCGGGCGTGGAAAGAGAACCTGGCGCGGTGGGCCGGGCTGGGGGCGGCGAACGTCGCGCTGCTGTTCGCGCTGGGGCCGCGGACGTTCGCGGATTTCCTGCATTCGGTGCGGGCGCAGGCGGCCGCGCCGTACGTGTGGGCCGGGAACCATTCGCTCCAGAGTTTCGCGGAATGGGCGGGCCGGCCGGAATGGACGGCGGCGCTGTTCGCGCTGTTCGCGCTCTGCTTCGCGATCGCCTTGGCGCGCGCGGCGCGGAACGGCGGCCGCGGGGCGTTCGCGGAACTGGCGCTGACGTCCGCGCTGGGAGCGATGTTGCTGCCGGGGGTGAGCCACGACTACAAGCTCGTGGCCTTTCCGCTGGCGTTCGGGACGTTCGTCGCGGCGGCGCACCCGGTGCCGGTCCGGAACCGGCGCGGCTGGCTGGCGGCCGGGCTGTTTCTGGGGCTCTGCGGCCTGGAAGCGTGGACGCTGGTTTCACCGGCGGCGAAGCCGGCGGGCGCGCAGAACAACGCGCCGTTTTTGCTCGCCGCGTGCGGGCTGCTGGCGCTGGGGGCGGGATCCACGGGGGAAGCGCGCATCCGATCCTCCACGCAATAGGCATGGATATGCCAAGTGGAACCGGCGCGGGATCTGCGCGCCGCGCACCGAACCGGCCGGGCCGTCGGCCTCATGAACCGGTGGCCGCAAGCAACAAATTTTGTGGCTGGGGCGGGATCGGAATCCAGCTCGTCGGGGCTATTGAAAATGCGTCGGGCATGGCGCCCTTGAAAACCCGCCGTTCACGGGCCCGCCGGATCGATCGTCGAATTGCGCTAACATTTTGCCCGGTAATGGCCCATATGGTGAAGATTGCGTTTGGCCATGCTGAATAGGCCCCATTGCTAACTGTAAATTAACTCGAACGGGGTTGTTCCACATCCCGCCGGAGGCGTACTCCAAAAGTTGGAGAACGTCATATGCCGGCAATTGAAGAGCTCCTGGCGAAAGTAACCTCTTCGGGCGGATCGGATCTCATTCTCACGGTCGGGGCACCTCCGAAAATCAAGATCAACGGCGTGCTCCAATCCGTGGGGGAACAAGCGTTGTCTTCGGAAGACACGGAACGGCTGTGCCTGTCGGTTCTGAACGAAACGCAAAAAGAATTCCTGCGGGAGAAGCGCAGCGTGGATTTGTCGCGGGGCTTTCCGAACGTCAGCCGCTTCCGCTTCAACGTGTTCTACCAGCGCGGCACGCTCGCCATGGCTGCGCGCCTGATCCCGACCCGGATCCCGTCCTTCGCCGAACTGGGGTTGCCGCCCATCGTCCAGCAGTTCGCGATGTTCCCGCACGGGCTGGTGTTGCTGACGGGGCCGGCGGGCAGCGGCAAATCCACCACGCTGGCCGCGATGATCGAACACATCAACGCGAACCGCTCGGCGCACGTCGTGTGTCTCGAAGATCCCATCGAATATCTGCATGCCCACGGCAAGAGCGTGATCGAGCAGCGGGAAATCTACGCAGACGCCACGTCGTTTCCCGATGCGCTGCAAGGCGTTTTCCGGCAATCGCCGGACGTCATCATGATCGGCGAGATGCGCGACGTCGAAACCATGCAGTTGGCCTTGACGCTGGCGGAAACCGGCCACCTGATCCTCGGCACGCTGCACACGCAGGACACGACCCACGCGATCAACCGCATCGTGGACATCTTCCCGCCGGCGCACCAGCAGCAGGTCTATACCCAGCTGTCCATGGTGCTGGCCGGCATCATTTCGCAGACCCTGCTGCTGGCGGCCGACCAGACGCGGCGCCTGTTGGCCTGCGAGGTGATGCGCGTCAACAACGCCATCGCCAACCTGATCCGCGAGCGGCAGCTCCAGCAGATCTATTCCGTCATCCAGACCGGCAAGGCCGAGGGCATGGTGACGATGAACGACTCGCTGCGCCGGCTGGTGGCCGACGGCCTGATCGATGCGGAGACGGCCATGGAGCGCTCGCCGCGGCCGCGGGAGCTGGCGCGCCTGCTGGGCGTGGCCCAGCGCGATGCCCTGGGCTATTCCGAGGGCGACGCGGATTTCCATTCCGATGCGTGGAAGAATCGTGGAGGTGCAGAATGAAGTCAACGTTGTGGATCGCGTACGGGCGGCGGATCGGATTGGCGGGGGCGGTGGCCCTGGCTTCGGCAGGCGCAGTCGGCGCGGCGGCCGCTCCGCAACCTGGGGCGCCGCCCGCGGCCGCCGGACAGTCGTCTCCGGCGGAGGTCCGGGCGCGGTTGTCCAGCCTGGAACAGGCGCTGGTCCAGGCGCGCGCCAATCGCGACAAGGCAACGGACGAATTGGTGGCTGTTTGGCGGCAGCTGATGGCCAGCCGCGAGGAACTGGAACGGGTTCGCCGGCAAATGGATGAAAACGCGCGGGCGGTGATGCGCGCGCGCGAAAGCGAACAGAAACTGAAACTCAAGACAGAGGAATGGAATTCCGTTCGGCGCGCAGCCGACCAACTGCAGGCGGAATTGAACCAAGCTCGCAAGCAGAGCGCCGCGTGGGAGCGGCGCGCGCAGGAACAAGCCGGGGCCGCCGAATTGGCCAAAAGCGCCCAAGCCGAAGTCCAGCGCCTGACCAAGGAAATGGCCGATCTCCGTCGGCAATGCGCCATGGCGGAACAAGCCAAGGAGCAAGTGGCGAAAGGACAGGGCCAACTTCAAGAAGAGCTGGCCGCGTTGAAACGCGCGGAAAGCGCCAACGCCGATTTGGCCAGGAAGGCGCAAGCCGAGCTGGCGCAAGCGGCGGCGAAAGCGCGCGAGCTGGAGAAATCGCTGGGTGCGGTGGAGGCGCGGATCGCAAAGCTGGAAAAGGAAAAAGAGGAGCAAGCCAAGGCCGCGGCGGAAACCGCGGTACAGAGCCGCAAGGAGTTGGAGTCGCTGCAGGCGGGTCTGGTGGCTAAAGAAAGTGCGCTGACGGAAGCCGGCAAGCGCGCGGAACAACTGCAAGCGGAGGTTAACAAAGCTTCGGGCCGCGTCGCGGAACTGGAGAAACAGTTGGCTGCCGAGAAGTCCG
>DDWR01000031.1 GCA_002347655.1 Verrucomicrobia bacterium UBA2281 | reverse complement strand
TCATATTTAATTTGAGGCAATTCGCGGCCTGCGGCCCGCGGCCAACCGGGATTGACGGAAACGCGTCGGCGGCGTATCCTACGCGCTCTGATATGTCCAAAAAGCATCCCCATCATGGGCGTCCCGACGCCCCCCCTCCCATGGAGGGAGAGAACGAACCGACGGTCGCAGAACCGACTCCCCCGGTGGCCGAGGCGCCTGCGGCCGAAGCCGCGTCCGAACCCCCCGCCGAGCCGCAACCTTCGCCGGAAGCGGTCCTTCAGGACCGCTTGCTGCGCCTGCAGGCCGATTTCGAGAACTACCGCAAGCGCATGGACCGCGAGAAGAAGGATTGGATCGCCTTCGCCAACGAAAAGCTCGTCCTCGATCTGCTGCCGGTGCTCGACCATTTCGAGCTCGGTTTGGCCGACAGCGCCAAGAACGGCGCGCCCGCCGCATTCATCGAAGGCTTCCAGCTCGTCTGCAACCAGCTCCGCGCCGCCCTCGAAAAGGCCGGCGTGCAGGCCATCGACGCCGAAGGCGCCGCCTTCGATCCGCACGTCCACGAAGCCATCACCCATCTGCCCTCCGACGACGTGCCCGCCGACCACGTGGTGGCCCAGACGCGCCGCGGCTACAAGCTCGGCGACAAGCTCCTGCGCGCCGCGCAGGTCGTCGTCTCCTCCGGCCCCGCCGACTGAGGGGGCTCCGCACGCCCATGAGCCAGAAGCGCGACTGCTACGACGTGCTCGGTCTCGACCGCGGCGCCTCCGAGGATCAGGTCAAGAAGGCCTACCGCAAGCTGGCCATGAAGTACCACCCGGACCGCAATCCGGGCGACAAGGATGCCGAGGAGAAGTTCAAGGAAGCCACCGAGGCCTACGAGATCCTCTCGAACGCCGAACTGCGTCCGCGCTACGACCAGTTCGGCTGGGGCGCGTTCGAGCGCGGCAACGGCCGCGGCGGCGGCTTCGGCGGCGCCGGCCACATCGATCTGGAAGAAGCCATGCGCGCCTTCGCCTCGGCGTTCGGCGGCGGCGGCGGCTTCGGCGGCAGTTTCTTCGAAAGCCTCTTCGGCGGCATGGGCGGCGGGGGGCGCGACGCCGACGGCCGTTCGCGCGGCGCCGATCTGCGCTACGACCTGGAAATCGATTTCGAGGAAGCCGCGTTCGGCACGAAACGCGAATTGACCCTCGACGTGGTGGCGGACTGCCCCGCCTGCAACGGCACCGGCGCCGACGGCAAGAGCCAGCGGGAAACCTGCTCCGCCTGCGGCGGCCGCGGGATGGTCGTGCAGAACATGGGCTTCGTCCACGTCCGCCAGCCCTGCCCCCGCTGCGGCGGCAGCGGCGAGATCATCCGCCACCCCTGCCGCAAATGCAACGGCGCCGGCCGCAGCAAGATCGCCCGCACGATCAGCCTGAACGTCCCCGCCGGCGTGGACACCGGCTCGCGCATGCGCCTGGCCGGCAAAGGCGAAGGCGGCGCCCGCGGCGGCCCGCCGGGCGACCTGTTCGTCGTCTTGCACGTGCGCGAGCACGCGCTCTTCGCGCGCGACGGGCTCGACGTCCATTGCGAAATCCCCATTCCCTTCCACATCGCCGCGCTCGGCGGCGAAGTCCAGGTGCCCACGCTCCGCGGGGACGTGCCCCTGAAAATCCCCGCCGGCACCCAGCCCGGCAAGGTCTTCACGCTGCGCGGCCTGGGCTTGCCCGAGGTCCGCGGCACCGGCATGGGCGACCACGTCGTCGCCGTCACCATCGAAGTGCCCACCGGCCTGCACGGCAACGCCGCCGACCTGCTGGCCGCGTTCGGCGCCGCCGTCAAGGAATCCAACCATCCCCGCCTGGCCGCCATCCGCAAGAAGGCCGCCGCCTTCTTCTCGCGCAGAAAGACCATGGCCCAAGCCCCAGGTGAACCATGAACGCTCCCGCCTCCCCCGGGCCGGAAACCCCGGCCAAGAACATGCACTTCATCCGCGAGATCATCGCGGCGGACAACCGCACCGGCAAGTACGGCGGCCAGGTCGTCACGCGCTTTCCGCCCGAGCCCAACGGCTATCTGCACATCGGCCACGCCAAGGCCATCTGTCTCGATTTCGGCATGGCGCTGGAAAACGGCGGCGAATGCCACCTGCGCATGGACGACACCAACCCCGTCAAGGAAGACGTCGAATACACCGATTCCATCAAGGCCGACGTCCGCTGGCTGGGGTTCGACTGGGGCCGGCACTACTACCACGCCTCCGACTACTTCGAACAGATGTATGAACTGGCCTGCGGCTTGATCCGCGCCGGCAAGGCCTACGTCTGCGAACTGACCGCCGAGCAGTGGAAGGAATACCGCGGCATCCCGACCGAGCCCGGCAAGGAATCGCCCTCCCGCCGGCGCTCGCCCGAGGAAAACCTCGCTTTGTTCCAGCGCATGCGCGCCGGCGAGTTTCCGGACGGCGCCAAGGTGCTGCGCGCCAAGATCGACATGGCGTCGCCCAACCTCCATCTGCGCGATCCGGTCATCTACCGCATCCTCCACACCCCCCATCCGCACGCCGGCGACAAGTGGTGCATCTATCCGATGTACGACTACGCCCACCCCATCGAGGACGCCCTCGAAAAAATCACCCATTCGATGTGCACGCTGGAATTCGAAGTGCACCGGCCGCTCTACGACTGGGTCATCCAGAACTGCAACCTGTTCCCCTCGCAGCAAATGGAATTCGCGCGGCTCTCGCTGACCTACACGGTCATGAGCAAGCGCAAGCTCCTCGAACTCGTCCAGCGCAAGCTGGTCAAGGGCTGGGACGATCCCCGGATGCCCACGCTCTGCGGCTTGCGCCGCCGCGGCGTGCCCCCCGCCGCCATCCGCGAATTCTGCGAACGCGTCGGCGTCACCAAGTACGACTCGCTGACCGACGTCGCCCTGCTCGAGCACTGCATCCGCGACGACCTCAACCGGACCGCCCGCCGCGCCATGGCCGTGCTGGATCCGCTGCGCGTCGTCATCGAGAATCCCCAGGACCTGCCGGCCTCGGTCAAAGGCGTCAACAATCCCGAGGATCCCGCCGCCGGCGAGCGCGAGATCCCGTTCGGCCCGGAACTCTTCATCGAGCGCGAAGACTTCGCCGAAGTGCCTCCGCCCAAGTATTTCCGCCTGAGCCCCGGCAAGGCCGTCCGCCTGCGCAACGCCGGCTTCCTGACCTGCACCGGCGTCGAGAAGGATGCCGGCGGCCAGGTGACCGCCGTGCGCGGCGCGTTCGCGCCGATGGACGCCGCCCTCAAGGTCAAGGCCACCATCCACTGGGTCGCCGCCCATGCCGCGAAATCCGTCGAGGTCCGCCTCTACGACCGCCTGTTCAACGTGCCCGAGCCCGACGGCGACAAGGACGTGGATTTCAAGTCGCACCTGAATCCGGATTCGCTGAAGGTCGTCCAGGCCCTCGTGGAGCCGTGCCTGGCCGAAGCCCGGCCCGGCGATCGCTTCCAGTTCGAGCGCGTCGGCTATTTCCATGCCGAGCCCGACAGCCGGCCCGGCGCGCCCGTCTTCAACCGGACCGTCACCCTGAAGGATTCCTGGAAACCGGCGTGAACCTCGTGAGCCCGCGGAGCGCTTCCATTCAAAAGAGGAAATCCGCTCCCGTGACCGTCCATCTGCAGCGCATCGTCGTCCGCCAGGAATTCCCCGTCGTTTTTACCCGCCGCCTGTTCGCGCCGCGCAACCGCGCGCTGCGCGACGCGCTGACGCGCGGCGGCGTTGCCCGCCGCCAACGGTGCCTCGTGCTGCTGGACCAAGGTGTCCAGGCCTCCTTTCCCCGCCTGGCGGAGCAAATCGGCGCCTATTTCGAAACCCATGCCAAGGCGCTGCAACTCGTGCGCGCCCCGCTGGTCCTGCCGGGCGGCGAAGGCATCAAGCAGTCCGCCGCTCCGGTCCGCCGGATGCTCGCGGCCCTGCGCGCCGGCAACATCTGCCGCCATTCCTTCTGCATCGCGGTCGGCGGCGGCGCGTTCCTCGATGCCGCCGGCCTGGCCGCCGCCCTCTTCCACCGCGGCGTGCGTCTCGTGCGCGTGCCCACCACCGCCCTCGCCCAGTGCGATTCCGGCGTCGGCGTCAAAAACGCCATCAATTACGCCGGCGCAAAGAACTTGTTGGGCACGTTCGCCCCGCCCTGGGCCGTCCTGAACGACGCGGACTTCCTCGATTCCCTCCCGTTGCCGCTGCTGCTCGACGGCATCGCCGAAGCCGTCAAAGTCGCCGCCATCAAGGATGCCGAGTTTTTCCAGCTGATCGAGCGCTCCGCCCGGAAAATCCGGCGGCGCGACCTGCCGACCATCCGGCGCATCCTCCAGCGCTGCGCCCTGCTGCATCTCGACCACATCGCCACCTCGGGCGATCCCTACGAACTCGGCGCCGCGCGCCCGCTGGACTACGGCCACTGGGCGGCCCACAAGCTGGAGTTGCTGTCGCAGCACCGCCTGTCGCACGGCCACGCCGTCGCCATCGGCATTGCCCTCGACGCCTTCTACGCCGCCCGGATCGGCCTGCTGCCGCAAAAGGAAGCCGACCGGCTCGTTGCCGTCCTCCGCATCTGCGGTCTGCCGACGTACGCCCCGGTACTGTCCCAAGCCGACCGCCGCGGCCGGCCGGCCGTCTTGGCCGGCCTCGAGGAATTCCGCGCGCATCTGGGCGGCGAACTCACGGTGACGTTTCCAGCGCCTTTCGGTTCCCGCCGGGAAGTCCATGCCGTGGACCCGGCCCTCATGGCCGAGTGCATCGCCGCGTTGGCCGCCCGCAGATGAAGACGCCGTTTCCCATTCCGTACTGCCTGAACGTCCATCCGGCGGCGGATTGGCGGCAGGTGAAACGTGCGCTGGACCTCCATGCCCTCGCCGTCAAGAAACTCGTCGCCCCCGACCGCCCGTTTCCGCTCAGCTTGCACCTCGGATATCGCGCGGCCTTGGAGTTGGCTTCGCCGCGCCGCCGCGCCGCCTTCCGCGCTTGGCTGCAGCGCCATGATGGCTTCATCGCCGGGGTCAACGCCTTCCCCTTCGGTCCGTTCCATGCCGCGACCGTCAAAACCGCCGTCTACCGGCCCGATTGGCGCAGCGCCGAGCGCCTCGCCTACACCCTGCTCGTCGCCCGCCTGCTGGCGGATCTGGTTCCCGAAGGAGCCGAAGCGACCCTGACTACCGTGCCCGGCGGTTGGCGGCCCGATTGGCGAACCGCGGCCGACCGGCGGCTGGCCCTGAAAAACCTCGCGGGCGCCGCTGCCGGCTGCCGCGAACTCTTCGAGACCACCGGACGGCGCATCCACATCGCCGTCGAGCCCGAGCCCGGCTGCGCGTGGGACCTGTTCGATCCGGCCGTCGAAGCCGCCGGCCCCGAAATCGGCTGGTGCCTCGACGCCTGCCATGCCGCCGTCGATTTCCGGCCTCTGGCGCGCTTGCCGTGGAAGCGCATCGTCCGGGTCCAGTTCTCCGCCGCCATCGAATGCGACAACGACCCCGCCGCCCGCGCCGCCTTGGCGCCCTTCGTCGAGCGGCGCTATCTGCACCAGACCCGCGCGTTTCTCGACGGCGAGATCGTCGGCGCCTGGTCCGATCTGGGCCCGGCGCTGAAAGCCCTGCCCCGCCTGCCGGCCCGGGCCATCGTGCGCACCCACTACCACGTGCCGCTGACCTGGGAAGGCACCGGGCCCCTGCGCTCCACGCGCGAAAACCTGACCCCCGCGTTTTTCAGAAAAGCCCGCCGCGCGTTCTGCGAAGTGGAAACCTACACCATGGACGTCCTTCCCCGCGCCCTGCGGCCCCGCACCCTGGCCCGGACCATCGCCGGCGAACTCGCCTGGGCTGCCGCCCGCTACGGCTTTTCTTCGTCCACGAACCGGAAGATCGTCTCGCCCGGCTTGGCGTAGTTCAGGTCTTCCCGCGCGATCTTCTCGACGAACGTCGGATCTTCCTGCAGCTTTTCCTGCTTGCGCTTGAGCTGGCGCAACTGCTCGGCCTCGCGCTGGATGTCCTGGCGGAGCGATTCCGCCTGCGCCCGCAGCCGCTTCTGTTCCTCGATCTTCGGCAGGAACAGGCGCAGGACGATGCCCACCGCGAGCCCGATGCTCGCGAGCAGACAAATCCGCTGGGTGAATTTCCATACATTCATACCGTTTCATCCTAGCCGTTCCGCCGCCGCCGCGCAATGCCCGGCTCGCCCGTCTCGCCTTGCGTTCGGCGCCGCGATGCCGTAGGTTCGCCCCATCATGACCCGTCCGCCGAAAGAATTCGACTTCTGGTACGCCGTCAACAACACGGAAGTGCTGGAGTTGCCGCGCGGTCGCCTGGAAACCTTCGGTTCCACCCTGATCAACTACCGCCTCGTCACCGAACTGATGGATTCCGTCGGCCAGGTGCGCATCCGCGAAGGCCGCATCCAGTCGTTCCGGCCCGAAATCCTCACCCCCGGCGCGTTCGTGGAATCCCCGCTGGCGGAGGGCTTCCGGTCCGGTCCCGCCGACGACTTCGTCCGTTGGCTCCGCGAGCACGAAGCGGAACTGGTCCTGCTGAAATACGGGTTCAAGATCCGCCAGGAAACCCTGACCGAATCCATCGTGCACGACTCCGTCGACAACGTCCTGGACCGGGTCCGGGCCGACCTGAAGGCGCGCGAGGACCCCTTGTCCGCGCTGGTGCGCGGCGTGGACGAGCCATGGGAAGTCTGTTTGCTCAAGCTGCTCTTCGAGGTGGTCCGGGCGTCCGCGCCGGGCAACGCCCGCGATTTGCGCGCCGACCCCGACGGCTCGCGGCACGAAATCGAATCCGCTTTCCGGCAGGCCGCCCGGGATCGCTCGCGCCTCGCCCCTCTGGCCCAGTTGCTGACCCGGCTCGGAAAATTTGCGGACTACGAGGACCGGTTCTACGCCCTCGTACGCTCCCAGCCGGGCTGACGCGGGTGCGCCTCAGCGCGCCGCGATCCAGGGGATCGCCACGAACGTGCCGAGGCTGCTGCCGAGATTGGCCAGCACCACCACCAGCAGAATCCGCACCACGGGATTGCGGACGAAATCGCGGAAATTCTCCATCGCGGCCGGCAGGGCCTCGAAATCGCCCACGGCCGGCGGCCGCAGCCACGCCTCCACCAGGCCCGCCACCCAGCCGGCGGCGATGGCGGGATTCAGGCTCGTGATCGGTGCCGCGACGAACGCCGCCAGGATCGTCAGCGGGTGCGCCCAGGCCAGTGCCGCGCCCAAGGCCGCCAACGCGCCGTTCACGCCCACCCAGATGACCAGGGAATCCACGCCGCGTTCGGCGCCGCCCTGGACGAAGCCCCACGCGATCAGGGCCACCACCGCGGCCGGAATCAGCCACGGCCAAATCCGCGACCAGCGGGACGGCGGCGGCAGGCGGTCCAGCTCCGCCAGCGGCGCATCGGCCTGGATCGATTTCAGGATGCCGGGCACGTGGCCGGCACCCACCACCGCGACGAGGCGCGCGCCCGGCGCCGCCCGCAGTTTCTGCGCCAGGTAGACGTCGCGCTCGTCGATGAGCCGTTTCTTGATTTCCGGAAAGGCTTTCCCCATTTCTCCCATCAGCGCTTCGAGCTGGTCCTGCTTCTTGAGCGCCTCGACGTCCGCGGCGGCGATCTCGTCCGTGGAAAACAACGCGCCGGCCAGCGTGCCGAAGAGCTTGATCCGCTGGCCGAACCCCAGATGCCGCCAGACCCGCTTGAGGGTGACGTCGATGCGCCGGTCGATCAGTTCGAGACGCGCGCCCGTTTCCTCCGCGCAGGCCGCGGCAGCCAGCATTTCGGCCCCCGGTTCGACTTCGAGCTGCTTGCCGAGCCGGCGGTAGAACGCCTGCAGCGCCAGCTGCGCCAGCAGGAACGTCGCCTTCTTCTGCTTGATCAGCTCGAACAGGTTGGTGTTCCGCCAGGCGGCCTTCTTCACCAGCCCCTGGTAGCGCGGCTCGCACAGTTCGATGGCCACGACGTCCGGACGGACGGCGGCGATCGCGGCGCGCACGTCCTGCACGCTCTGCGCGGAGACGTGCGCGGTGCCGACGATATAGACGGTTTTGCCCTCCAGCTCCACCTGGGTGGTGCCGGAGGGCAAAGAAGAAGCGAATTCGTCCGTCATGGACGGGTTTACTTCGCGCCGCCCTTCTTGATGTAGATGTCCGTACGGCGGTTCTTCTGCATGTTCGCTTCCGTGTCGTTCAGCGCGACCGGCCGGTCGAAACCATAGCCCACCGCCGTCACGTTCGCCGCCCGGATACCGCTCTTCTGGACAAGATAGTCCTTCACGGCGTTGGCGCGGCGCTCGCTGAGGCGCTGGTTGTACTCGCGCGTCGAGCGCTTGCGCTTGTCGGCGTGCCCTTCCACCCGGACCGTGGCGTTCGGATCGCGCTGCAAGACCTTCACCACCGGCTCCAGGTCCTTGTGGTACTGCGGCCGGATGAAGGACTTGTCGTAGTCGAACTCGATCAGCAACGTGAACTTCTGCAGGTCGTCCGCGGGATCCAGCGGATTGGTGCCGTCTTCGATGACTTCGTGGCCGTCGCTGACGCCGCCCTTGTCCGTGTCGGGGTCCAGCGGGTTCGTCTTGTAGGTCAGCACTTCCGCGCCGTCCTTGAGGCCGTCCCAGTCGCTGTCGGGATTCAGCGGGTCGGTCTTGTAGCCGTGGCGGCCGAAATGCTCGTCGCCGTCCGAGAGGCCGTCGCCGTCCGTGTCGGGATTGTAGGGATCGGTGCCGACCACCGCTTCGTCGCGGTCGTACAAGCCGTCGCCGTCGCTGTCGATGTCGCCGCCTTCGGCCACCACGTACTGGGGCGCGATGCGCTTCTGGGCGCCGAACCGGTAGGTCACGCCCATTTCGATCAGGGCCGGGGTTTCGCTGTTCTTGCCCTGCACGCCGACCGCGACGTCGGTCCGCAGCGCCCACGAATCGTTGAAGTGGTAGAACACGCCCACGCCGCCGAACAGACCGAGCTGCGTCTGGCCGTTTTCGACGTCGTCGCCGAAGAACGTCACGGAGGGACCCGCGAAGAGGAACGGATCAATGCGGCGGTTTTCCAAGGCGCGCAGGTGCAGCAACCCTTCCAGGCTCAGCCGCAGGGCCGTCGTGCTGCCGTCCAGCGGCTCCACGTTGAGTTCGTCGGCGGAACGCGCGGACAGCGACGGCATGAAGTTCAGGCCGGCTTCGAGATCCCACCAGGCGTTGAAGCTGTAGCCGATCTTGCCCATGAGGCCGAGGCCGGATTCCATCTCCCAATCGCCTTCGGTTTCGTACCAGTTCAGGCCCACGGTGCCGAACCACGGCGCGCGCGCGAACAGATCGTCGTCCGCCGCCCCCGCCGAACCCGCCCAGCACGACGCGGCCAGCGCCGCCGTCAACATCCATTTCGTCATTTTCATCATCGCAAACACTCCCTTTTCAAAGGTTGCGGAGACCATACCGGGCGACTCCTGCCCGCGCAATCAAAAACGCCGGAATTCCCCGCGCCTATTCGGCGCGTTCCAGCCGGAATTCCCGGACCAGCAGCGCCCCGCCGGAACCGAGCTTTTTCCAGCGCAGGGTCTGGACCCCGGGCGGCAGCTCCAGCGCGAACGTCCGGCGCTCCAGCCGGCCGTCCGGAAACGCCAGCGGCGACAATTCTCCGATCCGGACCCGCTGTTCGCCGCCCATGGCCGCTGCGACGACTTCCCCCGTCAGCTTCACCGGCACGTCCCGCAGGTTGTGGACTTCCAGCGCGCCCTCGCCTTCCAGCACGCGGTAGTCCGCAAAGTCCCCCTGCTGCCACGGCTTGAACAGCCGCCAACCGGCGCCGAAGAACCAGACGGCATCCTGCCCGGCCGCCCGCGCCCGTGCGGCGACGTCGGCATGCGTGTCGAAGAACACCTCCGTCGCCACCCGGTTGGTTTCCGAATAGAATTCCTCCATTGGGGCGAAACCGGTATCCCGCAGCCAAACCCCGGCCATGTTGGTCACCACCGCGCGGTGGGCAAACCATTTCTCCGGCCAGGTCCACAACCCCGCCCGTTTTTCATGGTTGCGCGCGATCCGAATGAAGGCCTGCGCCTCGTTGCGCTCGAACGCCGTTTGGGTGGTCTTGCGCCAGTTGTAGCCCACGTAGTTTTCGTAGGGCTCGTCCGGCACGGTGAAAGTCACGAACACGTTGGACGGCGCATAGCGGGCCATCTCGTTCCACGGCTCGTACCAGCGGTCCACGACGACCGCGTCGCCCGGCGCCAGGTTCGCGTCCAGCCACGCCCGCAACACGCGATAAGCCGTGGTTTTGCCCTCGAGGCGCGTCACCTGCCAGGCCGGCACCGCCAGCAGGACCACGAGCGCGGCGGCGATACCCGCGTCGAGGGCCAGCCGGCGCTTTTCGCCCGCGCCGGAAAAGGCCCGATCGAACGAAAACGCCGCGAACGCCAGAAACGCCGGCAGATTGGCCGCGAAATACGCCAATTTGGCCTTGTCGCCGCCGCCGACGGCGGTGATGTAGAGATAGGAGCCCGCCAGCCCGCCCAGCGCCATCCAGGCCACCGCGCCGTAGAGCGGATCCCCGCGGCCCGGCCGGCCCCGGCTCTTCCAGAAAACCCAGCCCGCCGCCGCCAGCGCGGCCGCCAGGATCGCGATCCCGATCGGGTTGGCCCCGCCGGCGAAGAACGGCAGCACCCGCGGCCCCACGAAATCGAACGCCGAACCGATGTGCGCCGACGGATCCGCCGCCGCGCGCTTCATCTCGTACAGCGCCCGCAGCACCCACCGCACCATCCCCAGCGCCAAGGCCGCCGTGACGACGCCCATGGCCAGCCCATGGCGCTTGCGCCCCGCCGCGGCTTGGCCCGCCCAGCCCGCGCCCGCCAGCAGCAGCCACGCCACTCCGGCCACCACCCAGACCGACATGTGGCTCATGCAGGCCAGCAGCGTCCACGCCGTCCATTCGGCATACTCGCGCGCCCGCAGGCAGCCCCCCGCCTTGAGTTTCACCGCGAGATCCGCGCCGCGCCAGGCCATGCCGGAAGCGAACAGCATCGCCATCACGTAGTAATAGGCTTCCCGCGAATGGTAGACGTGGAAGGGCAGAATCGCCAGCCATGCACCCAGCAGCAGGCCCGCGCCCAGCCCGCGCCGGCGCGTCGCCCAGAGCGCGCCGAACGCCACCGTGAGCCAGCCCAGCAGCGCGAACGGCTGCCGGATGACCGCTTCGCCGGCCGCCTGCCGCGTCAGCCGCGCCCAGACGATCGGCACGGAATCCGCCAGCGGAATCTGGTTGAACCACGGCGGGGTCCTCCAGAGATCCACCAGCGACTGGTTCCGTTCCACGTAGTTCAGGAAATTGATTTCATCGCTGCGCACCGCCGAGCGCGACAGATCCGCGAACCGCAGCCCCGCCGCCAGCGCCAGCACCAGCCCCAATGCCCCGATTTTGATCCAACGGTTGTCCATGCAGCGCCCTTTGTCGAATGGGACTTGAGTTAATGGCATTCTCCGGCCATATTCAAGCCCTATGAAGACCCTGTGCATCACCGGCGCCAACGGTTTCATCGGCTCCCACGTGGCCATCCAGGCCGCCCAAAAGGGCTACCAACTGCGCCTGCTGCTGCGCAGCGAGCCCCAGCCCGCCGTCCGCGACCTCGGCGCGCGAATCTTCCGCGGCGACGTCCGCAACGACGCCGACCTGGCCCCTTTTCTCGAAGGCGCGGACGCCCTGCTCCACGTGGCCGGCGTCAACACCCCCTCCTCCGCCCAGCGCGACAACATTTTCACCAGCAACGTCGAAGGCACGAAGCAGATCCTCCGCGCCGCGCAGAAGGCCGGCATCCAGCGCATCGTCCATACCGGCAGCACCGCCGCCCTCGGCTGCGCCGGCCGCGGAAAAATGAACGACGAGGACACCCCGTTCAACCTCTGGAACGCCTCCACCGACTATGAGCGCTCCAAGTACCTCGGCGAAAAAACCGCCCTCGAGCTGTTCGCGCAGGAAGGCGTGCCGGTCATGATCGCGCAGCCGGCCGCCGCCGTCGGCCCCGGCGACGTCAAGCCGACCTACACCGGCAAGCTCATCATCGATTATATCAACCGGTCCCTGCCCGGCTACTTCGACACGCGCCACAACTACGTCGACGTCCGCTCCGTCGCCGCCGGCCACCTGCTCGTGCTCGAAAAAGGCACCCTCGGCCAGCGCTATCTGCTGTGCGGCGACGACAACCTGCTGCTCTCCGAATATTTCGCCTTGATCCGCGAACTGACTGGCGTGCCGCCGCCGAAGCTCAAGTTGCCGCTGCTGGCCGTCTTCCCGCTGGCCTATGCCTGCCAGGCGCTGTTCAAGGTCACGGGCAAGGATCCGTTCATCCGCGTCTCCACCGCCAAGCGCGCCTGGTGCGATCTGTACTACTCGAACCAAAAGGCCAAGGCCCAGCTCGGCTACGCCCCGCGGCCGCTCAAGGACGCCCTGCGCGACGAAATCGAGTGGTTCCTGAAGAACGGCAAGCTGGATCCCGCCAAGGTCAAGCTCATCGGTTGATCCCATGGCCGTGAAGATCGCCATGATCGGTGCCGGCTGGGTCTGCGAGGCCCGGCATATTCCCGCCCTGCGCCGCCTGCCTCCCGTTGAAATCGTCGGCATCGTCGATCCCGACGAAGCCCGCGCGCGCGCCGTCGCCAGGAAATTCGGGATCCCGCATTTCTCCGCGGCGACGTCCGCCGCCGGCATCCCGTGGCTGGCGCAAGCCAACGCCGTCAGCATCAGCACGCCTCCGCGCTACCACCGCGACTGGATGGCCGATTGCCTCGGTCTCGGCAAGGACGTCCTGATCGAAAAGCCCGTCGCGCTTTCCCGCGCCGAAGTCGCCGATCTCGACGCCCGCGTTCAAAAAAGCGGCGCCATGGTCGCGGTGATGCACAACAACCTGTTCACCCGCTCCGCCGTCCGCGCGCGGCGGCTCATCGCCGACGGCGCCCTCGGCCGCGTGACGGCCGTGCAGACGCGGCTGCTCAACAGCCCGCGGCGCCATCTGCCCAACTGGTACGAGGCGCTGCCGTTCGGGCTGCTCTACGACGAACTCTCCCACTTCCTCTATCTTGGCGACAGCCTCGGAAAAAACCTCCGCGTCCGCAACGCGACCGTGTTTCCCTCTTCCAAGGGCCACGCCACGCCCGCCCTCGCCACGCTGGAATTGCAGTCCGAGGCCTTCCCGCTGGCCTTCTCGCTCAATTTCGAGTCGCCCGTGTGCGAATGGCACATGACCATCGTCGGCGAAAAGGGAATCCTCGTCCACGACGTTTTCCGCGACATCCTGCTGCGGCTGCCCGACGACCGCGAACATCGCGCCGCGGACCATTTCCGCACGCTGGCTCGCGCCACGCTCGGCACGTGGGGCGGCTTCATCGAGTCCGGCTGGCGGCATCTGACGGGAAAACTCGATTTCGGCGTCGGCGAAGTCATGCGGCGCTTCGTCGCCGCCTGCGAAACCCGCCAAGCCCCCGAGCGCATCGCCTGGCCCGACGCCCTGCGCGTCTTCGGCCTCCTGCAGGATTCGATCGACGCGCTCTCCGCCGCCGCGAAGTCCTGATTACTAATCAATCTTTAGGATAG
>DDWR01000006.1 GCA_002347655.1 Verrucomicrobia bacterium UBA2281 | reverse complement strand
ATATTTAATTTGAGGCAATTCGCCCATCGAAATGATCCGCCCGCGACGTTGCATTCCCGCATTTTCGGGGTATATTGGTGCTTTTGGAGAAAAACCGATGAAGCCAATCCGCAAATCCATCCTGTTCGCCGCCGTCCTGGGCTTGGCCGTCTTGCCGCGCGCCCAGGCGTGGGGTCCCGAAGGCCATGAAATCGTCGCCGAAATCGCGCTGCGCTATCTGACCCCCGCCGCCCGCGCCGCCGTGGACGACGTGCTGGGCACCTACAAGCTGGGCGACTACGACGTCGCGAGTTGGCCCGACACCATCCGCGGCGACAAGGAATATGCCGCGCTTTATCCCCGCAACGGGCGCTGGCACTACATCGATTTCGACGCCGGCAGGTGGTACGACGATGACTTCAAGCTGGAAACCCCCAAGGACGGCGACGACATCGTCACCCAGATCCTCCGCTGGCGCGATAATCTGAAGGGCGGCAAGCTGGAGGGCGAGCGCCGCCTGGACGCCCTGCGGTTCCTGGTCCATTTCGTGGCCGACGTGCACCAGCCCATGCACTGCGCCTTCCGCTACGGCGACCAGGGCGGCAACATGCTGCCGGTCCATTCGTTCACCGGGAAGAACTATTCCTTCGGCCCCGAAACGGAAATGGACTACCCGCCCAGCCTGCACAGCACCTGGGACGAATACCTCGTCCAGGAACTGGTCGCTGGCCGCAAAACCAAAGAAGTGTCCCGCGCCCTGCATAAGGACATCACTTCGGACCAGGTTCGCCTGTGGATGCACGACGACGTGATGAACTGGGCCGTCGACAGCTACTGGATCGCCCGTAAAAAGGCCTACCGCTTGACCAACGGCGAGAAGTTTCCCTACAAATGGGCCCGCCCCGGCATGGACCTGACGCGGGAAAACTACATCGACGCCCAAGTTCCCATCGTGGCCGAGCAGCTCCGGAAAGCCGGCGTCCGCCTGGCGGGTATGCTCAACAGCGCTTTCGATCCCGACTGGAAGGAACCGCAGCGCGAAAGCGCCAAAGCCGCCCAAGAAGCCGATGCTCAAAAAACCAAGTGATCGGCTGCCGCCCCGTCTTCCTTTAAAGCCTCATTGTTTCCGCTAGGGTAGAATCCTGTTTTCCACGATATCCCGGGCTCGTTAAACACGGCATCGTGTTGCCCGACAATCGGAAAACGGGATTCTAACGGTGAAACATATATCAAATTCAATGTGCCCTCCCATTCCGTGCGGTTGGAGGGCATTATTCTGCGCAACCAGGATCGACTCCCGGGAACTTCCCTCATGCTGACGACGCAGATCGAAAACCGCGAGGGCATCCATCTGGTCCACGTCTTGGGCGCTTTGGATTCCATGGCGTTCGAGCAGTTCAAGGAAATGATGGATCCCATGGTCAACCATGCCCACGTCCGCATCGTGCTGGATTGCGAAAAATCGACCTACGTGAACAGCACGGGACTCGCGTTGCTGGGCCGCTATCAACGAATCAGCAGCCAAAACCTGTCGTTCCTGGGAGTCGCTGGCCTCAACAAGCGGCTCGTCAAGACCATCGAAATGCTTGGCATGGGCAAAGTGGTGAAGTTGTATCCCACCGTCGAGGAAGCCCTGCAAGCGGCGACGACGTGACGTCCGCGGCAAGCGCCTCCGCTCCGCACCGGCTTTGCCGGAGTCGTTGATGATCGAGCGAACGCTCCCCCGGTCCTGCACCAACCCGTTCGCGTCAACGGGCGGCGGCGCGCAGCTTCTGCAGCGCGGCGAAAATCTCGCGCAGCTTCGGCGTCGAAAGCGCCTTGTCGGCGGATTCGAAGAACACGCCCAGTTCGGCCAGGCCTTCGTGCTCGTAGACGCTGGCCTGCAAGGCCATTTCCAGCCGGTCGATTTCCTTCATGAAGCGCGCCTCGGGCGTGCGGCTCTCCTCGAATTCCTGCCAGACCGCCAGATACTCCCGGCCCTTCGCCAACCGCAGGAACACGCGCTCGACGGACGCCTTTTCCAACTCGTGCTTGTCGCCGAGGGACATCTTGCCCGGCACGATGTCGCCGGCGTAGATCTCGCCGAAGTCGTGCAGCAACCCCATCAGGATCAGCTTGGACTTGTCCAGTTCGGGGAAACAGTCGTCCGCGAGGAACAGCGCCAGCAACGCCACGCCCAGGGAATGCTCCGCGACGGTCTCGCAATCGGCCTTGGCAATGCCGTGCCGCAGCCAGCCCTGGCGATAGAGCGCCTTGAGGTGGTTGAATTCGAAGAAAACCTGGACGATGGGCGGGACGTCCTGCCCTTCCAGATGCCGGATGGCTTGCGCGCGTTTGAGTTCCATGGGTGCGATCCTTTGGTCTCTTATGCCATGGGACGGTCCGGATGGCGAGCCGGCAATTGCCGCCGAACTTGCTTCCGACCCCGCTCCCCCGCTATTCTCCCCGCATGCATCTGGTCTGGCCATTCCTGCTCATCGTCGCTTCCCGCATCGTCGACGTCAGCATGGGCACCCTGCGCGTGTCGTTCATCGCCCGCGGCCGCAAGGCGCTGGCGGCCGCCTGCGGCTTCACGGAAATCCTCATCTGGATCGTGGTCGTTTCGCGCGTGCTGACCGGGCCGCAACACTGGACGGCCTACGTCGCCTATGCCCTCGGCTTCACCTGCGGGACCTTCGTGGGCATGTCCATCGAGGAACATCTCGCCGTGGGCTGGGCGCTCGTGCGCGTCATCACCGTCAAGCCCGTCGGCGACTTCATGCAGAAGCTGTCCGCCGCCGGCTTCGGCGTGACCCGGCAAAACGCCGACGGCGCGCGCGGCCCGGTCCAAGTCCTCGTGATTCTCATGCCCCGCAAGCGGCTGACCGAGTTCCAGCCCCTGCTCCGCAATTTCGACCCCGCCGCTTTCTACACCATCGAAGACGTCCGCCACGCGCGCGACATCCCGGTGGTCTATTCCGCCACCGCCGCCACGGCCGCCGGCAAGGCGCGGATGCCGGTTTAGTTGGTGGTTATCGGTTGGTGGCGGGTGGTCTCCGATTCCGAACCACTCGCCACAAGCCATTCCCCACCAACCGCGCCGCCTTGCGGCGCTCACTCCCCGCGCCGGGTCCACATGTTCAGGTGGCGGAACTCCGGGAACTTCACGTAGTCCAGCAGGCCCGCCAGCGAGCGGTTTTCGACGGCGATCCCGGCTTCTTCGAGCGCGGCGGCCGGATTCAGCCCGGCCAAGACGACCAGGCCCGTCCGGCCTTCGCCCACGGGAATGCCGTAGAGCGGCTGGTTCGGCACGCCCACCGCGAGGATGCCGTCGAGCCCCAGCAGCCGGAGCTGGTCGCGGATCTTCAGCACCGCCGGCAACGCCACCGACGGAAACTCGCGGAAGCTCGCGCCGACGAGGCCGTTGCCCGTCTGTTCGCATTTGCGCACGCTCGTCATGTTCGCCCGGATGAACAGCTCCAGCGGATCCTGCGTCGTGCCGCCATAGGCCAGCAGTTCCGTGAACCGCGCCGGCAGCCGGTTGCGGAATTCCAGCAGACCGCCGTAGCGCGACGTGATCGGAATCCCTTCCTTCAGGAAAATGCCGTTGAGCGACACGCTGCAGACCGTGACCAGCGCGATCTTGCCGCGCGGGACGACCGCGGCGCGCGCAACGTCGTAGACCGCCCCCGCCCGCAGCACGAGCAGGCGCGAGCCCATGCCCAGGCGCGCCGCGAACACCGGCCGCACCACCTCCAGCGCGGCGACTTCGTCCCGCGCCGGCAGGAGCGTCGTGTTCACCACCAGCGTGCCCATGCCCGCGCGCAGGCGGAAGCCCATGCGGTAATTCAATTCGTCGATCTGCCCCGCGACGAACCCCACTCGCTCGATCGCGGGCCCCTGCTCGACTTCCGCGAGACCCTTGGCCGTCAGCGACCGCCCCGCGCGACGGCTCTCCAGCTGCGTCAAACCGGCGGCATCGAGCTGCAGCAGATACAGCCGGATGCTGCGCTCGCTCAAATCCACGCCCCAGCCGCGCAGCAGCTCCGCGATCTGGGACGAACCCGCCGGGCGCCCGAGCCGATGCAGGACTTTCAGGATCCGCTGCTGGATTTCTTCGGAGGTCAGTTTCATGGCCGAGGGCGGGGTTTAGGGGTCAGGGTTCAGGGTTGAGGGTTCGGAAGACGGTGGCTGTCATCCCGAGCCTGTCGAGGGATCTGGGCCTCGTCCCCTCGGCAGGCCGCAGGGACTCGGCCGAGATGTTTCGCCTGCGGCGCTCCGCGCCTTCGCTCAACATGACCGACATGGTTCATCCTGTTTTCCTGCTGTTTCCTGTTTTCCTGCTCAACGGCTGTTTTTCGCTACAGCCTAAATGCCGTTAATCTGCCCTATTTGCCTCATTAATACGGCAATATTGCCGTATTGCGAAAAATCATTCTACATTTTTGTTCATAATTCTCCTGCGTGGCCCCATTTTTGCGGCAATAAATTACCGGATAGAAGGTTTAACCTCCCCTGCCCGACCGAATCCAAGGAAAGGCCCCCCATGAGCTACGTCCAAGAAGTCCTGACCCAGCTGCAGGCCCGCAATCCCGGTGAGCCGGAATTCCTCCAGGCCGCCCGCGAAGTCCTCGAGACCCTCGACCCCGTCGTCGCCCGCCACAAGAAGTACGAGGCCGGCCGGATCCTCGAACGCATCGTCGAACCCGAACGCCAAATCATCTTCCGCGTGCCGTGGATCGACGACGCCGGCAACGTCCGCGTCAACCGCGGCTTCCGCATCGAGTTCAACAGCGCCATCGGCCCCTACAAGGGCGGCCTGCGCTTCCATCCCTCCGTCAACCTCAGCATCCTGAAATTCCTCGGCTTCGAGCAGATCTTCAAGAACTCGCTCACCACGCTCCCCATGGGCGGCGGCAAGGGCGGCTCCGACTTCGATCCGAAAGGCAAGAGCGACAACGAAGTCATGCGCTTCTGCCAGTCGTTCATGACGGAACTGTGCAAGCACATCGGCCCGCACACCGACGTGCCCGCGGGCGACATCGGCGTCGGCGGCCGCGAAATCGGCTACCTGTTCGGCCAGTACAAGCGCATCCGCAACGAGTTCACCGGCGTGCTGACCGGCAAGGGCCTCAAGTGGGGCGGCTCGCTGATCCGGCCCGAAGCCACGGGCTACGGCTGCGTGTTCTTCGCCGAAGAAATGCTCAAGACCCGCAGCGAGACGTTCATGGGCAAGACCTGCACGGTCTCCGGCTCCGGCAACGTCGCGCAGTACACGGTCGAAAAGATCAACCAGCTCGGCGGCAAGGTCGTCAGCCTCTCCGATTCCGCCGGCACGGTCTACGACAAGGACGGCATCAACGCCGAGAAGCTCGCGTTCGTGATGGAGCTGAAGAACGTCAAGCGCGGCCGCATTGCGGAATACGCCAAGAAGTTCGGCGCCCAGTACCTCGAAGGCCAGAATCCCTGGAGCATTCCCTGCGATTGCGCCTTCCCCAGCGCCACGCAGAACGAAATCAACGGCGCCGACGCCGCCGCGCTCGTGAAGAACGGCTGCCAGCTCGTTTCCGAAGGCGCGAACATGCCCTCCACCCCCGAGGCGGTCGACGTGTTCCTCCAGAACAAGGTGCTCTACGGTCCCGGCAAGGCCGCCAACGCCGGCGGCGTGGCCACCTCCGGCCTCGAAATGGCCCAGAACGCCATGCACCTGAACTGGACCCGCACCGAGGTCGAAGCCCGCCTGCATCAGATCATGGTCGCCATCCACCACAGCGCCTGCGAAACCGCCAAGGAATACGGCCAGCCCGGCAACTACGTCGTCGGCGCCAACATCGCCGGCTTCGTCAAGGTCGCCGACGCCATGCTGGATCAGGGATTGGTGTAAGGCAGACAAGAGGGTTCAGAGTTCAGGGTTCAGGAAATCCGCCTCTACCGCCCCGGCCGGCATCCCCGGCCGGGGCGTTTTATGCTCGGCTCCACGCACCTCTGGCCTTCCGATTTGACAATCGCCAAGGCCGAGACCATCCTTGCGGCGTGAACGTTGATCGAATATTGGAAGTGTTGCGCGAGCAGGAGGTGAATTTTCTGCTGATCGGCGGCATGAATTTCATGCTGCGACATTTGCCGTTGCTTACTTTCGACGTGGACATCTGGATCGACGACGTTCCCGAGAACCGGCGCCGTTGCGCGCGGGCGCTGGCCCAGTTACAGGCTATGTGGGGCGCCACGGATGAAACCTGGGGCCCGGTGGACGGCAACCGGTCGGAATGGCTGGAATCCCAAGGCGTGTATTGCCTGATGACCCCCTGCGGCGCCCTCGACGTTTTCCGCCAAGTGGCCGGGTTGCCCTCGTGGGCAGAATGCCGGAACCGGGCCATCGCCTCCGCGACCGCCGGAGGAATCCCATTTCTGGGGTTGTGCGATGCCGACATGCTGCGCTGCCAATACGCCTTGCCCGAAAGCCAGCGCCACCCTGAGCGTGTCCGGCATCTGGAAACCCTTACGCCACCGGTTCCGGATCACTCGCCATGACGGAACCGCTGTCCAACCAAATCCGGAGCGAGGAAGCCAAGCGCGAGCGATGCGTGGATCCGCGCGAACGGTGGCGGGCGCTGCAAGAGACGATCGCCTGGGCCGATGCGCAACAGAAGCCGCCCCGCAACTCCATCCAAAGCTGTCTCGAACGCCAGCGCCGCTTGGTTGCTGTCCTGTCCCGGCGCGAACCGGCCGAAATCCGGGTGGCGGAAGACCGTCCCTCTTTCGGATCGCACTACTGAAAGCTCCTTCGCTCGCTTTTTTTGGCTGGCGAAACGCTCCACGTTCTGCCATATGCTTTTTTGTCTAATGGCGCGGAACTTCGGCCGGCGGACGGAAGGGTTTATCGACATGGATCACCGGACAACCCAGTTCGCGCGCGTCCTGCTGGCGGGCCTGCTCGCCCTCGGACTGGCCGCCTGCGGCAAGAAAACCGACCACGCCGGCGACGTCGCCACCCTGATCGGCGACGGCTGGACCGCCTATCGCCTCAGCGAATACTCCAACGCCATCCTGGCGTTCGAGGCGGCCCGCGCCGCCGCCGAAAAGGGCTCCGCCGACTGGGCCATGGCCACCTATGGTCTCGCCACCGTCTGGGACCTGCGCCGCCCCGGCGAAGATTCGAAGCAGGCCACCCAGCTCTACCAGGAAATCCTCGCCGCCGCCCCCGAAAGCCCCATGATCCCCTGGACCGAGCTCGCGCTCGCCCGCCAGCAGCATCTCGTGCCCGTCGGCCAGGAACCCGACTACGCCGCCGTCAACCAGGCCTACCGGCACATTCTCGACCAATTCCCCGGCCACCTCGCCGCCAAGGAAGCGTTCCTCTATCTCCAGAGCATCCAGCTCGCGCAACTCGAGCCGAAATCCACGCGCGCCGCGGTCGCCCAGCTCGAAGACTTCGTCGCCCGCGAGAAGAAGGAATTCCTCAGCCCCGCCTGGTCGCTGCTGGCCGTGGGCTACCACACGCTCGGCGACCAGGAAAAACGGCTGCGGGCCGAGAAGAATTCCTTCGAAACCACCGAGGTCGATCCCTCCGATCCCTACATCGAATTCGCCTGGGCCTACTGGAACCTGGGCACCATCGCGGAATTCGAGGTCGGCGACTTCGACCTCGCCCGGAAATACTACCAGCTTCTCATCGATACCTATCCCAAGGACATCCGCGTCTACGGCTGCAAGCAGGCGCTCGCGCGCATGGACGCGCTCGAAGCGCAGATCCGCGCCGAGGAGGGCATCTAGCCATGCCGAAATTCCTCCAATCCGCGCTCGCCTTCGTCCGCACCTATTTCGCCCTGCTCGTGGTCTTCGCCGTCTTCCTGTGGTCGGCGTTCGTCATCGTCGCGTTCCGCTCGCAGCAGACGCCGCCCGGCTCCGTCGTCATCCGCCTCGGCCACTGGCAGCTCGAAGCCAGCGTGCGCGAAGGCATCGACGAGATGGCGCGCCTGTACCGCGAAAAGCATCCCAACGTCGTCGTCATCCAGGACGCCATTCCCGAAGGCACCTACGGCCAGTGGGTCAGCACGCAGCTCATGGGCGGCACCGCCCCCGACATCCTGCAGGTCGGCGCGATGCTCCCCGCCAACATCTGGCTGTCCTACTACAACCGCTACTTCTTCCCCCTCTCCCGCTACGTCAACGCGCCCAACCCGCACAACGCGGGCACCGACATCGCCGACCTGCCGCTCCGCCAGACCTACAAGGACGGCATGAAGACGGCCTACGTCACGGAAATGCAGGAATACATGTCCGTGCCGCTCTCGCTCTTCGGCGTGCGCATCTTCTACAACAAGGACCTCCTGAAGCAACTCACCGGCCGCGACGAAGCCCCGCGCGACTACCGCGATTTCCTCGCCGTCTGCGACCAGATCCGCGCCGCCGTCAACGCCGACACCGGCCAGCCCTACATCCCCATCGCCGGCTCGCAATACCATTTCGCCCACTGGGACGGCATGATGTTCTCGCCCGTCACCTACGGCGCCTTCCGCCGCGCCGACTTCAACCGCGACGGCTTCGTCGGCAACGACGAGACGTTCGTCGCCTTCAAGACCGGCCTGCTCGATTTCTACTACCCCCCCTACGCCCTGTGGCTCAAGATGCTCCGCGAGGTCACCGACTACTTCCAGGTCGGCTACACCGGCCTCGGCCGCGACGAAGCCGTCTTCCTCTTCGCCCAGCAGCGCGCCGTCTTCATGACCACCGGCACCTGGGACGCCCGTTCGCTCCAGGAACAGGCCAAGGGCCAGTTCGAAGTCGGCATCATGGATTTCCCGATCCCCTCGCGCGACGATCCCGTCTACGGCGAAGTCGTCGAAGGCCGCATCTACGAATCCCCCGGCGGCGGCTTCCAGTTCGGCGTCTCGCGCAATTCCAAGAACGTCGACGTCGCCGTCGATTTTCTGCTGTTCCTCGCCTCGCAGCAGGGCAACGAGAAGCTCAACGGCATCATCGGCTGGATCCCGGCCATCGTCGGCACCGAGCTCGACCCGCTCCTGCAGGCGTTCGAGCCGCACCTCGAAGGCATCTACGGCAACGCCAACTTCACCCTCGGCGGCAACACCGCCGTCACCTGGGCCCAGCGCTACTCCCTCTACCAGGTGAACCAGATCTCCTTCGACGACTTCGCCAGGGAATACACCGAGTACTACGTCCGCACCGGCCTGGAGGACTTCCTCGAACAGCAGCGCGACTGGCGCCGCGGCATGCAGCGCAACGAGCAGTATCTCGCCGGCATCCGCGGCCGCGCCATCCTCGCCGACCAGGCCGCCGCCGCCGCCCGGACGCCCGAAGAGCAATCCGCCGCCGCGCTCGACGCCGAATCCGCCTGGGTCCGCTACCGCGCCATCACCGCCTCCCGCCAGATCTGGGGCGAACTCAACCACGCCCGCCAGATGGACCTCGTGAAGCGCGACAAACTGCCCGAAGGCTTCGTCGGCCCCTACGAATATTCCTCCAACGTCCTCGCCAAGATCCGCCAGCGCCTGCGCGACGAGGCCTCGAAATGATCGCGGCTGCCCAGATAGGGACGGCGCGCCGCACCGTCCGCGGCTGTTTGGAGACCCGACGCCCCCGTCGGGCAGATCGAGCTCAATATGCAATATCCAATATTCAATATCCAATCATCAAGTCCGATCCCGCTGAAAGTTTTTACGTTCTACGTAAAAACGGCTCAAAGTTTTTACGTAGCGTGGAAAAATCGCGCAAAGTTTTTACGTTCTACGTAAAATCCGCCCAAAGTTTTTACGTAGTACGTAAAAATCCTGCCCCGGCCGTTCGTCCGCTCCCTTGGAAACTGAACATTGAATATTGGATATTGAATATTCCGTCTTTTCTTCCGGCACGAGGGCGTGCCGGCTCCCTTCGCAACCTCGAACCCCTGATTTGACATGCAACCCAAAGAAGTCCAACCCAACCAGCTCCGGCACCACTGGGAGATCTACTTCTTCATCGTCCCGACGCTGATCCTCATCGGGCTGTTCCAGTATTATCCGGCCAGCTCGGGCATCTTCCATTCCCTCTTCCGCTGGAACGGCTCGGACATCTCGGAATTCGTCGGCCTCGCGAACTACGTCGACCTGCTGAAGAATCTCGAATTCTGGAATTCGTTCAAGCTGGCGTTCATCCTCGGCTTCTGGAACGTGATCAAGATGATCCCGGCGCTGCTGGTCGCCGTGTGCATCCACCGCGCCAGCTCCGAGAAGATGCAGTTCTTCTACCGCACGCTGTTCGTCGTGCCGATGGTCATCCCCGGCCTGATCACGGTGCTGATCTGGCGCTCGTTCTTCTTCGAGGCCACCGCCGGCTACCTCAACCAGTTCCTCGACTGGACGGGCCTGATGGCGCTCCTGCAGCACGGCGGGACGGTCGTGTCCGGCAAGCTCGCCGATCCGAACCTCGGCGGCCTCGCCAGGTCGTTCCTCGAATCCTTCGACTGGCTCACCGCGTTCAAGGCCGGCACGTCGCCCGCCTGGCTCGGCGATCCCAAGATCATCATCATCGCCTGCGTCATCTGGGGCTTCCCGTGGGTCGGGTCGTTCGCCGTCCTGATGCATCTGGCCAAGCTGCAGAACATCTCCAAGGACATCTACGAGGCCGCCGACATCGACGGCGCGACCTGGTGGAGCCGGTTCACCAAGATCGAGCTGCCGCTGCTGATGGGTTCGATCTATCTGCTGATGGTGTTCGCCATCATCGAAACCATCAAGGACGCCGGCATGATCCTCGCGCTCGCCGGCATCGCCGGCGGTCCCGGCGGCCGGGCCACGGTCCCCGCGCTCTTCATGCTGCGAAAAGCCTTCATGGACCAGCAAATGGGCTACGCCTGCGCCGTCGGCATCGTGCTGACCGTCGTCGTGCTGCTGCTCCAGAAGATCTGCAACATGCTGCTGCAGGAACAGCCCGAAGGCGGCAGCCGGCCCGGCAGGTCCGCGTGGTTCGGCCTCCTCTCGCTCTATGCCTTCGTCGAAGGCTTCCTGTTCTTCCGGGCGCAGCTCCTGCCCAAGACCGCCACGCTCGGGGTCTTCGCCGGGTTCGTCCTGCTCCTGGTCCTGAAGCTCGCGCTCCTCGTTTCCATCCCCGTCCTCCTGCGCAAATACGGCGCCGCCCTCCGCAACGGCCTGTACCTCGTCGCCGCCGCGCTCATGGCCGCGACCATCTTCCGCGGCGCGGACGTCCGCTTCCTGCTGTTCGGCTTTGCGTTGATCCTGATGGCCACCCGCAGCCTGTTCAAGATGGCCATCGGCACCGCCGGGGCCATCCTCATCGGCTACGGCATCGGCCTGGGCGCCTTGAACATGGTGCTGTCCGGCGCCATCTTCATCGTCCTGGCCGTGCCGTGGGGCGACCTCGCCCGCCGCATCGACCAGGCCTATCTCGCCCGCTGCCTGAAACGCCCCCTGCCCGCCATCAGCAAGGGCGACCTGTATTCGGCCCGCTCGCTGGCCCGCCAGCAGCAGCCGGTCTACAAGGCCGCCGCGGCCGTCGGCGACTGGGCGCTGCGCTTCAACAAGCATCTCTTCATCTGGTTCGTCCTCGCCTTCGCCTTCCTGCCGCTCTACCTGATGATGATCGTCTCCCTCAAGGACAACAACCAGTTCTACCTCGCCCCCACCACGCTCACCCAGCCGATCCACTGGTCCAATTGGGCCACCGCCTGGCAGATGATCTCCCCCACCGTCGCCAACTCGATCTTCCTGTCCACCACGGCCACTTTCTTCATCGTGATCTTCGGCCTCGCCGGCGCCTATTTCTTCGCCCGCCTCAAGGTCCCCGGCTCCGCCTTGCTCTGGAACGCGCTGCTGCTCCTGATGATGATGCCCATGATCGCCAACCTCGTCCCGCTGTTCATCCTGCTGCGCGACATGAGCCTGCTCAACACCCTCACCGCCCTCATCCTCGTCGGCGCGTCCGGCGGCCAGGCCTTCGCCATCTTCATCTTCCGGAATTTCATCGCCGACATCCCGCAGGACCTGTTCGAGGCCGCGGAAATCGACGGCGCCAACCACTTCCAGCAGCTCAAGCTCGTGGTCATGCCGCTTTCCGGCCCGATCATGGGCACCGTCGCCGTCATGCAGTTCCTCGGCCAGTGGAACGAGTTCGTGATGCCGCTGATCGTCATGCGCGAACAGGCCCGCCTGCCCGTCACCGTCCAGCTCATCCGCATGGCCGGCGAATACATCAAGCTCTGGGGCCCTCTCATGGCCGGCTACGCCATCGCCTCCATCCCCGTCATCATCCTCTTCACCTTCTCCATGAAGCTCTTCGTCAAGGGCCTCACCGAAGGCGCCGTGAAGGGGTAGAAAATCCGAATCTTCAACATCCAACAATCAATGTTCAACATTCAATGAATTGAAGATTGATGATTGGATATTGAATATTGAAAATTCGGTTTTGGTTCCCGGCTTTGCGACCGGCCCTCGGGATTGAAAGGACGCGCGCATGACGACTCCATCTTTCTACGGCGACGAAATCCCGCTGGAGTCCCACATCATCGAAGTCCGCATCCGGAAGCTGCGGCAGCTGTTCGACTCTCTTGATCCGTCGCCGTTCATCGCGCTGGACGTGGACGACGACGCACAGCAGTACATCGTCGACAGCGCCAAGGTGCTTTCCACCCATCTTCCGTTGGCGCTGGCGATCCATCTCCGCGAGCCGATCGAATCGCCGGAGGAAGCCCGCGACGCCGGCGAGGCCATCCGCGAGCACTTCACCCGCCAGTCCGGGTTCGCGACCCGGCGGTTGAAGGATCTGCTCCACGACGGCGGGATCAGCCTCGCCATCGGCCTCGGCTTCCTCGCCGCCGCGCTGACCGCTGCCGCCGCTTTGGGCAAATGGGCAGACGTCGGACATGGGGTGGCCATCTTCCGCGAGGGCCTCGTGATCTGCGGCTGGGTGGCCATGTGGCGGCCCATCCAGACCTTCCTCTACGACTGGTGGCCCATCCTCGACGACCGCCGGCTCTTCGACCGCCTCGCCCGCATGCCCGTGCGCATCGTTTGCCCCCCGCCGGCCTCTTAGCCCCGCCGCCACGAATAGGCAGGCGTGATTGGCCGCATGAACATATAATTCCTTGTCCTCTGGCGAGTTCCATCTCCATGGCTCCCGCCTGACAAACCAGCCAGATAAGGTAATGTTTTATAAAACAATACCCAATATGGGAGCGCCTTGCCGTGTCGGATGCATCTGTGATTCAGTTCCATTCCCGCCGTTCGGAACGAATGGAACGGCCGCAAGCGGAAACGTGGATCCCGATCGAAACCTGTTTGGAGTACGGTTTTCAGGCCGACGCTCCGCACTGAATCCCAGATGCACCCGGCCGTGTCGATGCACGGGAAACCGGCATTGACCGGCTGTGCCCACAAAACCGGCTTGTCTCGGCGACGCCACAAGCCTACCCTCGTCGATAGGGTCGGATCGCAAGGAGTTGGCGATGCGCAGAATCGGTTGTCCGTTGTTGCTCGCGTGCTGGCTGGCGTCCGCCGCCTTCGCCAAAACCGACCGCTTCGTTTGGACCAACAGCCCCGCGCCGGCCGCGCCCTACACCAACTGGACCACCGCCGCGCGCACGATCCAAGCGGCTATCGACGTCTGCGAAGACGGCGACACGGTCGTCGTCACCAACGGCCTTTATGCCGTCGGCGGACGGCCGGCGCCGTTCCGGATCTCAACCAATCGCGTCATGATCACCAACGCCATCTGCGTGCGCTCGGTCAACGGCCCCAAAGAAACCATCCTGCGCGGTCAAGGCCCGATCGGCGCGACCGCCGTCCGCTGCGCCTATTTAACCAACGGAGCCTCCCTTGGCGGCTTTCGCCTGGAAAACGGCCGCACCCCCGACCATGCTCTCGGGCCCGGCGATGAAGATCCCTTTGGCGGCGGCGCCATTTTGTCCGCCGACTGCACGCTGACCAATTGCGTCGTCGTCAGCAACGCGGCCGCCCGGCGCGGTGGCGGCGTCTACGGCTATCCCGGCGCCGTCGTCGCCGATTGCACGTTCGACGACAATTCCGCCGAGGACGGCGGTGGCCTCTATCTGGACGCGGGCACGCTCCGCGACACGACTTTCCGCGACAACCTCGCCTCTCCCGGTTTCGGCGGCGGGGCCTATCTGCACGGCGGTTCGGCGACTACTAATCAATCTTTAGGATAGACT
>DDWR01000010.1 GCA_002347655.1 Verrucomicrobia bacterium UBA2281 | reverse complement strand
GTGCCGGTCCACCAATTCCAGCGCTTGCGCAAAACAGCTCGCTACCTTTACCATGCGAATGCCTCCGTCGGTTCGTCCGCGGCTTTCGCCGCGGGGATGTGTTCTTCTAACCTCATCCTACACGAATCGCGGAGGCCTTTGCTGCTTCTCCTCAAAAGCTATTTTGGACAAGAGTGATGTCCAATCAATAACGACGAAGAAAATGATCGTCCATCAAGGGGTTCTTGGCTGTCGGCGCCAAAGCGCGCCTCAGCCAGAAACCTGACGTTGCGCGCAGAAGCTAAAACATGAAACCCCCGCTCGTTATTCCAGGTATGTCGCAAGATAATATTGCTCGGCTGCGACTACTTCACAATATCAGCGTGGTAAGAAAACGGCGTGTGGTTAGCCCACTATCTGGACTGTCTTTTACTTCCCCACAGGAAGTGCCTTTTACAAACGGGATGCCGGGCAATGGCTACTGGGGAGGAACAAACTGCGTGGATATTCTCCACATTGCTGGGCTGAACGAGAACAATGACGAAGTAACGATCAAGTGTCCCGTGTTTTCCAGCGAACAAGTGAATCAGCTCGCTGCTCTGATAGATGAAATCAATAAGGGAAACGCCCAGCAAGCAGGTCCGGGTTTCCGTGACCCCTGACATGCGGGGAGCGGGATGACATCGGGAACGAAAAACCGGAAGACGGTGCTGGCGGCTTTCGGTTTTGGGCTTTTCGGCGTTGCGTTTGCCGTGGGCGCGTTTTGCCTGACCGTAGATTGGCCGAGGCGGGCTCACGCGCTCCTGATCGGGGCCCTCAACGTCGGCGTTGCCATCTATCTGAAACGAAGCCGCTGATGCGGGGTGGCGGGAAAGCAACTGAAAAGGGTTCAGGGGGCAGGGTTCGGGGAAGGCCTGGATTCAACCTGAACCCTGAACCCCGAACCCTGTGCCCATGTCAGGCGCCGACGTAGCCGAATTTCTTGAGCATCCAGTAGTTGCGGGACCAGTTGGGCTCGACCTTGACCCAGAGTTCTAGCTTGTGGGGCTTGCCGTAGATGGCGGCGAGCTCTTTTTCGGCGGCGTGGCGGATGTCGCGGATCATCTTGGCGCGCTGGCCGATGACGATGGGGCGCTGGGAGTTCTTCTCCACGAAGATGGTGGCGGACACCTTCGCTCGCTCCTCGGTTTCCTCGATCTGGTCGACGGCGACGGCGATGGCGTGGGGGAGTTCGGCTTTGAGGCGGACGTTGATCTGGCCGCGGATGACGTCGGCGATGAAGAAGGGGCCCGGATCGTCGGTGAGCATGTCGACGGGGAAGAGCGGGTGCTCGGCGGCGGGCATCAAGTCCTTGACGGCGGCGAAGAGTTCGGGGAGGCCGGCGCCGGTGGCGGCGGAAACTTCGAACCAGCGGAGCGGGGGCGGGGTGAAACCGGGATCGCGGGCGCGGTTATTCTCGAGCACTTCGGCCCAGGCGGCTTCGTAGGCGGCGCGGCGGCAGCCGAGATCGGTCTTGTTGAGGAGCGCGAAGATCGGGGAGGCGTCGGCGGCGAGTTTCTGCATCCAGCCGCGGTCTTCTTCCTGCGGGGACAGGGACGCGTCGAGGAGGAGCAGGACGACGTCGGACCCGGTGACGAGTCCGCGCGCGGTGCGGTTGAGCATCGAGCTGAGGGCGTGGGTGGCTTGGCGGATGCCGGGAGTGTCGAGGAAGACGATCTGGAGGCCGGGTTCGTTGTGGATGGCGCGGACGGGGCGGCGGGTGGTCTGGGCGACGGGGGAGACGACGGCGACTTTTTCGCCGATGAGGGCGTTGATCAGCGACGACTTGCCGGTGTTGGCGCGGCCGACGATGGCCGCGAGGCCGGCGCGGAAGGCGGGAGCGGCGGAAAGGGGTGGCGGATCGGGAGGGGTGTCGGTCATGGGGCCTGTGTTTGGGGTTGGGCGGGCGCGGGAGCCGCGGGGGGCGGGGGAAGGAAAACGGAGAGATCGACGACGTCGCCGTTGGCGGGCAGGGAAACGTCGAGATGAAGTTGGTCGCGCAGGAGCCGCGCGAAGGATTCGCGCTGGTCCTGTTCGCCGTGGACGAGGAAGACCTTCTTGGGCTTGGCTTCGCGCACATAGCGGAAGAGTTCGAGGCGGTCGGCGTGGGCGCTGAAGGAATGGAGCGTCTGGACCTCGGCCTTGAGGGCGAATTCGTCGCCGAAGATGCGGATCTTTTTTTCGCCGTTCTGGATGCGGCGGCCGAGGGTGTTCAGGGCCTGGTAGCCGACGAGGAGGATGAGGTTCTTGTCGTTTTCGACGCCGTGCTTGAGATGGTGGAGGATGCGGCCGTGTTCGCACATGCCGGAGGCGGCGATGACGATGGACGGCTGCTTGGAGGAGGTGATGGACTTCGATTCCTCGACGGATTCGGTGAAGGTGAGCCAGTCGGGCTTGACGACGGAGCCGGCGGACCCGCGCAGGGCGCGGGATTCGTCGTCGAGGTATTCCAAGTTCTTCTCGAAGACGCCGGAGATGGCGTGGGCCATGGGGCTGTCGACGTAGACGGGGACGGGCGGGATTTCGCCGCGGTCGCGGAGGTGGACGAGGTGGTAGACGATTTCCTGGGCGCGGCCGAGGGCGAAGGTGGGGATGAGGACCTTGCCGCCGCGGCCGAGGGCGCGGACGATGCCTTCGCGGAGTTCTTCGCGGGCGTTGAGGGCGTTGTCGTGAAGGCGGTCGCCGTAGGTGGATTCGGCGATGACGATATCGACGTCCTGGAGCTGGACGGGATCGTTCAGGAGCGGCAGGTTGCGGCGGCCGAGATCGAAGACGAGGGCGATGCGCAGGAAATCGCCGCCGTTGTAGGGGATTTCGACGAGGGCGAGGGCGGCGCCAAGGATGTGGCCGGCATCGACGTGGGTGGCGACGACTCCGCCGGGGAGCGGCAGCGGCTCGTTGTAGTCGTGGGGGCGCAGGAGCTTGAGGGCGGCTTCCGCGTCGGCGAGGGTGTAGAGGGGTTCGACGGCGGGTTGGCCGCGGCGGTTGCTCTTCTGGTTCAGGTAGGCGGCGTCGGCTTCCTGGATGTGGGCGGAATCGCGCAGCATGATGGGCACGAGATCCGCGGTGGCGGACGTGGCGTGAACGGCTTTCGCATAGCCCTTCTGGACGAGGGTGGGGATGTTGCCGCAGTGGTCGATGTGGGCGTGGGAGAGGACCATGGCGTCGAGATCGGCGGGATCGAAGCCGAGGGTCTGGTTGATCTCGTTGGCTTCCTTGCGGCGGCCCTGGAAGAGGCCGCAGTCGAAGAGGATGTGGGCGCCGTCGAACTCGAGGAGGTGTTTGGATCCGGTGACCTGGTCGGCGCCGCCGAGGAAATGCCACTTCATGCCGGATCCTTTCGCTGGTGGGTCAAATAGCGATTCACGTCCATACCGTAGCAGGCCCCCGCAAACGAATCAAGGAGCGGCGACGTTTGCTGGTGTCGGTCGGGTTTCGGCCGCCCGGTTTGAGGCTGGAATCCACCGGAGCATCGCGAGACAAACATATCATCATTAATTAATGATAGTACGTTCATTATATGCAGATTATAAAGGATTATCCAATAGATCATGAAATGATCATATGATGTTTAATTAATGATCGTACGAAAGGTCCGCCGCCGTTCTGGGCGGAGAAAGGCGCAGGCCGGCAAGCTCGGCAGGGGACAGTTCGCGCAGCGGCTGGCCGCGGAGGTCGGCTTCGGTCAGGGCGCCGATGCGGATGCGGCGCAGGCGCCGCACGCGCAGGCCGAGGGCTTCGAGCAGGCGCCGGATATGGCGGTTGCGGCCTTCGCCGAGGACGATGCGGAGCGTCGGCGGGCGGCCCGGGCGGGCCGCTTCGGCGACGACGGACAGGGCGCGGAGGTTCTCGCCGTTTTCCTCGACGCCTTCCAGCATGGCGGCGAGCTGGTCGCGGGTGGCGAGGCGGTCGATCCAGGCGCGATATTCCTTTTCGACGTGGCGGCTCGGGTGGGCGAATTCCTGGGCGAGGGCGCCGTCGTTGGTGAGGAGGATCAGGCCTTCGCTGTCGTAGTCGAGCCGGCCGATCGTGTAGAGGCGCAGGTTCGGGTCGGCGCCCATCTGGGCGGCCCACTCGACGATGGTGGGGCGGCCTTCGGGATCGAAGGAGGTGCACAGGATGCCGCGGGGCTTGTCGGCCAGATAGGTGCGGTGCGGTTCGGCGCGCACGGGGCGGCCGTCGAGTTCGACCTTCTGCCGGTCCGGATCGACGCGCGCGCCGAGCTGCGCGACGACCGCACCGTCCACGCGGACGCGTCCGGCGACGATCAGTTCCTCGCAATGGCGCCGGGAGCCGACGCCGGCGGCGGCGAGGAATTTCTGCAAACGGACTCCGTCCGTTTGAGAATTCAGAATACAGGATTCAGGATTCAGAATCTTTGGATCGCGGTCCGTCGGTTTCATAGGCGGGTGCCGTAGCGGCCGCGATAGGTGAACAGGGCGTCGATGAGTGCCTCGCGGAAAGCCCCTGCGAAGATTCCCGGAGGTTCGGGGAGCTTGGCGACGGCCTCGTCGAAGGCGGCCTTGCGCTCGGGATCGGCGTCGCGTTCGGCGGCGCGGCGCTTCATTTCCTGCTTGTCGCGGAAAGCGGGCGTGGCCTGGTAGGCGAGCTGGGCCAAGGCGAGTTCGCCGCCGTCGAGCCAAACGAAGGAGCAGTTGCGGCAAAGATCGAAATGGAGATGCTCGAAGCCGGGCACCGGCAGGGGCCGCTTCGCCATGGCGAGGCGGCAGCGCGGGCAGCGGATGGGCTGGGGATTGTCGCCCTGGAAACCGGCCTGCGCTTCGGCTTCGAGGTCGGCGAGGGATTTTTCGGGAACGTTCTTGATGGCTTCGTAACGAGACAAGTCGAGAAGGGTGCCCTGGCATTCCGGGCAGCGCCAGAGCGGGAAGCCTTCGTAGGTTTCCTGCTCCAGGGGAACGGCGCAAATGGGGCAGTCGCGGGAGATCATGGGAAGAGTTTTCCACACGGTGGAAAAATGTTTTCCACAGTGTGGAAAATACGGATTGGACGGATCCGGCGGATTGGACAGATCGGGCTCATGTTTGGGGCGCGAGGAGGCGCTGGGCGGCGAGGAAGTCGGCCGGCGGCGGGGCGGTAAAGGTGAGGGGGCGGCCGTCGCGGGGATGGGCGATTTGCAAAACGTGGGCATGGAGCATCTGGCGTGGGATGGAGAGGTCATCGGGCAGGCCGTGGCGGGCGCGGCCGTAGGTTGCGTCGCCGACGACGGGATGGCCGAGGTGGGCGAGATGGACGCGGATCTGGTGGGTGCGGCCGGTCTCGATGCGGACGCGCAGGAGGCTGGCCAGCGGTCCGGCGGCGAGGACTTCGTAGTGGGTGACGGCGGACCGGCCTTTTTCCGTGACGGCCATTTTCTGGCGGTGGACGGGATGGCGCCCGACGGGGAGATCGACGGTGCCGGAAGGCTTTTTCGGCGTGCCCCAGGCGAGGGCGAGGTATTCCTTGCGGATGGAATGGGCGGCGAACTGCGCGACGAGCGCGGCGTGGGCTTGCTCGCTCTTGGCGACGACGAGGACGCCGCTGGTGTCCTTGTCGAGGCGGTGGACGATGCCGGGGCGGAGTTCGCCGCCGATGCCCTGGAGATCGGCGCAATGGTGGAGCAGGGCGTTGACGAGGGTGTCGGCGGCGTGGCCGGGGGCGGGATGGACGACGAGCCCGGCGGGTTTGTTCAGGACGATCAGATCGGAATCTTCGTAGAGGATGGCGAGGGGGATGTCGGTGGCGACGAGGCCAACGGGTTCCGGGTCGGGGAGGTCGCAGCGGAGTTCGTCGCCGGGGGCGAGAGCCGTGTTGGTTTTCAACACGGGCGCGCCGTTGAGGGAAACGCGGCCCGCTTCGATGAGCTGTTTCCAGCGCGAGCGGGAAATCTCGGGGTGGGCGGCGGCGAGCCAGGCGTCGAGTCGCGGGGCGCGGCGGTCGAGGGTGAAGACGAGCGGGGCGGCGGTCATGGGGCGGGGCGGGTACGGATGAAGGAGGGAAGGGAAGAAATCCTCTGCCTCCACGTCCTGCGGACGGCAAGCCTCCGACCTCCGACCTCCGACCTCTGACCTCCGGTTTCCCTCATGGCTGGTGGGCGCAGACCTGGAAGCCGAGGGCGGCGACGGTTTCGAGCAGGGCGGAGGAGGCGTGGGAGAGGTGGACGCGGATGGCGGCGAATTCGCGGCGGGACTGGTAGTTTTTGCGGAAGCGGTCGAAGCGGCGGCGGAGTTCGGCGGAATCGTCGGTGGTCATTTCGGCGCGCCAGGCGCGATCGTCCTCGGGGATGGGACAGGCGGCGGCGAGGAGTTCGGCGAGGACCTCGTCGTCGGCGCGGTGGGCGGCATCGATTCCGACGAACGGCGCGGGCGGCAGCCGGCGCGGATCGGGCGTCCAGGCGGGCTCGACTTCGAGATAGTGGCAGAGTTCGCGGTAGCAGTGGAGCGTGCCGTTGAGGAGGCCTTCGAGGGAATAGCCGGCGACGTGCGGGGTGAGGAAATCCACGGCGCGCTTGAGGGAATCGGCCAGTTCGGGTTCCTTTTCCCAGACGTCGAGGGCGCAGGCGGACAGCAAGTGGTGGTCGAGGGCGCACAGGAGCGAATCGGAGTCCGTCACGGCGCCGCGGGAGGAATTGATGAACCAGGCGCCGGGCTTGAGCTTTTCGAACAGCCGGCAGTCGGCGAGGTGGCGCGTGGGGAACGGCCCGCCGTTTTCCAGCGGCACGTGCAGCGTGAGGATGTCGGCGGCGGCCAGGACGGCGTCGAGCGGCAGGTAGTCGGCGGAATCGTTTTTCAGGGCGAGGGGCGGGTCGTTGCGGAGGACGCGCAGGCCGAGGAGGGTGGCCTTTTGGGCGACGCGCGAGCCGACCTGGCCGACGCCGACGATGCCGAGGGTTTTTCCGGGCAAGAGGGCGGCGCGCTGGCGGGCGAGCAGGACGAGGGCGGTGGCGACGTATTCGGCGACGGAGTTGGCGTTGCACCCGGGCGCGGCCGTCCAGGCCAGGCCGGCGCGGTTCAGTCCCGGGACGTCGAAATGGTCGGCGCCGGCGGTGGCGGTGGCGACGAAGCCGACCGCCGTGCCTTCGAGGAGTTCGGGGCCGACGCGGGTCTTCGAACGGACGATCAGGGCATCGGCGTCCTGCAGATGCGCGCGGGAGATTTCGCGGTCGGGAACGAGGACGACGTCGCCGAGGCCGGAAAACGCCTCGCGGGCGTGCAGAACGCTGGCGGCGCAGACGATTTTCATGGCGGAGCGGGCAGCCGGGGGGCTACTTGGGCTTGGGGTTCTTGACGGGTTCTTCGATGGCGGCGGCGACGCCGTTCTGGAATTCGACGCGGGCGCGGACGAATTCGCGGGTCTGTTCGACGTTGATCCAGGCGCTGCCGCCCAGGGAACGGAGCCCGCCGGGGCCGGACAGGCTCAGCCCGTCGATGTCCACCCGCTGGCGGTCGTAGCGGCGGACGGAATCGACGTAGAGCCAGATTTCGGTTTCGCCGGCGTCGGACCGGCGGAGCGTCTTGTGCTGGGGTTCGCCGAGGGCGATGCGGACCATGTCGGGAGTGAAGCCGAGATCGATCTGGCCGCTGCGGATGCGGGCCTGGGCGGCGACGGGGAAGGTGTCGAACAGTTCCTGGTTCTGCTGGATGCGCTGGGCGGGCGTGGCGCATCCGGCCAGCAGGAGGGCCAGCGGCAGAACGAAACCGGCGATGCGCAGATGGTTCATGACGGGGTTCCCAGGGGCAAGGACAACAACTGGGTGTCGTGGGCTTCGAACCGGCGGATGTGCAGCACGAGGCGGTTGCGGTCGCCGACGCGCTCATAGACCATTTTTTCGCAGATGCGCCGGACGAGTTCGATGCCGAGCCCGCCGATTCGGCGGGATTCGACGATGCGCTCGAGATCGGGCTTCGGATGGCCGGTGGGATCGAACGGATGGCCGTCGTCCTCGAAGGTGATTTCGAGCCGGTCGTGGTTGGCGAGGACGTGCACGACGATTTCGTGCTCGCGTTCGTCGTCGTAGCCGTACTTGATGGCGTTGGAGACCATTTCCTCGACGGCGAGGCCGGCGGAATACTTGGCGCGGGAGGACAACGGCAGGTCGGCCATCCACTCGAAAACCTCCTTGGCGAGGTCGGCCAGGGCGGTCATGCGGTTCGGGATCCGCCAGGTGCGTTCGGCGATGGTTTTCTGCGTCATGGGCGCTCCAAGCTTGCCATTGACTTGTTATGGCATACCGACATACCTTTTTGGAACATAAAAAAGAGCCGGAAGCGGAAAAACCGGCCGGAAAGGACGGCCATGATCAAGGCCTGCGATTTGACGAAAAACAGCGTGGTGGAAATCAACGGCGACCCGCACGTGGTGGAACAGCTGCGGACGCAGTCGCCTTCCGCGCGGGGGGCGGCCACGCTCTACAAGATCCGGTTCCGCAACGTGCGGACCCGGGCCAAGCTGGACCAGACCTACAAGGGGGACGATCCCGTCAAGGAAACGGATTTCGACACCCGGCTGGTGTCGTTCAGCTTCCGGGAAGGGGATCGGTTCACGTTCATGGATCTGGAGGACTACAGCCAGTTCGAGCTGATGGAAGCCGAGATCGAGGATGCGGTGCCCTATCTGGTGGACGGCATGGAAGGCATCAAGGCCTTGGTGCAGAACGGGAAAGTGCTGTGCATCCAGCTGCCGGATTCGGTGGAACTGGCGATCGTCGAGTGCGCCCCGTCGATGCGCGGCGCGAGCGTGACGGCCCGGACCAAGACGGCCAAGCTCGAAACCGGCCTGGAACTGCAGGTGCCCGAATACATGGAGCAGGGCGAACGCGTCCGGGTGGACACCCGCACCGGCGAGTTCATGCAGCGGGTGCAGTAGGGCCCCGGGGGCCGATTTGCTTTCCCCGGGCGGCGGCCCGTGCTAGTCTGCCCCGATGGTGGACGATAGGAGTTTCGTGAAATTTTCCGACATCGATTGGACGACCTGGACCCCGCGCGAGACGGCGACGCTGATGTTCGTGCGGATGGACGGGATGGTGCTGCTGATCCGCAAGCTGATGGGGATGGGCGCGGGGCTCATCAACGCCCCGGGCGGCCGGGTGGATCCGGGCGAGACGCCCGCGCAGGGCGCGGTCCGGGAGGCCCAGGAAGAGCTGCACGTCACGCCCGTCGGGGTGAAGGAGGCCGGGGTGCTGGCGTTCCAGTTCACGGACGGCTATTCGCTGCGGTGCCACGTCTACACGGCGTCGTCCTACGAGGGCGTGCCCACCCAGACCGTCGAGGCCATTCCGCTGTGGATCGACGAGCGCGAAATGCCCTATGGCCAGATGTGGGCCGACGACCGGCTGTGGTTCCCCCTGCTGCAGCAGGGCCGCAAGTTCAGCGGACGGTTTTTGTTCGACGAAGGGATCATGCTGGGCTGCGAGCTGGACGCGGCGCCGCCGGCCGCAGCGGCGGCCGGCTAGACGGCGAGGAGAGGCGCATGGACTGGACGCAATTCAACTGGGTGGACTGGGCGTTCGTCGCCGTGTTGCTTTACGGCGCGGCCATGGGCGCGGTGCGCGGGCTGTCGCACGAGCTGGCGACGCTGGTGGGAATGGTGGTCGCCGTGATCGTCACGCGGCTGTTCTACGAGCCGGTCTCGTTCTGGATTTGCGAACGGTGGGACTGGAACGAAGAAGTCACCCGGCTCTTCGCGGTGGTGCTGCTGGCGTTGCTGGCGCTCTACGGCATGCGGCTGCTGCGGATCGCGCTGGGGACGATGATGACCTTCGCGTTCAAGGGGCTGGTCGAGCGCGTCGGCGGGCTGGTGGCGGGCTTCGTCCGTCTGGGCGCGATTTTCCTGGTGCTGCTGCTGGCGGCGAGCTTCGTGCCGTCGGCGGGGCTGCAGCGGGCGGTGATGCTCGATTCGACCGTCGGCCGCCAGGCGCTGCCGTTGCTGGTGGCGAAGTACAACGAGCTGGCGGCGAAGGCCGCGATGATCCCGGCGGAAATCCCCGTCGGCGTGCAGCTGCCGCAGGCGGTCATGCCGCCGCTGCCCGAAGAAGGCGCGGACCTGTTCCAAGCCGTGCCGATGTTCCCCGCGGCGGAGTAGGGCGCCCATGGCGGGCATGGTCTCCAAGGATACGATCGACCAGATCCGCAACGCGCTGGACATTTCCGACGTCATCGGTTCGTATATCCAGATCAAGCGGACGGGGCACGTGGCCAAGGCGCTGTGCCCGTTCCACAAGGAAAAGACGCCGTCGTTCCACGTCAATCCGGCGCGGCAGGCGTTCCATTGCTTCGGCTGCGGCGTCGGCGGCGACGTGTTCAAGTTCGTGATGCTCTACGACCACGTCGATTTTCCGACGGCGCTGCGGATGCTGGCCTCTCGCGCCGGCATCGCGATCCAGATCGACGAAGAGCGCGCCGGCAAGCGGGAGGGGCCGGGCAAGGACGAGATTTTCGCCGCGAACGAAGAGGCCTCCAAGCGCTACCAGCAGGAGCTGCTGCGGAGTTCCGAGGCGGCGGCGGCGCGGGACTACCTGAAAAAGCGCGCGCTGGATCTCGCCGCGTGGGCGGAGTGGGGCATCGGCTACGCGCCGGAAGGCTGGGATTTCCTGAGCGGCGCGGCCGGGCCGCGCGGCGGGCCGAAAATGAAGGCGCTGGAAGCCGCGGGCCTGCTCTCCGCCAACGAAAAAGGCAGTCTCTACGACCGCTTCCGCGGCCGCGTCATGTTCACGATCCGCGACGAACTCGGCCGCGCCGTCGGCTTCAGCGGCCGCGTGCTGAAGGCGGACGACAAGGCCGGCGGAAAGTACGTCAACACGCCGGAGACGCCGGCGTTCCGCAAGAGCCGCATCCTCTTCGCGCTGGACAAGGCCAAACGGGAAATCCTCGATGCGCATACGGCGCTGCTGGTGGAAGGGCAAATCGACTGCATCCGCTGCCACCTGGGCGGCTTCCGGAACGCGGTGGCCTCGCAGGGCACGGCGTTCACGAGCGAACACGCGGCGCTGCTCAAGCGCTATGCGGACAAGGTCGTGGTGGTGCTCGACGCCGACGCGGCCGGCCGGAAGGCCGCGCTGCGCAGCGCCGAGCTGCTGATCGCGGAAGGCCTGGCGGTGACGCTGGCCGCGCTCCCGGCCGGCGAAGATCCCGATTCGCTGATCCTGAAAAAAGGCCCGGAGGCTTTCGCCGCGGTGCTGAAGACCGCGCAGACGCCGATGGGATTTTTGCTGGGGATGCTGCGCGAACAGGAAGATTTCCGCACGCAGGAAGGCCTGCTGCGGGCGACGCGCGCGGCGACCGAACTGGCCGGCCACGCGCAGGGCGCGGTGCAGACCGAACAGATGCTGCGCGAAGCCGCCGCCGGCCTCGGCGTGGGCTACGACGCCTTGCGGCGCGACTTGAAGGCGGCGGTGCGCCAGAAATTCCGCCCGCCGCCGCCGGAAGCGGAAACGTCCCTGGCGAAACCCGTCGCGCGGCCGGTCGAGGAAATGGAACTGGCGACGCTCCTCGGCGCGGGCGATCCGGAACTGGCCGGGCTCGTGCGCCGCTGGCTGCCGTATCCGCTGATCGCCGATCCGGACTGCCGGGCGATCATCCATGCGCTCGCCGAAGAAGAAAGCGACCTGATGGGGGCGCTGGACGACGAAAGCGATGCCTGCAAGGCGCTGGCCGCGCAGATCGTCAATGCGCCGCAGAAAGCCGTGAGCACGGAGTCGGACCTAGGCGTGGCCAAGGCCGCGCAAGACCTGATCCTGCGGATTTGGCAGCGGCATCTCGCCGCCCGGCGCGAAGAGCTCAGCCGCCGGATGAAGGAACAGGACGGTCCGGCGCGGCAGGAAACGATGCGCGAAATCGCCGAACTGCTCCTCGACCTGAACAAGCTGAAGCGCGGCTGGGCCCAGGTGGAGCCGATCCTCGATCTGTACCTGCAGAAGTTCGCCGAGGGCTAGCGCCACTCGTGCTTGGGATATTTCCGGCGCAGCTCCTGTTTGATGCGCGGATAGTGGTCGCGCCAGAAGCCGGGGAGGTCCTTGGTGATCTGCACGGGGCGCTGGCTGGGAGCCAGGATGTGGATCACCAGCGGCACGCGGCCCGCCGCCAGCGCCGGCAGCGCTTCGACGCCGAACAATTCCTGGATGCGCGCGGAAACGTAGGGCTCCGCGGCGCCGTCGTACTGCACCTTGACGCTGCGGCCGTTGGCGAGCGCGACGCGTTCGGGTGCGTGCTTTTCGACTAGCGCGATCTGGGCGGGGGACAACAGCGACTTCACGGCGTGGAGCACGGGGCGGTCCTTGATTTCCTTGTAGGAAACCGCGCCGTGGCAGATCTGCTGGATCAGCAGTTCGCGCTCGGCCTCGCCGTAGGCCGGCAACTCCCAGTCGGGACAGGCCTTGGCCAGCAGGTTCACGCGCGCGATCCATTGGTCCACGGCGCGATCCCATTCCTTCAGAACGCACTCGCCGGACAACACGGCCTTGGCCAGCAGCCGCGCGGCTTCCTCGGCCGGCGGCGGATCGAGCGGGCGGGTTTCGAGGGCCAGATCGCGGAAGACGACTTCGCGGCGGGCGACCGCGCGCTTGGCGGCGGCGTCCCACTCGACGGCGACGCGTTCGGAAAAATCGTCGGGAAACAGCTCGCGCAGCCATTCTTCGCGGATGGCAGTGGCCTGGGTCAGCAGGACGTTGACTTCGCCATCGCCGCGGCCGATTTCGTGGATTTCGTTGGCGACGAGCAGGGGGGCCTCGTCGGCGACGGAGTCGCGGGCGAGTTCGCCGCGCCGCTTGTGGACGAGGTCGCAGCGCAGCGTGCCGCGGTCGAGGCGGCGGGCGACCTGATCGGAAAATCCGGCCAGGACGCACTTGGCGATGTCGGCGTCCTCGGGCGGGGCGGACTCGATGGGCACCCGTTGCGATTCGGCGATGCGGAGGAAGCGCTCCCAGAGCGGGCCGACCTGGCGGGCGGCGCCGGCATGGATGCCGAGGCGGCGGCAGCGGTCGAGATCGAAGCGGTTCTGGCGGGCGTAGTTCCACGCGCGCATGAGCACGAGCAGATCCGAGCCGTCCGCGCCGAGCAGGTCGCGCCGCTGGTCCGCGGCACTCTTGCCGGCGTTGCGCACGAGCAGCGGCCGGCCTTGCGCGATGGCGGCGATGAGCGCCACGGGTTTCACGGCGCCGCGATCGCCGGCGGCCAGCAGCATGCGGGCGTAGCGCGGATGGACGGGGAACGACAGCATGCGCAGGCCCAGCGGCGTGGGCACGCCGGCGGCGTCGAGCGCGCCGAGATCGCGCAAAAGCGTCAGCGCGCGTTCGAGGGCCCGGGGTTCGGGCGGCTCGAGCCACGGATAGGTTTCCACGTCGCGCACGCCGAGCGCCTTGAGCGTCAGCAGGATTTCCGCCGGATCGATGCGCTTGATTTCGGGCAGGTCGTGGCCTGCGCGTCCGGCGTGCTCGTTTTCCGTCCAGAGGCGGATGGCGCGGCCGGGCGCGGTGCGGCCGGCGCGGCCGGCGCGCTGGTCGGCGGACGCGCGGGAAATGTTCTCGACGAGCAGGGTATTGATGCCGCGCCAGGGATCGAAGCGCGCGACGCGCGCGAGGCCGGAATCGATCACGAGCCGGATGCCGTCGATGGTCAGCGACGTTTCCGCGACGTTGGTGGCCACGACGATTTTCCGCCGGTCGTAGCGGGCGACGGCGGCGTCTTGGTCGTTGGGCGGCAGTTCGCCGTGCAGCGGCAAGAGCAGCGCGCCCTTGGCGGCGGGCGACTGCCGCAGGGCGTCGAGCGTGCGCTGGATTTCGTAGGCGCCGGGCATGAAGATGAGAGCGTCGCCGGGCTCGCGGTCTTCGCGAACCGCGCGCTCGTAGGCGGCCGCGGCGGCGTCCCACGGGGTGTCGCGGTCGGGATGCAGGGGCTTGGCGAGGTGCTCGATCGCGACGGGGAAGGTGCGGCCTTCGGACCGGACGATTTCGCACGGCTCGAGGTAGGGCTGCAGCAGGCGGACGTCGAGCGTGGCCGACATCACGATCAGCAGCAGATCCGGCCGCGTCGTTTTCTGGAGTTGGAGGGCTTGGGCGAGGGTGACGTCGCCGTAGACGTGGCGCTCGTGGAATTCGTCGAACAGGATCGCGGAAATACCGGTCAGATCGGGCTGCGAAAGCATCTGGCGCAGCAGGATGCCTTCGGTCTCGAACTGGATGCGGGTTTCGGGCCCGCAGACGGACTCGAAGCGGATCTGGTAGCCGACTTCGCCGCCGAGGGGCACGCCGCGTTCCTCGGCGACGCGCTTGGCCAGCAGGCGCGTGGCGAGGCGGCGGGGCTGGAGCACGACGGCCTTGCCGGTGCCCAGCGCGCCCAGGTCCAGCAGCATCTGCGGCACCTGCGTGGATTTGCCCGAGCCGGTCGGCGCGGTCAGGATGATCCGGCGCGAGCGCTTCAGCGCGGCGGCCAGATCGTTGCGGATGGCGTGGATGGGCAACATGGATTACGCCAGGCGGGAATGCAAGCGTTCCGGATCCGTCAAGGCGACGCCGGGCCGCACGCCGGCCGGAGCGCCGGGGGGCACGGCTCCGGCGACCAGCAGTCGTTTGCAGCGGTAGTTCTTAATCCCGGCGGCCAGCCGATCCAAGGCGGCGGCATCGCCGGGCATGGGCGTGTGGGTGGCTTTGGCCTCGATCAGGGTCAGTTGCCGATTACCGTCGTCGAGCACGAAATCCACTTCCAAGCCCTGTCGGTCGCGGAAATAGTACAGGGCCCGGTCCCGTCCCCGGTTGATCCGGTGCTTGACGATTTCGGAGGCGACCATTCCTTCGAACAGCGCTCCCAGAAAAGGCGAATCCCGCAGGGCGGCTTCGTCCCGCACGCCCGTCAAGTGGCACGCGAGACCGGAATCGGCGAAGTACAGCTTGGGGGATTTCACCAGGCGCTTGCCGAAATTCTCGTGGAAGGGCGGGATCAGCAGGATCTGGCCGGTGATTTCAAGGACGTTCAACCAATGGCCGATGGTCGGCACGCTGACGCCCAGCGGCGCGGCCAGATCGGTCTTGTTGAGCATTTGGCCGCACCGAGAGGCCAACAGACCCATGAACCGCCGGAAGGTCGCCAAATCGTGGATGGCGGTGATGGTGCGGACGTCCCGCTCCAGATAAGTCTGGACGTAGGAACGGAACCAAAGATCCCGCGCCGCCGGCGCCGCGACCGCCTCCGGAAAACCGCCGCCCAGCAAGGTGAGCGCCGGACATTCTTCCCGCGAGAGCGGCAACAGCGAAAACGTCGCCACGCGGCCGGCCATCGATTCCGTGACGCCCTGCATCAGCGGCGCTTCCTGGGAACCGGTCAGGAACCAGCGGCCTTTGCGTTCCGGGGCGGCATCGATCCGCGCCCGGATATAGGTGAACAACTCCGGCGCGTTCTGGATCTCGTCGAGGAGGACAGGCGGCCGGAGGGCGTCCAGAAAAGCGCGGGGATCCGCCCGGACACGGGCCACCACGTCGGCTTCTTCCAGCAGCACGTAGGATGCCTTGGGAAAGACGTGGCGCAGCAGGGTCGTTTTGCCGGAGCGCCGCGGTCCGGTCACCAGCAGGGCCGGGAAATGCGCCGCCGCCTTGCGCAACTCGCGCGCGAGCCTGCGGGGAAGGTAGTTCATGCGGCAAATCTAAAGTAAAACTTTAGAAATGTCAACACTGTGGTTTGGGTCGCCAACCGCCGTTTTCGGCCGGCGGCGGTCCGGTCCGGGCTTGCCTCGCCGCGGAAAAGGGCGAGACTGGCGCCAGAACGCTCGCGTTCGGGAGAGGATCATGAAGACGCATTCGGATGCTGACGCTGGTCGTCCACGCCACGGCGCTGCTGCTGGCCTTGGCGGCGACGCTCGTGGTGGTGGGCATTTTCAACGAATCGCTGGACTGGGACCTGTTCGGCCCGAAACTGGAGGCGATCCTCACCGGGGTGTTCGGCGGCAGCATCGCGCTGGCGTCGGCGGGCGTGGCGCTGACGACGGTGCTGGGGATCCAGGAGATCGTGCAGGCGTTCCGGGCGCTGCCGAAGGCGCGCGGCGCGGACGAGGCGGAGCCCGCGCCGGAGGCCACGCGCTGGGGCTACCTGAAGGCCATGGCGGGGATTTTGGTCGGGTTCGCGGTGCTGATCGGGTCGCTGGCCTGGGTCAACGCGCGGGTGCAGGCGCACCGGACGGAGACGTTCAAGAAGATCGCGGCCGAGCAGGTCGGGAATTTCGAGGCCAAGCTGGCCGCGCGGGTCGCGGCGCTGGGCGCGCCGCCGCGGAGCGCGGTGGACAAGGAACTGTACGATCTGATCCGGACGCTGGACGGGCTGTCGTTCGTGCAGCGCAGCACGCTCTACGTGCCCGATCCGGAAGACCCCGCGGCGCTGTGGGGCTACACGGCGTGGCGGGACTACAAGACGGAAGACGGCTTCGCGCGGTTTTTCGTGGCGAAGGATTTCGAGAAGGCGCTGGCGGCCGCGCTCGGGGGCGACGGCGCCGAACTGGACCGGCTCAACGCGGAGAAGAACTTCACGTTCTACCGCGCGCTGCGCGGCGCCGACGGTCACCCCGTCGGCGTCCTGCGCATCGACGGCAACCCCCGGGAAAATTTCCGGGAATACCGCCTGGGCTCGTAGTTTTACGTAGAACGTAAAAAGTTTTACATTCTACGTAAAAGTCGCCCGGCGGGCGGCTACTTCTTGAGGGTGATGCGGATCTTGCCGGGCGTCGGCTTGTCGGCGTCGGCGTCGGCGGGCGGGGCGGACGTCTTGATGTTCGGCTGGCTGATCTTGATGGCGGGGCGCCCGCCGGATTTGGCCGCGGGTTTTTCGCCGGCGGCCGGCGCCGGGATGTCTTCGACGATTTCCTTGAGGATGGTGGTGTAGCCCTTGCCGTCGTCCATGTCGCCCTGGACGGCGGCGAGGCCCTTGGCGGCGTCTTCCTTGTCGGTGGCGGTTTCGAGCACGAAGACGGTGGAGCCGATCTGGATGCGGTCGCCGGGCTTGAGCTTGGCCGTGTCTTCGACGCGCTGGCCGTTGACGAAGACGCCGTTGCGGCTCTTGAGGTCCTTGAGGTAGAACTCGCCGCCGGAGAGGCGGATGCCGCAGTGGACGCGCGAGACCCGGTCGTCGAGCAGGGGGATGTCGGCTTCGCGGGAGCGGCCGATGGAAAGGGGTTCGCCGGTCAGTTCGATGTCCTTGGAAATGCCCAGTTTGTTGACGTAGCGCAGATGCATGGCGGATCCTTTCGTTAGACGATGCCTTTTTCCACGAGGGCGGCGAAGTAGTCGATGGTGAGGCGCAGGCCGTCTTCGAGGGGCATGCGCGGTTCCCAGCCGAGGAGCCGGCGCGCCTTGTCGATGTTGGGCCGGCGTTGCTTGGGGTCGTCCACGGGCAGGGGCTTGTGGACGATGGGGGCGGCGCTCCGGGTGAGCTCTTTGATTTTCTGGGCGAAGTCCAGGACGGTCAGCTCGCGCGGGTTGCCCACGTTCACGGGGTCGGCGTGGTCGCTCATCATCAGGCGGAAGATGCCGTCGACGAGATCGGAGACGTAGCAGAAGGAGCGGGTCTGGGAGCCGTCGCCGAAGACGGTGAGGGGCTCGCCCTTGAGGGCCTGGCAGCAGAAGGCGGGGACGATGCGGCCGTCCTTGGGGCGCATGCGCGGGCCGTAGGTGTTGAAGATGCGGACGATGCGGGTCTGGACGCCGTGGTAGCGGTGGTAGGCCATGACGATGGCTTCGGCGAAGCGCTTGGCTTCGTCGTAGACGCCGCGGGGGCCGATGGGGTTGACGTTGCCCCAGTAGCTTTCGACCTGCGGATGGACGAGCGGGTCGCCGTAGACCTCGGAGGTGGAGGCCAGCAGCAGCCGCGCGCCCTTGGCCTTGGCCAGGCCCAGCGCGTTGTGCGTGCCCAGCGCGCCGACCTTCAAGGTCTGGATCGGCAGTTCGAGGTAGTCGATCGGACTGGCCGGCGAGGCGAAATGGAAGACGTAGTCCAGTTCGCCGGACCAATCGATGTGGGTGGTGACGTTGTGGTGGATGAATTCGAAGTCGGTGCGGGCGCGCAGGTGGGCGATGTTGTCGAGGTTGCCGGTGATCAGGTTGTCCATCGCGACGACGCGATGGCCTTCGGCCAGCAGGCGGTCGCAGAGATGGGAGCCGAGGAAACCGGCGCCGCCGGTGACGAGGGTGACGGGGGGGCGGGAAGTCGCGTTCATGGGCAAGCAGGATGCCACGTCACTCGGGTTTGAGCAAGGCGGGATGCAGCTGGCTGGCGAAGTCCGCGATGGTCTGGAGGTGGGCGTCGCCGCGCGCGGCGCGCTGGCCGGAGAGCGCGATGTAGGCCCAGCGGTGGGAGACGCCGTGGAAAACGCGGTCGTAGCCCATCCACGCCATGCGTTCGACGTGGGAGGCCGTTTCGCGGCCCTTGCCGACGAACCAATAGGCGTAATAGGAAAGGTATTGGGCGGGGGCGCCGTCGGCCCCTGCGACGGTCTTGGCCATGTCCAGCACCATGACTTCCAGCGGCGCCGCCCGGCCGGCGAGCGGGATGCGGATGATGCGCTCGTCGGCGATCTCGTGGCCGGCGGCGGTCATGCAGACCTGCGGGCGGTGGATGCTGGAGCGGTCGTCGCCGCTCAGCACGATGGTGGCGTGCAGCGGGTCGCGGCCGCCGGGGCGGAGATAGTATTTGCGGGCCATGCCGGTGTCGGCCGGCAGCAGCGAGCGCTCGGCCCAGTTCATGGTCCCGAGGGTCGCGCCGCAGTTCGGGCAGGCGGTGGCGCCGGCGAGCTGCGCCTCGGTGAACTGGCCGCCGCACTCGCGGCTGGGGCAGAACAGCAAGCCGATGCCGGACCAGTCGCCCACCTGCGCGGGCAGGTGCAGCACGATGCCGGCCTCGTCGGTGTTCGCGACGCCGGTCGTGAAGACGTTGGCCCAGGCGGCCACCGCCAGGGCGGCGACTACGAAGAGGCGCGGCCCGAAATAAGATGCGCGAGTTGGGTCCATGCGGTGCGGTAGTCCAGGTTCAGGAGGCGATCGAGCGCCAGCATCAGCGCGATGCCGATCAGGAAAATCGGATAGCCCGAATAGTCGTGCCAGAGGCCCATCGCCGTTTCCTGCCCGAAAAAGGCGGCGGCGACGACCACGAGGATGATGCGGCAGACGTTGGCGACGATGGCCACGGGCACGCTGCACAGGAACAGGATCCACTTCTTGGTTTGGGTCTTCTGGCTGTACCAGGCGTAGAAGCCCATCAGCGCCGTCATGGCCAGCAGCGAGCGCAGGCCGCTGCACTCCGGCGCCACGTTGAAGGCGAAGGCGTTGTCGGCCGCGGAAAACAGGCCGGCGCCCACCCGGGTCACGTGCAGGCCGAAGCCGTTGAGGAGGCCGGCGGAAACCGCGGTGGCGAACCAGCGCAGCGGCGCCGTCATGCTGTCGATGAAGTTCAGCGGGATCGCCAGGAACAGGTAGCCGCAGGGAAACAGCAGCCAGCGGGCGAGGCCATAGCCATATAAAAGGAAGAAGAGACCCCAGACGAGGAGGATGAAGCCGCCGGCGGAAATGCGCGGCTGCTGGGCGAGCACGCCGATCCAGTGCAGGCAGAGCGCGCCCGCCACCACGACCGCGCCCCGCCAATCCGTGCGCCGGGGCGCCGCCGCGATTTCGCGCCGCCGCATCCAGGCGGCCGCCAGGCTCGCCAGCGGCAGGAACATGCCGTACGCGTAGTCCTCCGTCCAGCGGCTGCGCAGCCACAGGAACAGCGACCGCCGGCAGGTGGCGATCTCCTGGCTGTTGCCGTGCAGATGGAACAAAAAGAACAGCCCGCCCGCCACCGCCGCCCAGAAGGCGATCTCCAGCTGCGCGGCCCGCGTCAGGCGCGACCAGCGGAAACCGGTCCGCCATTCGTTCAACTTCTGGATCGATTCGTGCATGCGATGGACGGACAAGATAGCCCAGCCGCGGCCCGGATGCAAAGCGCAAAGTCCGGATTGAACCGGACGCGGCGATGGCCTACCCTCCCTGCGACATCCGAAAGCGAGGAAACGATGACGACCAAACGATGGATCGCGATGGCGGCGCTCGGCGCCGGGTGCGCGGCGGCGGCCTGGGCCGCGCCGGTGCGGGAAACGCTCGATACGGCCAGCGACTGGGTCCACGACGTGGCCTACGAGTACGAAGAAGGGGCGGCGGACGGCACGCTGACGGTGCGGCTGGGGAACGACCCGGTCCCCGTCCGCTATTTCGAGGTGCCGCGGGACGTCTGGGCCGGATTCCAGGCGGCGGAATCCAAGGGCTCCTTCTACGGCAAGCGGATCCGCCAGCGCTACGAACGGCAGTACGGCCGCTCGCGGCAGGAGGTTTTCGACTCGCCGATCCCGATCCAGACGCAGGTCAACGCCCTGTGCGCGTTCAACGAGGAATGCGAAGGCGTCATCCTCCAGGCCATCGAGAAGAGCCGCGAAAGCATCTGGGTGGCGGCCTATGCGTTCACGCGCACCCGGATCGCGGCGGCGCTGATCCAGGCGCACGAACGCGGCGTGCGGGTGGAAGTGAAGATGGATTCCAACCAGGCCGAATTCCCCGGCGCGCAGAAGCTGATCGAATGGCTGCGGAGCAAGGGCATCCCCGTGACGCTGATCCATACGGCGGGGGAATATTCCGCCATGCACAACAAATTCATGGTGTTCGACATGGGCAGCGTGGTGGCGGGCAGCTACAATTTCACCACCGTCGCGCAGGTGTCGAACTGGGAAAACCTGATCTGGCTGGAGTCCGCGGACATGGCCGAGCAGTACAAGCAGGCCTGGGACGCGATCGCGTCCGACGAAGTCGCGGAGCCGCCGGAAAAAACCTCGCAGGAAAAGAAGGGCGCGAAGTAGCGGGACGCGTTGACGCCGCGGCGTCCGCGGGCTTAGGATGGTCGCAGGATCGGCCGCGGCCGATCCGGGAACGGAACGGAGCATGAGTTTGACGAGCATGACGGGTCGCGGCGCGGCCGCGGTCGCCGGCCGCCTCGCGCGCGTCGAGGTGGAACTGAGCAGCGTGAACCGCAAGCAGCTCGACGTGGACGTTGGCCTGCCCCGGTTCTGGGCTGCCTTCGAATCGCGCGTGCAGGAACTCGTGCAAAGCCGCCTGGCGCGCGGGCGGGTCACGGGGGAGATCCGCGTGACGTGGGCGGAGGCCGCGCAGGCGTCCGGCGCGCGGGTGGATCTGGGCCTGGCGCGCGCCGCCGTGGCCGCGCTGCGCGCCGCCGCGAAACAACTGGAACTGCCGGACGACCTGCAGGCGTCGGCCCTGCTGGCCCTGCCGGGCCTCGTGGCGTTCGAACCCCGCCCGCGCGATCTCGACGCCGCGTGGCCGACGGTGCGGCAGGCCCTGGACGCGGCGCTGGCGAAGCTCCAGGCCATGCGCCGGAAGGAAGGGGCGGCCCTCGGCCGCGACCTGCGCGCGCGCCTGGCGACGTTGCGGAAACTCGCGGGCGAAATCGCCGCCCGCGCGCCGGGCGTCGCCGAAACCTACCGCGCGAACCTGCTCCAGCGGATCGCCGCCGCGCTGCCGGGAACGGATCTCGCCGCCGACGAGCGGCTGCTGAAGGAAGTGGCGCTCTTCGCGGACAAGGCGGACGTGACCGAAGAGCTCGTGCGGCTGGACAGCCACTTCCGGCAGGCCGCCGACCTGCTGAAGGCGGGCGGCGTGGTCGGCCGCGCGCTCGATTTCCTCGTGCAGGAGATGGGGCGCGAAATCAACACGGTCGGATCGAAGGCGAACGACGGCGAAATCGCGCGCCGCGTCGTCGCCGCCAAGGCGGAGCTGGAACGGTTCCGCGAACAAGTGCAGAACATCGAATAAGGAGGAAGGCGGAATGAACGGAATCAAACCGAGCTGGAACAACATCATCTTCGTGGTCTCCGCGCCGTCCGGCGCCGGCAAGACGACGCTGTGCGACAAGCTGCAGAAGGAATTCAAGGACATCCACTACGCCATCACGGCGACGACCCGGGCCCCGCGCGGCGACGAAGTGGACGGCAAGAGCTACTATTTCATGACGCGGGAAGGCTTCGAAAAGCGCCTGGCGGAAGGCGGTTTCATCGAAAACGCGGTGGTGCACGGCAACCTCTACGGCTCCCCCAAGGGACCGGTCGCCGCGGCGCTGGAAGACGGCTGCGACGTGCTGATGAACCTGGACGTGCAGGGCGCCGCCGCCGTGCGCAAATACATCGCCGCCGCGCCGGCGGGCGACCCGCTCAAGCGCACGCTGGTGGACATCTTCGTGGTGCCGCCTTCGACGGAAGTGCTGCGCAGCCGGCTGGTGGTGCGCGGGACCGACAGCCTGGAAGTGATCGAAAAGCGCATGAAGCAGGCCCGCGAGGAAATCGCCCATTGGAAGGAATACAAGTACATGGTGGTCAACGACGACCTCGCCGAGGCCTACGACCACATGCGCGCCATCATCCTGGCCGAACGCCACCGCAACGACAACCGCCGCGAGGACTACCATGGCTAAGGCTCCGAAAAAGGTACTGCTGGGCGTGACCGGTTCCATCGCCGCCTACAAGGCGGCGGAACTCGCGCGCTTGATGATGAAAAAGGACTGGGACGTCTGGGTCGTGATGAGCGCCTGCGCGACGCAATACGTCGGCCCGCTGACGTTCCGCGCGCTGACCGGCCACCCGGTGGCGCACGGGAGCTTCGCCGAGCTGGAGCAGGAAACCTATACCCACCTCGGCCTGTCCGAAGGCGCGGCGGCGATGGTGGTGGCGCCGTGCTCCGCCCAGACCCTCGCGCGGCTGGCGCACGGGTTCGCCGACGACGTCCTCAGCTGCGCCGCGCTCTCGCTCGCCGCGCCGCTGCTCGTGGCGCCGGCGATGAACGTGCGCATGTGGAAACATCCGGCCGTGCAGGAAAACGTGGCGGCGCTCAAGCGGCGCGGCGCGACGATCGTGCCGCCCGGAAAAGGCGAACTGGCGTGCGGCGACGTGGGCGAGGGGCGCCTGGGCGATCTCGACGCCATCGTGCGGGCCGTGGCGAAAGCGGTCGGGGAGCGCTGACGCCGTGAAGGTGCTGGTGACGGCCGGGCCGACGCGGGAAGCCATCGATCCCGTGCGCTTCGTCAGCAACCGCTCCAGCGGCAAGATGGGCTACGCCGTGGCTGCGGCCGCGCGGGCGCGGGGCCACGACGTCTGCCTCGTCTCCGGACCCGTCGCGCTGGCGCCGCCGCGCGGCGTGGACGTCGTGCCGGTCACGACCGCGGCGGACATGCTCGCCGCGGTGAAGCGGCGCGTGCGCGGCTGCGACCTGCTCGTGATGGCCGCGGCCGTCGCCGACTGGCGCCCGCGGAATCCCGCGCCGCGCAAGCTCAAGAAACGCGCCGGCCCGCCGCGCATCGCCTGGGAAGCGACGCCGGACATCCTGGAAACGCTCGCGCCGCTGAAAAAGAAAACGCAGACGTTCTGCGGCTTCGCCGCGGAGACGGACCACCTCGCGCGCGAAGCGCGGCGCAAGCTGCGCGCGAAGAACCTCGACGCGCTCGCCGCCAACGACGTCTCGAAAAAAGACCGCGGCTTCGAGGCGGACCGCAACGCGCTGACGGTGTTTTTCGCGGACGGCCGCGCGCAGCGCATCGGCCTCGCGGCGAAAACGCGGTGCGCGGCGACGCTGCTGCGCGCGCTGGAGCAAATCTGCGCCGCGAAAAAAAAGTGAAAAATTTTTCCAAAAAACGTTGACGCTGTTAATAACTTCGCATTACTGTGTTGATCAACGAGATGAAGATGACGAAAAAAATTTTGTTCCGCCTTCGCGATTCGGGCCGCGCGCCGCGCGCCGAATCCATCTCGGCCTGCCATTTAAGCGAAACCGAAACACCGGACAATGTTTCCATGATCCACTTCAAGAATACCCTGACCGCCTGTGAGCGTCAGGTTGGAAGGGGGGGAAATACACAATGGCAGTGAAGAAGGCTAAGAAGGCCGCGAAGAAGCCCGCGAAGAAGGCGGTCAAGAAGGCGGTCAAGAAGGTCGCGAAGAAGAAGGTCGCGAAGAAGGCGAAGAAGTAAATTCTTCCCAGTGCCGGACCGTGCAATGCGGTCTGGTGAATGAACGGCGGTGAATTCCGAATTCGGATTCGCCGTCGTTTTTTTCCGGCGCGCCGCCGCTTGCAAAACGAAAACGGCTGGGGTAGGTTCCGCCCACGTTTCAAAGGAGAACCGCGCATGCAGGAAAAAGTCGAACAGTTCATCGAGGAAATCCGCCCCCTGATCCAGGGACACGGCGGCGACGTGGAATTCGTTTCCATGGAGGGCAATACGGTGAACCTGCGCCTGCACGGCGCCTGCCACGCCTGCCCCCACGCCATGTTGACGCTCAAGAACGGCATCGAAGCCGAAATGCGCGAGCGCTTGAGCCCCGAACTCACCGTCGAGCGCGTGATGGACGCCTGAGCCCGGCGGTTGCCGGCACGTGGAAGGCCGCCCGAACGGGCGGCCTTTTTGCGCGCCGGGGGCCTACGCCCGCGGCGCGGCGGTCGGCGGCGGCTCCGGGAACGTGCCGTTCACCGCGTCGCGCACGATCTGCTTGGTGTCGTCGGGAAAGTCGGAGCGCAGCAGCCAGGTGATGAAATTGGGATCGTTCGCGACGGCGTCGCGCAACGTCTGCCCCTGGAACTTGCCGAAGTTGAAGACGATTTCGCCCTTGGCCCACTTGAGCCGGCCGGCGCGGTCGGCCCAGGACGGATCGCGCGGGTCGCAGTAGTCGTTGAGGTCGGCGAGATCCGCGGGCAGGTCCGGATACATCCGGAACTGGCCGGCGAGGACGCGGATGGTGGCGAGCACGTCGCCGAGCGCGTCGTGGGAATTCGCGTGGTCCTCGCCGCAGTAGTAGCGCAGCGCGGCCGACAGGTCGCGCGGTTCCTTGCGGAAAAAGATGCGCTGCGCGTCCAGGATGCGGCGGCCGTCGAGGGAGAACGGGCGCTGGACGCGCGCGAATTCCTCCGTCAGCATCTGGATGTCGTAGCCGAGGACGTTGTAGCCCGCGAGGTCGGCGCCGGCGAAATGCCCGGCGATCGTCTCGGCCATCTCGGCGAAGGTCGGCGCGTCGCGCACGTCGGCGTCGGTGATGCCGTGGATGCGGACGGCGTCTTCGGGAATGGGGATGCCGGGATTCAGCAGGTAGCTGACCTGTTCCGTCGTGCCGATGGGTTCGTAGCGCACGAGCGCGATGGCCACGATGCGGTCGGTGCGCTTGTTCAGGCCGGTGGCTTCGAGATCGAAGACGACGAGGGGTTTGTCCAGGCGCAGGCGCTCCGGCAGGGCGGGGATGGGGTCTCCAGTCATGGCCCGAGCATGGCGCATGGCCGGCCGGAGGGAAAGCAGAATCGGCCGGCCCCGGCCGGAGCCGAAAAATGTTGCGGATTTGTCTTGCCGGGGCTCGGGCGGCTCGCGTAGGTTCCGCGGCATACCTTCCGCATAGTCAAGGGTCGCCGATTTGCGGGGGGCAGGGTTAACCGGCGGCCCATGGTTCCATGGAGTTGATAGTTACGTGAAAATATATGTCGGCAATCTCTCGTTCAAGGCCACCGATGACGATCTGCGTGCGGCGTTCGAGCCGTACGGCGAAGTGGTCTCCGCGCGGGTGATCAAAGACAAGGAAACCGGCCGCTCCCGCGGTTTCGGTTTCGTTGAAATGCCCAATCAGGAACAAGGCAACGACGCGATCGCGAAGGTGAACAACACCGACATCGTCGATCGGCCTGTCCGCGTCAACGAGGCGCAGGAACGCCCCCCTCGCCGCTAAGTCCGGATTCGAACAACCCCGGCGGGTTTTCCCCCGCCGGGGTTTTTCTTTGCCCTGCGCCGGCCGCGGGACCGGCCGCGTTCAGTTCGCATCCGCCCGGAACAGCAGGCGCACGTCGGTGCCGTTGACGTCGTCTACCGCGAAGGAATGGAGATGTCCATCGCGCAACGGCAGCCGGACGGCGCCGGTGCCCGGCGCCGGGGGCATGTCGTCCCAGCCGGGCAGGGCATCCGGCGCCGCGGGGCCGAGATCGTGGAAGCTGTCGTTCTTATGGTAGAAAAACGAGGCGACAACCGCCTGTCCGTCTGGCTGCAGACGCAGCTCCAGGCGGTTGCCCAGCCCGTCGCGCTCGCGGGTGAAGCGGAATTCCGCATCGCCGTTGCAGATGACGTCGGCGGAATGGACGGCGCCATCCTCTTGCCAGGGGCCGCCGCCGTGTCGGATCCGGACTTTGTAGGTCAGCCGGAAACGCGGGGCCGGTTCCAGGGCCACTGCACCCAAATCGATGGTGCCGCTTTGCTCCGGAGCGATGGCCCGCTCTTGTTTGACGTGGCCGGGGGCGGTCAGCACGACGACGTACGGCAGGCGCGAGAGATCGTCGAATTCGACGGTTTGACCCGCAGCGAACGTCTTGGTTTCGGCGACAACCGAAATGGCCGCTCCGCAGCGGTTGCCGTCGTCGTGCCAAAGGCTGTCGCGGTTGCGGAGGAGGAGCGTGGCCAGGATCGACGGGGAGTCGGAACGGGCCGCCGGAAACGCGGCGCTGAACTGGACCCGGCGCCGGTCGGCGGCTGAAGCCGGGACCAGCGGCTGCGTTCCGGCATCCCAGAGACGGGGCGCCAGCCGGTTTTTCGCAACGATTTCCAAGGGGTCGTAGCCGTGGGCATAGAACGTCAGCCGCCGCCCCGGATAGAGCGCCGTGCAATAGCTGCCGTCGGATCGGAACGGAATGCGGCTGGCCACCTGGGCGTTCGGCGGCAATTGAAGCCGGCCGACGACGACCTGGCCGGCGCCGGACCAAATTCGATCGATGAAGTCCTGCTCCGCGGCCACCTGATCCAGCGCCGCATAATCGGGCGCGCTTCGGCGCGCCAGCGTGGCGCAGCCCGCCAGCGCGGCTCCCAGACCGAGAACGAACAGGCCGGCGCGAAAACGTGCGGAGTTCATGGGGATTCCCGGGTTTGATGGTTCTGCTCCAGCGCACGGAGGAGGGCGGGCCAGATCTCCGGCGCGAGTTCCTCGGCGCGGGCCGTCGGCGCGATGCCCGCGGCGGCGAGGGCCGGCAGCGGATCGGCCACGAGGTCGCGGAGCGAACGCGCCATCGTCTTGCGGCGGCGCGAGAAGGCGTGGCGCAGCAGATCGCGCAGCGCGAGCTCGTCGGCGGGTCCGCCAAGCGGTTCCGGGCGGCGCACGAGCTTGGAGATGGACGATTGCACTTCCGGCGGCGGCCAGAAACAGGACGGGGAGACGTGCTTGGCCGTGGCGATCTCGTAGTGCCGCTGCAGCAGGATGGAGAGCAGCCCGTAGGCGTCGCTGGACGGCGCCGCTTCGAGGCGGTCGGCGACCTCGCGCTGGATGGTCACGACCAGCAGCGCGGGCGGGTGGGGAATGGCGGTCAGTTCGACCAGCAGCCGCGCCGCGATGGCATAGGGCAGGTTGGCGACGAGCTTCATCCCGGGGCGCGGAAACAGCGCGGGAAAATCGCAGTCCAGCACGTCGGCATGGATCAGCGTCAGCCGGGGCTCGTCCGCGAAGCGCTCGCGGAGGTAGGGGGCGAGGCGGTTGTCTTTCTCGACGGCGGTCACGGCCGCGGCGCGTTCGAGCAGCGCCGCGGTCAGGACGCCGAGGCCCGGGCCGACTTCGACCACGGCGTCGGTCGGCTGCAGATCGGCGGCGCCCAGCAGGATGTTCAGGACGTTGCGGTCGATCAGGAAATTCTGGCCCAGGATGCGCGACGGATGGAAGTCGAGCTGCGCCAGCAGGGCGCGCACTTCCGAGGGTCGCGTCAGATTGGGTTGGTCGGCCATGTTTTCGGGATTCCGTCCGGCCCGGAGAACCGGTATCTTTCCGGAAGGTAGGAGCTGCCATGAGAGAAGCCGAGAAAAAAATACGGGCCCGGCCGGCGTTGGCGCAGGAATGCGCGCGGTTGCGGGCGGCGGGGAAGAAAATCGTCTTCACCAACGGGTGCTTCGACCTAATGCACGCCGGGCATGCGACCTACCTCGAGTTCGCGCGCGCCCAGGGCGACGTCCTGGTCGTCGGACTCAACACCGACGCCAGCGTGCGGCGCTACAAGGGCGAAAAACGCCCGATCGTGGACGAACGGAACCGCGCCCGGATGATGGCCGCGCTGGAATGCGTGGACTTCGTCACCTGGTTCGACGAAGACGAGCCCAAGGAATTGATCGCCGAACTGCAGCCCGACGTGCTGGTGAAGGCGGAAGACTGGGCGCACTACGTCAGCGGGCGCGACGTCGTCGAAGCGCGCGGCGGCAAAGTCGTCCTCGCCCCGATGGTCGCCGGTCTCTCCACCACGAAGCTGATCGAAAAGATCGTGCAGGCCTACGGCGCGGGAAAATAGCGCCATGCCGAAAAAGAACCAGCCCGTTCCGGCGGATTACAGAGCCTTGCTGGTGGCGGTCAAAGAGCGCGTCCGCGCCGCCCAGTACCAAGCCCTCAAGGCAGTCAACAAAGAGCTGGTCGGTCTCTATTGGGACATCGGGCGGATGATTGACAGCCGACAAACGGCGAGTGAGCGCGGTGATGTCGTGGTTAAAAAACTCGCCGAAGATCTTCAAGCCGAATTTCCGGGCGTCGCAGGGTTTTCATGGCGCAACTTGTTCTATATGAGTGAGTTTTATTCCGCATATAGGGACCTCCCGAAATTGCAACCACTGGTTGCAATGATCGGCTGGACGCACAACCTGATCATCTTGCAGCGTTGTATCGATCCCTTGGAGCGCGAGTTCTATCTGCGGATGACGCGGAAATTCGGCTGGTCCAAGAACGTGCTGATCCACCAGATCGAGAACCAGAGCTACGAGAAAACCCTGCTGGGCCAGACCAATTTCGACCGGACGCTGACGCCGGAATTGCGCGCGCAGGCCAAACTGGCGGTGAAGGACGAATACGCCTTCGATTTTCTCGAATTGGGCGCCGAACATTCCGAGCGCGAATTGGAGCGGGCGCTGATCGCCCGCATCGAGGATTTCCTGCGGGCCATGGGCGGCCTGTTCGCTTTCGTCGGCAGCCAGTTTCGGCTGGAAGTCGAGGACAAGGAATACTTCATCGATCTGCTGCTGTTCCACCGCCGGTTGAAATGCCTGGTGGCGGTGGAACTGAAGATCGGTGAATTCCAACCGGAATTCGTCGGCAAGATGCAATTCTATCTCGCCGCTCTCGACCGCCAAGTCCGGGAGAAGGACGAGAATCCGTCCATCGGCATCATCCTGTGCAAGGAAAAGAACCGCACCATCGTGGAGTATGCCTTGCAGAACACAGGCAAGCCTATCGGCGTCGCCACCTACCAAATCGTCAAGCGCCTGCCCAAGGAACTCAAGGGCCAACTCCCCGGCCCCGAAGAAATCGCCAAGCTGCTGGATGCCGACGATTGACCGGCGGTCACGGCGCGGGATAGAGCAGGAAGGTCGGGTAGCCCTGGACGGCGAAGGGGACGCGGGCCGGGAGGCTCATCCCGTCGCGACTCAGCGTTCGGGATCTTGGCGGGCCAATTCCCACTCGGGAGACAGGCGCAGTTCGGCGATCTGGCGCTCCAGAAACGAAGAGTCGATTTCGGCGCCGGAGACGGCAAGCATGCCGCGGATGTCCAGCAGGTGTTTTTCGGAACGGCCTTCGCGGAAATACTCGAGCTTTTTCAGGATCACGTATTCGATGGGCGCGACCCAGAGCGTTTGGCCGTTGCCGACTTCCACGCGTTGGCGATGGGCCAGGCCCCAGGCGATCAACGGTTCGTCGCCCGCAAGATACAGGTCGGCTTTCAGGCCCGTGTCGTGATGGATGACGTTGAAATGCCCGCGCCGGGCGCGCCGCGATTCGATGGCGATGATATCGGGCGGCGGACAATAGAACCGTTCGGCCGGGTAGAGGGTGGCCAACGCCTGGATCTGGGAATCGTTCAGAACGACCACCAGATCGACGTCGTTGGTGAGCCGGGGCTCGCCGTAAACGATGCTGGCCACGGATCCGGCCACCATGTGCGGGATGCCGGCTTGGTTGAGCGGCTCGGTGAAAACGAGGAAGAAATCAGCGGCTTGCACGGAGGAACAGCCTATTCACTTCGCGGCGCAATTGGGATTCGGTCCAGTCGGGATGGCGCTTCTTCAGCGCTTGGGTTTTCAAATGGCGGGCTGAAAAATAGAAGGTGGCGGCCAGTTCCAGCTTTCGGGCGGCCGGCATGGCCTTGAAGATTTTGACCTGCTCCGGGTGCATGCGGAAAGGATGGCACGGGCGAATGGACCGAACAAGGCGAAAGAGGCCTCGCTCGGCAAGTCGATCCGAAACCTCACAGCCCCTATGGCGATGGGTAGAGCAGGAACGTCGGGTAGCCCTGGACGGCGAAGGGGGCGAGGGCGTCGCGGGCGGGGGGCTTGTTGGGGAAATCGGCGAGGATCTGGATGGGGAAGAAATCGCGGAGTTTCGCGACGACGGCGGGGTCGCGCAGGGTGGTGGCGTCCATGAGCTTGCACGCCTTGCACCAGTGGGCGCCGAAATCGATCAGGACGGGTTTTCCGGAGGCGGCGGCTTCGCGCAGCAGGGCCGCGAAGGCGGCCGGATCGTCCGCGCTGAAATCGAAGCGGCGGAAAACGGATTCGGCCGCCGGAGCGGCGGCGGATTCGGCGGTCGCCGCGGGCGCGGCGCGGAAGGCGGACACGGCGTTCCACGCGTAGTAGAGGGCCAGCAGCAGGATCAGGACGCCGAAGGCTTTTTTGACTTTTTCCATCCAGGCGCCGGGCTTGGGCAGGACGGCGAGGCCGGCGGCGGCCAGCGGCCACGGCAGGGCCATGCCGACGCCCAGCAGGAACGGCAGCGCGAGGGCGACGGACACTCCTTGGGCGTAGAGCGAGCCGGAGAGCGCGAGGACGGCGATGAGGACGGGCGCGACGCAGGCGCCGGCCAGCAGCGCGGAAATGCCGCCCATGACGAGCACGGCCGGCAGGCGTGCGCGCCCAGCCAGGCCGCCGGTCTTGCGAAAGCGGGAGAAATCGAGCTGCCAGACGTCGAACATCGCCAGCGCGAGCGCGGCGAACAGGACGGCGATGGCGCCGTTGAAGAGCGGCGAGGAATTGATCGCGCCGAAGACGGATCCGGTGAGCACCACGACGAGCCCGAGTGCGCCGTAGACGAGGGCCATGCCGAGGCCGTAGACGAGGCCGAGGCCGAAGCGCGCGGCGCGCGAGGAATCGGTGCCGCTCGCGCCGATGATGGCGAGGTTGATGGGGATCATCGGCAGGACGCAGGGCGTCAGGTTGAGCAAAAAGCCGCCGATCAAAATCAAGAGGATCGAAGGCAGGATGCCGCGGCGAAGGTAGAACTGCGCGGGATCGTCGAGGAACGCTTTCCAGGCCGAAGCCGGGGCGGGCGCGGCGGCGGCGGGTTCGAGAAAAGCGAGGAACGCGGGAACGTCGGCATAGCCGACGAGGCGGCGCGGCTCGCCGCGGCCGGCCAGCGGAAAGGCGTCGCCGGCGGACACCGCGGATGCGGGCGCCGCGGCGGCGGGGCCCGCGGGACCGGCGCCGATCGAGAGCGTCGTTTCTTCCGGCATGAAGCAGACGGCCCCGGCGCAGCCCTGGTAGGACACGACGACGGACTCGGCGGCGGGCGCGGCGTAGACCGCGGCGAAGGACCGGGAGTAGTAGGGGCCGAGGGGATCGTCCGGATCGTTCGTATCCGGCTCGGGGATGGCGAGCGGGAACAAGGCATTCCCGGCCGGATCGGCCACGGCGAAGCTGGCGTAGAGGTGGTGGTCGGCGGGGAAATCGAACGCCACGCGCACGGCGGGCTGCTCCGCGAAGGTCTCGCGCGCGGCGGAAACGGCGAAGGGAGAGGCGGCGGCAGCGTTCGCCGCGCCGGCCAGCAACACCGCAGCGGCGGCCAAGGAAATTTTACGTACGACGTAAGAACTTTGCGGGATTTTTACGTAGAACGTAAAAACTTTCGCGGCGTTTTCCACGGAACGTAAGAACTTTGAATTCACGGGGCCTTGGCGGTTTTGGAGGGGAGGGATTGGCCGTCGAGGACGCGGACGACGTCGTCGCGCAGGGCGGCGAGGGGTTCGTAGCCGGGATAGGTGCGGGCGAGGGCGCCGTCGCGGGTGAGCAGGAACGCGGTGGGAATGGCGCGGATGGCGGCGGGACCGCCGAAGGCCTCGACGAGCCGGGCGTCGGTCGCCAGGCCGACGGGGAAATAGGCGCCGAGGGCGGCTGCTTCGGCGGCGAGCTTGGCGACGGGCCGGTCGTCGACCACGACGCCGACGAGGACGAAGCCGCGGTCGTGGAATTCCTTCTGCAGGCCGTTCCAGCCGGCGATGGAGCCGCGGCAGGCGGGATCGTCGGTGCGGAAGAAGATCACGAGCTGGACCTTGCCGGCGTACTCGGCGGTTTTGATTTCGCCGGGGAATTCGGAAGCGAGGTTCTTCAGGACGAAGTCGGAAATCGCCGGCGCGGGGCCGAGATCGACGGGCGCCGCATCTTTTTTGCGCCCGCAGGCGGAGAGGAGCAGGAGGCAGAAGACGGGGATCAGGAGACAGGAGACAGGGGACAGGAGGCGGGATTTCAGGCGGGCCCCACCGCCTTGCGCGGTGGGGGAGCCAACTTTGCCTCCCACGGCACAAGGCCGTGGGGGGGCATGACGGACAAAAGAAGATTCTGGTTTAACAAAGGTCATGGCTGGTTCTCGGTTTCCGCGTCCTGGAAAGCGGGCGGCGGAAGCTTCTTGGGTTTGATGATATTCTCTTTCCGGAATTTTTCCAGTTGGCGGACGAGATTTCCGTCGCCGGTGGCGAGCTTCTTGACGGCGGCCTGGTAGGCGGCCTGGGCCTTGCGGAGGTGGTCGTCGATGTCCTGGAGGTCTTCGGCGAAATTGACGTACTTCTCGTAGATCTTGCGGACGGCGTCGAAGACTTCGGCGAGGGAGGCGCGCTGGTTTTCCTGGCGCCAGAGGAGCGCGACGAGGCGCAGGGCGGCGAGGAGGCCGCCGGGGCCGGCGAGGACGACGTCCGCGCGGGCGGCGGTTTCGAAGAGGGCGGGCTTGGCGGTCAGGGCGAGGGAGAAGGCGGGTTCGGAGGGGATGAACATCAGGACGAAATCGGGAGAGCGGTCCTGGAAGGCGGGGAGATCCTGGTAGCGCTTTTCGGCGAGGCGCTTGATCTGGGCCTCGACGGACGCGACGAGGCGGCGCAGGGCGTCGGCGCGCTCGTCGGCGGTGGCGGCCGCGGCGTAGTCGGCGTGATCCTTGAGGGACATCTTGGCATCGACGACGATGCAGCGATCCTCGGGCAGGCGGACGACGGCGTCGGGCTGGAAGCGGCCGTCGGGGGAGGTGGCGCTGACCTGGAGGTCGTAGTCGCGGCCTTCCTGGAGGCCGGCGGCTTCGAGGATGCGCGCGAGGACGAGTTCGCCCCAGTTGCCGGCGGCCTTGTTGTCGCCCTTGAGGGCTTCGGCGAGGTGGTCGGCTTTTTCGCCGACGGCGCGGCTCTGCTCGGCGAGGAGTTCGACCTGCTGCTTGAGGGCGCTGCGCTGCTGGACGTCGGCAAGGTGGACCTGTTCGACCTTCTGCTTGAAGTCGGCGATCTTTTCGCCGAGGGGGGCGAGGAGGGCGCCGAGGGCTTCGCGGTGCTGGGCGGAGAATTTGGCCGACTGGGCGTCGAGGACCTGGGCGGCCAAAACCTGGAACTGGTTGGCGAGCTCTTCGCGGGCGGTTTGGAGGGTGTCGAGCTGGGTCTGGAGGCGGATGGCGTCCGACTTGGCGCGTTCGAGCAGCGCGGCGGCGCGGAAGGCGGCGATGGCGTAGCCGAAGGCGGCGCCGATGAAGAGGGCGAGGATGACGAATGCGGCGGTGGTCATGGCCAAGAGTTAGCCGCGCTGGGGGCCGGAAAGCAAGTCAAAGGAGCGGGGGATCAATATCCAATATTCAATGTCCAATATCCAATCATCAAGGGAACAGCCGGGGAGCGTCAACGCAAGGGGCGCAATAGACGCAAACGGAACGCCAGCGTCGGTCGGAAAAACCGGGGGGCGGAGGATCGCGGGGAGGCCGGCCGCGAAGCCGGGGCCCCGACCGTTCCTTGTCCCTGCCCCGGAACTTCCTGCGCCATTGACATCCCTTTGCCCAAACCCTACCCTGAAACCGGTGGAGCAAATTCACGTTATGCATAAAGCCTACTTAAAGTAGGTAGAATATACTAATCAATCTTTAG
>DDWR01000042.1:16908-27386 GCA_002347655.1 Verrucomicrobia bacterium UBA2281 | reverse complement strand
AGTCTATCCTAAAGATTGATTAGTATATTCTACGAAGGAATATGCGAAAGTATTACATATAGAAGGCATGAGGGCATGCACAAATCAGTCGTCTTTTCTGACGCCGAGTATGAAGTGCTGAAAAATATTAATACCGAAGGCGTCGAGTGGGTAAAAGAGAACGATTTGTACGGTATATTAATGGACAAATGGCGCACAAGCAGCGGGTCACATTATGCGACACGCACATGCGCAGATAAGGGCACCCTATTTAGGGATGGCATACCTATTAATGACACGACCTTCTGCGAAGTTACAATAATGACGGCTATCGCTATTGAGCACAATGAACAGGATCGCGAACAGGAGCGCTCAAACACTAAAGCGAGAAATGAAAATGATGCAATGCAATATCTGAAAGGCTATTGATAAACCATCATCGGCGTAATGAAATCATGAGACTCCCTTTATCTCCGCTCATCCTTCCTACGTTCACCCCACAAATATCAACCATTTTACACGACATTTACATGGCACTATCACAGCATTCCGACGTTGGGTGATGTAGCCATAAGCAATTTGGCTGAAATATATTTTAAGGGGCCTTATGGCTTGGTCGCTAGATTATTTACTGCCGCAAGAACCAGAATATCTTGATCGATTTTTCCTCTCAGTTGGAAAATCCCTCTATCTTGCGAGTGAATTCGAATCGAAGTGCCAACAATTTCTAAACATCGTGAAAATTGCGGCGCATTTCAAGAAAACCCAAAACGCCTCAGCATGTATGGAGCTTGCAAAGGCCTTAAAGATAAATTACTAGGCCCTGCATTGAAAGAACTGAAGGGATTCCCAGGCTTCACATCGATGGACATTGCCAAACTGGAGCGCGCAAAGGATGCAAGAAATTTCATTGCGCATGAAAGCGCCAATATCGGTGCGCTTTCTTTCGCAACAGTAGGCATCATAAGCGAACGCATTGTGCGTCTTCGTACGGCGCTGTCTGCATTGGCAACCGGCGACAACTTGATTTCCGCCTGGATTTACGAAATCTGTGAGAAAGAGCACGCTCCTCATGGTATTCATTCTGAGTATCCAGAATGGGTCTCTCGCTGGGTCTTTGGCGATTGATGAATAATGAGGCCATGAAGGGATCGGTTTAATAAATTGATCATTGGGCCGCGTTTTCCGCATTCCCTCCGTGCCTCCGCGTCTCCGTGAGAGCCGGCTGTTCCTCCCCCTCCCCATCCGTGTCCATCCGTCCCGACCTCTGGAGAGTCGGGATCCGTGGTTGGCCTCCTCCCCCTTGGCGTTTCGATCGGCTTGCGGTAGGCTTTTCGCGAAACCAAGGAGGCCTCCATGCTGACGGGCAGTTGCTATTGCGGGAAAGTGAAGTACGAGAGCGCGGGCAAGATCCTGATCTTCGCGAACTGCCATTGTCCGGATTGCCGGAAGTTTTCCGGCTCCGCGTTTTCGTCGGTCCTGGCCGTGGAGGGCAGCGGGTTCAAGGTCGTGGCCGGCGCGGACAATCTCGTGGCCTACAATTCCTCGCCCGGCAAATCCCGTTCGTTCTGCCAGACGTGCGGCTGTCCTCTGTTCTCGCGCGCCGAGAAGTGGCCGGGCATGGTGCTGATCCGCGCCGGCTCGCTGGACGTCGATCCCCGGATGAAACCCCAAAGCCACATCTGGGTCTCGATGAAAGCCCCCTGGCACGAGATTTGCGACTCCGCCGTCCAATTCCCCGAAGGCTTTTCCAAGAAATAGGACTTGGGAAGTTTCACATACCCCGACGAGATCCCGCCGCGAGCGGGCAGGCCGTCAGGGGCTTCATAATCGTCTTTCGCTGTTGAAGCGACGCGTCAGGCCTTCGGGAAGCGGCAGCGGACCTGGACGCCGCCGGTTGGGCCGGGGCCGACGGCCAATTCGCCGCCGAAGACTTCGGCGCGATGGCGCATGATGCGCAGGCCGTTGCCGCCTTCGCGGTCATCCTTGCGGTCCGCCGGGAAGCCTTTGCCGTCGTCTTCGACGGTCAGTTCGCCGCCGCGGTCGTCGTAGTCGAGCGTCAGCACGATATGGGCCGCGTCGCCGTGCTTGGCGGCGTTGTTCACGGCTTCCTGGGCGATCAGGTAGAGGTGCTCGGCGGTGCCGACGTCCTTGGGCTTGCCTTCGCGCTCGGCGTAGAATTCCACGTCCTTCTGGAAGAGCGCGGCGGATTCCTCGGCCAGATGCCGTAAGGCGTCGGGCAGGCCGTCGTCCGTGAGCGCCACGGGGGCGAGGCCGCGGGCGATGCGCCGCACCTGGCTGACGGCTTCCTTGAGCGTGGCGCCGATCTGGGCGGCATCGGCGTCGGCCGCGTCGTCGGTCCGGCCCAGCCGCTGGCGATAGGCGCCGAAGAGATACATCGCCCCGGTGAGTTTCTGGCCGAGGGAATCGTGCAGGTCGCGGCCGATGCGGGCTTTTTCGCGGCCGGAGATCCGCAGGACTTCGTCTTCCAGCTTGCGGCGGTCTTCCATGGCCGCCTCCAGCTGGCGGTTGGCGTCGGCCAGTTCGGCGGTGCGCCGGCGCACGAGCGCCTCGATGCGGCGCGTGCGCCCGGCCAGCCCCAGCAGCGCGCCGGCCAGCGCCAGCGAGAGCGCGGCGCCGACGGCGAAGATCCGGCGCGGCCCGCGCACCTGCGCCGCCGCCCAGACGGCCGGATCGGCCTCGGCCGCGAAGCGCCATTCCTGGTTGGCCAGGCTGAATTCGCGCGCGAAGCGGAACGGGCCGGCCGGCGCGGGGCTCTCCGGCGCGCGCGCCAGCCGCGTCCGCAGCCCGGGCGCGTTGTCGCTCTGGGCCGCCGCCAGCAGGCGCTCCGGCTGGAACCAGCCGACCGCGAAACCGATCATTTCGCCGCGGCCGACAATGTCGGCGTACCGGATGGGTGCGAACATGAAAAGTCCGCTGCCGCCGGGGGGCGGGCCGCCCAGCGCGAACACGCCGTGGGCTTCCATCGCGGCGATCGCCTCGCGGTCCTCCGCGCGCGCGCCGAAATCGTAGCCGGGCGGCACGCCGAGTCCGCCGGGAGGCGTCTGGTAGGTCAGCACGAAATAGCCGGGTTGGTCCGGCATCGGCGCGAACCCGCCCTGGCCATCGGCGCGCACGATGGCGTGCCCGGCGCCGCCGGGCCGCTCGTAGCTCGCCCGCATCTCGTGGGGAATCCGCTGCACGAAGCCGTAGGCGCCGAGGATCCGCCGCTGGTAGATCATGCCCTTGCGCGCGATTTCGTCGAACGCGGCGGGCGAGACCTGGTCGGACAGGCTGTGGAGCTGGCGGATGGAGTCGAGCACTTCCATGAACAGCTGCACGTCGCGCAAGACCCGCGCGAAGAGCTTGTCGGCCGCCTGCTGGAATTCGCGCTCGATCCGCGCGTTTTCCTGGCGGCCCTGCGCGCGCGCCAGCCACGCCGTCGTGCCCAGCCCCAGCGCCAGCACCAGCCCGGCCAGCGCCGCGACCGGCCCGCCGGTCCGGCGGAGGCCCACCTTTTGCGGCGCCGCCGGTTTGCCTGTTTCCGCTTGCATCGGAACCGGAGCCTACACCGCGGCGGAACCGCGCGCGACCCAAAAACGCACGCTGAAGCGTGGACTGCGCACGCAGCCCGTTCGTAGTCCAGCCTTCAGGCTGTGATTCCGCGCTCCTCGCCAAGCCCCCCAAGAAGCACGCCGCAAAATCGACGTTGCTCCGCCGCCGCGTTCCGTGCCAACATCGGATCCGCGGTCCACGAATGACCCCCATCCGTCCAGCCGCCGGCGCCGCCGGCTTCACGCTCATCGAGGTGCTCGCCTCGCTGGGGCTTTGCGCCCTGCTGGCGACGGCCGCGGCCGGCGCCGTGGCTTTCGCGGCGCGCGCCGAGCGCCGGGCGGCGCGCGACGGCGACGCCGCGCTGCTGGTCCAGTCGCTCTACGCCGCCCAGCGCCTCCGCCCCGAAGACGCACCCGCCGCGCCCCGCGGCTGGCAGATCGCCCGCGACGAGGAAATCGTCCGGCTCTCCGACGATCTCCGCCAGGAGTGGCACGTCCTCGCCGTGCGCGACGAAACGAACGAAACGCGCCCCTTCGCCCTCCTCGTCCTGGACGACGTCCCATGAGCAAGGAGACCCCCCGGACCCTCGTGATCCTCGCAGCCGGCCTTGGCTGGAATCTGATCGAGAAGCACAAGCCGGCGACGAAGCTCGCGTTCCGGCCGGTCGCGCCGGGGGCGCTCTCCCTGACGTGTCCCGCGCAGGCCACGCTGCGCACGGCCCTGCCGCCGGCGCGGCACGGCGCGGTGGCGTCGGGCTGGTTCCACCGCGACCTGGCCCGGCCGTTTTTCTGGGAACAGTCCGCCGCGCTCGTCCACGGCCGCCGCATCTGGGAAGACGCGCGCGCCGCCGGCCAGACCGTCGGAATGGCGTTCTTCCAGCAAAGCCTCGGCGAGTCGCTCGATCTCGTGCTCTCGCCCAAGCCCATCCACCGCCACCACGGCGGAATCGTGATGGATTGCTACACCCGGCCCGAGCCGCTCTATGCCGAATTGTGCGCCGACCTCGGCCGCAAGTTCGATCTCTTCCATTACTGGGGCCCCCTCGCGCGCGCCAAGGTCGGCCGCTGGATTTCCGCGGCGACGCTGCGGATCCTGGCGCGGCCCGACGCGCCGGACCACCTCTTCGTCTATCTGCCGTCGCTGGACTACGACCTGCAGCGCCACGGCCCGGACTCGCCGCAGGCCGCCGCCGCGCTCGCCGAAACCCTCGCGCAGATCGAGCCGCTCGTGGCCGCCGCCGAAGCGCAGGGCCGCGGCTGGCTGCTGACCGGCGACTACGCCATCGAGCCGGTCGCGCCCGGCGACGGCGCGGTCTTCCCCAACCGGATCCTGCGCGCCGCGGGGCTGTTCCACGTGCGCGAAACCGCGCGGATGCTCTATCCCGATTTCTTCACGTCGCGCGCGTTCGCGATCGTGGACCACCAGCTCGCGCACGTGCACGTGCCCGATCCGGCCGACCGGCCGCGCGTCCGCGACCTGCTCGCCGCCGAGCCGGGCGTGGGCGAAATCCTCGACGCCGCGGCGCAGACCGAGCGCGATCTCCATTTCCCCAGCCGCTCGGGCAACTTCCTGCTGGTGGCGACGCCCGGCCGCTGGTTCGCCTATCCGTGGTGGACGGAGCCGCGCCAGGCCCCCGACTACGCGCACCAGATGGACATCCACAACAAGCCGGGATTCGATCCCTGCGAGCTGTTCTTCGGCTTCCCCCCGCCGCACGTCTCGCAAAAGACGGAAAAGATCCGCGGCACCCACGGGCGGTCCGGACCGGGCCACGAAATCGCCGCCGCCGGGCTGTTCCCCGAAGCGCGGACCTTCCTCGATCTCGCGGCCGCCCTGCGCGCCCGGCTCGCCCCCGCGCGCTGACGAGCCGCGCAAAAGTTTTTACGTTCTACGTAAAATCCAACCAAAGTTTCTACGTTCCACGTAAAACCGGCCGGCGCGGGGCAAACGGAAACGCGCGGGACGGATCCCGCGCGTTGCGCAGCGGCCATGGGCCGCGGCCTACTTCTGCGCCTTCTTGGCGGGGAGGGTCGCCTTGCTCTTGGCGATCTGGGCGAGGGAGGCAAAGCCTTCCGCGTCGTGGATGGCGATTTCAGACAGCATTTTGCGGTTCAGCTCGATGCCGGCCTTGCTCAGGCCTTCGATGAAGCGGCTGTAGGAAATCTCGTTGAGCTTGCAGGCGGCGGACAGGCGCACGATCCAGGTGCCGCGGTATTCGCGTTTCTTTTCCTTGCGGTGGGCATAGCTGAGGGCCATCGAGCGATCGACGGCTTCCGTGGCGATGCGGAACAGCTTGCTGCGGCTTCCGTAAAAGCCCTTGGCTTGGTTCAAACGGCGTTTGCGGCGCTTGCGGCTCGCGACGGCATTGGTGACTCTCGGCATGGTCTTCTCCTACTTGATCGGCGGGGTTAAACGCCCAGCTCCAGCGACAGGGACTTGGCCATCTTGCCGCCGGCCTGGATGGTTTGGCGCAGGCGCCGCTTCTGCTTGCGGGTCTTGCTGGCGGCCAGATGCCGCCGGCCCGGCTTCTTGTGCAGCACTTTGCCGGTCGCCGACTTCTTGAAGCGCTTGGCCACCGCCTTGCGCGTTTTTTTCTTCACTTTCGCAGCCATGGTTCCGTTGTCCTTGCCGCCCCGGCGCGCGCACGCGCCCGGGCTTGATTCCACTTCTTCACAAAACAGACGGCGACTTGTACGGGATTTGCCCCGGCCCGTCCAGCCAAATCCGCCGGATTTCCGCGGCCGGTTCAGGCCGGCGGCGGGGTTTTGGCCGCCTGGCGCGTCTTCGGGTTGGGCATGACCACCATCAGGATGTTGCGGCCCATCAGCTTGGGGGCCTGCTCCACCACGCCGAGCTCGCGGACGTCCGCCAGCACGCGGTTCATCAGCTCGAACCCGAGTTCCTTGTGGGCGTTTTCGCGGCCGCGGAAGAACAGCGCCACCTTCACTCGGTGGCCTTCGCCGAGGAAATCCATCATGTGGCGCAGCTTGACGCCGTAATCGTGGTCGCCCACGCTGGGGTGCAGCTGGATTTCCTTCACGCGCGTGGCGGAGGCGTTCCGGCGGTTCTGCTTTTCCTTCTTGCTCTTGTCGTACTGGAACTTGCCGTAATCCATGATCCGGCAGACCGGCGGCCGCGCCGTCGGCGAGATCTCCACCAGGTCCAGTCCGACCGCGCGGGCCCGGTCCTGCGCGTCGCGGGTGTCCACGACGCCGATTTGTTCGCCGTCCGGTCCGATGAGGAAGATTTCGGGGACGCGGATGCGCTGGTTGATGCGCGTGGGGAAACCGCCGCGCGGATCTCGGGGATTTGTCGGTAAGGCCATTCTTTCCTTGTGGTTCGGGAGCTCGGCGCCGCTCCGCCTGGCGTGCTTAGTCCAGCGCCACCCGCCGCTCGGCGTCCATCTTCGCGATGAACGCTTCCAGCGGCATGGCGCCCAGATCCCCGGCCACCCGGCCGCGGACCGAAACCGTTCCGTTCTCGAGCTCCCGCCCGCCCAGGACGAGCATGTAGGGAACCTTCTGCAGCTGCGCGTCGCGGATCTTCGCGCCCATCTTCTCGGCGCGTTCGTCCACGACCACCCGGAAATCCTGCGCGCGCAGCTTCGCGGCCACCTCTTTCGCGGCGGCGGTCTGCCTGTCCGTCACGGGGATCAGCACGGCCTGCACGGGCGCGAGCCACAGCGGGAACGCGCCGGCGTAGTGCTCGATCAGGATGCCGAAGAACCGCTCCAGGCTGCCCAGCAGCGCGCGGTGCACCATGTAGGGCCGGTGTTCCTGGCCGTCCGCGCCCATGTAGACCATGTCGAAGCGCTCGGGCAGGTTGAAGTCGAACTGCACGGTGCTCATCTGCCATTCGCGGCCGATGGCGTCGCGGGTCTTCAGATCGATTTTGGGGCCGTAGAACGCGCCGCCGCCTTCGTCCAGCTCGTAGGCGATGCCTTCGGCCTTCAGCGCGGCTTCCAGCGAGCGCTGGGCGACCTCCCAGCGGGCGGGTTCGCCCACGGCCTTCTCCGGCCGGGTCGCCAGATAGGCGGTGATGTCCTCGAAGCCGAATGCCTTCCACATGGCGATGGCGAAGCGCACGCAGTCGCGCACTTCGCTTTCGACCTGGTCTTCGGTGCAATAGATGTGCGCGTCGTCCTGGGTGAACCCGCGCACGCGCATCAGGCCGTGCAGCACGCCCGCCCGCTCGTAGCGGTAGACCGTGCCCAGCTCGGCCCAGCGCAGCGGCAGCTCGCGGTACGACCGCTTGTGCGTCTTGTAGATCTGGATATGGAACGGGCAGTTCATCGGCTTGATGTAGTAGCGCTGCTCGTCGATCTCCATCGGCGCGTACATGTTCTCGGCGTAGAAGCCGAGATGCCCCGAGGTCTCCCACAGCCCCGCGCGCCCGACGTGCGGCGTGTAGAGCATCTCGTAGCCCGCGCGGTAGTGCTCGCGGCGCCAGAATTCCTCGATGATCGAGCGAACCCGCGCGCCCTTCGGGTGCCAATGCACCAGCCCCGGCCCCACGCTTTCCTGGATGCTGAACAGATCCAGGTCGCGCCCCAGCACGCGGTGGTCGCGCAGCTTGGCCTCTTCCAGCATCTTCAGGTGCGCGTCGAGGTCGGCCTGCGACAGGAACGCCGTCCCGTACAGGCGCTGCATCATCTGGTTCTTTTCGTCGCCCCGGAAATACGCGCCGGCCACGGACGTCAGCTTGAACGCCTTGATCGCGCCCGTGCTTTTGACGTGCGGCCCGCGGCACAGGTCGGTGAAGTCGCCGCTGTGGTACAGGCTGATCGTCTCGCCCTCGGGAATGTCCGCCAACCGCTCCAGCTTGTAGGTCTGGCCGCGCTGGGTCATCAGCTCCAGAACTTCCGCGCGGGTTTTCTCCTCGCGCACGAAGGGAGCGTCTTCGGCGACGATCTTGGCCATCTCGGCTTCGATCGCGGGAAAATCCTCCGCCGTCAGGCGATGCTTCAGGTCGAAATCGTAGTAGAACCCCTCGGCCGTGTCCGGACCGATGTCGAACAGGGCATCCGGCCACAGGCGGCGCACGGCCGCGGCCATCACGTGGGCCGCGCTGTGGCGCATCGTCTCTAAACCAATCTGATCAGACTTCATGAAGCGGGGCAAAATCCTTCCTAAAGGGCTGAAAAGTACCCCCTTGGCCTCGCAACGTCAATGCCCGCAAGCCCCTTGCTTCCCGATGGCGATGGGCGCGACCGCCCCGTTCCCCCACCGGCAGAAACGGGTATTGTTTTATAAAACAATACCCGGCCATGCGGAAGCCCATCCGCCCCGTCGCACCGGGCGCGGCCCCATGGACGGACCGCATCATTTTTCAGGGCGGGCTTGACAATTCCGGGAAAAGGTGTTTCTATATGCAGAAACATCGCCCGCAGAAGATTTCATGAACCCAGGAAAACACATGCTGCTCGAGACCTTCCCGCCCCGCGCGGAGTTCCGCTCCCTGCTGGAGGCCGCCTCCGTCGTGCCCGTCGGGGCGCGCATCCTGGCCGACACCGAGACGCCCGTTTCCGTGCTGGCCCGGTTCGCCCCGCACCACCCCCACCTGTTCCTGCTCGAAAGCGCGGAAGGCGGCGAGCGCTGGGGCCGCTATTCCTTCATGGGCGTCTCCGCCCGCGCCACCGTCGCGGTCTACCGCCACGACGTCGTCGTCCGCCAAGGCATCGAGGAAAAGCGCATTCCCCACCAGGGCGACCCCCTGGCCGTCCTGCGCGGCCTCATGCAACCCTATTCCTTGGCGCATCTGCCCGGCCTGCCCCGCCTCTGCGGCGGCCTCGTCGGCTATTTTTCCTACGAAATGATCCATTTCTTCGAGCCGCGCGTGCCGAACAAGCTTCCGCCCGAGCGCCCCATGGCCGAATTCGTCATCCCCGACACGTTGCTCATCTTCGACAACGTGAACCATACCCTCACCGCGCTGGCCCTCGCGTTCCGGGAAGACGGCGAGGCCGACGCGCTCTTCGACGCCGCCACCGCCCGCGTGCAGGAACTTCTCGCCACGCTGGCCCAGCCCGTCCCCGCGGGCTCGCCCACCGGCAAAACCCCCATCCGCAAGCCGGCGCCCGTCCACCCGCCCGCGTACTTCAAGGGCATGGTCGAAAAGGTGAAGAATCACATCTACGAGGGCGACGTCATCCAGTGCGTCCTGTCGCAGTCCTTCGTCGGCCCCGCCCCCGACGACCTCGTCAGCCTCTACCGCGCCCAGCGGCACGTGAATCCCTCCCCCTACCTCTTCTTCCTCAAGGCGCAGGGCTGCACCCTCATCGGCTCGTCCCCGGAAACGATGATTCGCCTCGACAACCGCACGGCCACCCTCCGCCCCATCGCCGGCACCCGCCCCCGCGGCGCCACCGAGCAGGAGGACCGCAAGCTGGCCGACAGCCTCCTCCAGGACGAGAAGGAACGCGCCGAACACCTCATGCTCGTCGATCTCGGCCGCAACGAACTCGGCCGCGTCGCCCTCCCCGGCACCGTCCAGGTCACCGACCTCATGGTCGTCGAGCGCTATTCGCACGTCATGCATCTCGTCTCCAACGTGGTCGCCGACCTCGAACCCGGCCACGACGCCTTCGACCTGTTCGCCTCCTCGTTTCCCGCCGGCACCCTCTCCGGCGCGCCCAAGATCCGCGCCATGGAGATCATCGCCGACCTCGAGGACGAACCCCGCGGCCCCTACGGCGGGGCCGTCGGCTACGTCTCTTTCGACGGCAACATGGACTTCTGCATCTGCATCCGCACCGCCGTCGCCGAGCACGGCCGCTTGACCATCCGCGCCGGCGCGGGCATCGTCGCCGACTCCGATCCCGAAACCGAACTGCAGGAAACCCAGAACAAGGCCGCCGCCATGTCCCGCGCCCTCGAACTCCTCCAAACCGCCCAAAATGCCGAAGCCAAGGCCCGTTTCTAACCATCAACCACCAACCATCAACC
>DDWR01000042.1:12052-16846 GCA_002347655.1 Verrucomicrobia bacterium UBA2281 | reverse complement strand
CAACCACCAACCATCAACCACCAACGGCCGCCATGATCCTGATGATCGACAACTACGATTCCTTCACCTACAACCTCGTGCAATACCTGCGCGAAATGGCCGCCGAGGTGCAGGTGTTCCGCAACGACGCGATCACCGTCGCCGAAATCGAAAAGCTCGCGCCGGCCGCCATCGTGATTTCTCCCGGCCCCGGCCGCCCCGAGGATGCCGGCATCTCGTGCGACGCGATCCGCGCTTTCGCGGGCCGGATCCCCATCCTCGGCGTCTGCCTCGGCCATCAAGCCATGGGCCTCGTCTTCGGCGGCCAGGTCGTCCATGCCCAGAAACTCATGCACGGCAAGGTTTCCGACGTCGCCTGCGACGGCCAGGGCATCTTCAAGGGCCTCGACAGCCGCCCCTTCAAGGCCATGCGCTACCACTCGCTTGCCCTCGCCAAGGAATCGTTTCCCGACTGCCTCGAAATCTCCGCCACCGCCGTCGACGACGGCGAAATCATGGGCCTCCGCCACAAGCAGTTCGCCGTCGAAGGCATCCAGTTCCACCCCGAATCCATCATGACCCCCGTCGGCAAGCGGATCCTGCGGAATTTCCTCAAGAATTCCCTGCCTGCTGCAGAGGGTTCAGAGGTCAGGGTTCAGGGTTCAGAAAAATGAAATCCCGACCTCCAAACCTGCCGATCCTGAACCCCGAACCCTGAACCCCATCGAGGCCCCCCATGAACGTGACCGCCCTGCTGAAAAAACTCATCGCCCGCAAGGATCTCACCGAAGACGAAGCCTTCGAGGCCATCCACGGCATGCTCTCCGGCGAATTCACCGAAGGCCAGATCGGCGCCTTCCTCGGCACGCTGTCCGCCAAGGGCGAAACCATCGACGAGATCGCCGGCGCCGCCCGCGCCATGCGCGCCGCCGCCACCCGCCTGCAGTCGTTGTCCCGCGACACGCTCGATACCGTCGGGACCGGCGGCGACGGCGGCATGACGTTCAATGTTTCCACCACCGTCGCGTTCGTCGCCGCCGGCGCGGGCGCCGTCGTGGCCAAGCACGGCAACCGCGCCAGCTCCGGCAAGAGCGGCAGCGCGGACTGCCTCGAATGCCTCGGGTTCAACCTCGCCGCCGCGCCGGAAATCATGGAGCAGGCGCTCAACGAAATCGGCATCGCCTTCATGTTCGCCCCCTCGTTCCACAAAGCCATGCGCTTCGCCGGCCCCGTCCGCAAGCAAATGGGCGTGCGCACGCTGTTCAACCTGCTCGGGCCCCTGACCAATCCCGCCGGCGCCCCCTGCCAGCTCCTCGGCGTCTTCGCTCCGGAACTCACGGAAACCTTCGCCGAAGTGCTCAAAAAACTCGGTTCCCGCCGCGTGCTCGTCGTCCATGGCCACGACGGCATGGACGAGATCACCCTGACCACCACCTCCCGCTGCTCGGAACTGAAAGACGGCCGCATCAAGACCTACGACATCGATCCGGCCGTCTATTTCGAGAACTACTGCACCAACGAGGAACTCGCCGGCGGCGAACCCGCCGACAACGCCGCCATTACCCGCGGCATCCTGGAAGGCAAGATCGTCGGCCCCAAGCGCGACATCGTGCTGCTCAATTCCGCCGCCTCCCTGCTCTCCGCCAACCGCTGCGCGGATTTGGCCGAGGGCATCCGCCAGTCCGCCGCCGCCATCGATTCCGGCGCCGCGCTCGACAAACTGGAGAAGCTGGTGGCATTCTCCAAGACCTGAGAGGAGGTCAGACGTCAGACAACAGAGGTCAGGCCAAATCATTTCTCCATGTAAACAGTGCGACATGCCGCCAACATCCATCCATCTGAACTCTGACCTCTGAACTCTATGTCCTTCCTGGATCAAATCCTTTCCGCCAAGCGCGAGGAAATCGCCGCCGCCCGCAACCTCAAGCCGCAGGCCGAGGTGGAACGCCTCGCCGCCAAGCGCGAGGATTTCCGCGGCTTCGCGGAATCCCTCGCCCGCCCCGGCGTCCGCATCATCGCCGAAATCAAGCGCGCGTCGCCTTCGCTGGGCGACATCCGCCCGGACCTGCACCCCGGCGATCTCGCCCTGGCCTACCAGGACGGCGGAGCCGCTGCGATTTCCGTCCTGACCGAACCCGCGTTCTTCAAAGGCTCCGCCAAGGACCTCAAGCGCGCGCGCGACGTCGTCGAGCTGCCGGTCCTGCGCAAGGATTTCATCCTCGATCCCTACCAGGTCTACGAGACCGCCGCGATGGGCGCCGACGCCCTGCTGCTCATCGTCCGCATCCTCGACGACGAACAGTTGCCTTCCCTCCTCGCTCTCGCCCACGGCATCGGCCTCGAAACGCTCGTCGAAATCCACGACGAAACGGACGCCCGGCGCCTCGCCGGCCTCGCCGTCCCCGTCGTCGGCATCAACAACCGCGATCTCGCCCATTTCCAGACCGACGTCGACCGCGCGGCGCGCCTCGCGGACCGTTTGCCCCGCGGCGCCGCCGTCGTCGCCGCCAGCGGCATCCACGGCGAAGCCGACATCCGGAAATCCATCGCCGCCGGCATCCGCCGCTTCCTCGTCGGCGAAACCCTCGTCAAGGCCGCCGATCCCGCCGCCCTCCTGAAACAGTGGACCGCCCTGCCCGTGCCCCCCATCCTGAACTCTGAACCCTGACCCCCCGATTTCCATGTTCCTCCCCCACGTCAAAATCTGCGGCATCACCCGGCGCCCGGACGCCCTGTTCTGCGCCGAGGCCGGCGCCGGGGCCCTCGGCGCGGTCTTCTATGAAAAGAGCCCGCGGAACGTCGCGCCGGCCGCGGTCCGCAAGCTGTTCGAAGGCCTCGATCCGCTAATCGCGCGCGTCGGCGTCTTCGTCAATGCGTCCGTCGATACGATGGTCCGCACCGCCCGCATCGCCGCGCTCGACGTCATCCAGATGCACGGCGAAGAAACGGCCGAGACGATCGAAGCGCTCCTGCGCGAAGGCTTCCACGTCGTGCAGGCCATCAAGCGCACGGGGCCGGAACTGCTCGCCGCCGCCCGCGCCCTGCCGCCGCAGACGGGCATTCTCGTCGAATGCGGCCGCGGCGCCCTGCCCGGCGGCAACGGCGTCGCCTGGAACTGGAGCAAGGCCGCGCCGCTCGCTTCCTTCCGCGCCTTCGCCATCGCCGGCGGCTTGAATTCCCAGAACGTTGCCGCCGTCGCCCGCGACAGCCTCGCCACGGGCTTCGACGCCAGCTCCGGCGTCGAAACCGCCCCCGGCCTCAAGGACGAAGCCGCCGTCCGCGCCTTCCTCCGCGCCGCGCGCGAACTGCCCGCCGGCCCCCATCCGTTTTCTTGGAAAGGAACCCCGTCGTGAGCCACCCCCGCCTCGAAAACGTCAACATCGAGTCCGTCGTCCCGCTCGCCACCCCGCGCGAGATGAAGGCTGCCATTCCCCTCACCGCCGCCACCATCGCCACCGTCGCGCGCGGCCGCGAAACCCTCGAGCGCATCCTCGAGGGCGACGATCCGCGCCTCTTCGCCGTCGTCGGCCCCTGTTCCATCCACAACCTCCAGGCCGCCGAGGAATACGCCACCCGGCTCAAGGCCCTCGCCGACGAAGTCGCCGACACCGTCTACGTCGTCATGCGGGTCTACTTCGAAAAACCGCGCTCCTCGATCGGCTGGAAGGGCCTCATCAACGACCCCTACATGAACGACACCTTCCACATCGAGGAAGGCATCCGCATGGCGCGCCATTTCCTGTTCCGCGTCGCCGAAATCGGCCTGCCCGCCGGCACGGAGCTGCTCGACGTCCTCATGCCGCAGTACATCGGCGACCTCGTCTCCTGGAACGTCATCGGCGCGCGCACCGCCGAGGCCCAGACCCACCGCGAAATCGCCAGCGGCATTTCCACTCCCATCGGCTTCAAGAACGGCACCGACGGCTCGCTGGACGCCGCCATCAACGGCGTCCGCTCCGCCATGGGCCCCCACCACTTCCTCGGCGTCACCGAAGACGGCCTGCCCGCCGTCTTTTCCACCACCGGCAATTCCTATCCCCACGTCGTGCTGCGCGGCGGCAAGACGCCCAACTACGACGCCGCCAGCATCGCCGCCTGCGAAAAGGCCCTGCGCGAAGCCCACCTGCCGCAAAACGTCGTCGTGGATTGCTCCCACGGCAATTCCGCCAAGAAACCCGAGCGCCAGGGGCCCGTCCTGCTCGACGTCCTCGCGCAGATCGAGGCCGGCAACCGCTCCATCCGCGGCTTCATGCTCGAAAGCAACCTCGAAGGCGGCAACCAGCCCATGCAGGCCAACCCCGCTCTCCTCAATCCCCGCTGCTCCATCACCGACGCCTGCATCGACTGGCCCACCACCGAAGCCCTCCTGCGCGAAGCGCATGCCCGGATCAGCAAGGTGATCCGGAAAGTGTAAAATGAGAACTCAATTTTCAATATTCAATAAACAATCTTCAATNNATTGAAGATTGGATATTGGACATTGAACATTCTTTCTTCCTTCCCAACCCTCCATCTTCCACCCTGCCCCATGAATAAACTGATTGGTCGCTATCCGGATTCTTCCGGCCACTTCGGCCCCTACGGCGGCCGTTTCGTCGGCGAAACCCTCATGACCGCCCTGCTCGACGTCGAGGCCGCGTGGAAATCGGCCAAAAACGATCCCGCTTTCATGGCCGAGTTCCGCGCCATGCTGCGCGACTACGCCGGTCGGCCCACGCCGCTGGACTTCGCCGAGCGTCTTTCCGACCATCTGGGCGGCGCGCGCCTCTGGCTGAAGCGCGAGGACTGCACCCACACCGGCGCGCACAAGATCAA
>DDWR01000042.1:0-12041 GCA_002347655.1 Verrucomicrobia bacterium UBA2281 | reverse complement strand
TCATCGCCGAGACCGGCGCCGGCCAGCACGGCGTCGCCACCGCCACCATCGCCGCCCGCTTCGGCTTCGACTGCAAGGTCTTCATGGGCGCGGAGGACATCCGCCGCCAGGCGCCCAACGTCCGCCGCATGGAACTCCTCGGCGCGCAGGTCGTCCCCGTCGTCTCGGGCACCTCCACGCTCAAGGACGCGATGAACGAAGCCCTCCGCTACTGGTCCGGCGCCAGCGCGGACACCTTCTACGTCATCGGCACCGTCTCCGGCCCGCACCCCTATCCCGAAATGGTCCGCGACTTCCAGCGCGTCATCGGCGACGAAGCCCGCGCGCAGTTCCTCGAAAAATGCGGGGAGCTCCCCGACCTGCTCGTCGCCTGCGTCGGCGGCGGCTCGAACGCCATGGGCCTGTTCTATCCCTTCCTCGACGATCCCTGCGAAATGATCGGCGCCGAGGCCGCCGGCGACGGCCTCGACACGCCCCGCCACGCGGCCTCGCTCTGCGGCGGCTCGCCCGGCGAACTCCACGGCGCCCTGACCTATCTCCTGCAAAGCGACGAAGGCCAGATCCACGAAGCCTGGTCCATCTCCGCCGGCCTCGACTACCCCGGCGTCGGCCCCGAACACGCCCTGCTCCACGATCTCAAGCGCGTGCGCTACGAAGGCGTCACCGACACGGAGGCCATCGCCGCCTTCCAGATGCTCTGCCAATACGAGGGCATCATCCCCGCCCTTGAAAGTTCCCATGCGCTCGCCGTCGGCCTGCGCGAGGCAAAAAAACGCCCCGCGGCGCAAAATATCCTCGTCAACCTCTCCGGCCGCGGCGACAAGGACCTCGACCACGTCACGGCCTACCTCAAGCAACGAGGCGCCAAATGAGTCGGCTGTTTCAAGGTAGGGCGAGGCGTCCCCGCCGAGCCGGGATTTCGGCTCACCGGGACGGTTCGCCCTACCCCAGCCCGGATTTTCCACGCAATGGAAAACTTTTCCGCGATTTTTCCACGCAATGGAAAACTTTTTCCACGGTGTGGAAAACTGCCGATCTTCCGCCCCCCTGAACTCTGACCTCTGAACCCTGACCCCTACAGCAAGCCATGAACCGCATCGCCGCCACGTTCCAGAATCTCGCCTCCGCCCAGCGCAAAGCCCTCGTCGGCTACCTCACCGCCGGCGACCCGAATCCGGAGACCAGCTTCGAAATCCTCCGCGCCGCCTGCGGCGCCGGCATCGACGTCCTCGAACTCGGCGTGCCGTTCTCAGACCCCACCGCCGACGGCCCGGTCATCCAGGAAGCCTCCCAGCGCGCGCTCAAGGCCGGCATGACGTTGACCAAGACCCTCGACTTCGCCGCCCGCCTGCGGCGGGAGTCCGAAATTCCGATCATGCTCTTCGGTTATTACAATCCTCTCTTCAAATACGGCCTCGATCGCCTCGCCAAAGCCGCGCACGCCGCCGGCGTCGATGGTCTCCTCGTCGTCGATTTGCCACCCGAAGAAGCCGGCCCGTTGAAGGCCGCCCTCCAAGGCACCGACATCCAGATCGTCTTTCTCGTCGCCCCTACCACGCGGCCCGACCGCGTGAAAACGATCGCGCGGGAAACCGGCGGCTTCCTCTATCTCGTCACCAAGGCCGGCACCACCGGCGAAGGCGGCTTGGATTACGAGGCGATCCGCCAACACGCCGCCGAAGTCAAAGCCGTCAGCCCCCTGCCCGTCTGCCTCGGCTTCGGCATCCGCAACGGCGCCGACGCCCAGAAGCTCGCCCCCATGGCCGACGGCGTCATCGTCGGCTCCACCCTCTGCAACGTCGTCGGCCAAGCCCCCGCCGCCCCTGATCTCCCCGCGCGCATGGCGGCCAAGATCCAGGACCTGCGCCAAGGCCTTGATCGGTCCTGACGCGGCGATGCGCGTCCGCGTTTTCCAGCACGTGCCCTTCGAAGGCCTCGGCGCGCTCGAACCGGCTTTCCGCAAGCGCAGGTGCGAAATCGCCGCCACGCGGTTCTTCGCGAACGAGCCCCTGCCCGCCCCCGCCGAAGTCGATGTTCTCGTCGCGCTGGGCGGCCCCATGAGCGTCAACGACGAAGCGGCGCTGCCGTGGCTCGCGCCGGAAAAGGAATTCATCCGCCGCCACGTCGCGGCGGGCAAGCCGTTCCTCGGCATCTGCCTCGGCGCGCAACTGCTCGCCAGCGCCCTGGGCGCGCGCGTGTTTTCCAACCGCGAAAAGGAAATCGGTTGGTTCCCCGTCGAAGGCCTCCCGGTCCGCGATCCAGCTGCCTTCCGATTTCCCGCGACGGCCGAGGTCTTCCATTGGCACGGGGAGACCTTCGATCTGCCGTCCGGCGCGGTCCATCTGGCCCGCAGCCAAGCCTGCGAAAACCAGGCGTTCCAGATCGGCCGCGCCATCGGCCTGCAGTTCCACCTCGAAACCACGCCCGAATCCGCCGGCGCGCTCGTCGCAAACGCCCGCGCGGAGATGATTCCGGGGCCGTTCGTCCAAACCGCAACGGACATGTTGGCCGCCCCGCCGGCGCGCTACGCCGCGCTCCATCGCCTGCTGGACGACTTGCTGGCCCATTTGCTGGCCAAACCCGCTTTGCGATTGCCTTAGGCTTCCGCCTCGGCCATATTGCGCGCATGCGCAACAAAGCCCGGTCGCGAACTCCGCTCTTCGGCCTCGTCGTATTGCTCGGCCTCGTCGGCTGCGTCCACGTGCCGGTCGAACCGCGCCCAACGCCCCCGCCGGCTCCGCCGCCGACGCTTCAACCGCCGCCGCCCATTGCGCGCCCCCTCCCGCCGCCGCCCGTCGTCGCGCCGCCCGCCGAGCCGGCCGTGGCCGTCGACGTCGCCTTCGCCATCCAGGTCCGGCTCGACCGGGAAAACTTCTCGACCGGCGGCATCGACGGCCGCTGGGGGCCCAAGAGCGAAAAGGCCCTCGCCGCCTGGCAAAAGAAGCACAAGCGGCCGGCCACCGGCCAAATCGACGACGACGTCATGGCCAAACTGGGCGATCCCGACGGCGTCATGACCACCTATGCCGTCGCGGCCGCCGACCACGCCGCGCGGCGGCCGCATCCGGCTGCATGGGTCGAGCGCTCCCGGCTGGACCGCATGGGCTATGCCACGATCGAAGAAATGGTTGCCGAAAAATTCCACGTCTACCGCGCCACCCTGCGCCGCCTGAATCCGGACGTGGACTGGCCCAATCCGCCCGTCGGCACGATCATCGCGGTTCCCGACGTCGCCGCCAAACCGCTCCCGCCGCTGTCCAAGATCGAAATCCGCCTCGAAGCGCGCACGTTGCGCGCCTACGACGCCGCCGGAAAACTGGTCGCCCACTTTCCTTGTTCCATTGCGGCCGACAAGGCGAAGCGGCCCGCCGGCGAAACCCTGCACGTGGTGCTCTGGGCCGAGAATCCGGAGTACACTTTCGATCCGGAGTTGTTCGCCGAAGACCCCGAAGCCGCGGCCATCGGCAAGAAGCTGCGCATCCCGCCGGGCCCCAACAATCCCGTCGGCCTGGCCTGGATCGGCCTCGACCGCCCCGGCTACGGCATCCACGGCAGCCCCGCGCCCGAGGACATCAGCAAGACCGAATCGCACGGCTGCTTCCGCCTGACGAACTGGGACGCGCTCAAGCTCGTGCGCGCGGTGCGCAAGGATCTCCCCGTCGTCGTCCTGCCCTAGAGCCGATCCATAAATGATCTAGCCGCTCACCCGGAGTTGGAATGTAGGGGCGCAGCTTGCTGCGACCGCTTGGCGAACATGGTCCGAGCAAGCTCGGCCCCTACAAGGGAAGGCCATGGCTAGAAAAAGTGGAAACGCTCTAAAGACGCGGATCAGTCCGGCACCGACACGCCGACGCGGTAGGCGCGGAATCCTTCGAAATCCGACCCGTCCTCCAGCGTCATCGCCGCGCCCGTCCCCGGCCGATTCGTGATGGGCACCCAGTCCCCGGCGACGAGGTCGGCGCAGGCTTTCAGCGCATACACCCGCCCCGTCGCGGTCGCGAATTCCAGCGCCGGGACGTTCGTGGGCGCGATCCCGGCGATCCGGAACCGCGGGCTTGCGTTGGTCGGCGCGCTGTCCTGGACGTATTCCTCCCAGTCGGTCGCGCCGTCGTGGTCGTAGTCGTTCGTGCCGCCGCCGAAGCGGTCGCTTCCGCCGTGGCGCTCTTCCCAGACGTCGGCGATCCCGTCGCGGTCGCGGTCCGCGCCCAGCCGGCACCACAGCGCCCAGGCCGCGTAGGCCTTGAGGTTCGCGTTCAGCGGCTGGCTGTGCGCCGAGCCGCAGTCGTACCAATCGACGTTTTGCACGTGGGCAGCCTGCCATTCCGTGGCCCAGTTGCCGATGGCCGCGCCGCCCGCGCCGGCATAGACGGAACAGTCGTCGCTCACGAACTCGTAGTACGTGCCGTCGGGGTCGTGGTGCTCGATATCGTTGAAATCGTAGAGGATCCGGTTGCTGACCGAACACCAATTTCGAATGGCCTCGCACGCGGCCTTGTTGTTCGCGTCGTCCCAGATGTCCACGTGCCCCGTCATGTAGACGAACGCCACGTGCGGATAATCGCGCTCGAACGCGGCCATCGGCGCCAGATATTCGTTCGTCAGCGTGCCCGCCGCGTACTTGTCGTCCATCTGTCCGCACCACGACCAAATGACCACGTTCACGTCCGCGTTCGCGGGATCGTCCAGGTAGTTGCTGGTGCAGACGACCCAGTCGGGATAGTAGCCCACGTCGTTGCACAGCGCGTAGTCGTGGAGGTCGAGCGCGCCGCCGCTGCCGCCGTTGTTCCAGGCGAAGGCGTTTTCCGGCAACGCCAGGCCCTTGCCGCCGCCGTTGGCGAATCCCACCAGACCGCCCATGCCGTCCGTCAGCTGGCTGCCGTGCGAGGTGTGCCCGTAGGCGATATGGAGGGATTCCTTCGCCCGCTCGATCTGCGGCAGCGACCACCGGGCCACGTCGACGTCGCGGTGGTCGATCAAAACCGGCGCGGCGCCGGCCGCGCCCGCGGCCAGCAGGACCGCCGCCCAGACCCCCCGGCGGCGCGCGCTCATTCCCGCTCCCAGGTCGCGGCGGGCTCGTCCTCCGGAATCTGCGGCCGGCCGAACAGGAACCGCAGCCAGTGCGGCGTCATGCGCGCCCAGGCTTCTTCGTTGTGTTCCGCCCAGCTTTCGATGCGCACCGTGAGATTCTTCTCCGGATAGCCCACGCCCTTCAGCAGGTTCGCCATCTTGAGCGTCCCGTCCAGCAGTTCCGCCTCGAGCCCCGGCGCGCCGCCGCACGACAGGAACAGCCGCAGATCGGGCAAATTCCCGCGCGCCGCTTCCACCATCCCGAAACAGTCGTGGCCGTAGCGTTCCACGAACGCCGACGACAGGCACGCCGCGCCGAAAAAGACGTCCGGCCGCTTCCACGCCGCGTAGAACGAAATCAACCCGCCCATGCTCGCGCCCGCGATCGCCGTGCGGTCGGCTTCCGTCCGCCACGTCGCGTCCACCCGGGGCTTGAGTTCCTCCAGCAGGAACCGCAGGTAGTCGTCGCCCTTGCTCCCCGGCGAGTATTCCTCGCGCCGGGCCTCGGAGCAGTCCACCGCCACCACGATGAACGGCTCCAGTTCGCCGTTGAGGATCATCTCCTGCGCCAGTTCGTCCACCTGCCAGTCCTTGCCCCAGGTGGACGTCGCCGGATCGAACACCTGCCGGCCGTCGTGCATGTAGAGCACCGGATAGCGTTTCGTCGGCCGCGCGTCGTAGCCCGGCGGGAACCACACGATCACGTCGCGGTCGTGGTCCAGGAATTGCGAATGGACCTGCGGCAACCGCTGGTAGTCCCCCGTGATGCCGCTCTTCACCTTGGCCAGCCGCTCGTCCTTCCAGCCGACCACGCGGATTTCCGCCGTATTGGCCTCGGCCGGCCGCAGTACGTGGTTGGCCATGAGCTTCCCCTGCGCATCCACTTCTTCCGTCTCCCAACTGCCGCGCGTGACCTTGAATTCCACCGGATCCGCCGAGCGCAGTTCCACCGTCGCCTCCCAGCGCCGGTCGTCCGTGCGCGTCATGGGCACGGCGCGCACGTCCCAGCGGCCCAGTTCGTCCGAACTGCCCGTCAGGAACACCTGTTCGCCCACCCCCAGCGAAATCGCCGTCTGGACCACCACCAACATCCGCATCATGCCTCGCTCCTTGCCTGCGGGCGCGCCCGCGATTCCGTTTATGCCCGATTTTTGCCGGCCTGTAAACGCCGGAGCCGCTCTTCCGCATTGCGGCGCCCCACCCCCCTGCGCTAGGATGAACTGAAATGCATCCGGAGATTTCCCCATGATCCATCCCACCGCCATTGTCGAACCCGGCGCCCAGCTCGGCGCCGGCGTCCAGATCGGCCCCTACGCCTACGTCGCGGCCACGGTCCGCCTCGGCGACGGCTGCGTGCTGGCGCCCCACGCCGTCGTTCTCGGCCACACGACCCTCGGCGCGCGCTGCAAGGTGCACTCCTGCGCCGTCATCGGCGACCTGCCCCAGGACCTGTCGTTCGGCGGCGAACCCTCCTACGTCGTCGTCGGCGACGACTGCACCTTCCGCGAAAGCGTCACGATCCACCGCGGCACGAAGCCCGGCACGACCACGCGCATCGGCAACCACGTGTTCATGATGGCCAACTCCCACGCCGCCCACAACTGCGAGGTCGGCGACCACGTCGTCATGGCCAACACCGCCGCGCTCGGCGGCTACGTCGTCGTCGGCCCGCGCTGCTTCATCGGCGGCAACGTCGGCGTGCACCAGTTCTGCCATATCGGCCGCCTCGCCATGGTCGGCTCCGGCGCTTTCATCGGCAAGGATCTGCCGCCCTTCTGCATCGCGCCCAGCAGCCGCAACAGCTTCGTCGCCGGCCTCAACCTCGTCGGCCTGCGCCGCAACGGCTTCGGTGCCCCCGAGCGCGCCCAGATCAAGCAGGCGTTCAACGTCGTCTATCGCGCCGGGCTCAACGTCGCGCAGGCCAAGGAACGCCTCCGCGCCGACGCCGCCAATCCCTTCGCCGCCGAATTCGCGGACTTCCTCGACCACGCCAAGCGCGGCATCTGCCGGCCCTCGTTCGGCGCCTCCGACGAGGAGTCCGATGCCTGAGGCCCCGTCCATCCGCACCGCCCTCGGCGGATTCCCCGACTACGAGCTGATCGATTCCGGCCGCCGCTGCAAGCTCGAACGCTTCGGCGGCGTCACCGTCATCCGCGGCGAACCCAAGGCCTGGTGGGAACCGAATCTGCCGGCGGCGGAATGGGACAAAGCCCAAGCCGTCCACGACGAAGACGACGGCTGGGACCTGCGCCCCGGCTGCCCCCGCGAATGGAAACTCCGCTATGGCGACCTGACGTTCCTCGCCCGCATTTCCGACACCAGCAAGCATCTCGGCGTCTTTCCCGAACAATCGCCCCACTGGGAGGCGATCCGGCAGACCGCCGCACCCGGCGCGCGCCTGCTCAATCTCTTCGGCTACACCGGCGCGGCCACGCTCGTCGGCGCCGCCGCCGGCTGGCAGCCTACCCACGTCGATGCTTCCAAGCCCGCCACCGCCTGGGCGCGCGAAAACCAAGCCGCCTCCCGGCTCGACGACAAGCCCATCCGCTGGATCGTCGAGGACGCCGTCAAATACGTCCGCCGCGAAATCAAGCGCGGCTCCCGCTACGACGGCATCCTGCTCGATCCGCCCGCCTTCGGCCGCGGCCCCGACGGCAACGTCTGGAAAGTCGAACGCCAACTGCCTGAACTGCTCGAACTCTGCCGCGAAGCTTTCTCCGAGCAGCCGCGCCTGCTGCTGCTGACCACCTACAATGTCGAAGCCTCCGCCCTCATGCTCCGCAACCTCGTCGCCGATCTGATGAAGCCCTACGGCGGCCAGATCGACGTCGGCGAACTCGCCCTGCCCCATTCCTCCGCCCCCGACCGCCTCCTCCCCCTCTCCATCTACGCCCGCTGGACCGCCCAGACCCCCACGGGCTTGCCCCGTGGGTGAATCAGGTCCCATGAAAACCCTGCGCGACATCGGCGAAAACGGCCTGCTCCGCGGCATCCTGCCGCTCCTGCCCCAGCGCCCCGACGTGGCCGTGGGCCCCGGCGACGACTGCGCCGTCGTGCGCGTGGCCGGTGCGCCGCACGATTGGCTGTTCACGACCGATCCCGTCATCGAGCGCCGCCATTTCCTGCCGGAAACCTCCGCGCGCCTCGTCGGCCGCAAGGCCATCGCGCGCGCCGTTTCCGACGTGGCCGCAATGGGCGGCACCCCCCTGTGGATCCTCGTCGATCTCGTCGCGCCCGCGGCCACGCCCCTCGCCCGCATCCGCGGCCTCTACGCGGGGATGATCGCGGCGGCAAAAAAATGGAACCTCGCCATCCTCGGCGGCGACACCGCCGAGGGCGATACGCTCGAACTGCATATCACCGGCGTCGGCCGCATCCCGCGCGGCGCCGCCGTCCTGCGCTCCGGCGCGCGCGCCGGCGATCTCGTCTACGTCACCGGCGCCCTCGGCGGCGCCTACCTCCCCGGCTGCCGCCACCACCTGACCTTCGAGCCGCGCCTCGAAGCCGGCCGGTTCCTCGCCGAACGGAAATTCGCCACGGCGATGATGGATCTCTCCGACGGCCTCGCCGCCGACTTGCCGCGCCTGCTCGACGCCTCCAAGCGCGGCGTGCGCCTCGAAGCCGCCGCCATCCCCCTCTCCCGCGCCGCGCGCAAAACCAAGCAGCCCCTGCACCACGCCCTCTGCGACGGCGAAGACTTCGAACTGCTCTTCACCGTCGCCCCGAAAAACCGCGCCCGCTTCGCCGCCGCCTGGCAGCGGGCCTTCCCGAAACTTTCCGCCGTCTGCATCGGCGAAATTCTCGCCGACCCGAAACGCCGCTGCCTCCATTTCCCCGGCGGCCCCGCCGTCCCCCTCCAGGCCGGCGGCTACCAGCACTTCCTCGCCCACCGGAGCCGCTAACATGTCTGCCATCGAATATCCCGCCGCGCTCGAAACCCATTGGCTGACCGTCGCCCAGGCCGAGACCCGCGGCGGCGCCCCCCGCGACGCCCTGCACCGGCTGCTGCCGGACATCCGCCGCCTGGCCGACCGCTTTACCGTCGCGCGCCCCGCCGAAGGGGCCGCGGGGCCCTACCTGCGCGACACGCGCGCCTGCGCCGCCTACTCGCTCTTCTTCGCGCCCCAGACCCACGCGCGCATCGCCCATATCCTCGCCGAACTGCCGCCCTTCCCCGAAACCGCGCAGCCGCTGCGCGTGCTCGATCTGGGCGCCGGCACCGGCGCCGCGGCGTGGGCGCTGCTCGACCACCTCGGCCGGCGGCCCGTCGCGCTGACCGCCTGGGACCATGCCCGCCCCGCTTTGCGCTGCCTGCACGACCTGTTCACCGATCTGCGCAACGCCCGCTGGCCCGACGCCACGCTCCGCACGAACTGCGCGCCCCTCGAGGAATTCGCCCCCGGCGCGGACAAGTACGACGTCGTCCTGCTGCACTATGTCCTCAACGAACTCGCGCCCGACGTCCGCCGCGCGCTCCTGGCCCGCGCCGCGCGCGTTCTCGCCCCCGGCGGCCGCCTGATCGTCTGCGAACCGCTGGTCCACGACGCCGGCGACTACATGCGCCAGCTGCGCGCCCACGCCCTCGGCGATCTCAAGCTGCACGTCCTGGCGCCGTGCCCCCACGAACAGGCCTGCCCGCTCGGCGAGCCCTGCCACGACGTCCGCACCTGGAAGATTTCGCAGGCACTCCAGATCCTCAATTCCGCGTTGCACCGCGACCTGCGCCATCTAGCTTTCGCGTTCCTCGCGCTGACCAATGCCGCGCCCGCGCCGGCCGAAACGCTCCGCGCGCGCGTCGTGGGTTCCCCCAGCCACGCCAAGGGCCAGACCCTGTGCCCGGCCTGCTGCGCCGACGGCCAAGTCCACCGCCTCCAGCTCCTGCACCGCGATTTCGACCTCGCCGGCCGCAAGACCCTCCGCCACCTCGAACGCGGCCAGGTCCTGCGCCTCGCAAGCCTGGCCCCGCTGGCCGACTCCACCCTCGTCCGCGCCGCCCCCGCCCCCGATTTTACGTAGTACGTAAAATTTGCCGCCGATTTTTACGTCGAACGTAAGAACTTTGCGGCGGCGCGGTTTTCAGCGCGAAAAGCCGCGCCAGCGATCCGCCGCGGCGGCCGGCGCCGCGCACCAAACCGGCACCTGCTTGGCCATGGCGCGGGGCAACAACCCGGACTGCGCCAATTTCTCCAGCGGCACCCACTCGAATTCGAGATGGTCTTCGGCGGACGGCGGGTGCTGCTTCGCCGAAATCTTCGGACAGCGGACTTCGAAGATCAGCGAGATTTCGCAGGTGCGGCCGCTGCGGGCCTGGTAGATCTGCTCGACGACGCCGAGGAACCGGCCGACCCGGCCCGGCACGCCGAGCTCCTCGCGCCATTCGCGCGCGAGGGCATGCTTCGAATCCTCGCCCCAGTCGACGTGCCCCCCGGGCAGATAGACGTTCCCGTGCTTGCGGTTGCGGCAGACGAGGATCTTCCCGGCCTGCACGCAGGCGCCGCGCGCCAGGATCTCGATTTCCTTGCGGTCTTTTTTCATCACTCTCCGATGATCTTGATCAGGACGCGCTTGCGGCGCAGGCCATCGAATTCGCCGTAGAAAATTTGTTCCCAGGGGCCGAGGTCGAGGGCGCCGGCGGTGACGGCCACGACGACCTCGCGGCCCATGACGGAGCGCTTGAGGTGGGCGTCGCCGTTGTCCTCGCCGGTGCGGTTGTGGTCGTACTGCGCGTGGGGCTTTTCCGGCGCGAGGGTTTCGAGCCAGCGCTCGAAGTCGCGGTGCAGGCCGCTCTCGTCGTCGTTGACGAAGACGCTGGCGGTGATGTGCATGGCGTTGACGAGGCACAGGCCCTCGCGGACGCCGCTGGCGCGCACGGCCTGCGCCACCTCGGGGGTCAGGTTGACGTAGCCGCGCCGCGCGGGCACCTCCAGCCACAGCTCTTTCCGGAACGATTTCATGCGCGCACTTTGGAAAGTTTCGCTCCGTTCAACAAGCCTTCTTTTCCGTTTCCGGCTCTTCGCCGCTTGACCTCTTTCCGGGCCACGGCATACCGTAGTTCAAAACACGGAGCGCACCATGCCCATGCCCGAAAACGTCCGGCTGGAAGCCGAAGCCCATCTCGACCGCTACGTCGTGGATCTGGTGCCCCCGCATGCCCGCGACAAGGTTCGCATCGGCTACGTTGCTAAAGGAATGGCCATCACCCTGTTCGAGCAGCGGCCTCATTGGAAAGAACCGTCCATTTGGGCTCAATCCGACGTGGTCAGGGTCAGATACAACAAATCCAGCGGCGTCTGGACGCTATATTTCAGAGACCAACACGGAAAGTGGCACGTCTACGATCCGCTGCCCCCAACGCCGGACTTCGTGAAAATTCTCCGCGAAATCGAATCGGACCCAACGGGGATATTCTGGGGATAAAGCTGGATTCATAATCCGCATGGACTGCTCGCCGACGGCTGGCGACCGAATTGGCCGTGCGACAACCTCATGCTCCGCAGATTACATTCCCGGAGCGACCTCAAACAATCCGGCCGGCATCGCAAAAGGCGGCGATCGCCTTACAAGCCTCCTCGGCATCGACATCCAAGCCGCATTCTTTGGCTAGCGCGCCGAAGGCACGGTCCAATCGGCGGGTGGCGCAGGAAAATGATTCGGCGGCAGATGCGTACCCCGCCGCTTAAAGACCGCTTGAACGGCGTCTCGAACCATCTGGGCATCCATCCCCGTCCGCACCAGCAAGAACATATCCACCAAATCCCTGACCCGCGTGTTGGACCGGCCGTTGCGGGGCAAGGTATAGGCGTGCAGTTTCTCGGCGAATTGCTGTTCCTTGGATATCATCGGAAACGGAACCGAACCCAGCCCGGCAAAAGCGAGCCAGTCGCCGCCCCGAACTCTTTGGATTGGCTCCAGAACCGGATCGCCCGAAGCGACGTCCAGATTGAACCGAGCGAAAATCCGCCCGGCCATACGGA
>DDWR01000057.1 GCA_002347655.1 Verrucomicrobia bacterium UBA2281 | reverse complement strand
CGACTTCGAGCGGCTACGGTATTCTGAAAACAGCCCTAGCGCCGTTTTTTCTTCTTTTCCGGCGGCGGGGGCGGCAGCGGCAGGTCGGGCCGGCGGGCTTGCGTCCGCGCGATGGCCTGCGCGCGGCGCCATTTGGCGATTTCCGCGTGGTTGCCGCTGGTCAGGATTTCGGGAATGGCCAGGCCGCGGTAGACGGGCGGGCGGGTGTACTGGGGGTATTCGAGCAGGCCGGTGGTGAAGGATTCGTCGTCGGCCGCCCCTTCCCCGCCCAGCGCGCCGGGCAGGAGCCGCACGACGGCATCCACGACGATCGCGGCGGAAATCACGCCGTTGGTCAGCACGTAGTCGCCGATGGAGATTTCCAGGTCCGCGAGAGCTTCGCGGATCCGCTCGTCCACGCCTTCGTAGTGGCCGCAGAGGATGATCAGGTGCTTTTCCTGCGACAGGGCCATGGCCGTGGCCTGCTTGAAGGGCTCGCCCTGGGGCGTCATCAGGATCACCTTGCTCTCGGGCCGGCGCAGGGCGTCCACGGCCTTGAACACCGGCTCGGGCTTCATCACCATGCCGGGGCCGCCGCCGTAGGGCCGGTCGTCGGTGGTGAGATGCGCGCCCGTGGCGAAGTCGCGGAGATTCACGCAGCGGATCCGGACGAGACCGGCTTCCTGCGCGCGCTTCAAAATGCTTTCCCCCAGTATGCCGTCGAGCATCCGGGGGAAAATGGTGACGATATCGATCTGCAGCGGAGCGTCCGCCATGGGACCGGAGCGTCCTACTCGACGACTTCGAGCATGGCGCGCTTGTTCTGCCGCGCGGCGACCGTGCTCAGCAGCGTGCGGATCGCGCCGACGGTCTTGCCGCTCTTGCCGATGACTTTGCCGACGTCCTCGGGATGGCAGCGCAGTTCGTACACGATGGTGCGTTCGCCCTCGATCTCCGCGATGCGGAGATCGTCGGGATGGTCGACCAGGGCCTTGACGACGTATTCGATGAGTTCTTTCATGGGGAATCCTCGAGAAGATGGGGAGTGCGGAGGGGGGAAGCGAGGAACGGCGGCTACTGGGCGGCCTTGCGGCTCTTCTTGAGCAGCACGGCGACGGTTTCGCTGGGCTGGGCGCCCTTGGCGATCCACGCCTCGGCCTTGGCCAAGTCGAGCTGGTAATTCTCGCCGGCTTTCTTGCCGGGCTGGTACCAGCCGAGTTCTTCGAGGAAGTTGCCGGCGTTCGCGCTGCGGATGTCCGTCGCGACGATGCGGAAGAAGGGTTTCTTGTTGGCGCCCATTCTGCGGAGACGAATCTTGACCATGTTGTATCCTGTGTTGTTCGGGTAAGTGCCGCTCCCGGGCGCGGCCAAACCATGTTGAGGACCCGGGGTTCCGTCAAATCGGCGTGGGTTCTACCGGAAAAGCCCCCCCCGAGGCAACCTTTTTTGCATCTGTTTCATTTTCTTGGCCAGCTGCTGGGCCTGGCGGAAGCCGCGCAGGAGTTCGTTGACGTCGCTGACCTGCACGCCCGCCCCGCGCGCGATGCGCCGCCGCCGGCTGGCGTCGAGCAGATCCGGATGGCGCCGCTCCCGCGGGGTCATGCTCAGGACGATGGCCTCGGATTTCTTCATCTGGCCGCCGGAATCGTTTTCGATGCGCTGGCGCACGTCGGCGCCCAAGGCGCCCGCGCCGGGCATCATTTCCAGAAGCTTGCCCAGCGAGCCCATCTTCTTCATCTGGCGCATCTGGGCGAGGAAATCCTCGAGGTCGAGCCCCTGCTTGCGCTTGAGCTTTTCCTGCATCCGTTCGGCCTCGCCCACGTCCAGCGTTTCCTGGACCTTTTCCACGAGGCCAACCACGTCGCCCATGCCGAGGATGCGCGACGCCATCCGGTCGGGATGGAAGGACTCGAGATCTTCCGGGCGTTCGCCGACGCCGACCCGCAGGATCGGACAGCCGACGACGGACACGACCGAGAGCGCGGCGCCGCCGCGGGCGTCGCCGTCGAGCTTGGTCAGGATCAGGCCCGTCAGGCCGACGGCGTCGTGGAACGTCTTGGCGACGTTGACCGACTCCTGCCCGATGGCGGCGTCGAGCACCAGGACGACGTTCTGGGGCTCGACGGCTTCCCGCAGCGCCTTCAGCTCGCCGACCAGGTCGTCGTCGATCTGGAACCGCCCGCCGGTGTCGTAGAGCACGACGTCGTAGAAATTCTTGCGGGCGAAGGTGAAGGCGCGGCGGCCGAGATCCGGCACGCTTTCGCCGGGTTCGGGCTTGACGATTCCCGCTCCCGCCTGGTTCGCGAGCACCTCGAGTTGATCCACGGCGGCGGGCCGGCGGACGTCGCACGCCACCAGCAGAACCTTCTTGCCCTTTTGCTTCCATTGGCGGGCCAGCTTGCCGCACGTGGTGGTCTTGCCGGAGCCGTGCAGGCCCAGCAACATGACCTCCGCCGGGATGGCCGTCAGGTTGAAATCCGTTTGCCGTCCGCCGAGCAGCGCCACCAGCTCGTCGTGGATGGCCTTGACGATCTGCTGGCCGGGGGAAACGCCGGCGAGCACCTCGGCGCCGAGGCTCTTCGCCTTGACGCGCGCGATGAAATCCTTGGCCGTGGCGTAGTGGACGTCGGCTTCGAGCAAAGCCATCCGCACCTCGCGCAGGGCGTCCTGCACGTTCTGCTCCGAAATCCGGCCCGGGCCGCGCAGTTGGCGGAAGACCGATTGGAGGCGGTTCGAAAGACGATCGAACATGGGCTTATTCCGCCGCGGCCGCGGTTCCGCCGCCGCGCTGGATCAGCCCACGGCCTTCACACCGGGGGCACGTGCCGACGACTCCGGAGTCGGGCAAGACCATGCGCCCCATGCCGCCGCAGGCCGGGCACTTGACGTCGTTCGGGTCGAGCCGCCGGATGAGGCGCGAACCCACGCCCAGACAGATGGGGCAGATTTCCCGCTTGCTGTCCGACGAGAGCACGCCGCCGGTGCCGAAACACCGGTCGCATTCGATGTTCTCGACGCCCGGCGCGCCGGGCGCGGCGCTCTCCCCCGCCCCTTTCTGGTGGAGCATCCATTGGCCGAGCTTCGCGGCGAAGCCGTCGGGCGGGATTTCCGCGTTTTCCTTGGCGCGCTGCATCCAGTTCAACTGCAGGAAAAAGCCGGCGATCACCAGCACGACCATCAGGGCGACGTAGACATTCTTGCTTTTGGGCGACGGCGCCTGGCTCCCGAAGGCGCTCAGCGGGCGCGGCGGCTCGCTAGCGCGACGCGCGCCCGTCCGGCGCAATCGGACCGAAGGCCCATGAATTGGAGTGGGGTCGTTCTGCACAAAATCTCCGTAACGGCATCGGCCTGGTCATCGCCGATTTCCAGCATCAACATACCACCGGATTTAAGCACGTGCACGGCTTCCGCGACAAGCCGCGAAATCGTCCGCAAGCCGTCCGAGCCGCCGTCCAGCGCGAGGTGCGGCTCGAAGTCGCGCACCGTGCGGTCCAGACGCGCGATTTCCGCGGTGGCCACGTAGGGCGGATTGGACACGACGAGGTCCGCGCCGGCCTCCGGCAGGCCGGCCAGAAGATCGGTTTGCCGGAACTCCGCCGCCGCGCCCAAGGCGCGGGCGTTCTCCCGGGCCAGATCCAGCGCCGCGGGACTGAGCTCGGTGGCGACGACCCGCGCTCCGGGCGCGCGCAGGGCCAGGGCACAGGCGATGCAGCCGGTGCCGGTGCAGACGTCCACGACGACCGGCCGCGCGCGGCCGCGCAGGAATTCTTCGGCGCAGGCGACCAGGATTTCGGTCTCGGGCCGCGGCACCAGCGCGCGGGCGTCGCAGCGGATCGTCAGCCCCATGAAATCCGTTTCGCCGATCACGTACTGGACCGGCTCGTCCTTGGCCAGGCGCGCCGCGGCGGCGGCGAAGCGTTCGGCCTGGTCCGGCGCGGGCGATTCGGGGAGCCGGCGCAAGACGTCGAGCAAGCCGCACCCGAGCAGGTGCGCGGCGACCCAGCGGAGCTTGGTCTCGGCCTCGTCGATGCCCGCCCGTTCGAGGCGCGCGCGCCCGCCGGACAGCAGATCCCGCCAGCTGCGGGCGGCGGCGGTCATCGGCGCGCGGCGCCCATCTGCTCGGCCAGGCGCAGCTCGACGTCTTTCGACTGCAGGGCGTCGATGACGTCGGCGAGCTTGCCCTCCATGATCTGGTCGAGCGAATAGAGCGTCAGGTTGATGCGGTGGTCGGTCAGGCGGTTCTGGGGAAAGTTGTAGGTGCGGATGCGCTCGCTGCGATCGCCCGAACCGATCTGGCTCTTGCGTTCGCTGGCCAGCTTGTCGTGGTCCTGCTGGCGGCGCAGGTCCAGCAGCTTCGAAGCGAGGACCTTCATGGCCTTGTCGCGGTTCCGGTTCTGGCTGCGTTCGTCCTGGCAGGCCACCACGATGCCCGTGGGCAGATGCGTGATGCGGATGGCCGACTCGGTCTTGTTGACCTTCTGGCCGCCGGGGCCGGACGCGCAGAACAGATCGATGCGCAGTTCTTCCGGCTTGATCTCCACTTCGCTGACTTCCTCGACTTCGGGCAGGACGGCCACGGTCGCGGCGGACGTGTGGACGCGGCCCTGGGCTTCGGTGACGGGCACGCGCTGCACGCGGTGGCCGCCGCTCTCGTAGCGCAGCGTCTTGTAGACGTCGGTGCCTTCCACGGAAAAAATGACTTCCTTGAAGCCGCCGAGTTCGGCGGACGACGCGTCGAGGACGCTGGTTTTCCAGCCTTTGGAATCCGCGAAGCGCGAATACATCCGGAACAGGTCGCCCGCGAACAGGGCCGCCTCGTCCCCGCCGGTGCCGGCCCGGATTTCCAGGATCGTGTTGCGGCTGTCGTCGGGGTCCGCGGGCAGCATCAGCGCCATCAGCGCGCGTTCGGCGCGGGGAATCGCGGTTTCCAGTTCCGCTTTTTCCGCCTGGGCGATCTCGGCCATCTCCGGATCGGCGGCGGAAGCCGCCAGCAGCTCGGCGTTGTCGTCCAGCAGACGGCGGAGGCGGCGAAGGTCGTCCTCCGCCTTCAGCAAATCGCGCAGGCGCTGGTGCTCGCGCACGAGTTCCTTGAAGGTGCGGGGATTGGCTGCCGCGCCGGGCGCGGACATGGCCTGCTCGAGCTCTTCGGCGCGGGCGGCGACCTGGCGAAAATAGGCGGGATCCAGTTCCATGGGAATTGCCTCTCCGGGGCCGGTACGCAAAACGGGCCGGATGCTCCCCCGCAGGGGAAAGATCCGGCCCGTCCCGAAGACCAGCTACTTCTTCGCGGTCGCCTGCTTGGCGTAGCGCTTGTTGAAGCGATCCACGCGGCCTTCGGTGTCGATGAACTTCGCCTGGCCCGTGAAATAGGGATGGCAGGCGGCGCAGGTGTTGATGCTCATGCTCTTGACCGTCGAACGGGTCTTGAGCACGTAGCCGCACGCGCAGGAAATCGTCGCTTCGTCGTACTTGGGATGGATGTCTTTTTTCATGTCGATTCTGGGGTTCCGGGTTCGCTGCCTCCGGAAGTTGCCGGAAGCAAAATCGCGCGGACCCTACCACCCCCCCGGCGCGCTTGGCAAGCGGCATTTTCGCGGAAAACGCGGCATGGCGTTCCGACCGGCGTTGTGATAGTTTATTAAAAAGTCGTTTGGAATGAACCGCCGCGCCGTCATCCGCTGGATTTGGGTTCCCGGAATTTGTGTTCTGGGACTGGCCTTGTGGTTGTGGCCGCGCCCGCGATCGGCGACTTCCGCACCGGGCCTGTCCCGGGAGGAAGCCCAGCGCCGCTCCGCCCCGGCGGTCCACGCCGTCCGGCAAAAGTTGTCGTCCCCCCCGCCGCCCGCTGCCGGCCCGGCCGCCGAACCCGCCATTCGCCTGCGCACCGCGACGATCCGGCCCGGCCTGGAATCCGGGGCCGCCGCCCATGCCCGCCCGTCGGCGCGCGGCGTTCCATGGCTGGTGTTGTTCGACGGCCCGATCCAACCGGAATGGAAATCGGCGTTGGCGTCCGCCGGCGCCACGGTGCGATCCTATCTGCCGGACAACGCGCTGCTCGTCGAACTGCCGGCCGCGCGGCGCGGCGCGGTGCAAGCGCTTCCGCACGTGGCGTGGACCGGGGAATACCGTCCCGACCTCAAGATCCAGCCCCTGCTGGCCGGCTTGGCCCGGCAACATCCCGATCTGCCCGTGCCCGTGACGGTGCAAACCTTCGCGCCCGAAGACGCCGCCGGCGTGGCCGACCACCTGTTGGCCGCGGGCGCTTCCGACCTGCGCGCGACGCCGGCCAAGCGCTGGGGCCTCGTCCGCGCGGTGCTGCCGGCCGCCGCCGCCGCGGAATTGGCGGCCCTGCCCGAAGTCCAATGGATCGAACACCACGAGCCGCCGCGTATCCTCAACGACGCGGCCCGCGCCGCCGACCGGCTCAACGTCGAGGCGGTCCAAGTCGAGCACGGGCTCGACGGCACCGGCCAGATCGTGGCCATCGCCGATACGGGGCTCGACACGGGCAACACCAACACGCTGCATCCCGATTTCGCCGGCCGCCTGATCGAGGTGCTCGACACGGGCCGCGGGACGAATTGGAGCGACACCTACTACCACGGCACGCACGTCGCCGGTTCCCTGCTCGGCACCGGCGCGGCCTCGGGCGGCCAATACCGCGGCGCGGCGCCCGGCGCGCGGCTGGTCTTCCAGTCCATCATGACCGCGGCGAACACCCTCAACCTGCCCGACGATCTCAACGAGTTCTACGCGCCGACCTACGTCCGCGGCGCGCGCATCCACTCCGACAGCTGGGGCAGCGCCGTCGCCGGCGAATATACCGCCGACGCCATGACGACCGACGAATTCATCTGGGACCATCCGGACCAGTTCGTGGCCTATGCCGCCGGCAACGACGGCATCGACGGCGATTACGACGGCGTCGTGGATCTGCGCTCGCTGGATGCGCCGGCGTCGGCCAAGAACGTGCTGGCCGTCGGCGCGTCCGAAAGCGGCCGGCCCGCCGGCGGCGGCGGCATGACGGCCCGCACGTACGGCAGCGCCTGGCGCTACGATTATCCCGTGCCGCCGATCTACGCCGACTTGATTTCGTCCAGCCCCGCCGGCGGCCCGCAAGGTCTGGCCGCCTTCTCCTCCCGCGGGCCCGCCGCCGACGGCCGGACCAAGCCCGACGTCGTGGCCCCCGGCACGGACGTCGTTTCCGCGCGGTCGCGGGCCTCGGGCGCCGTCGGCTGGGGCGTGCTGGGCGCGAACACGAACTACTGCTTCATGGGCGGCACCAGCATGGCCACGCCGCTGGCCGCCGGGTGCGCCACGCTGGTGCGCCAGTATCTTGTCGAACGGCGCGGCCTCGCCAACCCCTCCGCCGCGTTGATCAAGGCCGCCCTCGCCGGCGGGGCGCGGTCGCTTTCCCCCGGCCAATACGGCCCGGGCGAAGACCGCGAAATCCCCGAACTCCCCCGCCCCAATCCGGTCGAAGGCTGGGGCCAGATCGACGTGGCCGGCACGCTGTTCCCGTTCCCCGGCCAAGTCGCCGCGCTGATCGAAAGTCCCGAAGCCCTGGCGACCGGCGGCAGCAACGTCTTTGCGTTCCTCGTGCGCAGCAACGCGCCGCTCGCCGCGGTTCTGGCCTACAGCGATTATCCCTCCGCCCTCTCCGCGGCGGCGAACCTGGTGAACGATCTCGACCTGGTTCTCCGCGATCCCTCCGGCGCGGCGGTGTATCCCAACGGGCTTTCCGGGCCGGACCCGCTCAACAATTTGGAGGGCATCGACGTCGCCGCCGCCGCGACCGGCCGCTGGACGCTCGTCGTTTCCGGCCGCAACGTGCCGCAAGGCCCGCAACCCTACGCCCTCTACCTGCGCGGCGCGCTCGACTTGCCCGCGACGATCGTCCACGAGCCGCTGGAAACCACCTGGATCACCGCCGCCGACTATCTCGTGTCCGCCGCAGTGACCTCGCCCGGCACGCTGGATCCGGCGACCGTCCAGTTGCATTGGAACCTGACGGGCACCGGCACGTTCGCCACGGTCGCGATGGCGGCCACGACCGGCAACGTGTTCGCGGCCTCCATTCCGGCGCAGCCCGTCGGCACGCGCGTCTTCTATTACCTGTCCGCCGGACCGGCGGATCTGCCGACGTTCCACCCGGCCGGCGCGCCCGTCGACCTCCACGCATTCGACGTGAATCCCCCGCTGGCGCTGGCCGTCAGCGGCATTCCCGGAAACTACTTCGACGTGGATCCGGCCTACGGCTTGCACACCCTGCCGTCCAACGTCGCGGTGCAAGCCGAGGCCCGTTTTCCCGGCGACGGCACCAACGGCGTGCGCACGGCGTGCATCGGCTGGCAAGGCGCCGGGTCTGTCCCCCCCGTCGGCACGGGGACGGTCTGCAACTTCACGCTGACCGGGCCATCCATCATCACCTGGCTCTGGCAGGAGCAAGTCGCGCTGGTCCATGAATCGTCGCCCCCGGGCGCGCTCGCCGCGACGACCTGGCATCCCCGCCATGCCGTCGTCGCCAGCCTCGCCGCACCGGAAAGCCACGGTTCCGGCGGCGGGGGCTTGACCTTCGCCGGCTGGCAAGTCGATGGCGCCCGCTGGCCCACCAACGGCGGGCCCTCCCGGCATCAGATCGACGGCATCCCCATGCCCGCTCCGCGTTTGGCCACCGCCATCTATCTGGACGTCGCGCTGGACAGCGACGCCAACGGCCTGCCGGATTGGTTCGAGTGGCGCTACTTCGGCGGTCTCGGCCAAGACCGCTACGGCGACCCCGACGGCGATGGCTACGAAAACGAGCTGGAAGCCGCCGACCACACCGATCCGCTCGACGACGAATCGGTCCCGACCCTTCCCGCCGTTTTCCACGAGCCGCTGGCCTCGCCCGCCGCCACGCCCGCCCCCTGGACGGTGGCGGCAACCGTCACCGACAATTATCGGGTTGCCTCCGCGATTCTCCACTGGCGCCGCAACGGCGGCTTGGCCCGTTCCGCCGCGATGACGAACGCCGGCGGCGATCTGTTCTCGGCACAAATCCCCTCGCCGGCCCGCGACGGCGATCAAATCGTTTATTGGCTCTCCGCCGCCGATGCCGCCGGCTTCTCCGTCCAGTCCGCCTCCTGGACCGTCGACGTGGCCTATGCGCGGATTTCGATTTCGCCGGAGGCCCTCGAAGCCTCGCTGCCGGGCGACTCGCAGACCAATCTGTACCTCTTCATCCAGAACGTCGGCAGCCAGCCGCTCGACGTGACGCTGGAAATCGCCCCCCTCGGATTCACCGACGACATGGAGGCCGGCACGAACGGCTGGACGCGGCCCGACGGCAACGCGGATTGGCACCTCAGCGCGCAGAACGCCCATTCGCCGGCATTCGCGTGGTATTGCGGACAGCCGCTGACGCAGACCTACCGGGATTCCACCCATGCCGCGCTCGCCACGCCGCCGATCCGGCTGGCCGCCGGCGCGCCGCGGCTCGATTTCATGCACCGCGCGCGGTTCGAGTTCGACGATTCCCGAAGCCCCGACGGCCAGCATTACTGGGATTCCGGCGTGCTCGAAATCTCGGACAACGGCGGCGGCACGTGGAAGTCGCTCGTGCCCGAGGGCGGCTATCCGGGCTTGGTCACGTCCAACCCCGCCTCGCCCTTCGCCCCCGAAACGCCCTGCTTCGTCGATACCGACGATTGGGATCCCGCCGGCGCCGATTTGTCGGCCTATGCTGGCAAGAAAGTCCAAATCCGCTTCCGCTTCGGCGCCGACGCCTACGTCGTCGCCGAAGGCTGGCGCCTCGACGACGTCGTCGTTTCGCCGCGCTCGGAATACGAAGGGTGGCTCGGTCTTGGCGCAACCAACTGGAACTATCCGCCTGGGTTCGCATCCGCCATTCCGCTCTCCCTCGACACCACCCCGCTGCCGCCGATGGCTTCGGGCCATTATGCCCTGCTCGTGCATCACAACGATCCCGAGCACGCCTCGCCCATCGCCGTGCCCGTCGCTCTGCACAACGTCACCCGCCGCGTGCGCGTCACCGCCGAGGGCCCTGGCGAAGCCGATCCCTCCGGCGAATTCCTGCTGGCGCCGGCCGACTCCTTCGGCGTCGAATGGAGGGCCGAAGCCGGCGCTTTCATCGCCGACGTTCGCACCAATGCCATTCCCGTCCTGCCGCTGCCCGACGTTCTCACCAATCTCATCCTCTTCTGGCCCTCGCTGTCCAGCAACCTCGACCTCCACGCCGTCTTTGCGCCAACCCTCGAAGAAGGCCTTGTGCCGCTTTCCTGGCTGGAATCGTTCGGCCTGACCAACCGCCACTGGATGGCCGAAGCCAGCTTGGATCAGGACCGCGACGGCTTCCTGACCTGGCAGGAGCACCAAATCGGATCCGATCCCACCGATGCCGCCGATGCGCCGCTGCTAGTCGATTTCCAGACCCGCCAACCGGGCACCAACGGCTGGCGCATCGTCTGGCACGCCTTCACCAATCGCGGCGTCTCCTACTCCATCCTCGCCAGCACCAATCCCGCCTGGGGCGGGTTCACCGTCTTCACGAACCTGCCCGCCGCCCCGCCCGTCATGACCTCGCCCCCGCTGCCGGCCGACCACCGCTATTTCGGTCTGCGCAAAAATGGAGGAACCCGTTGACCTGCGGCCGCATTCCGGTACTCTGATGGGTTCGATGATGAAACCTTTTCCGTCCATGGTGGTGTGTCTTGGCATGGCGATCTCGACCGCCGCGGCCGCCCCGGAATATTACCCCCGCGATCTCGGCACGCTGGGCGGCACCCAGTCCGTGGCCATGGGGGTGAACGATCTGAGCCAAGTCGTCGGCTGGTCGCTGGACGCCGCGGGTCGCACCCAGGCCTTCGTCTGGGCCGGCGGCACGTTGACCGGCCTTGGCTTTCTCCCCGGCGGCACCTCCAGCGTGGCCACCGCCATCAACAACAGCGGGGACGTCACCGGTTACGCTTACTACTCCGACACCAACTACCATGCGTTTCTCTACGCCAGCAACGTCCTGCAGGATCTGGGCACGTTCGGCGGCCCCCTCAGTTCCGGCACCGCCCTCAACGACGTTGGCGAGATCACGGGCTGGTCGTACACCGCGCCGGAAGAGTTCACCAACGGCTTGTGGCTGGCGACCTTTTGGTGGCGGACGAACACCCTGCTGAAAATCCCGCCCTTCCGTGGATTCAAGCGTTCTTGCGAAGGTTATGGAATCAACGATTCCGGCACCATCTGCGGCACGACCTTCTTGTATTCCCCGAACGGCCACAATTGGGCCTACGTCTGGAGAGACACCAACTCCAACAGCGTGGCCGATGAAGGCGAAATGACCCCGCTGGGTTCGCTGGGCGTTTACGCCTCCAACGGCGATTACAGCGAAGCCAAGGGGATCAACAACCATGGCCAAATCGTCGGCTGGTCGGGCGTGTCCAACAATTGGTCTCCCAAGCACGCGTTCCTGGTCACGCCGTCCAACGGCACCTGGAAACTGCCGAACGACACGTGGGAAAACGGGTATCTGGATTCCACCAACTTCCTCATGCGCGACCTCGGGACCCTCGATCGCCCGATCGACAACTCGTTCGCCAGCGCCATCAACGACCGCGCCTGGATCGTCGGCACGTCCTCCACCAGCTCGGGCACGAACCAGGCCTTTCTCTGGCACGACGGCGTCATGAGCAACCTCAACGACCTGATCGCGACCGAGACCGGCTGGGTGCTGACCAACGCCACGGGCATCAACGAGTACAACGAGATCGTCGGCAGCGGCCTGTACAACGGCCAGCCGCGCGCGTTCATCCTGCAGGCGGCTTCGGCGCTGTCGGTGCTCGGCACCAACGGGGCGCCCATCGCCGATTCCGAGCCCCCGAGCCTCGCGAAAGGATCGGATTTCGGCGGCGTCGCGCTGGAAACGACGGCCACCAACGTGTTCGGCATCCGCAATCTGGGGTCCTCCAACCTGACGATCTCCGCCTGGACCACCAACGGATCCGACGCCGCGCATTTCCGAATCGAGGGCATTCCGGCCGTCATCGAAGTGGGCGGCATCTCGAATTTCACGGTGGCCTTCGCGTCGCCGGCGGAAGGCACCTATGCCGCGTCGCTCTCCTTCGAGAGCGATGCGGCGGTGCCCGTGACCAACGTTCTTTTCGCCGCCACCGGGGTGCGCCATCCCCAGACCATCGATTTCCCGCCCATCGCGGATCAATGGGCCACCAATGAAGTGGAACTTTCCGCCGTGGCTAGTTCAGGACTCGCCGTTGAATTCGCGGTAGATTCCGGCCCGGCCCAGATTGCGGACCTCACCAACCTGACCTTCACCGGTGCCGGCGCGGTCGCGATCGTGGCCTCGCAGCCCGGCGACGCCTACTGGGCGCCCGCCCCGCCCGTCACCAACGTTTTCACCGTCTCCAAGGTGCCGGCCACGGTCGTTTTGGACGATCTTGCGCAGACCTACGACGGCACCGCGCGGATCGTATCCGCCACGACCGATCCCGCGGGGCTGGCCGTGGAGATCACCTACGATGGTCTTGCCTGGGCGCCGACCAACGCCGGCACCTACGCCGTGACGGGCACCATCGCCGAGGCGCTGTGGGAAGGCTGGACCAACGACGTGCTCATCGTGGCTCCCGCCGACCAAGCCATCGATTTCCCGGCCATCCCCGACCAGTGGATCACCAACACGGTGAACCTCGCCGCCACGGCCGATTCCGGTTTGGCCGTCGAATTCGCGATCGAATCCGGCCCGACGGAGTTGGCCGATTTCACCAACCTGACCTTCACCGGCACGGGCTGGGTGACCATCGTGGCCTCGCAGCCCGGCGACGACAACTGGAATCCGGCTCCGCCCGTCACCAACGCCTTCCGGGTCTCCAAGATGCCCGCCGCCGCATTTCTGCACGATCTTTTCCAAACCTACGACGGCACCGCGCGCATGGTTTCGGCGACGACCGAACCCGAAGGATTGGCCGTCGAGATCACCTACGACGGCCTCGCCTGGGCCCCCACCAACGCGGGCACCTACGCCGTGACGGGCACCATCGCCGAAGCCAACTGGGAAGGCTGGACCAACGGCGCGCTCGTCGTGGCCCCCGCCGACCAGACCATCGATTTCCCCGCCATCCCCGACCAATGGATCACCAATGAGGTGGAGCTTGTCGCCACCGCCGATTCCGGTTTCGCCGTCGCATTCGCGGTCGAATCCGGCCCGGCGCAGCTTGCGGACCTCACCAACCTGACCTTCACCGGCACGGGCTGGGTGGCCGTCGTGGCCACGCAAGCCGGCGACGCCAACTGGAATGCCGCGCCGCCGGTCACCAACGTCTTCATGGTTTCCAAAATGCCCGCCAGCGTCTTTCTGGGCGATCTTGCGCAGACCTACGACGGCACCGCGCGCACCGTTTCCGCCACGACCGATCCCGCGGGACTGGCCGTGGAAATCACCTACGACGGCCTCGCCTGGGCCCCCACCAACGCGGGCATCTACGCCGTGACGGGCGCTATCGCCGAAGCCAACTGGGAAGGCTGGACCAACGGCGTCCTGATCGTCGCCCCCGCCGACCAGACCATCGATTTCCCCGCCATCCCCGACCAATTCATCACCAACGTCCTCTCGCTGGCGGCAACCGCGGATTCCGGTCTGCCCGTCGAATTCGCGCTGGCCTACGGACCCGCGACGTTCGCCGATCCAACCACCTTGACCTTCGCGAACACGGGCGCGGTGGCCGTCGTGGCCACGCAGCCCGGCGACGCCAACTGGAATCCCGCGCCCGCCGTCACCAACGTCTTCTCGACTTGGGGGCTCTACGTGCTCACGGTCGTGACCGCCCACGGCGACGCCGATCCGCCCGCCGGCATCTATACCAACCTGCTCGCCACGGTGCTGACCAATTCCGTTTCCGTTCCTGAACCAGTGGGCGGCACTCAATTCGTCTGCACGGGCTGGGCTCTGACGGGCCACGAGCCGGCCGCGGGCACCGTCACGAACTTCACGATGGTCGTCACCAACAACGCCACGCTGGCATGGCGCTGGACCACGAACTATTGGTTGGAAACCTCTGCGGCCCCCCACGGCTCCGTCGCGCCCGACAGTTCCTGGCAACCGGCCCTTTTGCCGGCCGTTCTGATCGCCACGCCGGACCGCTACTACCATTTCGACCATTGGACCAACAGCGCTTCCGGCACCAACAATCCCTTCGCGCTCATCATGGACCGGCCCAAGTCCGCCATGCCGGTCTTTGCCGAAAACCTCGCCATCCACGACGTGCCCGAATGGTGGCTTGCGGAACACGGCTGGACCAACGATTTCGATGCCGCGGCGCTGGCCGACGACGAACCCGATGGCTTCCCCACCTGGCAGGAATTCGTCGCCGATACGATCCCTACGAACGCGCTGTCCTATCCCCGCATCGCCTTCATCGCCGCGGAAAGCACGAATGCGCCCGTCGTGACGTGGCTGGCTTCCACCGGCCGCGCCTACCAGGTGCATTTCAGCGACGATTTTCCCGGCGGAACCTGGGCCACGCAGCAACTGCCCATCGGAACCGGCGAATGGGCCGACACCAACCCGCCGCTGCCGCCGTGGCGCGTGTATCGGCTCGCTCCGCTGCGGCCCTGATCTGCGCGGCTGAATCTCAGCCGGCCTGAAAGCCCAGCCGCAGCGACAACCGCGCCGTGGGATCCATATCCGCGCGGATCAGAACGACCGTCCCCTCCCCTGCGGGCGCCGGCGCTTCCGCGCCGGCAAACAGATCCGCCGCGCGCGGCGCGGCCGTTGCCGCGACGGTGAAATCGCCGTGGACCGGCGCGAATCCGGCGGGCAAATGGAAACGCACCGCCAGGTTGCGGGTTGGGGGTAGCCATCCGGCGACGGCCTGGACCGGCGCGACGTCCAGCGCGACTTCGTCCCCTTGCCGCCGCAGCGTAAATTCGGTCAGCGCAAAGGCGCCCCGCTCGTGCGCGGTGGAAATGCCGTCGTCTTCGTAAAGCATCCGCGTTTGGGCCCCGTCTGCCGCCGGCACGTAGGCATCCACGACCAGTTCCGGCCAGACGGGCACGCCGCTGGCTTGCCGCTGCGGCGCGCTCAGCACCGTTCCGCCCCGGCGCACGAACAACGGCATCTCCCGCAGCGGACACCGCACGCCGATCGTCGCCGGTCCCCGGTGTGCGCGGCCGGACCACAGATCCTGCCACTCGCCGGGCGGGATCCAGACCGTCCGTTCGGCTTCCGCGCCGCTGCGCGCCGGTTCCAGGATCGGCGCCACCAGCAGGTCGTCCCCCAGCAGGTACTGCGTGGAATCCGCCGCTTCGGGAAACTCCGGCCATTCCAGATCGCACCGCCGCAGCAGGGGCGTGCCCGAACGGTGGGCTTCGTGCGCCGCGGAATACAGCAGCGGCAAGAGCCGGTAGCGCAGGCGGAAATAGTCGCCCGCGATTCGCGCGATTTCCGCGCCGTATTCCCACGGATAGCGGTGCACGCCGGCCGTGCAATGGATCCGCGCCACCGGCGAAAACGCCCCGAATTGCATGAAGCGCACATAGAGTTCCGGATCGGGCTGCCCGTGGTGGCCGCCCAGATCTTCGTGCACGTAGGGCAGCAGCGAGACGATGCCGCTGTCCACGCCGTTCGCGACGCCCATCCGCAAGTAGTTCCACTCCGCGCACGTGTCGCCCGTCCACCAGACCGGGAACCGATGCGCCGCCGGATGCGACGGCGCATCCCGCCGGCCGTTGTTGATGCCATCGACGTTGGACATGATCAACGGCCGCCGGTCCGGCTCAAAGGCCCGCGTGACGTCGCGATACAGCCGCATGCCCCAGACTTCCTTCTCCAGTCCCGGCGCCGGCGCCTGCAAGTGGGTATGCCAGTTGCGGTCGAACCACCACAGGTCCGCGCCCTTTTCAAGCAGCGATGTCAGTCCATCCCGCCGGAACTTCAGCTCTTCCGGATCCAATGCCGATTTCCCTTTCGGCTCCGGGTGGTCGTTGAGCATCACCCGCACGTTCCGCGCGTGGGCCTGCCGCACGAACCGCGCCAGGTCGGGGAACAAGGCCTTGTTGACGGCATAGCCGCAGGAAGCCCCCACCCGCCAGTCGGTATCCAGCGTGAACAGGTCCAGCGGAATGCCTTCCGCCCGGAACCGGTCGATCGTCGCCAGCGCGCCGCCCTCGTCGTAGGGATGGTAGCGGCTGTACCACAACCCCAGCGCATAGAGCGGCACCAGCGGAATGCCGCCCGTCAGCCGCAGGAAATCGCTCCGGAACCGCGCATAGCCGGCCGCGCGCGGAAAAAACACGTAAACGTCCGGCGCGTCGTTGGCCAGGTCCCAGCCCGAGATCGCGTCTTCCGCGCCGGCCGGCGGCGGCAGCGCGCCCCAGGCCGGCGGCACCACCCGCGGCGCGTCGCCCAACACCCACACGGCCGGCAGCGCCGACGGCGCCGGCAGGAAATTCTTGCCCAGCATCGCGTCGGACAATTCGCCCAGCATGTTGCCGGCCGCGTCTTCCACCCGGACGCCGGCGAGCCCCGCGGCGTTGTCCGGCACGAACACCCGGTAGTGCGCCGTGGCCACGACCGTTTCGCCGGCGCAGCGAATTTCCCGCGCCGCGACCGGTTCCCCGGCGCGGTTCGCCACGGTGAAGGTTTCGCGGTCCTCGAACCCCTGGTGTCCGCGGGCTTCGATCCGCACCAGATAGGGTCCCAACGGCTGCACGCGCACCGAGCCGACGACGAAAGCGGCGGAAACGGAATGGATCATGATGTGGCTCCCAAGCAGAAAAACGATCGTCCTGCGATCTTTCACGGGGAGCATTCTGCGGCATCCGGCGCGAATGTTCTTCTCATCCGGGAAATGCGAGTTATCATTTTTTGGCATGAACGCCGCATGCTCGCCTTTCGACCGGAAGCCCGGCCACGCCGGCGTCGTCGTGTCCTTGGCCGACAAACGCTGGTATCTGCGCCAGTGGCACGCGCACGACACGCTGGAAGTCAACCTCGTCCTGCGCGGCGCCGGCCAGGTCCTGCTCGAAAACCGCCGCTATCCGCTCATGCCCGGCCATCTGATCTGGCTCTGGCCCGGCCAGCGCCACGTCCCGGCGGGCTGGTCCGCGGACATGCTGCTGTGGATCGTCGAATGGGGGCCGGAATTCCTGCCGCGCCTGCGCCGCGTCCGCCGCCGCGCCGCGCCGCCGCCCGCCGATCCCGCCGCGCCGTTCTGCCGCCGGCTCGCCGCGCCCGCGCTGCGGCGCCTCGACGGCCTGCTGGCCGCCGTGGCCGCCCAAGCCCGCCCGGACGCCTTCAACCGCGGCCTCGAGTTCGCCCTGCTGGCGCTGTGGGACGAATTCCAGGCCGCCGAGCCGGTCACGGCCTGCGCGGCGTTCCATCCCAAACTGGAAGCGGCGCTCGCCCTGCTGGCCCAACCAGACCAAGAATTGACCCAGGCCGAACTGGCGCGCCGCGTCCACATGTCCCCATTCTATCTCAGCGAACTCTTCCGCCGGCAAACGGGCCTGGCTCTGCCGGACTACCGCAACCGCCTCCGCCTGCAGGAATTCTTCCGCCGCAGCCACGCCAGACCCGAGATCCGCCTTCTTCAGCACGCCCTGGATTCCGGCTTCGGCAGCTACGCGCAGTTCTACCGCGTGTTCACCGCCGCGCTGGGCCAGTCGCCCCGGGACTGGCTACGGCAAACCGCACCAGGCATCCAGCCCGAATCGGGGCACGAAAAAACCGCCCGGACCTCGCGGCCGGGCGGCGCAACCGGACGGCTCCGGCCTACTTCACGTAGCGTTTGATCAGCGTCGGCTTGGCGATCAGCAGGCGGATGCGTTCGTGATCCATCTGCATGACCTTTTTCTCGTCGACGCCCAGCGCGACCAGACGGCGGCGGTGCTCCAGCAGGCGGCGGCTCTTGGCCGCCCCGCTCTTGCGGGGCCGGGTCGTATCGTTGTTTCTCGCATTGCGGGACATGGTGCTTCTCCTTCGCTCTTCCAAATGGATCGGTTGGCGACCCCAACGGGAATCGAACCCGTGTTACCAGGATGAAAACCTGGTGTCCTAGACCTCTAGACGATGGGGTCGTCTGCTTTCGTCCATGCAAAAGTCGGCGAACATTAGCCTACCCGCTCCGCCGGCGCAACAGGAATTTTCCGAAGATTGTGCGCGGGGCGGCCGGAATCGGGCGGAAGCGGATTCTTTTGCCTTTGCCACGCGGCCGGATTGCCGTAGGATGGGGTCGTCGGATCATTATGAAAACCGTCGCCTTGTTGGTGATCTCCAACTTTTTCATGACGCTCGCCTGGTATGGGCATCTGAAGTATTTGCGCGGGGCCAAGTGGCCCCTGCTGGCGGTCATCCTCGTCAGTTGGGGCATCGCGTTCTTCGAATACTGCTTCCAGGTCCCGGCCAACCGCATCGGCTACGCCACGTTTTCCGCCACCCAGCTGAAGATCTTGCAGGAAGTCGTTTCGCTGACGGTCTTCTGCGTTTTCGCCATCGCCGTGCTCGGCGAAAAACTGCGCTGGAACCACGCCGTTGCCGTTTTGTTCCTCGTGGGCGCGGTCTTCTTCGCCTTCCTGAACGCCAAGCCCGGAGGCGCATGACCGTGAATCGCCGGTTCGCGAGCGCCCTTTTCGCGTTGGCCTGCGCCGCTGCCGGCACGCGCGCCGCCGCCGCCCCGCTGTTGCTAGGCGACGACGAGCGGATCCTCGTGCTGGCCGCGCACCCCAGCGACGAAACGCTGGCCGCCGGCGGCCTCATCCAGGAGGCGCTTGCGCTCGACTTGCCCGTCCGCGTCTGCTTCTTCACCATGGGCGACAACAACGAAATCGCCGCGTTGTTCACCCGCCGGCATCCCGCCTTGGCGCCGGGACCGTTCCGGGCATCGGGCCGGCTGCGCCAGAACGAAGCCGTGGCGGCCGCCACCCAACTGGGTCTGTCCGCCGAAGACGTCGTTTTCCTGGGCTACCCCGATTCCGGCACGCTCGTCATGTGGAGCCACCACTGGCGGACCGTTGCGCCCTACCGCTCGCCCCTGACCCGCGCCAACGCGGTGCCCTACGACGACGCGCTCACGCCCGGCTCCGCCCACGCCGGCGAAGACGTCCTCGACGATCTGGTCGACGTCCTCCGCGATTTCCGGCCCACGCATCTCGTGCTGCCGCATCCGGCCGACCACAACGTGGACCATCGCGCGCTCTACCTGTTTGCCCGCGTCGCGCTGTGGAATCTGGCGGACGACGGCGTGGCCCCCCAACTGCTCGCCGCGCCCGTCCACTTCACCCGTTGGCCCGAGCCGCGGCGCGCGCTGCCCGCCCGGCCGGCCGAACCGCCGGCGTTCCTCGCAACCGACGGTCCTTGGTTCGAATACGCCTTGGCTCCCTTCCAGGTCTCCAACAAGATGGCCGCGCTCCGCCGCCACCATTCCCAGTTCCAGCTCGCGCCGGAGTTTCTCCAGGCCTTCGTTCGCAAAACCGAAGCCTTCGCCGCGCCCGCCGATCTGGCCTTTCCCGGCGGATCCGGTTCCGCCGAATTCGCCGAGCCCGACGACACCGAGTTCCGCCCCGACGAAAACCTGCTCCTGGAACTCGCGCAGGAGTCCGCCGCCTGGCACGACCTCGCCGGGCAGCACGCCGCCGAATCCGCGACGCTGGCCGATTGCGCCAACGATTTCGTCCAGAGCCGCTGGACCGGCGACGGCCAAGCCTTGACGGTGGTCTTCCGGTTCCGCCGGCCGGTCGCCGCCCCGGCCCGGATTTCCTTGCGCCTGTTCGGCTACCGACGCGGCATTCCGTTCGGCGACATGCCGAAAATCGAAATCGCAGCCGCCCCGCGCGAACTCCTTTCCGTCGCGGATCTCCACCGCCGGCTGCCGGCCGACTCCGTCCAGCTTCTGTCCGGCGGAGACGACGAAATCGCGCTGCGCGTGCCCTATGCCTTGCTGGGCCGGCCGCAAAAAATCCTGGCCGGCGCCCTGCTCATGAACAACCGGTTGCCGATCGACGGCGTTCCGTGGCGGGCACTCGATCTGGCGGGCGCGCCGCTGCCGGCGGAGCGGGATCCGCCGGTCGGGGAACCGTCCGCACCCGTTCCGCCGCCCGCCGCGCCCGCGCCCACGCCGGCGGCGCGCCCGCCGACCGGGCCGGCACCGGTCGCGCTCCCTCCGGCCGCGGCCGCGCCCCCGCGCGCCCCGCCGACCTTGGCCCCGCGCGTGTCCCTGCCGCGCCGCGTCGTTCCGGACCAAACCGAAGCCAACGAACCGGTCCAGTGGTGACCCCGGAGGCGGCCATGCCGGCACCCGCGCGCCCGCCCCGCGTCTTCCTCCACGTGGACATGGATGCGTTCTATGCGGCCATCGAACAGCGCGACCATCCCGAATACCGCGGCAAGCCGGTCGTCGTCGGCGCCCCGCCCGACCAGCGCGGCGTGGTCGCCACCGCGTCCTACGAAGCGCGCACCTACGGCATCCATTCCGCCATGCCCTCCCGCGAGGCCGGCCAGCGCTGCCCCCGCGCCGTCTTCCTCCCGCCCGACATGCCCCGCTACGAAATGGTCTCCGCCCAGATCTTCGCCGTCTTCGACCGCTACACGCCCTACGTCGAAGGGCTGTCCATCGACGAAGCCTTCCTCGACGTCACCGGCTCCCAGCGCCTCTACGGCTCCGGCGCGGAAATCGCCCGCCGGATCAAGGCCGATATCCTCGCCGAACTGGCCCTGACCTGTTCCGTCGGCGTGGCGCCCAACAAATTCCTCGCCAAGCTCGGGTCGGAATACGCCAAGCCCGACGGCCTGACGGTCCTGCCGTTCGAGAAGAAAGCGATCGTCGCGTTTCTGCGCCCGCTGCCCGTCACCCGCCTCTGGGGCGTCGGCAAGGTCACCCGCCAGGCGTTCGACCGGGCCGCGCTCCATACCATCGGCGACGTCCAGGACGCGCCGCTGGCCCTGCTGCAATCCGTCGCGGGCCCGCACAACGCCGCCCATCTGCGGGCGCTCGCGTTCGGCGAAGATCCCCGCGACATCGAACTCGACGTCCGCGAAAAGACGATTTCCCGCGAACATACCTTCCTCCACGACGAAAAATCCCGCGGCGCCCTCGACCAGATCCTGTTCGGCCTCGTCGAAGACGTCGCCCGGCGCCTGCGCGCCGACGGCCGGCTGGCCACCGGCGGCCGCCTCAAGGTCCGCTGGAAGGATTTCGAGACGTTCACCCGCCAGCGCCCGTTCCCCCGGCCCACGCGGATCGAGGACGATCTGCACGCGCTGGCCGAAGCCTTGTTCCGCGACGTCGTCCTGGAACAGCCCGTGCGGTTGATCGGGTTCGGCGTCGCCGGCCTGACCGAGCGCGACGGCGCGCGCCAGCTCGATCTGTTCGACCTGCCCGTCGAATCCCGTTCCCGGAAAGAAAACCTCGACCGCGCCGTCGACCGCATCCGCGCCGCCCACGGCGCCGGCGCCATCCGCCGCGCGCGCAATTTGCCCCGCCGCCCGCCCCGCGGCTGAAAACCCTTCCCAACGTTTTTACGTTCTACGTAAAATTCCCGCAAAGTTTTTACGTTCTACGTAAAACTACGCCTGGCGGGCGTAGAGCTGGGCCAGGAGCCGCGCGAAGCGGGGGTCGTTCTTGATCGACGCGAAGTCGTCGTCGGCCTGCATCCATTCGGCGTCGTCGTAACCGAGGGCAACGGCCTTTTCCAGCGCGGCGAACGCGTCGTCGGCCTGGCCGGTCAGCGCCAGGCTGCAGGCGAGATTGTACCACGCGGTCGGGGAGGCCGGATCCATCTGGACCATCCGGCGGTCGGCGGCCAGCCCGTCCTGGTAGCGGCCCATCTCCGTGTAGAGGCAGCCCAGGCTTTCCACCACGGCGGGATGGTCGGGCAGGCGCGCGCGCACGCCTTCGAGGAATTCCACCTCGAGGCGGCGCGCGCGTTCCTCCGCCGCCGCGCGGACGGCGGGTTCGGCCGGCGTTTCGTCTGGACGGGCGGGCCGCATCGCGGACCGGTCAGCCCCGCGCCTCGATGTGCACGTAGTCGGTCTTGGCCGGTCCCACGTAGATCTGGCGCGGCCGCATGATCTTCTGCTCGGGATCCTGCCGCATTTCCTGCCAGTGGGCGATCCAGCCCGGCAGCCGGCCGAGGGCGAACAACACGGTGAACATCTCCTTCGGGAAGCCGAGGGCGCGGTAGATCAGGCCCGTGTAGAAGTCCACGTTGGGATAGAGGTTGCGCTCCTTGAAGTAGTCGTCCTTCAGGGCGTGCTCCTCCAGCGCCATCGCGACATCCACCATCGGGTCGCGGATCTTCTTCTTGTTCAGCACCGCCATGCACAGCTTCTTGGCGATCTTGGCGCGCGGATCGTAGGACTTGTAGATCCGGTGCCCGAAGCCCATCAGGCGGAACGGATCGTGCTTGTCCTTCGCCTTGCCCACGACCTGGTCGAGCGTGAGACCGTCCTTCTGGATCTTCTCGAGCATTTCCACCACGGCCTGGTTGGCGCCGCCGTGCAGGGGGCCCCACAGCGCGCAGATGCCCGCGGCCACGCAGGCGTAGAGGTTCGCGCCCGTGCTGCCCACCATGCGCACCGCCGTCGTCGAGGCGTTCTGCTCGTGGTCCGCGTGCAGGACCAGCAGTTTGTTCATCACCGCCACGTCGTAGGGATCGGCTTCGTACAGCGACACCGGCGACCGGAACATCATGTTCAGGAAGTTCTCGCAGTAGCTGTACTTGTGGCTCGGATAGACGAACGGCTCGCCGATCGATTTCTTGTAGGAAAACGCCGCGATCGTGCGCAGCTTGGAGAGCAGGCGCGTCACGGTGATGTCGATCTCTTCCTTCTCGCTGTCCAGCCGCAGCTCGGGATAGAAGCTCGAGAGCGAGACGACCATGGCCGAGAGCACCGCCATCGGGTGCGCCCCTTCCGGATAGTTGCCGAAGAAGCTGCGCATGTCCTCGTGGAGCATCGAATGGATGTTCAGCAGCCGCGAGAACTTCTGCCGCTGGTCGGCCGTGGGCAGCGCGCCGTGGATCAGCAGGTAGGCCACCTCGATGAACGAGCAGTTCTCCGCCAGATCCTCGATGGCGTAGCCCCGGTGCAGCAGGACGCCCTTGTCGCCGTCCACGTAGGTGATGGCGCTGCGGCAGACGGCCGTGTTGACCATCGCCGGATCGAACGCGAAGCAGCCGGTGTCCGCTTTCAGGCGGCCCAGATTCAGGGCGCGCTCGCCCATGGTGCTCTCCAACACCTCCAGATCGACGGTCTTGCCGGCGATGTCCAGGTTCGCTTTCGGGGATTTCTTGCTCTCGCTCATGGGTCCGCTCCCTTCGTCGTCAATGGCTCAATAGCAAAACACCTCGTCGCGCATGCGCGGCGGGGTGTTTTCCGGGAGCCGGCCGGCTCCCCTGGCGGCGCGAAGATCCGCGCGACCTTACGCCTTTTTGGTGGCCTTGCCCGCCTTCACGACCTTGCCGGCCTTGATGCAGGACGTGCACACCGTCAGCGTCTTCACGCCGCCGCCGACCTTCGCGCGCAACTTCTGCAGGTTGGGCTTGAACGTCCGCTTCGTGACGGCCGTCGTATGCAACCCGATGCCGCCCTTTTTCTTGGCCAAGCCGTGGCGCACGATCCGCGACCCGCTGGCCGCACCTTTTCCGCAAATCTGGCATACTGTGGACATTCTTCTCTCCTCGTAAAAAGTGCGCGAACTATAGCCCCCGCCCCTTGCCGGCGCAAGCGAAATCACGCGGCGGTGTCGGTAAAACATGAGTTGT
>DDWR01000001.1 GCA_002347655.1 Verrucomicrobia bacterium UBA2281 | reverse complement strand
GCCCCGCCGTGAAATACCCCTGCTGATTCACCGCCAGCCCATACAGCTGATCCACTTTGCTTTTCATCACCGGCTCCATTTGCACATATGCTATAATATATATAGCATCCATGCAATACTGAAATATTGGCCTGAAGCCATTTGGTCTCAACGGAGGCAATAAAAAAGCCCCGGAACGGGGAGTTCCGGGGCGTCAGCCTGAATGGACTGGAGTTTACAGCTTGTAGCCGACGGAGAGACCGATCAGGTGGGCGTCGCCGCCGCTGAATTCGCCGGGCAGCACGCCTTCTTCGGGCCGGGCGGCGATGTCGCGATCCTTGATCATCAGGTAGGTGTAGGACAGGTCGCAGAAGAGATCGCCCTTCTTGTAGCCCACGCCCAGCGAGATCAGATGGCGGTCGTTGCCCGGGACGATGTAGTCCACGTGGGCATCCGGATCCGGAGTCTCGTCGAAGATGTAGCCGGCGCGCAGCGCCCAGGCTTCGGTCAGTGCGTATTCCACGCCGAGCTGGTAGCGGAACGCGTCGTCCCAGTCCTTCTGGGTGACGGATTCGGCATGTTGGCCCAGCAACGCCGGATCGAAGTCGATGGCCAGCTCGTCGTACGAGCTCCACAGCGTGTAGACGATGCCCGCGTTGACGGTCAGCTTTTCGGTCGCCTTGACCGAGGTGCCGAAGCGCAGGATGCCGGGGGTCGTGACGTCGCCGCTTCCGTCGCCGCCGGAAAGCAGCGGGTGGTTGACTTCGTAGGAGCCTTCGACTTCCTGCTTGATTTCGCTGTCGTAGGCCAAGCCGAAGGCCAGCCAGTCGGTCGCCTGGTAGAGGGCGCCGAGGTTGTAGCCGATGCCCCAGCTGTCGCCCTTCATGTGGAACGAAAGGTCGGGATCCACGAACGGGGTGCCCGTGGGAATGGCCTTGGTCAGTTCGAACTCGAACCATTCGGCGCGCAGGCCGGCGGCGAGGGAGAGGTTGTCCAGCGCCTTGAAGGCGACGGAGGGGTTGACGTCGATGCTCTGGATGGTGGCCTTCTGGCAATTGTAGCGGCCCATCCAGTCGGAATCGTAGTCCACGCCCAGGCCGTAGCGGCTGAAGACGCCCACGCCGGACTAGACCTTGTCGTTGAACTGGTGCGTCACGTAGGCGTTCGGGGGCGCCCACCACTTGCTGTCGGCATCGTTTTCCACGGCGCCGGTCTGGGGCGACATCGTGGTGACGGTCTGGCTCGGGCGGATCAAGGTCACGCCGGCTTCGACCTGGGTGCCTTCGAGTGCGGTCATGCCGGCCGCGTTGTTGTACAGCACCGAAGGCGAGGCCGGATCGGCCGTGACTTCCGTGCCCATGGCGTTGCCGCGGGCGCTGCCTTCATAGATGCCAAAACCCGCGCCGAAAGCGCTCTGCGCGGCCAAAACCGCCGCGACGCCCAGCGTCCCAGCGAGGAGCTTCATTTGTTTCATTCTTTTTCCTTTTGTATCTTACTGCGGCAGAGTCTTTTGCGGAATCCGCTCCGGACCCGTCCGGTTACAACCCCTCCATTTCCACCTGGAAACGGAAGATATAGGAGAATTGGAGCCTATCGCCCCAAGGCAGGCAAGTCCTTTTTGTATTTATTTTCGCCAACCGGGCGGCCCCGGCGGGGTTACAGCAGCGGCGCCAGGAGCCGTTGGAGGTCGGCGGCGAGGTTCTGTTTCTCGTAGCGGGCGAGGCGTTCGCGCTGGCCTTGGAGGATCGCCGCGCGCAGGGGTTCGTCTTCGGTGATGCGCCCGAGGGTTTCGGCGATGAGGTCGTAGTTCTTCTCGCGGACGAGGACGCCGGCGCCGTCGAGGGTTTCGGGCACGGCCCCGGCGGCGTAGGCCACCACGGGCACGTCGTGGGTCATGGCTTCCAGCAGCGGGATGCAGAAACCTTCGTGGTCGCTCAGGCACAGGAAGGCCTTGGCCACGGCGTAGTAGGCGTTCAGTTCGTCCTGGCGGACGGCCCCGACGAATTCCACGTTCTTGAGCTGCAGTTCGCGCGAGCGGGTCAGCAGCAGGGCGTGGTATTGCTCCATCCCGGCGTGGGAACCGACGTGGATGAGGCGGGAGGCGGGCTGCACGTAGCGCTGGAAGTAGTAGAAGGCGTTCAGCAGGTCTTCGATCTTCTTGTTCGGCGCGCACCGGCCCACGAACAGGATATTGGCCAATCCGTCGCGGTACTGCCGCAGGATCCGGCGATCCGGCTTGGCCCGCAGCATGGAGAAATCGAGCACCAACGGCAGCACCTGCGGGTGGGCGTGGCCCATTTCGGCGATTTCGTCGGCGTTGAAGCGGCTGTCGGCCAGGACGACCTCGGCCGTGCCGGCGAGGGCCCGGGCCTGCCGGCGGCCGCGGTCCAGCAGGTTGGCGGTTTGTTCCTGCACGCCGCGGAAGAATTCCGGCGGAGTGATGTTGTGGTAGAGGATGGCCTTGCGCCCGGGCAGGGTCGGAAAGACGTCGTTCACGTCCGAGCCGATGGACAGATGCAGCAGGACGACGTCCTGCGGCCGGAAATCGCCGCGGCGGGCCTCGAGATCGCGCGATTCGCTCCGCAGATCGGGCAGGATGCGCTTGCGTTCGGAATAGATCTGCGACTCGTAGCCCCAGGAACGGAACAGCGCGCGCATGGCCCGCGCCTCGTTGCTGATGGCGTCGCCGTTGGCATAGCCCGCCACGATCTGGTGAATCGCTCGCATCCGTTGGTTCCGTGGCAGGGCATCCTAGCGGAACCGCCGGGCGAATCCAGCCCTTTTCGGCATCCAGGGCAGCCGCACGCTGAAGCGTGGACTACAAACGGGTCTTGTTCGTAGTCCAGCCTTCAGGCTGGTTGCAGGCGGCGAATCGCCATGGTGCCCAGGGCCTTTTGCTTGCTTCGCGGGCGCGCGATGGCCTATTTTGCCGGGGTGAACTGCCGCTTCGCCCCATCCCGCTATGCTTTCGCCGGCGGCTGGCTGCTGGCCGGCCTGCTGCTGTGGGCGGTGGCGGCCTGGCCGTTGCCGCGTTTTTTTTCCGCGGCGATTCCGCACACGAACCTCAATACCGAGCCGCAAGCCGTCCGGCCCATCGCGTCGGGCGACCATTTGCAGCTGCTCTACCACTTTTGGCTCGGGCTCGACGCGGTCGCGGGCCATTCGCCGCCGGGTCACAACGTCTACGAATTCAATCTGGGCGACGACGCGGCGCGGCGGCAGCCGGATCTGTACTACCTGCCGTTTTCGCTGGTCTACGTGGCCGTGGCGCCGGTCGCGGGGCACGCGGCGGGCTGGAACGCGGCCGGACTGGCCTCGGTCCTGCTCGGCGTGCTGGCGCTGGCGCTGCTGGCGCGGCGGTTCACGGATTCCCGAACCGCGGCCGTGGCCGCCGCCCTGGTCGCGGCGGCGTTTCCCTACCGCTGGATCACGCTCTTCACCGGCTCGCCGACGGGCTTTGCCGCGGCGTTCCCGCCGCTGCTGTTCTACGGTCTCGACCGCGCGATCCGCGATCGCTCCGCCGCAGGCGGCACGCTGGCGGGACTGGCGCTGTTCTGCTCCTACGCCACGGACATGCACACGTTCTATTTCTCCGCGCTGGCGGCGCCGGCGTTCGCGGCGCTGGCGTTCTGCCGCGCCGCGCCGGCCCCCCGCGCGTGGCCGGGCGAGGTCCGCCGGCTGGTCTGGCCGCTCCTGCCGTTCGTGTTGCTGGCGCTGGCGGCCTTCGGCGTCAGCCGCTTGATGAGCCAGCATCTGGCCGACTCCGTGATGGCCGGCGGGCGCACCCTCGCCGAGGTCTGCCAATATTCGCCGCCGGCGGTCGGGTTGGTGTCCTCCGAAAACCTCGGCATGGCCAACCACGTCTATTTCGGCGCACCGCTGTTCGCGCTGCTGGGAACGGGCCTCGTCCTGTGGACGGCGACCCTGTTTTGCCGCGGGCCGGATGCCCGGCCGCGGACGATCGAGATCGCCGTGGTCGCCGCGCTGGCGCTGGGAGTCGCCGGCGTCGTCCTGCTGGCGCTGGGCGCGCATGCGCCGTGGAACGGGCTGCCCATCCGCGCCGCGCGCCGGCTGGTGCCGCAATACACGATGATCCGCCAGACGGTGAAGATCTACGGCCTGCTGCCGGCCTTGCTGGCACCGCTGCTGGCCGTGCTGTTCGGCGGAATCCTGCGGTCGGGGTGGCCGCGCGCGCTGCGCCGCGCGGCGGCGGTCCTGCTGGCGGGGCTGGCGGCGTGGACGATCGCCGACGCCTTCGCGCAGACGACGCCCGGCTTCTGCCGCCTGCCGCGCGCGAACGCGGCCTATGCCGCGGTCGCGGCGGACGACAAGGCCAACGCGGGCCGCCCCGCGCACGCGCTGGCGCTGCCGCTGTGGCCGGGCTCGTCCCACTGGACCAGCCTCTACGAATACGCCGTCATGCTCTCGCGCGTGCGGCTCGTGAACGGCTACGCGCCGGCGGTGCCGGCCGGCTATTTCGAGGACGTGTTCAAGAAATACGAATCGCTCAACCAGGGCTACGCCACGGACGAACAGCTCGACGCGCTGCTGGCGCTGGGCGTGCGCCACCTGCTCCTGCACGCCAACGTCTTCCCCGAGCAGGTCTCGCCGTTCGCGCCGGCGGCCACGCTGCGCGCGCTGACCGGGCATCCGCGGCTGGCGCTGCTGGCCGACGACGGCCAGACCTTCGCGTTCCGCATCCTGCCCAAGCATCCCGTCGAACACGCGCCCCACGCCAATTGGGACGGCGGGCTCTACGCCGCCGCGCGCCAGTGGAGCTGGGAGCCGCCGCTGGAGATTCCCGCGCTGCAATCGCAACGGCTCTGGCTGCGCGCGCCCGTTTTCCCCGCGCCGAACCTGCGCTATCTGCTGTGCCTGGGCGCGGACTCCACCCAGCCGCTGTTGCTGCCGCCCGGCACCGAACAGATCGCCCAGCTCACCCAGCCGATTCCGCGGCTGCCCGACTGGCTGCAGGCCGAATTGCCCGATCCCATCGGCGGCACGGTGTCGGCCGTGGCCGGCCCCGTCGTCCTCGAACGGGCCCTGCTGGCCGCCGGCGAGCTGCCGGCGCCCGGCGCCGACGGCGGCATCCGCGTGGCGCCCGCGCTGCTGTTCCACGTCGGCCACGCGGAGCCGGGCAACGTCGCCGTGCGGTTCGCGCCCGAGACCGTGCCGGCCGGCCGCGCGCTTTATGGTCCCAACCTGCCCTTCCCGCCCGGCGTCTACGACGTCGTCCTCGCCTATGAGGCCGAAGGCGCCGCTGCGCCCGGCATCTTCCGCGTGCTGGCCGCCGAGCGGCTGCTCGCCGAAGCCGATCTGGCGCCCGACCAGGTCGAATGCCGGTTCCCCGCGCTCGCCGTCGGCGCCGAGCCCTTGCGCTTCGAATTCCACTACGCGGGGCACGCCCCCGTCGTCCTGCGCGACGTCCGCCTCGCGCCCGCCACGCTCACGCTGGCGCCGGCCCGCTGATTGCTCCGGACTCCACCCCGTTGGGCATGGCATCGATCATCCCGACCGCGGCGTCCCGAAGACGCACGGATTTCCAAGATCGAACTCCGCGCGAGCGCTGCCTGCGCCGGCCCAAATGGATGCGGAATGCCAAGCGAGCCGTTAAATCCAATCGATCCCGTTGCATGTATTACAATTCATGGCGTCATGTATTACAATATATGAATTCATGTATTACAATACATGGTCGATTCAAACCGTCGCGATTTCGAAGAAATTCGCCGATCCAGTCCGCCGGGCCGGGCCCATCCTCCTCGCAGGAGAATACGCGCGGAGAGCTCGATTCACGCCTCGCCTCAACCAGCCGCGATTCCGCCGGCGCGCTTTTGGATTCGGTTTGCCCTTCCGCGCGTCGGACCGTATGCTTCGGGCATGATCAAGAAAATCAACTGGGCCGCGCGGATCGTCGCCTACCTCGCCTGTTTCGTCGGCGTTTTCCTGTATCTGTACCACCAGGCCGACGCCGATCCCGTCGTCCGCAACCGGGGACTGGCGTTCATCTTCGTCGGTTTCTTGGCGTTCTTCGTTTCGTACGCCCTGCAGGCCTGGCAGCGCTTCGGCCCCCGGCCCCGTCCCGAAGAAAAGGACGCCCCATGAACCCGTCCCCGCTCCGGACGCCCGACCAGATCCTGCACGCCGCGCTCGAAAAGGAAGTTTCCGCCCGCGATTTCTATGCGGAGCTTGCCAGCCATTGCCACGTGGATTTCGTGAAGGAACTTCTCCTGCAACTCCAGATCGAGGAAGAAAAGCACGCCACCCTGATCCGCAAGGCGCTGGCGCGCCTTGGGCGATGAAACGCCGGCTCGCCGTCCTCCTGCTGGTGCCGTTCATGGCCGCCGCCGCCCATTCCCAAGCCCCGCTGCGCGTCGCCTGCGTCGGCGACAGCATCACCTATGGCGACAAGATCGCCGACCGCGAGGCCCGCAGCTATCCCGCCGCGCTCGCGCGGCTGGCCCAAGGCCGCTTGCAGGTCGGCAATTTCGGCGTCAACGGCACCACCGCCCTTTCCACGTTTTTCCGGACCTGGACCGACACCCTGGCCTGCCGGCGGGCGCTGGCCTACGCTCCCGACGTCGTCGTCGTCATGCTCGGCATCAACGACCTGCTCGGTTTCCGGGACCGGCTGGACGAATATCCCGCCGCCCTGCGCGACGTCGTCGCGCGGTTCCAAGCCCTGTCCTCCAAGCCGCGCCTGTTCCTCTGCACCCTGACGCCCATCGCGCCGCCGGAATCGGCGCAGGACGTGAACCGTCTCATCCGCGAGACGATGAATCCGGCCATCCGCGCCGTGGCCGCCGAAACCGGCGCGACCGTCATCGACGTCTCGGCCGTTTTCCCGAACCGGATGGAGCTGCTTCCGGACGGATTGCATCCCACCGCGGCCGGCGCCGAAATCATCGCGCGGGCGGTCTGGGCCGCGCTCGAACCGCTGACCGTGGCGACCCCGCAAATCCGGCCGGCGCCGGCCGCCGGTCCCGTAGACCTGTCCATCCGCAACGAGGCCCTCGCGGCGCGGGACCGCGCCGAGCGCTGGCTGCGCGACCGGGCTCCGGACGCCGATCGCGAGCCGCCGGAATCCGCGGCGGACGTCGCGGCGCTGCTGCCGCTGCTGGCCGGCACCGCCGCGTCCGCCGACCGGTTCGAAGCGTACGCCGCCTTGGCCAAAGCCCTCGCGCGCGCCGGCGAAGCGACCGTGTTCCTGCCCGACGGCCGGCCGGTGGCCTGGCGCGAAGCGCTCCTCCATCAGCTGGTCCAGCACCAGAAGATCGATGCCCGCGGCGGCGGCTATTGGACCGACGCCGGCGCGGACGACGTCCGCGCCACCGTCTGCGCCTTGCAAGCCCTCGCCGTCGCCTTGGGCGAATGACCCTTTTTTGCTGGTTTCCGCGCCGCGGCTCCGGCACAGTGAAGGCAACATGCGTCCCGACCACCTGAAAATCTCCGCCTGCGTCACCGCCGGCAACGAAGAGGACAAGATCGCCGCGTGCCTCGCCAGCCTGACCTGGTGCGACGAGGTCGTCGTGGTGGATTCCTTCAGCCAGGACAAGACCTTCGAGATTTCCAAGCAGTACACGCCCCACGTCTACCAGCATCCCTGGGAAGGCTACATCGCCCAGAAAAACTACATCCGGACCCTGGCCCACCATCCGTGGATCCTGTTCGTGGACGCCGACGAGGTCGTTTCCGACGAGCTGCGCCAGGAGATCGAGGCCGAATTCGACCGCGGCCCCGGCGAAACCGCCGGCTACCGCTTTCCGCGCATGGTGCACTATCTCGGCAAGTGGATCCGCCACGGCGAGTGGTATCCCGACATCAAGCTGCGCCTGTTCCGCAAGGACCGCGGCCACAGCGAAGGCCAAGAGCCCCACGACCGGGTCGTCGTGGACGGCGGCGTCCAGACGCTGCGCGCCCCGCTCTACCACTTCACCTACGACGATCTCGCCGACCACATCTACACCATCAACCGCTTTTCCTCCATTTCCGCCGGCGAGAAATTCACGCGCGGCGAGCCGTTCCGCTGGTCGGACCTGATTTTCCGCCCCCCGTGGCGCTTCTTCAAGTCCTACGTCGTCAAGCTCGGCCTCCTCGACGGCCGGCAGGGGTTCATCATCGCCCTGATGTCCGCGTTCGGCGTGTTCGTCAAATACGCCAAGCTGATGGAACTCTGGATCCAGCATCGCAAGCCCAAGCCGGGCGCCGCGGCCCATGACTGAGCCGGTTTGGCAGCCCCGCGGGCCGTGGCGCGTGCTCGTCGCGCCCGGTTGGGAGCGCCCCGGCTTCGGCGAAACCCTCGAACGGCTCGGGTTTCTCCTGGAAAAGGGCGCGGCGCCGCTCGCGCCCCCGAGCCGCCACCGCGTGGATCGGCTCGCGCTCGCCTGCGGCGACGAAACCCTCGACGCCGTGGTGAAGACCTACGGCGTCCAATCCGCCTGGCGCGACCGGCGCGCCGCGCGCATCGGCTCCAAGGCCGAGCGCGCGTTCCGCAACGCCCTGCGGCTGCGCGCCGCCGGCATCGGCACGCCCGCGCCGATCGCCGTCGTCGAGCGTTGGGAAGGCGGCCGCCTGCGCGAATCCCGCTTCGTCGCCGCCTACGTCCCCGACCTCGGCAACCTGCGCGACGAACTCGACCGCCTCTACGCCCAGGCGCCGCGCTGCGCGCCGCTGATGGATCTGCTCCAGGCCGTCGCCGACGCCGTCCGCGGCCTGCACGACGCCGGCCTGCTGCACCGCGATCTGGGCAACCAGAACGTCGGCCTGCGGCGCGACCCGGCCGATCCGGCCGCCCCGTGGCAGGTCTGCTTCCTCGATCTCAACCGCGCCCAGCGGACCGCCGCGCCCACCCCGGCCCAGCGCGGCGCCGACCTTGCGCGCCTCGACCTGCCCTCCGACTTCCGCCGCGTATTCCACGCCATGTACTACCACGGCCATTCCCCGCCGCCCGACTTCGCCGCGGCCGAACGCAAAGCCCGCGCCGCCTTCGACCGGCACACCGCGCTGCGTCCCTGGCGGCATCCCTTCCGCGAAGCCCGTCTCCGCCGCGCCGCCGCCGGCCAAAAGGCGCCGCTGCGCGGCCGCGAAATCTGGATCTGGGACGACCGCTCCGCGCAGGCGATCCCCGCCTACGCGGCCAAAGACCGCCGGAAATACCTGCCCGCGGCCAACCTGGTGGCCGCGCTGCGCCACGGCGCGAAAAAGGGACTCGCCGTCCGCCGCGCATACCGCGCGCTGTGCGCGCAAAGCTTCCAGGCGCCCGTGTCCTTCGCCGGCGCGATCGGTTTGACGCTCGACGCCGAGCCCGCCACGTGGGCCCGCCAGCTCGAATGGCTGGGCCGCCTCCAGGGCGCGCGCAAGCTGCCGCTGCTGCTGCGCCTCTGCCACCACCAGGGCCCCGACGCCTGGCACTGGACGCTCGATCAGGCGTTGAACCTCCACCGCCAAGGCCACGGCGTCGCTCTCGCCCTCGTGCAGGACCGGCGCGCCGTCCGCGAACCCAAGGGTTGGCGGCAGATGGTCACGCTCGCCTTCGACCGCGCGCATACCTTCGCCGACTTCTTCGAGGTCGGCCACGCCGTCAACCGCAGCAAGTGGGGCGTGTGGGACTACCGCGAATACCTGCGCCTGCTCGATCCCGTCCGCGCCAGTTTGATCCAGTATCCCGAAGCGAAGATCGTCGGCCCCGCCTGCATCGATTTCGAGCCGCACGCGCTGGCGGCCCTGCTCGAGCTGCTGCCGCGCGACCTGCCCTTCCACGCCTTGTCCCAGCATCTCTACGTCGACCGCCGCGGCGCGCCAGAGAACTGCCAAGGCCCGTTCGATCTCGTCGGCAAGGCGGCGCTGCTGCGCGCGCACGCCCGCGTCCACGGTTTCGCCGACGACCGGCTCGTCGTCAGCGAAACCAACTGGCCCCTGCTCGGCACCGGCGTGTGGTCGCCCGTCACGTCGCCCTACGAAACCCGCGATCCGCGGCAGAACGATCCGTCGGTTTCCGAAGCGGACTACGCGGCCTATCTGGCGCGCTACTACCTGCTCGCCCTCGCGTCCGGCCACGTGTCCCGCGTCTACTGGTGGCGGCTCGCCGCGCGCGGCTTCGGGCTGATCGACGACACCGATCCCGCCGCCTGGCGCCCCCGCCCCGCGTTCCACGCCCTGCTGACCCTGCTCCACCACGTCGGCGACGCCACCTTCACGCAGAAGCGGAAAACGCCGCCAGGCGAATTCGCGCTCGAATTCGCCCGGCCCGACGGCACCCCCGTCGTCGCGCGCTGGACTCTCGCCACCGCGCCCGAATATTCCTGACCCCTATCCGAGGCCTTCGGTCGCGGCCATCGCCGCGGCCACGTCGTTCGCCACGGGCGTCGGTTCGCCGGCGGCCTTGCGCGCGCTGGCGATGTCCTTGAGGCCGTTGCCGGTGCACATGCAGACGACCGTTTCGTCCGGCTGCACGAGGCCGTCGCGCGCGGCCTTTTTCAGGCCCGCCCACGCGCACGACGCCGCCGGCTCCGCGAACACGCCCGCGCCGCGGGCGATTTCCGGAATGGCGCCCAAAATATCCGCGTCCGGCACGGCCACGGCCGCGCCGCCCGACTCGAGCACCGCGCGCACCGCCGCCAGGCCGTCGCGCGGAATATCCACCGAAATCGAATCCGCCACGGTCGTCGCCGCCACCGGCGCGATCGCGACGGTCTTCCAGTCCGGCGTCCGGTTGCCGGCCTGCTGCAGCGCCCAGGCCGCTTCGGAAATCGCGCGGCTGTCCACCGACTGCGCGCAGAGCATCTTGGGGGTCCGGTCCGCGATGCCCGCTTCCTTCAGGTCGCAGAAACCCTTCCAGATGCCGGCGATGATGTTGCCGTCGCCCGTGGGCACGACGACCCAGTCGGGGATCTGGCCGAGCTGCTCGAAGATCTCGAACGCGGCGGTTTTCTTGCCTTCGCGCGTGAAGGGGTTGTGGCCCGTGTTGCGGTTGAACCAGCCGCGCCGGTCGCAAACGGCCATGCACAGGTCGAACGCGTCGTCGTAGGTGCCCCGCACGGCCAGCACCTTGGCGCCGAAGACCAGCAGCTGGGCGATCTTCGCCGCCGGCGCTTTTTCGGGCACGAAGATGACGCACGGCATCCCCACGCTCGCCGCCAGGCAGGCCATCGAGCTGCCCGCGTTGCCCGTGCTGGCGCCGCAGAGTACCTGCGCGCCGATTTCGCGCGCGCGCACCAGCGCGACCGCGCCGGCCCGGTCCTTGAACGAAGCGCTCGGATTTTGGCCATCGTCTTTGAGGAAAAGGTTCCGCAGTCCCGCCTTCGCCCCCAGCCGCGGCGCCGCGTAGAGCGGCGTCAGCCCCACCCGCAGGGGCGAGGCCAGTTCCAGCCGCGAGACCGGCAGCAGCGGCCGGTAGCGGAACACGTCTTTCCGGCTCTCGTCGCGCCACCAGCCTGCCGGCGCGCCTTGGGGCCACGCGTAGCGCACCTCCAGGTTCCCGCCGCACGCCGGGCAGACGTACCCGCCGAAATCCGCACCCTGCTCCGTTCCGCACCGGAAGCACCGAAATCCGCTGAATCGTGTCTTCATAAGACCGTTGAATATGCCCCATTTCCCGGGCGCGCGCAATCTCCCGTTGCTCCCCGGGGCCGCCTGGGCTATCTTGGACGCCTTCAGGAGCTTGCCATGATCGATCTCAAATCCAAGCGCATCGTGGTCACCGGCGGCGCCGGTTTTCTCGGCGGCTTCGTCGTGGAAGCGCTCAAGGCCCGCGGCTGCCGGGACGTCTTCGTGCCGCTCCACGCGGACTACGACCTCGTCGAGCCCGCGAACGTGAAGCGCCTGTACGACGATTTCCGCCCCGACCTCGTCATCCACCTGGCCGCGGTCGTCGGCGGCATCGGCGCCAACCGCGAACATCCGGGCGAATTCTTCTACAAGAACATGGCCATGGGCCTGTTCCTGCTCGAGGAGGCGCGCCGGCGCCGGATCGAAAAGTTCGTCGCGCTGGGCACGATCTGCGCCTATCCGAAGTTCACGCCGGTGCCCTTCCGCGAGGAAGACCTCTGGAACGGCTACCCCGAGGAAACCAACGCGCCCTACGGCCTGGCCAAGAAGATGATGCTCGTGCAGAGCCAGGCCTACCGCCAGGAATACGGCTTCAACTCCATCTTCCTGCTGCCGGTGAACCTCTACGGGCCGCGCGACAACTTCGACCCCGCCTCGTCCCACGTCATCCCCGCGCTGATCAAGAAGTGCGTCGAGGCCCGCGATGCCGGCGCGCCGGAGATCGCCGTCTGGGGCACCGGCAACGCCTCGCGCGAATTCCTCTACGTGGCCGACGCGGCCGAGGCCATCGTGCTGGCCGCCGAACGCTACGACGGGGCCGAGCCGGTCAATGTCGGCGCCGGGTTCGAAATCCAGATCAAGGACCTGGTGCCGCTGATCGCGGACCTGACCGGATTCAAGGGCCGGATCGTCTGGGACGCCACCAAGCCCGACGGCCAGCCCCGCCGCATGCTCGACGTCTCCCGCGCCGAGAAGTTCTTCGGCTTCAAGGCCCAGGTCGGCTTCGAAGAAGGCCTGCGCGAAACCGTCGCCTGGTACGAGCAAAACCGCTGATCCGCCGGGTTTTACGTAGAACGTAAAAACTTTCGCGCGGTTTTACGTAGAACGTAAAAACTTTCCCCGAATTTTACGTGGTACGTAAAAAGGTTGGTTGCTAGGATGCTGGCTTTTGGAACCGGACTGCCGGAGGACCGCCATGGACGAACTGCTCAACATCCTGAAAACCAACGCCCGCACGAGCGACGCGGACATCGCCAAGATGATCCGGGCGACGCCGGCCGAGGTCGCCGCGCGCATCGCCGCCTACGAAAAGGCCGGCACGATCCGCGGCTACCGCGCGCTGGTCAACGCCGACCACCTGCCGGACGACGGCGTCACGGCCGTCATCGAAGTGAAGGTGCAGCCGGAAAAGGAAGGCGGCTTCGACCGCATCGCGAAGCGCATCAGCGCGTTCGACGAAGTGGTGAACATGTACCTGATGAGCGGGAAGTACGACCTCCTGCTGTTCGTGGAAGGCAAAACCTTGCGCGCGGTGGCGTCGTTCGTCAGCGAACGGCTGGCGACGCTCGACGGCGTGCTGTCGACGGGCACCCATTTCATGCTCAAGACCTACAAGCTCGACGGCGTGCTGATGGACGTGGACAAGACCGACGACCGCATGCGGGTCTGTCCGTAGGGCGCCCGCGCGAGGAACCGGACCTATGAACGGCAAAAGCAGAGTCGCGGCGCACGTGAGGGCGCTCCCCTTTTCGGGCATCCGCAAATTCTTCGACATCGTCGCCCAGCGCAAGGACGTGATCTCGTTCGGCGTGGGCGAGCCGGATTTCGACGCGCCCCGCGCGGTGCGCGACGTGGCGAAGACTTCCCTGGAGCGCGGGGAAACGCACTACACGTCGAACCGCGGCGACCCGGAACTGCGCCGGGCCATCAGCCGCTACGTGGCCCGCCAGTTCGGCGCGACCTACGACCCGGACACGGAGATCCTGGTGACGGTGGGCGTCAGCGAGGCCATCGACGTCGCCCTGCGCGCGGTCGTCAATCCCGGCGACGAAGTGATCTACCACGAGCCGTGCTTCGTGAGCTACCGGCCGACCATCGTCATGGCCGGCGGCGTGCCCGTCTGCGTCGAGACCCGGCGCGAGGACCAGTTCCGCCTGACGCGCGCGATGCTGGAAAAGGCCGTCACGCCCAAGACCCGCGTGCTGATGCTCAACTTCCCCTGCAATCCGACCGGCGCGGTCCTGCTGCAGAAGGACGTCGAGGACATCGCCGACTTCTGCGTGAAGCACGATTTGCTGCTGCTGACGGACGAGATCTACGCCGAGCTGACCTACGACTCGAAGCACTTCAGCTTCATCGCGGTGCCCGGCATGAAGGAACGCACGATCTTCCTGCACGGCATGTCGAAGGCGTGGGCCATGACGGGCTTCCGCATCGGCTACGCCTGCTCCCCCGCCGAGATTTCCGAGAATCTGATGAAGCTGCACCAGTACGCCATCATGAGCGCGCCGACCACGGGCCAGATGGCCGCGGCCGAGGCGCTCGACCACGGCGACGAAGCCGTGGCGGAAATGCGGGCCGAATACAACCGGCGGCGCAACTACCTGATCGCGGCCTTCGCCGAGATGGGCATTCCGTGCCACACCCCGGCCGGCGCGTTCTATGCGTTCCCGTACATCGGCGACCTGGGCATTTCCGCCGAGGAGTTCGCGCTGCGCTTCCTCGAGGAAAAGGGCGTGGCGGTGGTGCCGGGCGACGCGTTCGGGGCCTGCGGCGCGGGCTTCCTGCGCTGCGCCTACGCGACCAGCATGGACAACGTCCGCGAAGGCATGAAGCGCATGGCCGAGTTCGTCGCGGAAATCCGGGCGGAAAAGAAGCAGTAGCCGGCGATCGGCCGGCGCGGTCCGTCCCGTCCGGGGCGGACCGCTTTTTTACGGCCGCCAGAGGTACATCCGGCGCGGCGCTCCGGCACCGGCCCACAGCGCCCGCAGATCGGGCAGGCGCGGCTGCGCGCCCAGCAGCGATTCGAGGAACGACTTCTTGGCCTGGTAGGTCACCACGTGGAGATCGTCCACACCCAGCAGCCCGGCCATTTCGGCGAAGGCCTCGTCCCAGTAGCCGATGGCATCGACCAGCTTGCGCTTCAGCGCCTCGTCGGCGGTGAAGATCCGGCCGTCGGCCAGCGGGCGCACTTCGCCCGCCTTCAGCCCCCGGCCCTGCGCGACCAGATCCACGAACCGCGCGTGCATGGCGTCGATCGATTCCTGCAGGAGCGCGATCTGTTCGGGATCCACCGGCTGGAACGGATTGAGCAGGTCCTTGTTCTTGCCGGACTTGATCGTCGTGTCCGTCACGCCGATTTTTTCGCTGAGCCCCTGCACGTTGAGGGTCTGCAGGATCACGCCGATGGAACCGACCAGCGCCGTAGGCTGCGCGACGATCCGGTCCGCCGGCACGGACACGTAGTAGCCGCCCGACGCGGCCAGGTCGTGGACCAGGACCACGATCTTGCGGTCGGCGCGGCTTTCCTTGAACAGCATCAGCTCGCGGTGGATTTCGTCGGCCGCGGTGACCTCGCCGCCGGGCGAATCCACCTCGAACAGGAGGCCGGCGACTTCGTCGTCCTGCCGGGCGGCGCGGATCTGGCGCAGGCAGTCCTCGACGGGATCGACCGTGCCGAACCAGCCGGCATCCAGTTCGCGCGAGAGGATGCCCGTGAATCCGATGCGCACGACCTTGGCGGTGCCCGCGCCGTAGGAATGCGTTTCCGAGAACTGGGGGTATTCATCCTCGCCGTAGCCGTCGCCCGGCGCGGCCGGCGCGCGGCCCGCCAGCAGGCCGACGGCGGTCAGGTTGAGCATCAGGCTGATGCCCAGCGCGACGACCAGCGCGAAAAAGACGATCCAGAAGGAACCGGGACGGCCGGAACGGGCGGAAGCGGAAGACATGCGCACCTCGCGTTTCATGGGTGGTCCGCACCGTAGCACCCCGCGCCGCCGCGGGCAAAGCCAAAACGGCGCGCCCAAAAGGCGGGCCGGAAACCGAAACTGGTTGCAGGTTGCATCCCGCTGTGTTTGGATTCGGCCAACAGGAAAGAACCGGACCCGTCCGGCATGGAGGAAAAGCTCATGAAAAAACGGCTGCTGATGGTCTGCCTGCTGTGGATTCCCGTTCCGGCCCTGGCGCAATTCCTGGGCCTGCCGATCGCCGACGACGCCAAGGCGCCGACCATGGGAACCACCCGGATTTCGGCCGGCGGCGTGCAGGGAGACGAATTCAACCTCTACGGCGGCCGGCTCTCGTTCGCGCCGATCGGGCGGTTGGCGTTGTTTGCCGACGTGGGCGCGATCGATCCGGACCGGGGCGATCTGGGCTTCGCCTGCCAACTGGGCGCCCAGTTCACCTTGCCGCTGGGCCAGAGCCGTCCCGTGGACGTGGCCCTGCGCGCCGCCTGGGATCAAGCCCGCTTCGATCTGGACGCGGGCGACGTCGAATCGAGCGGCTTCAATGCCGGCGTGCTGGTCAGCCGCGAGGTCAAGCTGTTTTCCCCCTACGCCTATCTCGGGCTCAATTTCGTGGACAGCGAGGTCAAGGTCAAGGGCGGCGGCAAAGCGTCGGACGATTCCACCGACTTGGCCGTGGCCGTCGGCACCCTGATCCGCCTGGCCGATCCGTTTGCGCTCTACGTCGAGTTCGCGCACGTGGACGATCCTTTCGTGAATTTCGGCGGACGCTGGACGTTCTGAACCGATCCGGACACGACGGCCGCCTTCCGGCCGGATTCCGGCGTCGAAACGCCGCGGCGCCCCAACGCCCGCCGACTTCGCGCCGGATTTCCCTTTGCGCCGCCCCGGCCCTTGGCCTAGGATGAAAAAGGGCGTTGCGCCCGCAGGAGAAACCGATGAAAACGATCGCGCGAGGATTGGCCATGTGGCTGGCGGCCGCGGCGCTGGCGCCGGCCGAAACCGCCGTCCCGGCGGAGGCACCGGCCGGGCGCTCGTTCAGTCTCGGCTTCCATCTGGCCTATTGGGACCTGTCGCAGCTGGACGGCCTCAACCTCGACGGCAATCTCGGCGCGGGCGTCGTCGGCCACATCCCGCTGCGCGAGCACCTCGCGGCCGAGCTGCGGATGTCCGGCTTCGCCGCCGGCGAGGAACGGAACATCGAGACCGCGGACGGCCAGCGCTACGAGAACGACGTGACCATCGTTTCGATGCCGCTGGAAGCGAACCTCCTGCTCGAAATGCCCCTCGGCCGGACCTTCGTCCTCTACGGCGGCCCCGGCCTCGGCTACTACCTCTTCGACGGCCAGAGCAACACCGATCAGGGCAATAAAACCATCCTCTACGACATCGAAGTCGACGACGAATTCGGCTGGTATGCGCTGGCCGGCCTGCGCGCGCAACTGAAGCCCCATGTCGGCCTCTATCTGGAGGGCCAATACACCTGGGTCGAAACCCGCATCAAGAAAGCGACCGAAGTCCGCCGCGAGATCGGCATCGACTGGGTCGCGCAGGAACTGGATTTCAGCGGGTTCGCGCTCCACGCGGGCCTGATCTTCACCTTCTAGGAGAACCGCCCATGATCCGCCATATCGTCGCCTGGCGCCTGAAAGAGTCCGCCCCCGGAAACGACAAGGCCGCCAACGCCCGCCTTCTGAAAGAAAAGCTCGAAGCCCTGCGCGGCCGCATCCCCGGCCTGCGGCGCCTCGAGGTCGGCCTCGATTTTTCCGCCACGGAAAACAGCGCCGACGTCGTGCTCGTCGCCGAGTTCGATTCGCGCGAGGCCCTCGCCGCCTACCAGGTCCACCCCGAGCACAAGGCGGTCGTCGGCTTCGTCTCCCGGATCGTCGCCGAACGGCGGCTGATCGACTACGAAGCGGACTGAGTTTCAGCCGCGGCCCGTCAGCGGCACGAAGCGCACGGGCAGCACCGGGCGGGCCGAAACCTCGCCGCGCGCGTCTTTCCGCACCAGCACCAATTCCTGCGCGCCACCCTCCGCGCCCAGCGGAATCGCCAGGCGTCCGCGCGGCTTGAGCTGCGCGACCAGCGCCGGCGGCACGTGCCGCGCCGCGGCCGCCACGAGGATGGCGTCGAACGGCGCTTCCGCCGCCAGGCCTGCCGAGCCGTCCCCGGCATGCACGACGACGTTCGCGACCCCTAGCCGCGCCAAACGCTCGCGGCAAGCGCGCGCCAGCTCCGGCACGATTTCGACCGTGTGCACGGTTTGCGCCAGCTGGGCGAGCACGGCGGCCTGGTAACCCGAGCCCGCGCCGACTTCCAGCACCTTGGCGTCCGCTTCGAGCTCCAGCAGGTCCGTCATCAGCGCCACGATATAGGGCTGCGAGATCGTCTGGCCATGGCCGATCGGCAGAGGCACGTCGAGATAGGCCGAGACCTGCTCGTCCGGCGGCACGAATTCGGGGCGCGGCACCGCCGTTAGGGCTTGCATGGTCCGCGGCGAAAACGCGGCGATGCCCGTATGGGTCGCGGTGGCCAGCGCTTCCGCCTGGATTTCCTTCAGCAGCCGCGCCAGCCGTGCATCCACGATGCGGCGTCCTATTTTTTAGGGGCCTGCAGGATCTGGCCCGCACCGAGATCGGACAGCCCCGCGTTTTCGAGGTCGGTCCACAGCGTGCCCGGGCCGGCGTGCAGGACGTTGATCTGCAGGTCTTCGGAGAGATTCTGGGCGAAGGTCCAGAGGTTGTAGGCCTCGGCGTCGCCGAAGGCCTTGACCTTCAGCTGCTGGCCCTTGGCGCGCTCGCCTTCCACGAGGCGGACCACTTCCGCGTCGGCCGAGCCCAGCGTGGTGATGCGCATGGCGTTGACGGCCGCGGTCTGCTTCTCGATCTCCGCCGCCTGCCGCATCGTGTCGCCCTGAATTTCGGCGACCTGTTTTTCCTCGTCGGCCTTGACCAGCGCCTTGATCTTCTCGGTTTCCTGCGCGACCTGCTCGCGGCGCTGGCCGATGAGGCTGAGCTCGGTATTCAGCTCGGCCTGCTTCTTGGCCGTGTTCTGCTTTTCCTGATTGGTCAGGTCCTGCTCCTGGGCGAGGCTGGCCTGCTGGATCGGGTCGAGGATCTGGCCCGGCACGTTCACGTGCCGGATCAGCGCGGCGTGGATCCGGATCCGCTTCTCCGCCAGCGTCGCCGCCAGCGCGTCCGTCAGTTCGTTCTGGAACTTCTCGCGGCCTTCGCCCACGATGAAGTCCTTCGCGCCGTAGGCCGAACCTTTCAGGCGCGACACGGAGAGGATCTGCGGCATGATCACTTTGTCCACCGCCGCCGGCAAATCGCCGTAGGTCCGGAAGATCCACGCCACGTCCTTGGGCAGCAGTTCGAACTCCACCGTCATGTCCAGGCTGATCTCGAACCCGTCGCGCGACGGGAATTCCACGAACTGGTTCAGCACGAACGACAGCGAGGCCTTTTCCTCCGGCAGCATCGGTTTCCGCTCCCAGACTTCGGCTTCCGCCTTGGCCCGGCCCGCCACGTCCATTTTTTTCGGCGCGCTGGCGGCCGGCGCCGGCGCCAGCCGGCCCAGCCGCATGCCGGAACTGGCCTCGGACTGCATGTAGTCGGCGCGCTTCGCCTGCTGCTCCTGCAGGACGTTCTGCTGCAAGCGGTCCATCGCCACGTTCTGCGAGGCCAACAGCGACTTGGTGATGACCGCGCCGCCGCCTTTGCCGATCAGCGAGACCTGGTTCACGCCGATCTCCAGCACGTCCACCTTGTATTCGCGGGGGTTGACGAAATACAGGCCCGGCTGGAGCACGTCGCTGCGCACGCCCTTTTCGCCGGCCTGGGCGAACTCGCTGGGCTGCGCCTGGGTGCCGGACAGCGACGTCACCACGCCGTCGTAGCCGATCGGGATGCTGATGGCGTCCACGACGTCGATCTGGTAGCCCGCCGGATTCATGCGGTATTTGCCGGGCCCCAGCACGTTCCGCCAGATGCCCTTCTGGCCCGGCTCCGCCAGGAATTCGCCTTCGGGCAAATCGTCGCCGACCTTCGACGTCACGATGCCCACCTTGCCCGGCGGAATGATCGCCACCGGCCGGACGTCCCGTTCGTAGAGCCACGGATTCAGGAAGTGGCGGCCTTCGCCCAACACGTCTTCCTGGATGCCCCGCTGGCCCTTTTTCGCCAGGATCTGCCCCGGCGGCAGTTCGGCGCCCATCTTGGCGGTGATGACCGCCATCTCGTCCGGCTCCACGTAGAACCGGCAGAAGCCCCACTGCCAGACGAACCAGGGCAGGCCCAGCGCCACGACCGCCAACACGACGATTTTCAAGGAGTTTTTCACTGGGCACCGCCTTTCCGGGAAGCGGGCGCCATCCATTTGAGGAGCCCTCCGATGCCTTCCGCCTGGTCGCCGCTGAGGATCGCCTGGATCCGCGGGGCGATCTTGCCGTAGTAGACGTTGCGCGCGAAGTCCGCGCCGGTGCCGAACGCCTGCACCTGGCTGGCGAACACCGCGGCCTCGGCTTCGTTGCGCATGCGGATGACGTCGCCCTCGGCCTTGGCCCGCAGCAGCTTGGCTTCGGCCTGCGCCTGCGCGGCGGCGTTCTCGAGCTTGGCCACTTCCAGATCGCGGTTCGCGCGCGTCAGGCGCACTTCGCGGCCCTGGTCGGCGGCGATCACCGCGCGGATGCGGGCGGTGTCGGCCTCGACTTTTTCCTTGTTCTGCACGGCGAGCATTTCCTGCTTCACCAGTTCGGCTTCCGACTTGGCCTGTTCGATCTGCTGGCCGTACTTCACGGCGTCCTGCACGGCCACTTCGCGCTCGCGGATGATGCTGGCGATGGCGTCGGGCGGGGTGATGTTGCGGATCAGCACGGACTTGATGTCCACGCCCCAGTTCTTGCACTGCGCGATCAGATGCGTCTCCAGGTTGTCCTGGAACTTCTGGCGGGTGGTGCCGGCGATGTAGTTCTTGGCGGGGTTCTTGCTGCCCTCGATGCGGCTGAATCCGCGCGCCTTCGGCAGGACGATCTTCTTGAGGATGTCGTCCATGTCGCCGACCTGGTGCGTCAGCAGCGCGGCGCGGTCGCGCATCAGGGCGTATTCGATCGTGCCTTCCACGTTCACGGTGAACCCGTCCAGCGTCAGGAAGTTGATCGCGTCCTCGCCGCTCAGCTCGAACCGCTGGCTCTGCAGGTTCACCTCCGTGACGACGACCATGTAGGGATTCAGGTAATAGGTGCCCGCGTCCAAAATCCCCGGCAGCACGCCTTTCAGGCCCTCCTGCACCAGGAACGCGTTGCGGAACTCCGCCGGCAGGTCGTCGTTGAGCACGTCCCGCCCGACCAGCGAGGTCATCACCCCGCCGAAGCCCGGCCGGATGGTGATCGCGTCGAAGAGCTGCACGCCGTAGGCGTAGGGGTTGATCCGGTGCTTGCCGGGGCTCAGCACCTTCGCCACGATGCCCTTGAAGCCGTCCGGAGCGAGGATCTGCCCGCCGGGCAGATCCTGGCCGTAGAGCCGCGTCAGCACGCCCAGCTTGCCGGCCGGAATATCGGTGATCTTCCGGATCTCCCAGTCCCACGAATACGGATTTTTGAACCAGCGCCCTTCCGCGAGCACGTCGAGCCGGATGCCTTTCTGGCCTTCTTCCAGCGCGAGGATCTGGCCCGAGGGCAGATCCGAACCCGTCTTGCGGATCAGCACCGCGATCTCGCCCGGCCCCGGCTCGATGCGCCAGAAAAACCAGAACCAGATCGGCAGGAACAGCGCCGCGACCAAAATGCCCAGCGGCACGGCCAGCGCGCCCAGGCTCGGCCCCATCCGGGACCCGGCGACCTTCGGATCGCGCCGGGGCCCGCGGGCATTCGACGGCAGCGACGGCGGAATGAAATCGGACTCGTCCATGGCTCATCCTCCTCGGAGCCCCGCGTACGCGCGGCGCCCAACGCCGGACATCCTACCCGTTCGCCGGGCGCGGGGAAATCCCTAATTTTTGCGCCCAGCGCTTTTCCGGCCGCGCTTGACTTGCCCACGCGGGTTTTGCTACCACAGGCGACCTTATGGGACAGCAATTGAGAAAACGAGTGAAGCGCAAAGCCCGCGATCGCCGCGTCAAGCGGCTCAAGGCGAGCGCCCGGCTCGCCAAGAAGGCCACGGCCTGATTTCCGGGCCGGACCGCGTCCGCTTCGTCGGACAACCGCATGGACCCGCCGGCGCCTTTCGGTCGCGGCGGGTTTCTGCGTGGATGGAGGCATAGAAGAAGCGAGGCGTCGAGATGATCGTCTTTCTGGATGGCGTGCTGGAAGAGAAGGAACCGACCCGCGTGGTCGTGAACGTCGGCGGCGTCGGCTACGAAGCCGCCATTCCCTTGAGCAGCTACGAGCGCCTGCCGGCCGCCGGCCAGTGCGTCCGGGTCCTCACCGTTCCCGTCGTCCGCGAAGACGCCCATCTGCTGTTCGGGTTCATGACGGCCGAAGAGCGCGACGTGTTTCTCCAACTGACGAGCGTCAACGGCGTCGGGCCCAAGCTGGGCCTCGCCGTGCTCTCCGGCCTGTCCGTCCGCGACCTGAAGGCGGCCATCGCCGCCGGCGACGTCAAACGCCTCAGCGGCATCTCCGGCATCGGCAAGAAAACTGCCGAGCGCCTCGTGCTTGAAATGCGCGACAAGCTCGGCAAGGGCGACTTGGCCGAAGCCCTGACCGCCGGCCACGCCCCCGGTCCCGCCGACGCCAAGCTGCGCGACGCCTATCTGGCCCTCGTCTCCCTCGGCTACAAGCCCGCCGACGCCCAGCGCATGGTCAAGGACGTCTCCGCGCAGGTGACCCCGGATTCCTCTCTCGAAGACGTGCTCCGCAAGGTCCTCTCGGGCCGCAAGTAGATGGCCAGTCCCTTCGATGTCCGCGCCCGGACCTGGGACGACGATCCGCGCCGGCGCGGGCTCGCCGGAAGCATTTTCGCCGCCCTCGAGCGCGCGGTGCCGCTGCGGACGGACATGGTCGCGCTCGACTACGGCGCCGGAACCGGCCTGCTGACCCTGGCCCTCGCCCCGCGCGTTCGCCGCGTGCTGGCCGTCGATTCCTCCGCCGGCATGCTCGCCGTCCTCGCCGAAAAGGCCGGCGCCGGCGAATTCGCCGTCGAAACCCTCCGCGCCGATTTCGCGCAAGATCCCCTCCCGGCCGGACCGTTCGACCTGGTCGCGTCCGCCATGACCCTGCACCACGTCGCCGACGTCGCGGGCCTGCTGCGGACATTCTTCGCGCTGCTTGCGCCCGGCGGCTGGATCGCCTTGGCCGATCTCGACGCCGAAGACGGCACTTTCCACGGCGCGCACGCCGCGGGCGTGCACCATTTGGGATTCGACCGCACCGAACTTGCGGCGAAGCTGGAGGCCGCCGGTTTCGCAGACATCCGGCTCGCCGACGCCGCGCGCAACGAGAAGAACGGGCGCGCCTACGCGGTTTTCCTGGCCGTCGCCCGCAAACCCTGACGCCGGCGCGCGGCCCGAACAGCCCGGCTCGGCGAGGACGCCTCGCCCTACCCACACGCCCATTGATCAGGCTTCGGGTAGGGCGAACCCTCCGGGTGAGCCGTTCTTCAGAGGTGCTCGAATTCAGCTTTGGAATCAACCGAAAACGCGCTAATTCGCCGGGGGCGCGGGCAGCAGATCGGGCGTGCGCGGCTCCACGGGTTCGAGTTCGAATTCCTCGCCGGCCAGCCGCATCCGATACAAAAGGGCCTTTTCCCGGTCGCGGACGTAGCGGTACAGGTAGGCGCTGCGGCCGGGATGGCGCCGCAGCAGCTCGACGTTCCGCTCGCGGAAATTCCGCACGTAGAGGACGTCGCCCCGCAGATCCAGCGCGTTGCGCATGAATCCGGTGGCGTAATAGTCGTTGTCGACGTCGCGCTCGCCATGATCCAAACCAACGGCATCCATGAAAACGATGGCGTTCGCGATGCCGTAATCCCGGACGACGCGCGGCAGCACCTCTTCGACGTCGTAGTAGTCCGCGTCGTACCTGCGGAAATGGGCCGGCAGACTGATCGCGAGAAACAGCGTGCCTGAAACCGCCAGGAACGCGGGCAGCCGGGCCGGCACGGGGCGGTTCGCCGCCGCTTCCCGCAGCATGAACAGGCCGCGCGCGGCCAAAATGAACAGGTAGGGCGTCGCCGCGGAAACGTAGCGCGCGGGAAATTCGGTTTCGTAGTACCAAAAACACGCGAACGCCCCCAGCAACGCCGGCAGCGGGAGCAGCAGCAGCCACTCCTTCGTCCGCGCGCGGCCCAGCAGGAACGGCAGCAGCGCCACCGCCAGCGCCGGCCACGGCCACCCCAGCAGGTTGTCGTTCAGCGCCCGCAAGCGCAGCCCGGTGTGTTCCCATCCGGTCGCCGGGGTGTGCGTCTTGAACGGCGTGAGTTGCACGAATCCGAACTGGCCTCGGGACCCCATGCCGACTTCATGGCCGGGCGTCGCCCAATCGCCGGTCGTGATTTCCTGGAAACCCAGCATGGCGCCGATGGCCAGCAAGGCCGCCGCCAAGCCGGCGGCGATGCCGAGCCGGCACCGTCCCAGCCGTTTCGCCGGAAACAGGAACGCCAGCGCGAACAACGCGCCCAGCACCGCCGCATCCAGCGGCCGGCACAGGAAGGCGACGCCCCAGGCCCCGCCCGCCGCCCCGCCCCAGATCCAGCGGCCCGTCGCCCACAGTTTGCGCAGCGCGAGCAGGGCCAGGCACAGGAAAAGCGTCGTCGGAATATTCGAGAGATGCAGCCCGGACAGCACCGCCAGGAACGGCGACGGCAGCGCCAGCAGCGCTGCCGCGCGGCCGACGCGGGTGCCGAACAAATCGCGACCCAGTTCCGCGATCGCCACGACCAGCAGCGCCCCCAGCAGCGGATTGACCAGCCACGGCACCCGCAGCCAGACGCCCGGCACCAGCAGCGCCGGCCAGCCCGGCGGATACATCCCGCACCAATGCACCAGGCCTTCGCGCTTGCCTAGAATGCCGAAAATCGGCGCGAACCCGGCATCGTCGGGCAGCGGCAGCGTGAGCGCGCCGCCCGCGAAAATCCGCGCCTGGAACAGCGACGCCAGGCCGTCGTCGATCCGCGGAATGCCCTTGAACGTGAACCAAGCCACGCCCGCATAGGCCAGGAACGCAACGGCGAAGAGCCCGAGGTTGAAGCGCGCGCGCGGGACGTCGCCAACCCAAGCAAAGCCCCGTTCCAGGCCGGCGCGGGACCGCGCGAATCCAACCGCCGCCGCGGAAGCCAGCGCAATCGCCGCCGTCCAGCCCGGAAATTCCCCGACGGCGGAATGCCACGGCCGCCCCGGTCCCGAGAGCGCCAGGCCCGCCAGCAGCAGGCCCGCGCCTACGCCCCACCAATTCGTCTTGTTCATGTCCGTCGTTTCCAAATGGATTGAGCTATTTACGTTAGCCAAAATCCAAACCAAGAGCGAATCCAAATAACGGCTTGACCCCGGCTCCCCCGCGCTGGCATCTAGGCGGGATGAACGATTGGTCCCGCCTGTTTCCATCCGTTCCGGCCTTTCTGGCGTTGGCCGGGGCGGGATTCGAGCTCGCGTGGCTGGCCGCCCGGTGGCGCGGCCGGCTGCGTTCATCGCCGCCCATGGTCTTCGCGGCCTGGGCGCTGCGGCCGTGGACGCTGTGGGCGTTGTTCAACCTGTTCTACCGCTGGCGGTGGGACCAAGGCTTCAATGCGCGCCGCACGTTTCCGTTCTATGCGCTGCCGTGGCAGCCGGAGGAAACCTTCGCGGAAGCCTGGACGCGGATCGCGCACGCGCCGGGCCTGCCGTGGCTCGGCGCCGCGCTCCTCCTGCTGGCGGCGCTGATCGGGTTGCTGGTCTGGGTGGTCCGGCGAAACCCCGGCCGCCTTTGGCCCGCGCTGGGCGGCTTGTACCTCCTGGCCATCGGGTTGCACCTGTCCCTCGCCTGCCTGCCCGACGGCGCGCGCGACGAACCGGGCCGGCCCGGTTCCTTGCGCGCCGCCTGGAACAATCCCGGCTCCACCATGCTCTATGCGCAGCCGCTCATCCAGAACAGCCGCGACTATTTCTGCCGCTTCCAGGAACTCCAGCCCAAGCTCCGCCGGACGATCCACGGCTTGTCGCATCCGCCGGGGGCTTCGCTGGCGCTGCGGTGGATCGGCCAGGCCGCCGGCGTGAAAAGCCGGGACATCCGCAATCCCGAAAACCGGTTGCGCTACACGGTGGGACTGGTCGCGTTCGGCGCGCTGAACGTGTTCGCGATCTTCGCGCTGGGCCGCGCGCTGTTCGATGCGCGCGCGGGTTTTCTGGCGGCGACGCTGTGGGCCGCCGCGCCGGCCGTGGCGGCCTATGCCCCGTTCGCGCAGGACGCGACCTATGCGGTGTTTTTCAATCTGGCCCTGTGGCTCGGCTGGCAAACCGCCGTGGCCGAGCGGCGCCGCGGCGTCTGGGGCTTCCTGCTCGGACTGGATTTCTTCGTATTGATCCTGATGAATTACAGCTGGGTTCTCGCGACGAGCCTCTTCGCGCTGTTCGCCCTCGCCACCGGCCTGCGCAACCGCTGGGCGCTCCGCGAATACGGCGCGCGCCTCGTCTGGCCGCTGGCCGTCATGACCGTGGTGGCCGGCGCGTTCCTCGCCGCCCACCGGCTGGACTACTGGGCGATTTACCATTACGCCAGCCAGTACGTGAAACAGTGGTACCCCTTCACCGGCCCCTACCAGTGGACGATGGCGCTGCTGGGCGGCCAGATCGATTTATGGCTCATGCTCGGCTCCGTGACGTGCTCGGCCTTCGTCGCCGCGCTCGCGGGCTTGCGGCGGGCGGACTTCGCCGCGCCGCGCACGATCTATCTTTTCATCGTTTTCGGGATCTTCGCGCTGCCGCTGCTGTTCGGCCCCAACTGCCTGAAGATGGAAGCCGCGCGCTGCTGGATCTGGGTGGCCAGCCTGCCGCTGGCGTTCGCGGCGGACCGGCTGTTGCGCGCGCCGCGCCTGCTCCTCTATGGCGCGCCGGCGGTCTCCGCGCTGACCTATGCCGGACTGCGCCTGTTCCTCGATTTCGCCGCGTAGCCGGCCGGCCTACGGTCCGCGCGGCGCCACGCCGGACACGGGCTGTTCCAAGGCCGCCGGCGGCAGGATCCACGGTGAAATCGCCCGCCGGAACAGCGGAATCCGCACGTAGAGCAGCACCGCGCAGGCCAGGAAGGCCACCCCCACCAGCGCCATCAGTTTCTTCTGCCGGAACAGGCGCTCCGGATGCTGCACCGGGCTGTCGGGCTTGAAGCCCAGATGGATGTAGTAGGCCATCGCCAGCGCCACCAGCGGCGTCGCCAGCACCATCTCCACGTGGTAGCGCGCCATGAAGAACCCCGCCAGCAACCCGAACAGCGCCCCGTAGAAGAATATGCTCTCCTGCAACCGCTCTTCCGTGTAGTAGCCGAACGATTTCCGGTAGTTCGCCGCCTGGCCCGACGACTGGATGTGCCGGAACTCCGCGAACCGCTTCATGCCCATCAGGAACGCCCCGAACATCCAGTAGGCCAGCAAGATCGAAAACGGCGGCGGAATGGCTTCCCCGGCGGCGAACCAGCCGATGCACAACCGGATCGGGTTGTTCACCGACTCGCAGACCACGTCCACGTAGGGCACGTCCTTCAACCGCACCGGCGGCACGTTGTAGACCATCCCCGAAATCCAGAACGCCACCATCGTCCAGCCCAGCGGCCGCATCAGGGTAAAAGCCAGCGCGAAACCCAGCGCGGCCAGCACCAGCCACTCCGCATAGGCGATCGGCAGGCTCACCTCGCCGCTGGCCACCGGCCGGTTTTTCTTTTCCGGGTGGAAGCGGTCTTTCGGCGCGTCCAGGATCTCGTTGAGCACGTAGTTGCTCGACGCCACCAGGCAGGCGCAGACGATGGCCAGCGCCACCCGTCCGAAGGTCGCCGCGGTGGGCCAGCCGGGAACGTACAAAAAAGCCAGCAGGATGCCGGGCACGATGAAGACGTGGTTCGCCCAGTATTCCGGGCGCGCGATGCGGACGTAGGGGCGGATGCTCATGGTGCGGCATCCTACCATGGCCCGGCGTGGCCATGGCGAACCCTTTTTCGCGCCGATTGCCGCCGGCGGGTCTCGTCTCCGACAGGTCTCGTCTCCGACGTGGACGCCGGCCGGCTTTTGCATTATCTTTTTCCTCCCATGTTGCGCCTCGTCCATGTCTTGTGCGGTCTGCTGGCGGCCACCCTCTGCGCCGGCGCGACCCCGCCCAAATGGGCCACGTTCACGGTCGCCTCCGCCAATCTTTCCGACAATACGACCCAGGCCTACGACGATCCCGGCATCCGCATCCTCCAGGCCCTCCAGCCCGACGTGCTCGCCATCCAGGAATTCAACTACCGGCTGGGCACCTCGAAGGATCTCGTCCGGCGCCTCTTCGGTCCGGGCTTCCATTTCGCGCGCGAAAAAGGCGGCGCGCGCCTGCCCAACGGCGTCATCAGCCGCTACCCCATCGTCGCGTTCGGCCAATGGGAGGATCCCTACGTCGGCAACCGCAGCCTGTTCTGGGCCACGGTCCGGATCCCCGGCCCCAAACCCCTCCACGTCGTCAGCGTGCATCTCGTGCAGAACCGCGCCGAGCGCCGCATCCCCGAAGCCCGCCACTTGCTTGAACTCATCCGCAAGCGGTTCCCGGAAGACGACTACGTCGTGCTGTGCGGCGACCTGAACGTCAACACCCGCGACTCGGCCGCGCTCGCCGAACTGACGAAGTGGTTCGACGATTCCGCCCAGCCCGTCGACCAGGAAGGCAATCCGAACACCAACGCCAACCGGAAGCGCCCCTACGACTACGTGCTGCCCAATCCCGCCCTCGCCCCGTACCACGCCCCCACCGTGCTGGCCGGCCAGAAGTTCCCGGCCGGTCTCGTGTTCGATTCGCGCCTCTGGAATCCCCTGCCGCCGCCGGCGGAATGGGAAGACACCGCGCGCGACATGCAGCACCTGCCCGTCCTGAAAACCTTCCGCGTCCCGCTGGCGGAGTGAACCCGATGCGCCCCCCGAACCCGTGCAGTTCATGGCTTCCGGCGGCGCGCGCGCTGCTGGCCGGTGCCGCGCTGGCGGCCCTCGCCGCCTGTTCCCGGCCGCCCGCGGAACCCATTCCCGTCCTGATGTACCACCATGTCGCTCCGGACCCCGGCCGCGACGTCTGGACGGTCTCCACGGACGAATTCCGCCGGCAAATCGCCGCATTGAAGGCCGCCGGCTACGAAACCGTCCTGCCCGGCGAACTGCGCGCGGGCGGCGCCCGGCCGGCCAAACCCATCGTCATCACCTTCGACGACGGCCTGCTCAGCACCCTGGGCGAGGCCGAACCCATCCTGCGCGAAGCGGGCTTCCGGGCCATCAACTATCTCATCACCGGATTCGTCGCCGACGTCCCGGCCAACCGAATGAAATACGGAACCTACGATTGCCTGAGCTGGGAAGAAGTGCGCGCGATGCAGTCGCGCGGCACCTTCGTCTTCGGCATCCATTCGCATTCCCATGCGCAACAGCCCGCCCGGCTCGCTCAAGAAGCGGCGGAATGCCGGCGGACGTTCCAAGACAAAACCGGCCTCGACGCGCTTGATTTCTGCTATCCCTACGGCCGCGCGCCGGAGAGCCTCGTCGCCGCGGTATCCAACGCCGGCTACCGCACCGCCATGGTTTGCGAGGACCGCCGGTTCGTCCCGGGCCCCGGCGCGGACTGGCTGCGCATCCCGCGCGTGTCCGTCTACGGCGGCCATCACGAGTTTTCCGCGACGCCCCCGGTCCGCGCGGGCCCCGGCGCCGTGGGCGCGGAGGTCCGCAACGCCGGCGTGCCCCTGCCCGTGCGCGGCGTCCTGCGCGACGCCGCAACAAGGCGCGCGTGGACGTTCCAACCGCCCGGCCGGCTCGGCCCGGCGCCGCAAGCTTGGCGCTGGACCGATCTCCCGGCCGACCTCGATCCCGCGTCCTTGCAGGTCGAGATCTGGGAGCAAAACGGCCTGTTCCGCTATTTCCCTTGAGCGGCGCATTTCCGCATTGCGCCGCGGCTCCGTTCTGCCTACCGTCCAAGTCGTGAACCGGGTTTCCGCCAACCGCTTCGTCTACCGCCTGTTGCTGGCGCTCCTGTTGCTGGCCGGCCTCGGGTTGCGCTACGCCGGCCTGGACGAATCCGTCCAGCTCCATCCCGACGAGCGGAACATCGCCACGTGGATGAACCGCATGCGCGCGACCGGATCGCTGCGTCCCGACACCTATGCGGGCGGCTTCTTCGTGCTGGCGGACGCCGCGCGCGCGGCGACGGAAGCGACCGTCTGGAACGTCGGCCATCGCTGGGCCTATTTCATCGGCACGGCCGATCGCCCCAGCGCCCGGCCGCTGGACCCCGTTGTTTTCGGCCGGCATTTCAACGTCTGGCTGGGCACCTTGGCCATCCTGCTGGCCGCCGGACTGGCGCGCCGCCTGACGGGTTCGCGCGCCGCCGCCCTCGTCGCCGCCGCCCTGATGGCTTTTGCCGCGTTTTCCATCGAGCATGCCCATTACCTCGAAAGCGATCTGGCCATGCTGGCCGCCCTGCTCCTGGCGTTGTGGGCCCTAAGCCGATTTCTCGCCGCGCGGCGCATCCGCGACTGGATTTTGGCCGCCGTTCTCTGCGGCTTCGCCGCCGGCACGAAATTCCCGCTGGCCAGCCTGCTCCTGCCGCTCGTCGCCGCCGCGCGCGCCCCCCGCGGCCATCCGCGGCCGTTCCGCCGGATCGGCCTTTTGCTGGCGCTGGCGGCCGTGGCCGTGCCGCTCGGCTTCGTCGCCGCCACGCCGGATGCCCTCGACGGGCCGGAATTCCGCGCCGGCCTGGCCAAAGCCGGCGCCGCCGTGTTCGCCGAAACCGCCGAGATCCTCGGCCCGGCTGCCGGCGAACCGTTCGCGCGGCAACACATGAACGCCGCAAACCTGGTCCGCTTCGCCGGTTCGCTCCGCCCGGGCTGGCTTGTGCTGGCCGCGCTCGGTCTGCCGCTGTGTTTCGCGCGCCGGTTCCGGGCGTATTGGCCCGTCGCGGTCTTGTTTCCCGCCGCGCTGCTGGTCCAGATCGTGTGCCTGGCCCCGTGGTCGCGCTCGCAAGAGTTTCTGATGCTGCTGCCGAATCTGGCCGTCTGGGCCGCGCTGCCCATCGGCGCGCTGTGGGCGGCCCGCGCGCCCGCGCAAAAAGCCGCCGCCGTCGTTCTCGCCGCCGTCGCCGTCCTGCCCGTCGCGCAAACCGGCGTCGCGGTCTCGTCGCAATTCGCGTGGGAAGACACCCGTCGGCTTGCCAACCGCGCGCTGGCCGCCTGCTTCCCGCCGGACCAACCGCTGGCCGCCGAACTCTACGCCGCTCCGGCCGAGGCCCATTTGACGCCCCGCGTCCGGCCCCTCGCCGAATACGCGATCGAAGCCAACCGCTTCCGAAAGGCGCCCGCCGCGCCGGACTATCTGCTGCTCAACGTCGATTTCGACACCCGGGGCCTCTGCGACCCGCGCACCCGCGCCTACTTCCCGCCGTTCGCCGAAAACTGGGCCGCGCTCCAAACCGAAGGCCGGCAAATCGCGGCCTGGGGCGCGCTCGATTCCCCGGCCCCGCAACCCTACTTCCGCGCGCCGCGCATCGAACTCTGGCACCGGCGCGCCGGAACGCTCCCGACCCCCGCCGACCTCGGCGTGGAATTGCCGCGCCCCGCGCTCGTCGTGGACGAAGGCCGCACTACGTTTTTCCGGGGCGACCTGCCCGCCGGACCGCGCCGCGCCCTGCTCATCGACCGGTTCGAGCGCGAAATCGCCCTCGGCGGGCCCGGCGATTTCGACGGCCCCGTTTTTCTCGTCTTCACCACCCATGAACGCGCCGCGACCATCCGCCTCGAAGGCTTCGGCCGCACGCGCCGCGTGGAATTGCCGCCCCACGACGCCGTGGCCGTTGCGCTGGAGCGCCCCTGGTGGCGTCCGCGCTGGGCGCGCTACGAGCGCATTTCCGTCCGCGCCGAGCCCACCGACCGGACGCTCACGTATCTGCCCTGTTTCCTCCGCGTGGCCTTCGCCCCATCCGAAGCCGCCGCCATCCTCCTCGACGACGGCCATGCCGAAAATGCCGTCGCCCTCCTGCGCGCCCACGGCGCGCTCGCCGAGGCCGGCGCCTTTTGGCAGGCCTTGGCCGGCGAACCGGCCGCCGCCGAATCCGCGCGCGCCCGACTGGCGCAGTGGGACGCTTGGCTCGAGCGCGCCGAAACCGAACCGCCGCCCGCCCGCTCCGCCGGGCTCCCGCTCGCGGTCTGGCAGGATTTCGCCCGCATCCGCCTGACGGCGTTGAACGAAACCGTCTCGCTCCGCCCGGATCAAACGGAAGATAACCCCGCTCCCACCCAATCTCTGTCGGCCCAGATTTTGCCGGTGGTCGGCGCCACGCAGCGAATTTCCCTGCGGGCCGACTCTCCGCATGTTTCCGGTCCGGTCTGGCTAGAGGGCGGCGATGGCGCCAAGCTCGGACCGGTTGAGTTCCAATCCAACCCCAAAGCCCATTCCAGTGCCGGAATTTTTGAATCGACTGCCTTTCCGCGCCAAGTCCGGTTCTCCTTGGATTCCAAAGCTCCCGAGCCGGTGGGGGTCGGCCAGATCGAATTTTCCTGGACCTGGCGCGACATGCTGGCCGTGCGCGCCGGCCAGCTCCGCCGCGCCCTGGAAGCCCCGTCCGCCCCCGCCCCCGCCGCCGCCCGGCGCTACGGCGACTGGCTGGCGCTTCAAGAAGTCCGCCGCGCCGACGGCCACGTCGATCTGACCTTCGCCGCGCTCCAGGATTTCGTGCCGCCGCTGGCCGTCCAGCTCCACGTCTTCCAGCGGCGCAAATGGCGACCGCTCGACGTGCCCGCACCGCTCGGCGCCCCCGGCGCCGTCTGGCGCCGGGGCGAACTCCGCACCGTGCGCCGGCCGCTCGCGGACGACGTCGCACCCGAGCACGTCGGATTCGCCGTCCGGACCGACGTCCAATGGCATTCCGCCCTCGTGCCCCTTGCCGCCGGACCCGAAAACCGCCCGTTTCCCACCCTCGCCGAGCTCATCGCCCGCCCGTAAGCGGCGGAATCCGCGCAAATAGGGCTTCCCTTTTTTCCACAGTGTGGAAAAATCCCCCCGCTTTTTCCACACTGTGGAAAATATTTTTCCATAGCGTGGAAAACCCAGGAGCCGCCCCATGATGACCGCAGCCGAAATCCGCCAGTCGTTCCTCGACTTCTTCGCCTCGAAGCAGCACGAGATCGTGCCCTCGTCGCCCGTCGTCTTGCCGACCGATCCCACGCTGCTGTTCGCCAACGCCGGCATGAACCAGTTCAAGGAAATCTTTCTCGGCGCCCGCAAGTCGTCCTGGAAGCGCGTCGCCGACACCCAGAAGTGCATCCGCGTCTCCGGCAAGCACAACGACCTCGAAGAAGTCGGCCGCGACACCTACCACCACACGTTCTTCGAGATGCTCGGCAACTGGTCCTTCGGCGACTACTACAAGCGCGAGGCCATCGCCTGGGCCTGGGAGCTCCTCACCGTCGTCTGGAAACTCCCCAAGAACCGCCTCTGGGTCACCGTCTACACCACCGACGACGAAGCCGCCGAGATCTGGCGCACCTGCACCGACGTCGATCCCAGCCACATCCTGCGCTTCGGCGAGAAGGACAACTTCTGGGAAATGGGCGAGACCGGCCCCTGCGGCCCCTGCTCGGAAATCCATTTCGACCTCACGCCGAACGGCTGCACCGCCGATCTGGTCAACGCCGGCACGCCCCAGGTCATCGAGATCTGGAACAACGTCTTCATGCAGTACAACCGCAAGTCCGACGGCACTCTCGACGAACTGCCGGCCAAGTGCGTGGACACGGGCATGGGCTTCGAGCGCGTCGTCGCCGTCATCCAGGGCAAGACCTCCAACTACGACACCGACGTCTTCATGCCCCTCATCGAGGCCGTTTCCAGGCTCTCCGGCAAGCCCTACCTCCAGGACGAAACCGCCGTCGCCATGCGGGTGATCGCCGACCACCTGCGCGCGCTGTCCTTCGCCATCGCCGACGGCGTCATGCCCTCCAACGACGGCCGCGGCTACGTCCTGCGCCGCCTGCTGCGCCGCGCCGCGCGCTACGGCCGCAACATCGGCCTCGTGAAACCCTTCCTCTGCAAGCTCTTCCCCGTCCTCGAACAGCAGATGGGCGGCTTCTTCCCCGAACTGACCGCCCGGCGCGAGGAAATCGTCCGCGCCCTGCGCGCCGAGGAGGAATCCTTCGCCGCCACCCTCGACCGCGGCATCGCCCACTTCGACGAAACCGTCGCCGAACTCAAGAAGACCGACACCACCGTGTTCCCCGGCGATCAGGCCTTCAAGCTCTACGACACCTACGGATTCCCCTTTGACCTGACCGTCCTCATGGCCGCCGAAAAGGGCCTCGACGTCGACCAGCCCGAATTCGACCGCTGCATGGACGAACAGCGCGCCCGCGCCCGCGCCGCGCGCAAGGACGGTTCGGCCGCCGAGAACGACCTCGTCGCCCACTTCGTCGAACAGGGCATCCAGTCGACGTTCACGGGCTACACCGCCCTTTCGAACGGCACCGAAATCGTCGCCATCCTCTCCGGCGGAAAATTGGTCGATGCTCTCGCCGAAGGCCAGAGCGGCGAAATCCTGCTGAAGCAGACCCCCTTCTACGCCGAGTCCGGCGGCCAAGTGGGCGACACCGGCACCATCACCACCTGCCAAGGCGCGCGGTTCGAAGTCGCCGACACCCAGAAACCCGCGCAGGGCATCCTGCTCCACAAGGGCAAGCTCGCGCAGGGATCCCTGACCAAAGGCGCCGCCGTGATCGCGACCGTGGACGCCGCCCGCCGCGCGGCGATCAAGCGCCACCACACCGCCACGCATCTGCTCAATTCCGCGCTGCGCAAGGTGCTCGCCACCGATTCCATCAAGCAGGCCGGATCCTACGTGTCCCCCGACCGCCTGCGTTTCGACTTCACCTGGTTCGAGGCCCTCACCGCCGAACAACTCGCCGCCATCGAGCGCCTCGTGACCGAGTTCATCGTGGCCAACGTTCCCGTCAAGACCTACGAAATGGCGCTCAAGGACGTGCCCGGCTCGGGCATCATCGCCGTCTTCGACGAGAAGTACGGCGACACGGTACGCGTCGTGGATACCGAAGGCATCTCGCGCGAACTCTGCGGCGGGACGCACGTCGAGCGCAGCGGCGACATCGGCCCGTTCCGCATCCTCGCCGAAACGTCCATCGCCGCCGGCGTGCGCCGCATCGAGGCCCAGACCGGCCTCGTCGCCTGCGACCACACCGCGCAGGAGCATGCCATTCTCGCCTCCTTGGCCCAGCGGCTGTCCATCGGCGCCGAAGCCCTGCCCGCGCGCGTCGAAGCCCTCCTCGAGCAGACCCAGAAGCTCGAGAAGGAAATCAAGGCCGCCGCCGAGAAAGGCGCCCTCGAAAAGGGCGCGGCGCTCGCAAACCAATTCGCGCCGATCGGCGGCATTCCCGTCCTGATCGAATCCGTCGGCGAACTCGCCGCCGACCCTCTGCGCGCCCTCGTCGAAAGCCTCCGCAAGCAGACCCCCGACAGCGTGATCTTGTTGGCCGCCGTAGCGGACGGCAAGATCACCTTCATTCTGAATGCCGGTCCCGCGGCGCAGGCCAAGGGCGTGAATGCCGGCAAGCTCGTCGGCGCCATCGCCAAGATCGCGGGCGGCGGCGGCGGCGGCAAGCCCGACAAGGCCCAGGCCGGCGGCAAGGATCCCGCCAAGCTCCCCGACGCCATCGCCGCCGCGCGGGAGATGATCGCCCAAGCGCTCGGCTAACGCCGCCATTCCCTGCGCCCGACCACAAAACGCCCGACGGCTTCCGGCCGCCGGGCGTTTGACTGCGATCGCCTGTCAACTCACAGCAACTTCAGCAGGCATTTCGCCAGCGGATGATCGTTGGCCGCCAGTTTCCACGTGCGGCCGTCCTGTTCCACCCAGCCGCCGGCGGCCAACAGCCGCAAATGGTGCCACAGGGTCTGGCCGGGAATCTGCACCGCGCCTTGCAGGGCCAGGAAGGGCCGCGGTTCTTCCTGCAGCGCCCGCACGACGGCGATGCGCCGCTCGTGCGCCAACCCATGCGCGATCCGGGCGGTTTGCTCGTCTCCGGCCGGCGGATATTTCGCGCAGGCCTCCTGCAGCGCCCGCAGCAGCGGCTTGGCGCTCGCCACCAGCGGATCCGGTTCCGGGAAATAGCGTACGCGGCGGCCCTCCCGCTCCACGCCCACGATCCCCCGCGCCTGCAACCGCCGCAGTTCTTGGCTCGCCCGCGCCAGATCGATTTTCTCCGCCGCCGCCAGTTCCGAAACCGACAGCCCCGGATGCTTGATGACGCGCCGCAGCAACGCCAGCCGCGTCCCCCCGGACAACACCCGGCACGTGCGCCACAACGTCGGACTCAATGCCATCATCCACCTCCGTTTATCATATGATCATTAATTAATGATCATACGTTCTCCGCGTCAAGGATAATGCGCGATGTTCTATAGATACTCGAAATATTCCGTTTCGGTCGTTTGATTTCGTATGATCATTAATTAACCATCATACGAACGACGCGGCGGGCGGCCAGCGGCGAAACGAGGCCCGTTGGGAGTGCCGCGTCCCGGAGAAACGAACGGAAAAGCGGCGGCCGGGGCTCAACCCTTGAAGACGAAGAATTTCCGCATGACGTAGTTGATCGCCAGCGAACTGAGGATGTTCGCGCCGAACGCGTAGGTCGTCTGCACGCCGAAGTGCTGGATCAACACGCCCATCAGCGTCGTGCCCACCGCCATGCTGACGGCCGAGACCGCCAGAAACAGCAGGAATTCGAGCACGACGTGGTGCCGGCCCGGCTTGAACACGAACCAGCGGTTGGCGAGATAGCACACCGTGTTCGACACGAAGAACGCGAGCACGTTCGAATAGACCGCGTAGCGCGCGCGCAGGTCGGCCACGACTTCCGGCGCGTCCAGCCCGAACAGCTTCACCAGCGGATCTTCCGGCGTCACGCACGGAAACAGCAGGAACCCCACCAGGAAAAACGTCAGCACGTGCACGGCGGTCGCCAAGCCGCCGGCCAGACCGTACTTGACGAACTGCACGAACGGCGGCGCGTCGTGCGACAAATAGTGGTCCCAGCGCGCCTTCAGGCTCATGCTACTTCACCCACTCCTTGATTTCGGCGGGCAAATCCTCGACGGACCGCAGCGTGCATTCGATCTCGGCGCCGCCTTCCGTCGGCACGAGCACCTTGTCGCCGGGTTGCTTGCCCGTCAGCGCCTTGGCCATGCGGGTGTTGGAGGAAATAATGTGCTTCTCCGGCTGCTGGTCCCACTCGCCGAGGATGTGGAAATGCTCCGAGCGGCCGTCGGGATAATCCAGCGTCACGGTGGAGCCGATGCCGGCCACGCCCTTGGGCGCCTCGGAAAAGTCCGTCGGCCGCACCTTGGACATCATCGCCTCGAGGTCCGCGCGGCGCGCCATCAGCACGCGCTGCATGTCCTTCGCGGCCTTGTACTCGAAGTTCTCGCTCAGGTCGCCGTAGCTGCGCGCCACCGCGATTTCCTTCGAGTTGCCGGGAATATCGACGTTGATCAGTTTTTCGAGCTGCTCCTGGCGCTCGCGGTAGCTGCGGTGCGAGGTCACCGATCCATAGGACGCGACGGGCTGCTCGGCGGCTTCGCCCGTGATCACGCTCTGCAAATGCGGATACAGCTTGAGGATCTTGGCCTGCATCACCTGCCGGTCCAGGCCCGGCCAGGCGGAGGACACGTTCAGGCGCTTGAAGAAATCCCGCTGCCGGCCCGGCGTCATGCCGTCGAAGGTCGGACGCAGCCAATCGACGTCTTCGAACATCTCGCGCAGCAGCTTTTGCGTCTTGAGCCGGTCGCCCATGTAGTCCTGTTCGAGTTCCTCCACGGCCAGCGGCGCGAGGATCGTCGGCGGCGGCAGATCCCATTCTTCCGCCTGCGCTGGATTCCGCAGGACCCACAGCAGCATTTCCTGCCGGATCAGATGCGTGGCGCAGGCTTCCGCGAAGATCTGCCGGCATTCCTCGCCCGCGCCCTGCTTCAGCAGCAGCGCCAGCGCTTCCTGCAGCGCCCCGAAATGCAGATGCTTGAGTTGGCCCAGCAGCGCGGTCTGCGCGGCGGCCGCGTCCTGCGCCCACAGGAATTCCAGCGCCGGGCGCAGTTCGCGCGCGGGCAGATCGTGCAGGAGCGGGGTCAGCGCGCCGGCGCGCAGGAAATCGCGCACGGCCGCCGGCCAGTCGCATTCGGCGGCCTGGAGCCCCAGACGCGCCGCCAGCATCGCGGCTTGCAGTTTGAGCCCGGGCTGGCGGCTCGTGGCGCCCTTGAGCACGAACGCCATGCGGTTGGCCAAGATCGATTTCTGGGCGGGCTGGATCGCGGCCAGGCTCGCCGGGCTGTCCGCCAATTCGCGCCCGCGCTCCAGCACGGTCTTCAGGTCGCGCTCGAGCGCGAGCTTGTCGAACCACGAATCGTCGTAGCCGGACGCGCGGTCGAGCAACCGGATCGGATCGGTCCGCTTCGCGGGAATTTCCACCAGCGGATCGGCCTTGAGCGCCTTGCGCGCCGCATCCCAGAACCGCTTCCAGTCGGCTTCCGGCACCACCCCGAACGAAACCAGTTTGTCCTGCAGCGCGGCCGACGACAGCGGTCCGAAACTCGCCAGCGCGGCGCGGACGACGTCGGCGGGCGTTTCAGCGATCTGTTTTTGGACTCCGTCCCGGTCCCGGTGCAGGCGGGCCAGCAGGTGGTCGTCGCCCAGCAGTTCGAGGGTTTCGGCGGCGACCTTCATGGCCAGGCCGTGGCCGGGCCGGCCGCGGAAATCGATTTCGATCTTCTTGTAGAGCGCGTCCGCCTTGCGCACCACGCCGAACCCCCAGGTGCGGTGCAGGCACAGCGCGCCGGACTGCAAACCGTGCAGCAGCCGGAAACGGCGCACGCATTCGCGCGCCGCCAGTTTCTGGCCGAAGCCCGCCTCCTGGATCAACGCCAGCAGGTGCGGACTCGAACCCGCGACCAGATCGGCCGCCTTGAGCCAGTCCTTGGGCGTCATTTGGTCGGCCGGCGTGCTTTCCGCCCGCCATTTCAGCAACTCGATGCCCCCGGCCACGTCCCCTGCCTTCGCCAGCGCTTCCTGCGCCAGCCCCGCCCACTCCCGCGTCGCGCCCGGCAGATCCGCCGCTTTCGCCGCGGCCAAGGCCGCGATCCATTCCCCAGCGACGGCCTTTTCGTTCCCCAGCAGTTCCACCACCCGGTTTTCCAACTCGTTCTGCCCGACAGCCTCGCTCATGTGACAACCTTCCTCGCAAAATGCTTCCGCAGGAAACCACATCGAACGCCGAATTGCAAGTCGCGCTCGTTTTTCCCTTGCGGGCTTCCGATTCTGGAGCTAAAGTTCGCCGCCTTCCGGGAAGCCGTGCCGGACACCGAAATCGCAAGGAAAGGCCACGACATGAAGACGAAAAATCCGAAATTGCTGAAGTGGGTCGACGAAACCGCCGCCCTCTGCAAGCCCGACGCCATCCATTGGTGCGACGGTTCCAAAGCCGAATACGACGCCTTGTTCAAGCAGATGGTCGCTTCCGGCGCCGCCACGCCGCTCCCGAAACGCCCGAACAGTTTTCTGTTCCGCAGCGATCCCAGCGACGTGGCGCGGGTCGAGGACCGCACCTACATCGCGTCGCGCACCCAGGCCGAGGCCGGACCAACCAACAACTGGATCGACCCGGTCGAGCTGAAGAAGACCATGACCGGCCTGTACGACGGCTGCATGAAGGGCCGCACTTTGTACGTGATCCCGTTCAGCATGGGCCCGGTCGGCTCCCCCATCGCGAAAATCGGCGTGGAGATCACCGATTCGCCCTACGTCGTGGTGAACATGCACATCATGACGCGCGTCGGCGACCGGGTGCTCGAAACCCTCGGCGACGACGGCGAGTTCATCCCGTGCCTGCATTCCGTCGGTGCACCGCTGGAGCCCGGCCAGAAGGACGTGCCTTGGCCCTGTGCCCCGATGGAGAAGAAATACATCGCCCACTTTCCGGAAGAGAATCTGATCTGGTCCTTCGGGTCCGGGTACGGCGGCAATGCCCTGCTGGGCAAGAAGTGCCTGGCGCTGCGCATCGCTTCCACGATGGCCCGCCGCGAGGGCTGGATGGCCGAGCACATGCTCATTTTGCGCCTGACCAATCCGGAGGGCCGGCGCTTCCACGTCGCCGCCGCGTTCCCGAGCGCCTGCGGCAAGACCAATCTCGCCATGCTCCAGCCCACCATCCCGGGCTGGAAGTGCGAATGCATCGGCGACGACATCGCCTGGATGAAGATCCGGGCCGATGGCCGCCTGTACGCCATCAATCCGGAAGCCGGTTTCTTCGGCGTCGCTCCCGGCACCAGCTTCAAGGCCAATCCGATGGCCATGGAATCGATCAAGGAGAATTCCATCTTCACCAACTGCGTCCTGACCGACGACGGCGACGTTTGGTGGGAGGACATGAACGTCGAATGCAAGCACGGCATCGACTGGAAGGGCCAGGATTGGACCCCCGACAAGAAAGACGCCGCCGGCAAGCCGGTCAAGGGCGCCCATCCCAACGCGCGCTTCACCGCGCCGGCCCGCCAGTGTCCGGTCATCTGTCCGGACTGGGAAGACCCCAACGGCGTGCCGATCGACATCTTCGTCTTCGGCGGCCGGCGCTCGAAACTGGTGCCGCTGGTCACCCAGGCGTTCGACTGGGATCACGGCGTCTACATGGGCGCCACGGCCGCTTCGGAGGCCACCGCGGCCGCGCTGGACGTCAAGAGCTCCATCCGCCGCGACCCGATGGCCATGTTGCCGTTCTGCGGCTACCATATCGGCGACTATTGGCAGCACTGGTTCACCATGGGCGACAAGCTCGGCGCCCAGGCGCCGAAGATTTTCTACGTGAACTGGTTCCGCAAGTCCCCCGACGGCAAGTGGCTCTGGCCGGGATTCGGCGAGAATGCCCGCGTCCTGAAGTGGATGTGCGAACGCGTCGAAGGCAAAGTCGACGGCGTGGAGACCCCGGTCGGCACCGCGCCGAAAGCCGGCGATCTGGACGTCGGCGGCCTGCAAATCAGCGAAGCCGAAATGGCCGAATTGCTGCGCATCGACGTGGACGGCTGGAAGAGCGAAGTGCCGGAGATCGAGGAATACCTCCACAAGGCCGGCGACCGGTTGCCGGCCCGGATGAAGGCCCAGCTCGCCGCGCTCAAGAAGCGCGTCGGCCTTTGATCGCCGGCCGCCCCGGCAACGGAATCCGCAGTCCCGCAGTGGACTGCGGATTCTTTTTGCGGTAGATTCACCGCGAAATCGCAGTTTCCATGAAGAAGAACGTCGTCATCCGCTATTTCGCCCTCGTCGGCGCCCGGCGCGGCACGCAGACCGAGCCCTACCAGACCGAAGCCGAAACCGCCCGCCAGCTCCTCCATGAGATCCAGGCCGGCGGCCAAATCCCGCTGACCACCAATATCGTCAAGGCCGCCATCAACGACGAATTCGTCGAATGGGACAACCCCATTCGGGACGGCGACCAGATCACGCTGCTCCCCCCGTTCTCCGGCGGCTGAGCGCCCGGCCCCGCGGCCATGAAGGATTTTCCGCTGTCCGTTTTTTCCGCCGCCGCGCGTTCGACCGTCGGCGGCGTGCTGGCATTCCAAGCCGGCCTGATGGGCGCGGGGCTCATCGTGTTCGCGGAAGGGCTGGACCGGGCCAGCACCTGGGTGTGGTGTTTCTTTTCGTGGATGGCGCTGATTCCATTCACCATCGCCAGGCTGTGGGGCCTCCTGCTGGCGCCCGTTTTGGTCGTTTTGTTTTACGGCGCCGTTTGGCGCGAGTGGAACCGGCTGATGGTGGCCGGCGGAACGGCGCTCGCGCTGGCCACGACGACGCTGGTTTGCGCACGGCACAATCCGTTGGCAGACCGGGCTTCCGCCACGGCCTTCCTGATCGCGACGGGATTTGCCTTGGCGCTGATCGCGCTTGGCGCGGCACTGGAAATCCTGAAAATCCGCACGGCGACCAGACGGCGCCCGCCCCCGCCCCGTCCACCGATCGATGCGGCGGCCGGCGACTCCCAGGCGTAATCCCTTCCGGGCCGCGCAGCCGCGGCGCTACCGCGGCAGCACGTGCCAGAGGATGGCGAAGTAGTGGCAGGCGCCGCCCGNNCCCGCCAGCACCGCCAGATGCCAGACCGCATGGTGGTACGGCACGCGCTTGAACAGGTAGACCACCGCCCCCAGCGTGTAGCACAGCCCGCCCGCCACCAGCCAGCGGACCCCCGCCGGCGACATGTGGTCCAGCAGCGGCTTCAGCGCGAACGCGATGATCCACCCCATCGCCAGATACAGCGCCGTGCTCGCGCCCTTGAACCGCCCCGTGAAGAAGCCCTGGAACACCAGCCCCGCCGCCGCGATGCCCCACACGACGCCGAACAGCGTCCAACCCAACGCCCCCCGCAGCGTGATCAGCACGAACGGCGTGTAGCTGCCCGCGATCATCAGGAAGATCATCTCGTGGTCCAGCACGCGGAACACCCGCTTGACCCGCGGCCACGGGAAGCTGTGGTAGAGGGTCGACGTCGTGAACATCAGCACCATCGCCGCGCCGTAGATCGCGCACGGCACCGTCTGCCACGCGCCTTCGCCGCGCGTCGCCGCCGCCACCATCAGCACCGCCAGCCCCGCGATCGCCAGCCCCGCGCCGAGACCGTGCGTGATGGCGTGGGCGATTTCCTCGCCAAGCGTGTATTTGGCCGGTTGGTAGCTCATGGTTCGTTTTCAGACCCCCATGGCCTTGCGCTGGTCCCGTAGGGGCTCAGCTTGCTGAGCCCGCGGGCCGAGCAAGCTCGGCCCCTACGATTCCGGTCAAGACCGCGGGGGTCCCGGAGATCACCGCTTGTATTTCTTCCGCTTGCTGTAGCCCGTGTGCAGCAGCTGGTGCGACTTCTTGCCCAGCGGCGCACCGAGAAAATCGGCGTAGAGCTTCTGGACCATCGGGTTCTCGTGCGAGCAGCGGAACGCGCTCTTCTCGTCGTCGCGGTAGATGCCCGCCGCGCGCTGCTTGCGGATCTCGTCGGTCGCGCCGTAGGGCTGGCCGCCGCCGCCCACGCAGCCGCCGCGGCACGCCATCACTTCGATGAAGTGGTACGGCGTTTCCTTGCCCTTGGCCCGCGCGTCGCGCACCTTGTCGAGCACCTTCTCGATGTTGCCCATGCAGTGGGCGACCGCCACCCGGACGTCTTTCCCGGCGACCTTCAGCGTCGCCTCCTTCACGCCGTCCAGCCCGCGGATATCCTTCAACTCCATCGACGGCAGGCGCTCTTTCGTCAACGCGAAGTGCGCGGTGCGCAGCGCCGCCTCCATCACGCCGCCCGTCACGCCGAAGATCGTGCCCGCGCCCGTGTAGTCGCCCAGCAGCGAGTCCACGCGCTCGTCCTCCGGTAGGTTCCGGAAATCGATGCCCGCGCTCTTGATCATCCGGCACAGCTCGCGCGTCGTCAGGGAGATGTCGATGTCCTGCTGCCCCGAGCTGCTCATTTCCGCGCTGCGCTGGATCTCGAACTTCTTGGCGGTGCACGGCATGATGGACACCACGAAGAGGTTCTTCGGGTCGAGGCCCATCTTCTCCGCGTAGTAGGTCTTCGTCAGCGCGCCGACCATCGCCTGCGGCGATTTCGCCGTCGAGAAGTTGGGAATGAAGTCCTGCGCGAACTTCTCCATGTAGTCCGTCCACGACGGGCAGCAGCTCGTGATCAGCGGCAGCTCGCCCTTGCCGTGCACGAAGCGCTCGATGAATTCCGTGCCCTCTTCCATGATGGTGAGGTCGGCGCCGAAGTTGGTGTCGAACACCGCGTCGAAGCCCAGGCGCCGCAGCGCCGCGTAGATCTTGCCCGTCAGGAGCGTGCCGGGCTCGTAGCCGAAGTCCTCGCCCAGCGCCACGCGCACCGCGGGCGCGATCTGCACCACGCAGTGCTTCGTCGGATCGTTCACCGCCGCGTAGACTTCCTTGGCGTGGCTGTGCTCGTAGATCGCCCCCACCGGGCAATGCGCCGAGCACTGGCCGCACTTGATGCACGGCGACTCGTTCAGGGTCACGTCCGCCGCCGGCGCGATGCGCGTTTTTTCGCCGCGCCCGATGAATTCCAGCGCCCACACGCCCTGCATCTGCTGGCAGACCGCCGCGCACCGGCCGCACAAAATGCACTTCTCCGGATTCAGGATCAGGCTGCCCGTGCTGTCGTCTTCGGGCAGGTCGCGCAGGCGCTTGCCGAACGGCGCCTCGCGGATGCCAAATTCGGCAGCCAGCCGCTGCAACTCGCAGTTGTTGTTGCGCGGGCACTGCAGGCAGTCGTCCGGATGGGTCGAGAGGATCAGCTCGATCACCGTGCGCCGGATGCCCCACAGCTCCGGATCGTGGGTGACGATCTCCTGGCCTTCCGCGACGGGCGCGGTGCACGCGCGCACCAGCTTGTTGAGGCCCTTGACCTTCACCACGCAGATGCCGCACGCGGCCCACGCCGGCAGGTCCGGATGGTAGCACAGGCTCGGGATCTTCACGTGCGCCTGCTTCGCCGCGTTCAGGAGGTTCGTCCCTTCGGGCACCTCCACGTCCAGCCCGTTGATCTTCAGTTTGACCGTCTTCATCGTCGTCCCCTTCTCAGCGGCGGCTCACGGCGCCGAACTTGCACGCCTTCAGGCACTCGCCGCACTTGATGCAGTTTTCCTGGATGATCCGGTGCGGCTTCTGCCGCTCGCCCGCGATCGTGTTCACCGGGCACTTGCGCGCGCACAGCGTGCAGCCGATGCACTTGGCCGGATCGATCACGTAGGTCACCAGCTTCTTGCACTTGCCCGCCGGGCAGCGCTGCTCGTCGATGTGCGCCGCGTACTCCGCCTCGAAATACTTCATGGTGGACAGCACCGGGTTCGGCGCCGTCTGCCCGAGGCCGCACAGCGCGGCCTTCTGCATCGCGACGCCCACCTCGCGGATCTTATCGAGATCGCCGCGCGACCCCTTGCCCGCCGCGATCTTCTCGAGCAGGTTCAGCAGCGTGCGCGTGCCGATCCGGCACGGCGCGCACTTGCCGCAGCTCTCGTCCACGCAGAATTCCTGGTAGAACCGCGCCACGTCCACCATGCAGTCGTCTTCGTCCATGACGATCATGCCGCCGGAGCCCATGATGGAGCCCAGCGCCTGCAAATGTTCGTAGTCGATCGGCACGTCCAGGTAGTCCGCCGTGATCACGCCGCCCGACGGCCCGCCCGTCTGCACGGCCTTGAACTTCTTGCCGCCGCGGATGCCGCCGCCGATGTCGTAGATGATTTCCCGCAGCGTGATGCCCATCGGCACTTCGATCAGGCCGGAATTGTTGATCTTGCCCGTCAGCGCGAACACCTTCGTGCCCGTGCTCTTGGGCGTGCCGATCTTCGCGAACCAGTCGCCGCCCCGCAGGATGATGACCGGAACGTTGGCGTAGGTCTCCACGTTGTTGATCACCGTCGGCTTCTGCCACAGGCCCGACACCGCCGGGAACGGCGGCCGCGGAATCGGCATGCCGCGCTTGCCCATCGTCGAGGCCAGCAGCGCCGTTTCCTCGCCGCAGACGAACGCGCCCGCGCCCAGCCGGATCTCCACGTCGAAGTCGAAGCCCGTGCCGAGGATGTCCTTGCCCAGCAGCCCGTACTCGCGCGCCTGCTTGATCGCCGTTTCCAGGTGCTCGATCGCCAGCGGGTATTCCGCGCGGATGTAGACCACGCCCTTGCTCGCGCCGATCGTCCGGCCCGCGATCGCCATGGCCTCCAGGACCGAATGCGGATCGCCCTCGATCGTGGACCGGTCCATGTAGGCGCCCGGATCGCCCTCGTCCGCGTTGCACACCACGTATTTCTGGTCGGCGGCGGCTTCCTTGGAGAACTTCCACTTCATCCAGGTCGGGAAACCCGCGCCGCCGCGGCCGCGCAGGCCCGACTTGCGCATCTCGTCCACCACCTGGTCCGGCGTCATCTCCGTCAGCACCTTGGCCAAGGCCGCGTAGCCGTCGCGGGCGATGTATTCGTCGATCTTCTCCGGATCGATCACGCCGCAGTTGCGCAGCACGATGCGGAACTGCTTCTGGTAAAAGGAAATGTCCTCCAGCTTGGTGTTCAGGTGGCTCTGGCTCTTGTCGTAGAGCAGGCGCTTCACCGGCCGGCCTTTGATGACGTGCTCGGCCACGATTTCCTTCGCGTCCGCCGCCTTCACCGTCACGTAGAACGTCTCGTCGGGCAGGACCTTCACGATCGGGCCCTTCTCGCAGAAGCCGAAGCAGCCCGTGCGCACCACCTGGGCGTCCGCCTGCGCGCCCTGCTCGGTGATTTCCTTTTTCAGGGCGTCGTAGAGCTCGGCCCCGTGGCTCGCCACGCAGCCCGTCCCGCCGCAGACCAACAAATAGGTTTTGATCGCCATCGCCGTCTCCTCTTCCCCTATTTCCGGACGATGTCCGCCGCCGGCTTGTCGAACACGTGGTCGTTCACCAGCAGCTTGCGGACGACGTGCTGGTTGACGATCTTGCGCGCGGTGTCCGGATCCACCTTGCCGTAGACCACCGTGGGCATGCCGGGCACCAGCACTTCCACCGTCGGCTCGCTGTGGCACAGGCCCATGCAGCCCGTCTGGCGGATCGCCACGTTGCCCAGCCCCGCCTTGTCCAGCTCGTCCACCAGCACGTCGAAAGTGCGCTTCGCCTCCGCGGCGATGCCGCAGGTGCCCATGCCCACGATGATCTGCACGTCCTTGTGCGCCGCGTCGCGGGGATTCATCTCCGCGTGCTTCGCTTCGCGCAGTTTCTTCAGGTCAGCCAACGTCAATTTCGCCATGTTGCACCTCGTTGCGGATCTCTTCCTCGTTGGAAGAGAAAAATTTCTTCATCAAGCCCAGCGTCCCGGCCCGGTCCAGGTCGCCCAGCGCGGCGGACAGCTCCGACCGCCGCACCTCGTACGCGCGGCCGTCTTCCTCGCGGCGCACCGCCAGCTCGCCGGCGCCGGGAAACGCCATCAGCTCCGTCAGCGTCGCCGCCGCGTCGCCCGGCGGCGGCGCATCCACGTTCGCCAAATCGAACGCCAGCCGCACCGTCGTGCCGCGGCCGGGCGCCGATTCCAGCGCGAACGAACCGCCGCACTGCTCGGCCGCCTGCTTCGCGAACGGCAGGCCCAGGCCGACCGTCCGGCCCGGATGCTTGCCCGCCTCCGACCAGAACGGATCCAGCGCCTGCCGCGCCGTCGCCGCGTCCATTCCACGGCCGTCGTCGCACACCAAAACTTCCAGCCGCGCACCCCGCCGGATCCACTCCAGCCGCACCTCGGCCGCGCCGGCCTCGAAGGCGTTCTGGACCAGCTCCGACACCGCGTCGCAGATCGTCGCCTGCATGGGTCCGCTCCGGACGCCTACGCCTGCGTCTGGTACTGCGCCACGATGCCCGCGACGTCTTCCTTCTTCAGGTTGCCGTGCATCGTGCCGTTCACCGACATCACCGGCGCCAGCCCGCAACAGCCCAGACAGCGCACCGCTTCCACCGAAAACTGCCCGTCCGGCGTCACCACGTTCAGGCCCACGCCCAGGATGTTCTCCAGTTCCTGGATCAGGTCGTTGCCGCCCTTCAGGTAGCACGCCGTGCCCATGCACACCGAAATCCGGTTCTTCCCCGGCTTCTTCAGCTTGAAGAAGTGGTAGAACGTCAGCACCCCGTACACCTGCGCCAGCGGAATCTTCAGCAGATCCGCCACCTGGAATGCGACCGAGCGCGGCACGTAGCCGAAATGCTCCTGCACCCGGTGCAGCACCATGATCAGGTTGCCCGGCTGCTTCTTCCAGTGCTGGATGAATTTCTCCAGCTCCGGCGTCAATCGCTCCTGGACCTCTGCGCTTGCTTCCGTGTTCACCGTCGATTCCTCCAAAAATTCCGTGATACGATAGGAAAACCCTTTTACTTAAACAAGAAAATTCTGACACGGAAGACGCTTGACTCGTTCCGATCGTCATATATATTTCGCATATCGTCACAATATTAAGCGCTATTGGAGCATTATCGTGAAGAAACAAGATTTAATCGTGCAGAAAGAGATGATTCAGCGTCTTGTCAGATACAAAAACATCCTGCTGAAATTCAAGTCCATGGGCCTTTCCCGCGTCTTCTCCGACAACCTCGGCGACGCCGCCGGGGTCTCTTCCTCCCTCGTCCGCAAGGATTTCTCCCTCGCCCACCTCGCCGTCGGCAACAAGCGCGGAGGCTACCCCATCGACGTCCTCCTCCAGCGCCTCGACGCCATCCTCGGCACGAACATCCTCCAGCGCATCATCATCGTCGGCTGCGGCAAGATCGGCACCGCCCTCCTCAACTATAAAGGGTTTTCCAACGAGAACGTCCAGGTCGTCGCCGGCTTCGACAACAATCCCTCGCGCATCAACCCCGCCGCCACCCCCATCCCCATCCTCCCCGTCAGCCAGCTCGCCGCCTTCGTCAAGGAACAGGACATCCAGGTCGCCGTCCTCGCCGTCCCCGAAAACGCCGCCGCCGGCATCCTCGACCAGCTCGCCGCCGCCGGCGTACAGGGCGTCCTCAATTTCTCCCCCGTCCAGCTCAAGGCCGGCACCGCCCTCTTCGTCCAGAACATCAACATCGCCTTCGAAATCGAAAACCTGTTCTACTACGTCCGCTTCAACCAGCGCAAAGACCTCCCCGCCGCCCCATGAATCTGAAAACCCTCCTCGCCGCCGCCCAGGCCCAGATCCTCTGGGCCGATCCCAGCCACGAATCCGCCGACGCCCTCCATGTCGTTGCCGCCGACCTGATGAGCGACGTGCTCACGATGGATCTCGAGCGCCCCCTGCTGCTGACGTCCCTCGCCACCGAGCAGGCCGTGCGCACGGCGCACGTCGTCGGCGCCGTCGCCGTCCTCGTCGCCAACGGCAAGACCCCGCCGCCCGAGATGGTCGCCCTCGCCCACAAGCTGGGCCTGCCCCTCGCCCGCACCGCGCTGCCCAAGTTCGACGCCGCCGTCGCCCTCGGCAAGGCCCTCGGTTGCTAGGCGCGCATCTGCTGATCGATCCAGCCGGATTGCGGCAAGGAAGGACGGCGCGCCAGCGATTTCTACAGCCCCGCCCATCCCAGACAGCCCGCCTCATTTCTGGGTATTGTTTTATAAAACAATACCCGGTTTTTCTTCCCGGGAACAAGCCGTTTGATTCGTCTCCCGCGCGCTTCGCGGACACCGGGAGCATCTGCGCCCGGCGTCCGGAACTCCCCGTTTTCCTTTGACTCCGTCCCCCGCGCAGGTCCAGACTGACCGGGTTGAACCAAGGATGCCGCCCATGACCAATCCCACGCTAGCCTTCCTGAGCCTCCCCAGCGGAGCCGAGTGGATCATCATCCTCGCCATCGCGGTGTTGATCTTCGGCCGGCGCCTGCCGGACATCGCCCGCAGTCTCGGCAAGAGCATCTCGGAATTCAAGAAGGGCGTGAAGGAAGCCGAAAACGAGGTCAAATCCGCTTCGGCCGACGAACCCGCCAAGAAGGAAGATCCGAAGGCCTAGTTCCGCCGCCGCGGCCAGAGCCGGCAGACCAGCAGGCCGCCTTCGTAGAGCGCATAGAGCGGCAGCGCCAGCGCGACCTGCGAGACCACGTCCGGCGGCGTGCAGACCGCGCCGACGACGAACGTCCCCAGCAACACGAATTTCCGCGCCCGCCGCAGCGCCGCCTGCGAAACCAGTCCCATCCGCTCCGCGAACACGATCGCCACCGGCGTCTGGAAAGCCAGACCGAACACCAGCGCCAGCGTCAGGATGAAATCCACCGTCGGCCCGACCGCCGGCTGGTAGGTCAGGTAATCGATGCCCAGATCGAACCGCATGAAGAACCGGAAGATCCACGGCGCCAGCCCCAGCAGGAAAAACAGCCCGCCGCCTGCGAACAACGCCGCGCACGCCGGCACCGCCGCGCGCACGAACCGCCGCTCGTGCCGGTGCAGCCCCGCCGCCACGAACGCCCAGAACTGGTAGAAGACCCACGGCGAGCTGGCCAGCGCCGCGAGCACCAGCGCCGCCTTCAGATAGACCAGGAACGGTTCCGCCGGCTGCACCGCCTGCAGCTTCAGCTCGAGCCCCGCCGCCTCCATCGCCGCCCGGTACGGCGACAAGATCGCCGCCGCGAACCAGCGGGCCGCCGAGAGAGATGCGAAAAACGCGACGGCGAAACCTCCCAGCGCCAGTCCCAGCCGCGCGCGCAGCTCGTCCAAATGCCCGCCTAGGCTCATGCGGACCCCGTCGCCGTCGTCGCCGCGCTGGGATTGTTCGTCCATCCCCGCATTCAACCCCATCCCGCTCCGCCGCGCAAGACCGCTCCCGCCGTTTTTCGTTTGCCAACCGCGCGCGTTCCGTGGAACCCTGTGGTCGGCCATGAATCCCATTCCCATCAGCGCGGAACAGTCGCCCCTGCTCTTCCTCGAGCTGCTCTACAAGCTGCGCGTGCGCGACGTCATGGCGCGCGATCTCGTGACCATCCGCCGCGACGCCACGATGCGCGAGCTGCAGCGCCTGATGCAGGCCCGCCGCGTTTCCGGCGTGCCCGTCGTCGAAAACGGGCGCCTCTTCGGCATCGTCAGCATCGAGGATCTCCTCCAGGCCCTCGACGCCCAGCGCATGGACGAGCCCGTCGCGAACTTCATGGCCGCCAGCGTCGTCACGATCGAGGACGACATGCCGCTGGCGATCGCCATCTCCTACTTCAACAAGTACGAGTACCGCCGCTTCCCCGTTCTCGACGCGCGCGGCGAGGCCGTCGGCATCGTCACCGCCCGCTCCATCAACACCCGCCTGCTGGTCGAGCTGTTCCGCGAGCTCGCCCGCATCGAAAACCAGTACGTCCTGCCGCTCTCCGAAAACGCGAGCTGTTCCTTCCAGACTTTCCGCGTGGCGCGCTCCGACTTCGAGAACGCCGGCAGCGCCGCCACCGAAATCAAAAACGTGCTCCAGAAGCGCGGGATCGATCCGAAGATCATCCGCCGCGTCGCCATCGCCGCCTACGAGCTGGAGATGAACCTCGTGGTCCACTCCGACGGCGGCACGCTCACGTTCCGCGCCGACGAGGGCGAAGTCCAGCTCATCGCCAAGGACCAGGGCCCCGGCATCGCCGACGTCGAACTCGCCATGCAGGAGGGCTGGACGACCGCCAACGACTGGGTCAAATCCCTCGGCTTCGGCGCCGGCATGGGCCTGCCCAACGCCAGGCGCGTGTCGGACGAATTCCACATCGCCTCCGAACCCGGCCAAGGCACCACCGTCACCGTCCGCGACGTCCTGCCGCCCCGGCCGCTCCAAAAACGCTCCAAAAACCGTCCGCCTGACCGCCGGCGGGTTTGACTCCCGCCCGCGCGGGGGTATGCTTCTCAGGAAGTAGCGACCATGTCCTCCCTCCGTCCATTCTGGGTTCTTTGCTTCTTGGCGCCGGCCGTGGCATTCGGCAGCGCCCATGCGTTCCGCACCCTCGTCGTCGTCAACACCAACTCCGCCGACTCCGTCGAGCTGGGCGCCTACTACGCCGAGCAGCACGGCATTCCCGACCACCAGATTTGTTCCGTCGGCATCGCCACCAACCTGACCACGCTTACGCCGATCCAGTTCCGCAACTGGTTGCGCAATCCCATCTACGCCCATCTCGCCGCCGAAGATCTGGAAGGCCGGATCGATTTCGTCGTGCTCTGCCAGGATTTCCCCACGCGGATCGACGACACCGAAGGCATCGCCGCCGCCCTCTTTTACGGCTTTCAGGACGCCCCGCGCTACGCCGAAGAAGGCTGCAACTTGCCCGAGGGCACGTCCAACGAGTTCTTCCGCGCCGAACGCGCGTTCCGCTCGGCCGACGGCTGGAACGCCACCAACGGCTTCGTCGCGTTCCATCTCGTCGCCTCCAACCTGCCCACCGCCAAGCTGGTGGCGGACCGCGGGGCGGCGGCCCAATCCTCCTTTCCGCCCGCCACGATCAACCTGCACATCTACGGCAGCGCGGGCCGCAGCGTCCGCGAGGCGCGCTATGCCAACGTGCACTTCGCGTTCGCCGCGCTCCCCGGCCTGCCGGCGACCTGCCTGCTGGGTCCGTATCTCCAATATCTGAACGGCAACACCAACGCCATGGGCTACCATGACGGCTTCGCCGCCCTGCCGCTCGCGCTGCGCACCAACAACGTCTGGCTCCCCGGCGCCTACGCCGACCACCTGACCTCGCTGGGCGGCTGCCTGCCGACCAACGTGCTCAAGCAATCCACCGTGCTCGACTGGATGGACGTCGGCGCGACCGCGTCCTACGGCGCCGTGGACGAACCGTGCAACTATCTGGAAAAATTCCCGGATCCGCTGCTGGGCTTCTGGTACGCGCGCGGCTTCACCATCGGCGAAGCCTATGCGATGGCGGTCGAAGCCCCCTACCAGGGGCTTTTCGCGGGCGATCCGCTCGCCGCCCCCTTCGCCGCGCCGCCCGTCGTGTCCAACCTCTCCCACGCGCCGTACCAGATCGTCGCCGGCACCGTGCCCGTGCAGGTATCCGCCGGCGCCCGCTCCAACGGCGCGCCCGCCGCGCGCATCGATTTCTATCTCGACGGCCGGTTCCAGACCACTCTCGCCGCCCTCGGCCCTACGCCGAGCAACGTCTTGTCCGTCGCGGTCGGAACCCGCACCAATTCCGCCGGCGTCGCAACCAACGCCACGCTCTTCGACGCCGTCGCCGCCCTCGCCGACGCCGTCAACGACGACACCAACCAGATCGCGTTCGCCCGCGCCCGCGGCGACCGCCTGGAACTGATCTATAAAAACTTCGACCATGCCGGCGATGGGGTTCCCGTCCAAGCCGGCGTTTCCGAAAACATGGCCGAAGGCCTCACGCTGGGCGTCGGCGCCGCCGCCCCCCACTTGGTCCCCTCCGCCTATTTCGCGCGCAAGCGCCTGTTCCTCTTCGCCCACACCAATGGCCTGCCGACCTCCGTCGCCAATGCCGGCGACGCGATCACCCTGCAGATCACCCTCACCAACGGCGTGGCCGTCACGAACGTCATCGTCGCCGGCGCCGGAGAAAAAATCACCAACCTGCTCCTGCGGCTCCAGCTCGCCGTCAACACCAACGCCCTGCTCCAGGCCACCAACGGCGTCCGCTACACCTATCTGGCCAACGGGCTCGTCAACGTCCTGAACGACGGCACGCTCGTCGCGCGCACGCCGGGCCCCGACGGCTGGGGCATCCAGGTGGAGTATGAAGTCGCGCCCGTCACCACCAACTACGGGCTGCGGACCAACGACAGTTTTTCCAGTTTCATGGACGACAACCCCGACGACGTCCGCCCGCGCGCGTCCGTCCTTTTCCACGTCCGGCCCAGCAACGACGTGCTGGCCGCCACGGCCGAGCTCGACACGACGACCCTCGCCGACGGACGCCACGATCTGGATTTCATCGTCCGGGACGGCTCGGCCGTCGCCGCCGCCACGCGCCATGCGCTGCCGCTGTTCGTGGCCAACACCTCGCTGGTGCTGACGGTGGAATCGGAAGCGGGCGCGGCCGACCCGCCGGCCGGCATGCATGCCTACCCCTTCGGAACCGCGTTGACCAACTCCGTGGCCGCGCCCCCGCCCGCCGGCGGCACCCAGCTGGTCTGCACGGGCTGGACCCTGGCCGGCAACGATCCCGGGTCCGGCATCGGCACCAACTTCACGACGACCCTCACCAACCACGCGACGCTCACGTGGAATTGGCTGCCCATTCCGACCGACTGGTTCGCCGCCTACGGCCTGACCGACGATCTGGCGGCGGCGGCCTGGACCGACGCCGAGCCCGACGGCTTTTTCACCTGGCAGGAATACGTCGCCGACACCGATCCGACCAACGCGGTCTCCCAACCCCTCATGGCGTTCGTTGAAACCTTCCAGACCAACGCCCCCATCCTGACTTGGCCGTTCTCGACCGGGCGGCTCTATTCCATCCAGTGGTCCGACGACGTCGTCGTCGGCCAATGGACGGGCCAAGCGCTGGGCCTCGGCGTCGGCGAATGGACGGACACCAATCCGCCGCCCGCCACGAGCCGCTGGTACCGCATCGCCCCGCAGATCCCTTGATCCCCCGCGATCCCCATGGCCTTGCGCCATGGGCGAAACAGGTCCTTGCCCGCCCGCCGCGCAAGGCGGCGGGGGACCGGCCGCCGCCGAATTACGTGGAACGTAAAAACTTTCGCGCGGTTTTACGTAGAACGTAAAAACTTTCAGGGGGCGGGGTCGGCGTAGTCCGCGCGGGCGGGGCGCGCGGGCAGCGCGCGGCCGGTCTTTTGGGCGTGGGCGAGATCGGCCGCCGCGTCGGGATCGTACCACCAGTAGGCATGCGCGCTGCGCTCGTCGCCGTGCTTGCCCAGCGGCTGGTCGGGCATCCCGAACTTGTTCCACCACAGCAGGCGCGTGCCGAGCTTGTTCCAGAGCAGGACGTACGGGACGTCGCGCGCGAGAAGGGCGTCGATTTGCCGGACGATTTCATGGCGCCGGGCGACGTCGAACTCCGTGCGCTGCGCGTCGATGAGGGCGTCGACCGCGGGGTTCTTGTAGCCGGCGAGATTCTGCCCCGATGGCCGGTCGGCCTCGCGCGAATGCCACATGCTTTCGGGATTCTTGAACAGGCCCGCGCTCCAGGCCGCCCAGGTCAGGTCGAAGTTGTAGGCGTCCATGTCCTTCGCCCAGGCCGCCCAGTCCTTCTTGTCCACGACCAGTTCGATGCCGACGTCCTTGAGGTCCTCCTGGAAGATGGCGGTGAACTTGTCGTCGGTGGCGCCGCGCGAGAGGTAGCGCAGGCGCAGCGGCCGGCCGTCCTTGGCGAGCAGGCCGGTGGCGGGATCGGCCGTCCAGCCAGCCTCGGCGAGCAGCGCGCGGGCCGTCTCCTTGTCGAAGGCGAGGAGTTCGTTCGCGCACGGATGCGCGGCGTCGTAGAGGTCCTCGTAGTAGGACCGGTGCAGGAAGTAGGCGTTGTGCATCAGCGTCTCGTTCATCTTCTCGCGGTGGTAGAGATGCGCGAGGGCGCGGCGGACGCGCGGATCGTCCAGCGGCGGCCGGCGCAGGTTCAGCGCGAGCCCCTGGAACCCGACGGGCTTGGGATTGGCGATTTCCTGCTTCACGATCCAGTGGCGGTCGAACTTCTCGCCGCTCGTCTGGTTGGCCCAGACGTGCGCCGTGTAGACGGGGAACAGGTCGAGCTCGCCCTTCAGGAACGCCTCGAACGCGTTGTCGCGCTCCTCGAAGAACCGGAACCGCAGCACGTCGAAGTTGGCGATTTTCCGGAACCGCGGCAGGTCGGCCGCCCACCAGTCCGGCCGCCGTTCGAGCGTCGCTTCGAGCCCGGCGCGCAGCTTGCCGAGGCGGTAGGGTCCCGAGACCACCGGGAAATCGAAGTTCTGCCGGTTGAAATCCTTGTCCGCGAACGCGTGCTTGGGCAGCACCTGCAGGCCCACCAGCGTCAGGAAGTTTTCCCAGTGTTCTTCCTTGGCGACGAACCGGATGGTGGCCTCGTCGAGAACCTCGGGCGGTTCGAAACGCTCGAGGCCGATCTTGTGCGGGCCGGTCAGGTTTTTCGGATCCATCACGGCCGCGAAGGTCCAGCGGACGTCTTCGGCGGTCACGGATTTCCCATCGCTCCACTTCGCGAGTGGATTCATCTGGAAGGTGAAGGTCTTGCGGTCGTCGCCCAGCACGCAGCGCTCCGCCAGCATCGGCTCGGGCTCCAGCGTGAGGGGATGCAGCGCCATCAGCGGCTCGTAGAACTGGCCGAACAGTTCGGCCGACATCACGTTCTGGTCGAGGTAGTAGTTGAAGCTCTTGGGATAGGGTCCCAGATAGGCCACCAGCATCCCGCCCTTTTCCGCGAATTCCGACGCGAGCGGATTCGGCGCCTCCTGCCAGCCCGGGCGCGGAAAGACCTCTTCCGCGGCCGCCGAAAGCCCCAGCAGCGCCAGACCCCATCCCAACACGATGCGTTTCATGCGGGCATTGTCCCAAGCCGCGCGGAAATTGGAAAGACGGAATGCGCGCGGATCCGAGACGGGTTGTCCGTCCCGATCTGGGTAGGGCGGGTTGGGCCAACCCGCCGCACGCCGCCGATCCCGGCGGCTTGAGCCAAGCCGCCCTACCTTCGAATCCAACGATCCCGGCGGGTTGGGCCAACCCGCCCTACCTACAACCGAATCCTAGGGCTCGTCGAGCAGGGCGCGGATGGTGCCGAACCAGCTGGTGGGCAGGTTGTTGGTGATCACCATGCCCGGCACGCCCCAGCCCAGGTTGGAAACCACGAGCGTGTCCGTCTGGTTGGTGATGTCGGTGCAATATTCGAGCTGGTAGAACCGGTTCGGGCTGGCCGGGAACGAAAATTCGTTCAAATCGGCGCTCAATCCTTCCATCTTCAGCACGCTGTTGGACGAGGCCGGATCGGTGTCGGCCAAATATTCCTCGTAGGTGGTCTTGCCGTCGCCGTCGACGTCGGCATCCAGATCGAAGTCGGGATCCGCCGGATCCTCCTCCTGGTCTTCCACCCATTGCGTGAACTCGTTGGTGGCGGCCGCGGAGTAGACCTTGACGCTCATCTGTTCCACGCCGCTCGTGCCGTCCTTGTCGGTCGCGGTGAAGCTGAACCAATTCGTGCCGATTTCGCTCGCCGTCGGGATGAACAGGAAGTCGCCCGTGTTGGCGTCCAGGTCCCACGTGGCTTCGTTCACCGCGCTCGTGCAGGCGAAGGTCACGACGTCGGCGTCGGGTTCCTGCGCCGTCACGGCATATTCGACCTCCGCGCCGACGTAGGTGGTCTGCGCCGGGATCGCGTCCAGCGTCGGCGGCGTGCCGGGCTCGGCCTCTTCGAGGGTCGTCACGCTGGCCGTCGCGGAATTCGTGCTGGTGCCGAAGGCCGCTTCCGTGCGCACGCGGAAGTAATAGGTCGAATTCGCCGTCAACCCCGTCACGCTCTGGCTGGTGCCGGCAACGGCGCGGTTCGAGTAGCCGGGGACGTAGGCCGGGGCGCCGGAGCCGCCGGAGAACGAATGGCTGCCGAGATAGCTCGTCGTGTCCACCGCGTAATCGTCCCATTCCCCCGTGTCGTAGGTCGTGGTGCCCTCCGCCACGGCGCTCTTGCGGACCTTGGTGACGTCCAGGCCGAAGTTGGCGGAACTGCCGATGGTGCCCACCACGTCGAGGTTGACCGAGTTCTTGGCCAGCGCGATCACGTCGTTGCCGTTGTGCGTCAGGCTGCCGGACGTCTGGTCGGCCTGGGCCAGGATCGCGGCGTTGGCGCTGGAATTGGCGAGCACGAACACGTCGTTGTGGGCCACGGTGCCGGACAGCGTGATCGTCGTGGGCGAGGTGCTGCCGTTGGCGTAAACCCGCACGGTGTATCCCGCCGTCCCCAGATTCACGGACGAACCCGTGCCGTTGAAGATTTCCACGGCCTTGTTGTTGCTCGACCCTTCGACGTATTCCGAGATGAACAGGTCGGAGGCCGTGCCCCCGGCGCCCGAAAACGTCGCGTTGGTGCCGACGTCGAGCCGGTAGCCGGTCGCGCCGGAGACGGCGTCCCAGGCGGCGGTGAAATCCGTTTCGTTCGTGGCGCTGGCGCGGAGATTGCCGGGGGCCTGCACGGGCGCGATGGCGAACGTGGCGGTGAACGGTCCGTTGGTGAGGATGCCGGGCACGCCCGTGCCGGCGACGGTGAACATCACCTTGAGGTTGTAGGATCCGGAAACCAGGCCGCTCAGCGCGTCGATTTCCGCGCCGAAGTTCGCCCAGGTCTGGTTGCCGCCGCCGTCGTCGCTGGTCCAGCCGACCGCGCGCGCGGAATAGGTGCCGGGCTCGCTTTCGCCGTCTTCCCAGATCTTGTAGTGGAAGGTCGTGCCGGTCACGTCGCCGGAACCGGTCTTCCAGGTCTTGATTGCGGCGCCCTTGAGGTAGAGGTTCGTCCGTTCGCCCAGCGCGCGGCCGTTGAAGTTGGAACCCTTTTCGGTCACGTCCGCGCCGAGACCGTCGTACCAGTAGGTCAGGGTCGGCAGGTTCACGCCGGCGTCGTCGCGCATCCCGTAGTCCGGCTCGGCCGGTTCGTCGGCCGGTCCGCGCACTACGAGGGCGTAGGGCTGCGGGCTGCCGGAGGGCACGGTGCGGGCGGCCACGACGACCACGTAGGTGCCGGCCTCGTCCGCGGCGAACTCGACCAGTTCCACGTTGTTCGTTGCGTCCTTGCTCGTGCGGCCGTTGGCGAAGTTCGTGGTGCCGCCGGGCTTGATCACCGTCAGGTCCAGGTCGTTCACGAGCTGCTTGCCGGAGCCGATGGTGCCCCAGTAGTCGGCGTAGGCCAAGGTGGCGATGAACTTGTTGGTGGAGCCGGCCGCCACGGAATAGGTGAAGACGTTGGTCTGGCCGGTGGCGAGGCTGTTGGTGTCGTAGAGGTCCAGGAACTGGTTGGTGGCCGGCTGCAGCGCATTGTAGAGATCCACGTGGCCCCAGCCCTGGGACTTGTCGGGCCGCGCGAAGATTTCCTGCTTGGTGCCGGAGAGGTACTGGCCGGGGGCCATGTCGCGCGCGCCGTTCATCAGCAGCGCCTTCAGCAGCGCGGCGCTGGGATTGGTGATGCCGCCCGTCGTGGTCACCCACTGCCGGGCCAGGCCCGCGGCGCCGGCGGTCAGCGGCGTCGCCATGCTCGTGCCGCCCATGTAGAGGTAGTTGGTGTTGGGCCCGATGCCCCACCCCGTGTCCGAAGCCCGGCGCGACCGCGTGGAGACGATGTCCGTGCCCGGCGCCACGATGTCCGGCTTGATGCGGCCGTCGTTGCAGGGGCCGCGGCTGGAGAACGCCGCCAGGCCCTGCACGTTGTTGCTCATCGGACGGGACACGTAGTCGTCCTTGATCGGGGAGGCCGGATAGTCGCTGGGCCAGATGCTCCACTTGTAGGTCGAGTAGCCGCCGGTCGTCCGGTAGTTTTCGGCCGCGCCGACCGTCAAGCAGTTCTTGGCGGTGGCGGGCGAGGCCACCGACATGGGATCGACCACGCCGTCCACCACGTTCGAGTCGGTGCCGGAATTGCCCGCCGCCACGAGGATCAGGAAGTTCTGGTTGCTCCAGACGTACTGGTCCACGGACCGCGAATCCATGTTGTAGTAGCCGTGGTCGTCGTAGCCCCAGCTGTCGGAATGGATCCGCGCGCCGTTGGTATAGGCCTGGCGGAAGAGCTCGGCCAGATAGTACGGAATCCCGCTCAGATCTTCCTGCGAACCCTGGATGACGAGGTTCGCCTGGTAGGCCGCGCCCTTGAACTGGCCGGAGGACATCGTGCCGTTGCCCAGCACCGAGCCGGACACGTGGGTGCCGTGGCTGTCGTAGTCGGCCCAGCTGTAGCTGGCGGAATAGGCGCCGTTGCTCCAGCCGTAGCCCGTTACGCGGCCGGTGAAGTCTTGGTGGATTGTGCCGGTGTTGCCCGTGTCCAGGCCGGTGTCGCACACGGCGATGGTCTGGCCGGCGCCGGTCAACCCGAGCACGTTCCAGGCGTTCGACACGTTCATCATGTTCGTGCGCACGGCCACGTCGTTCCATTTCTTCGGCGGGCTGTAGGGCTCGATCCAGTTCACTTCGCCCCAGGCGGTGACTTCCGCGACTTGCGCCGCCGTCAGATCGGTGCGGATCATTTCGCCCTCGGCCGCCGTCGCCGGCGCGCCCGTCAGCGCCTCGATCCGCGCCGCCACGGCGTCCCGGTCTTCCGCGGCGAACAGCAATACGCGATAGGGCGTCGCGGCGTCGGCTTCCTCGCCCCTGTTCACGCGGGCCAGCTTGGCGCGCACCTTGGCCGCGCGCTTGTATTCGGGCAGGAACTCGCCGACGTAGGCCACGTGGTCCAGCGCGGAGATCGCCGCGATCTGCTTGGGCGTCGCTTGGATCAGAAATCCGTTTTCGGGCATGTAGCCCTTGATCTTCGCGCCGGCGGCTTCCAGCGCCGCGCGCCATTCGTCCCGGACCACGTCGTCGAACTGCACCAGCCACGGCGCGGCGCCCCTGGAACTCAACTGCTGGACCGTCGCGGCGCGCGTGCCCGTGCGGATCGCCCGCAGGGTCTTTTGCTGGGCCGGCGCGCCCGTGTCCAGCGCGCCCGCCTCCAGCAACAGCGGCGCCCCGGCGCCCCAAGCGGAAACCGCACACCACCCGACCAGACAGAACCCCAGGATTTTCTTCATGACGCGCCTCCGCAAAGCCATTCGAGACTTATTTGTATCAAGTTAAGCTTCTTCGGCATCCGGTGCAACCCTGCACAACAGAAATATTGACTTGTTTCCCTTGTTTCCCGGCCGACATAAAAGGCCGGGCCCTGCGGCCCGGCCGGTCACAACGCCCTCTACGGCTTGACGATGCGGTAGTATCTCGCCGGATCGGTGGAATTGGAATCCTGCAAGGTCACGGCCGCTCCCGTCCCGTTCGTGGTGGCAACGGGCTGCCAAACCACCGGCGGGATTAAATTGGTCGTGGATTGCAAGGCATAGGAGATGCCCGCCGTGGTCGCGATCTCCATCGACATCGCGCCACCGGCCGTCATTGTCGCGTTGACGATCGGCAGGGGGGCCGGGACGCCGCCCGAGGTCCGGGTCGCGATGCTGGCCACCGACGTGTTGCCGCTGGTTCCGGTTTCGTTCACCGCGCGCACCTGGAAATAATACGTCGTTTCCGCGGTCAGGCCCGTCACGCTTTGGCTGGTGCCCGCCACCGTCCGGTTCGAGTAGCCGGATATGAAGAAGGCGGAAGCGCCGCCCGTCAGGTTGGTGATCAGGACGTCGTCGATCCCGGCGCCCACCGAGGCGGTGGCCCCGGGGGTGGCCAACTTCACCTTCACTTGGCTGCCGGCATAGCCGCTCAGATCGAAGGGCGCCATGGCCGTCAAGGTCGTGTTCAGCGGCGTCCGGGAGCCCAGGCTCGTCCAGTTGGCTCCGTTGTCGGTCGAGATGGACACCGCGATTTCGTTGTTGGCCGCCACGGCCCCGCCGTAGGTGCGCGCCTTGAAGGTCAGGGTCTCGGCCGTGCCGGCGGAAAAATCCAGCGCGGGAGTGATCAATTCGTCCCCCAGCTGCGAAATCAAATATCCGGACCCCTGCGTGAGACCGGTTTCGGTCCACGTGCCGCCGGTGCCCGCGCCGAGCGTACCGTCGTGAGAGGCCAGCGTACCGGGCACGGGCACGCCCCCGGGGCCCGTGAAGGTGGCGTTGGTGCCGACGTCGAGCCGATAGCTTGTCGCGCCGGAGACCGCGCTCCACGCCGCCGTGAAATCCGTTGCGTTCGTTGCGCTGGCCCAGATCGAGGCCGGGGCCGTCGGCGGGGGCGCCACCACCGTCACGCTCACGGTCTGCGTGGCGGCACCCAGCGTATTCGTGGCTCGGAACGTGAAGGTCCGCGCGCCCAAATCGGCGCCGGGCGCGGTATAGGTCAGCACGCCCGTCGCCGGCACGAAGCTGTAGCCCGCGGAAGCCGTCTGGCCCTGCAGCGCCAGCCCGGGCGCCGGATTGCCGGCGGCGGATACCGTGAACGCCCGGGCGACGCCGACCGTCGCGACGAGCGGGCCGGGATTGGCGGCAAAGCTCGGCGCGGACGGCGCCGGCACGCCGCCGGGCATCTTCAGGGCCGGATCGCCCAGCAGGTTCATGCCGAACTGGATCCACCGCTCGCAGTCATAGGTGCCGGAAAGACCGATCATGTCGGCCTTGTGCATCGCGAACGCCGTCCCCAGCGTGCGGTTGGTCGTCTCGTACATCCGCCGGTAGAACTTGTAGGCGTATTCGGTCGAGGGCCCGCCGCGGGCCGCATTGTCCGCCGGGGCTGCGTCGGGCTCGCCCCAGCCGTAGCGGGCACAACCCATGTAGGCCAGCGCCCCGCCCAACGGGCGCGCGTTGCGCAGGAAATTCTCCCCCAGGCACGGTTCCGTCGTGTAGGGATAGCCGTCGATCGTGTTGCTGTTCTTGTCGAAATGGCCCGTCAGACAGGCATCCGTATAGACGAACGCCGTCAACCCGGTCAGGCCGGAAGCGCTGGCGTGGGTGAAATCCCCGGATTCCAAGCCCCAGCCCTGCGGCTCGCCGTGGCCGGAAAACATCAGATGGGTCCAGTTCCGGTTGAACGCCGCGACCGTGTTGGCCGCGCTTTGCAGGTGGTCGCCGCACGTCGAGCCGTCCCACGACGTGATCGTGTCGCACATCAGCCCGACCTGGGCGGGCCAGTTGGACCGGATGCCGTCGCGGTAGAGGCGCCGCAACCACGCTTCGGAATCGCTCACCGAGTCGTGAGCCGGACTGGTCGAGCGGAAGCCCGCGTGTCCATCGACCGTTACGTCGTCGCTCGGGCGGTTGTTCGACGTATAGGTGTCCCAGGCATAGGGCCCGCCCAGGATGATTTTGTTGGTTGCCGGCGAACCCGATTCGTAGGTCATCACCTTGTTCAGGTAGTTCGTCACCTGCTCCGCCGTCCGCATCGGCAGGCGGCCCACCACCACGTCCCAGGCCATGTCCACGCCGTCGTTCGTCTCGCCGTAGCGGGCATCCCCGTCGGAATTCCACGACCCCGAAAGCCCGGAATAGTACAGATCGGTCGGCATCTCGTACTCGTAGGACGGTTCGTAGTCGTCCGGCACGTAGGCATAGCAATCGCGATCCGGCACGATCGTGTCGTCGCCGCCCAGCAGGACCATCGTCGTGCCCAGCGTCGCCACGGAATTGCTGATGCAGGCGCGGATCTTGGCTTGGATGTCCGATCCGGAATAGGTCGTCCCGATGAAATTGGTCGTCAGCACGCGCGTCGTGTAGCCACCGCCGGCCGCCGAGGCCCGATAGTCCGCGATCCGCTGGAACGCGTTGCTGAGCGCGGCCGAAGTGACGATGAGATAGTCCAGCGCCGCTTTGGGCGCCACGGTCTTCACCGCCGGGGCAAAAGCCGCGGCATCCCCCGGATTCGCCACCAGGCTATCCACCAGCGGCCCGAACAGCGCCGCCTGCTTCGGCAAAATGGATTTTGCCGCAATCGGCTCGTCGTAGGTCGCCGTCACGGTCACTTTTTCGCGCAGGAACAGTTTCTTTTCCGCGCCCACGTAGGCCAGCGGATTCACGCGCACGGACACGAAGCGATAGCCCTGCATGTCGTGATCGCCCTGGAAGGTCGCGATATCCGCCGGCCACGGCTCCGCGCTGGCATACCGCGCGTTGGCGGGCGCGAAAGCGCGCCGCGGCTTGCTCTTGGGACGGCGCGGCTGGGCCGGATACGGCACGATGCCGGCGGCCAGCGGCGCCAGGTCTCCGCTCGCGGATATCCGCACGTTCCGGGCCCCGGCCGGCAGCAGGACGTTGGCGAATCGAGCCGGAATCGCGGGCGCCCCGACCTCGTCCACCACCCGCGAACCGCCGACCAGGCCAATCGCCACGTATTCGCCTGCCGGAACCAAGGCGACGTCTTCCGCCGCGAACGTGAAATCCACGCTCACCGTGGCCGCCAACGACGCCGTCGCCAGCGCCAAGACTACGCTCCATCCAATCCACAGGATCTTCTTCATGGGGTTCGCTCCGCAGGGGGGTGCACTCTTCCGTTGTCGGAGGAAACTACGCCGGAACCAAACCAAAACAAAGCGGAAAACGCCAACTCGGCGCAGAAAACGATTTACTCGGCGAAAAGATCCGTAAAGGCCAACAGCAACCCCCGCTTCAGCGCCGGCTCGGGCGGTCCTTCACCCAGGCCCGGACGTCGGCCAGCGCGTTTTTCCACTTGCGGGCGTCCGTCCGCAGCGCCGCGAAGGCGCCGAACAGGTCGAGGAACATCTCGCGCCACTGTTCCAGGAAGATCATCCGCTCCTGGAACCGGCTGACGGCGTCGATTTGCCCCTCGCCCTGCGGCAGCTTCAGGCCGCGGACGAGGAATTGGTCGGCTTCGAGTCCGAACGACCACACGTTTTGCTCGTCCAGCGCGAAGGTGATCTTGGCTTCCTTGAGCTTCTTGCCGCCCAGCAGGCAGGTCTTGGCCTCGAGGCTGTTTTCCGGCGCGCCTTTTTTCAGCACCGCCGCGTGGGCGCCGTTGCCCTCGTGCGTGAAGGTCAGCGGCCCTTCCACCAGCACGCCCAGGTCCCGGCCGTCCGCCAGGGCCACTCGCCCGTTCTGCGTTTCCGCCTTGAACCAGAGCCAGGTCAGGAACTCGCGGCCGGGGGCCGCCTCCATGGCCTCATTTTCCATTTCCGGCGAAAAACTGGCGCCGGGCACGTCGCGCAGATCGACCTTTTTCAGGAGCTGGCCCAGCGTCTCCGGCGTGGCGGGCTCGCCGGAGAAGCCCAGCGTGGACGCCAGCGCGGCGGAAAACACGTCGAGCGGCGCGGTTGCCAGCGCCGTCACGTAGAGGTGGGTCGCCCCGGGCCGATAGACGAACGGAATCGCCCGCAATTGGGGCGGCATGTTCGGCAGGAGGCGTTCCGTCACGGACTGGCGGATTTCGGCGCGCTGCTTGGCCTTGAGATAGATCTTCCCCTCCGCCGCCTGGACCGCCAGTTCCTCCATGCGGCATTCCGCCTTCAGCAGCGCCGCCGGCACCTTGCGTTCGGCCTGGCGCAGCGCCAGCCGCACCCAGCCCGCGTGCAACGCCGAATCTTCGGTGATCTTGGAATCCAGCAGATGCCGCCCCGTCACCCAGCCGCGCTGCTCGCCCGCCCCCACCGCGTCCAGCGGACCCGCCCGGTGCGCCGCGAACTTCTCCGCGTAATTCTCCGGAAACGCCCGCGGCAATTCCAGCATCCGAAAACTCGTCGATCCACTCTCAAACGGCATGGTCCGATCTCCTTGGCAACACGTTCCCGCCCTGTATGCCACCCCCTCCCCCCCTTGGCAACCGCGAACTGCGCCGCGCGCTTTTTCCTTGGCAAACCGGCCCCGTTGGCGTACATCTGCCCGGCTTTTTGGACCCCAGCAGAAGGAACCGACCATGTCATATACCGCCGCCAATTTGCGCAAGGGATTGAAGATCGAACTCGAAGGCATCCCCTACGAAGTCACCGAATTCGAGTTTTGCAAGCCGGGCAAGGGCCAGGCCATGTACAAGTGCCGCATCAAGAACATGCTGAGCGGCGCCACGATGGAAAAGACCTTCCGCGCGGTCGACAAGATCGACCAGCCCAACATCGAATCCAAGACCATGGCCTTCTCCTACAAGGAAGGCGACAAGTACGTCTTCATGGACAACAAGACCTACGAGCAGGTCGAACTGCACGAAGGCGTCCTGGGCGACCAGCGCTTCTTCCTCCTCGAAGACCTCGAGTGCGAAGTGCTCTTCTTCAACCACCGCGCCATGAGCGTCGCCCTCCCCGCGTTCGTCATCAAGGAAATCAAGGAAACCGAGCCCGGCGCGCGCGGCAACACCGCCACCAACGTCCTCAAGCCCGCCAAGATCGACACCGGCTACGAAGTCGGCGTGCCGATCTTCATCAACCAGGGCGATTTCATCCGCATCGACACCCGCACCGGCAAGTACGTCGAACGCGTCAAGCAAGGCTGACGCCCCCGCACCGGGGTTCTGCCCGACCTCCGACCACCGACCTCCGACTTCGGCCTTGAGAACCCCCGCCGATTCCGACGCCCTGCGCGCCCTGCGCCGCGTCCTGGAATTGCGGGCCAAGCTGAACGAAGCGATCCGCCGCTTCTTCCGGGAACGCGGCTTCCTGGAAGTGGACACTCCCGTCGTCCTGCCCGCCAACGCGCCGGAAGCGAACATCGACGCCGTGCCCGCCGGGGCCGGCTGGATGCGGACGTCGCCCGAGCTGGCCATGAAGCGCCTGCTCGCCGCCGGCTGCGACAAGATTTTCCAGCTCGGCCCCGTCGCCCGCGCCGGCGAGCACGGCCGCTGGCACCACCCCGAATTCAGTTTGCTCGAGTGGTACCGCGCCGACGCGGGCTACCTCGAAATCCTCGCCGATACCAAGGCGCTGCTCGCGTTCCTCGCCCGGGAACTCCGCGGCACGACCGATTTCACCTGGCAAGGCAAACCCGTTTCGTTCGCGCAGGAGCTGTGGGAAAAAGCCGCCGTCTCGCAAGCCTTCATCCAGCACGCCGGCTGGGACCCCGCGCTGACGTTCGCCCCCGACCGGTTCGATCTCGATCTGGTCACCCGCGTCGAGCCCGCGCTGCCGGCCGATCGTCCCGTCGTCCTGATCGATTATCCCGCGCCGCTCGCCGCCCTCGCCCGCCGCAAGCCGGACGATCCCCTGCGCGCCGAACGCTGGGAGCTCTATCTGGGCGGCATCGAACTCGCCAACGCCTACTCCGAGCTGACCGACGCGGCCGAACAGCGCGCGCGCTTCGAACAAGCCAACGCCGCGCGCGAAAAGCGCGGCGAAACACCCTATCCCCTCGACGAAACCTTCCTCGCCGCGCTCGCGCAGATGCCCCCCTCCGGCGGCATCGCCCTCGGCGTCGACCGCCTCCTCATGATCCTCGCCGACGCCGACAGCCTCGACGGCGTCTTGCCGTTCCGGAACGGTTGAGGCTGGAGGGGAAGATGCGGAATCCCGGCGGTTCGCCGGGGGAATGAACGGATCTGGTTCACCCGCCACGCAAGATGGCGGAGGTCTAGATCAGGCTTCTTGCGGCAGGGCGCGGGCGCCGGCCAGGCAGGCGTCGCACTCGCCGGAGAGCTTCACTTCCACGCGATGCACGGTCCCCTTGGCGGCGGCGAATGCGGCGAAGCCCGCGCCGACGGAACCGCCGTCCAGATCGTCGATCCGGCCGCATTTCTCGCACAGGAAATGCCCGTGGGTTTCCACGTTCGCGTCGTAGCGCGCGTGGCCGCGCCACGTCGCGACGCGCCAGGCGAGACCCGCGTTTTCAAGCGCGTTCATCGTCCGGTAGACGGTGAAGACGGAAATCTGCTTCAGGCGCGGCTTGACCGCCCGGTAGAGGCGCTCGACGTCGGGATGGTCGCGGCGCCCTTCCAGTTCGCGGCAAATCAACAGGCGCTGGCGCGTCAAGCGCAACCCGGCCGCGTTGAAAGCGGTGCGCCATTGGGCGGTCGTCTTTCTCTTCATCATGAATTCATTAAACCATGTCGTTCACTGTTTGGCAAGTTTATAACCCGCTTTTTTCCTCCCGGCCGCCCTCCGCCGGCCGCCGCACCGGCGGCACCGACGGGCAACCGGAGCCCTCCGCGGATTTGAGGGTTTCTCCGACAATCCGCTTGCCGACCGTCCCGATCCGTGTTTACTTATCCGCCAAGCACATTCTGCGGCAAAGGACGGGAAGCGGAAGATGGGCACATCCTCAAAAGAACTGGCGCGGAAACTGCGGGCGCTGGCCGCCCGGCAACACGGCTGCTTCACCGCCGCCCAAGCGGTCGAAACCGGCTACGCCGACAGCGTCCACCTCTACCACGTCAAAAACGGCAAGTGGATCCGGGTCTTCCGCGGCGTTTATCGGTTTGCCGACATTCCCGCCACGCCGGCCGCCCGTTGCATGGCCGCGTTGCTCTGGACCCGCGATAAAAACGGCAAAATCCAAGGGTTCCTGCCGGCCGAAACGGCCGAAAAAGTCCGTTCCGGCACCCTTCCGGACGAAAATCCCGTCCGCGTGCTCGTTCCCCGCGGCTTCCGGCGCTCATCCGAGGCTCCGGAGGGCATCGAAATCGAAATTTATACCGGAAAATCGCATAAAACCTCAAAATTGGATGGCCTGACCGTCCAAATCGACGATTCGCGGCCTGCGGAACGGCCGCAACGGGCTCCCGGAGCCCCGTTGGACGCCCCCGATTACTACGATTGGCTCGATTACCAAGCCGTTTTGTGCGAAAAAACCTCCTGAAACCTCTGTTTTTGGCCTTTTGGGCCGTTTTTTGGGCCGCAGGGCCCGCCGAGGCCCTTTTTTTCCGCCTGGAAGGCGATCGGTTGTGGCTCCAGGCCCGCGAAACGCCGCTTTCCGATATTTTAGACCAGTTTTCCCGCGTCGGGGTTGAGGTTCGGCTCGATCCGGCCGTTCAATCCACCGTCACCGGCGCCATCCGGGGCGAGGACATCGATTCCTCCTTGGAAGCCCTGCTGGAGGGCTACGACTATCTGCTGACCTGGAAAAGGCTGCCCGGGCCGCTCGGCCGCGTGCCGAAACTGAAAGAAATCCAGGTTTTCCTGCCCGGACATGCCTCCGAGGCAAAGCCCCGGCCGAAAAAATCGGCCAAATTCGAGGTGACCCGCGGCGTGGGCGGCGCCGCGCCCGAATTCGTGAAGGACGAACTGCTCGTCGGCGTCCGTCCCGGCACCGCCTATGCGCAGTTCCAGAGCCTGCTCGACCAGATCGGCGGCATGATCGTGGAAGCGGACGCCGCCACGGGCGTCTATCTCATCCGTTTTCCGCCGGGGACGAACGTCGAGGCGCTGCTGGCGCAGCTGGCGCGCAATCCCCTCGTCGCCCACGCCGAACTGAACTACGTGGCGCGCCTGCCGAGCGGCTTCGCCGCCGGGCGGGCCGCGCTGCCCGCCGTCGCCCCGCCGGCGGACGGCTCCATCCCCGTCGCGGTCCTCGACAGCGGCCTCGATCCCGCCGCCGGCCTGGGCCCGCTCGTGTCCGCCGGCTGGGACGCCGTCGCTCCCGAGCGCGCGTTGGCGGATCCCGACGGCCACGGCACCCAGATGGCCATCCTGGCCTCCGGGCTGCTCGCCGCGGACGGCCTGGCCGCGGCCGCCGCCGTGCCGCTGGTGTCCGTCCGCGCCTTCGACGAAGAGGGCCAAACCTCCAACTTCGCCATCCTGCAGGCGCTCGCCTACGCCGCGAAAGCCGGCGCCAAGGTCGTCAACATGAGCTGGGGCTCCGGAACCGACAGCGAATTCCTGCGCGCCGCCGTGCAGGCCGCCGCCGGCCAGGGCCTGCTGCTCGTCGCCGCCGCCGGCAACGAACCCACCGGCCAAGCGGTCTATCCGGCCGCCTATCCGGAGGTGATCGCCGTCGGCGGCACGACGGCCGACGGCCAGCCGTGGGCGAATTCCAACTCCGGCGCCTTCGTCGATCTGTCCGCCGTCGTTTCCGCCACGCTGCCGGCCGGCAGCTACGTGGGCACCTCCATCTCGTCCGCCGTCGTCGCCAACGCGCTCGCCCAATATCTCAACCGCCATCCCGACGCCACCGCCGCCCAGGCGCGGGCCGCGCTCGTCGCGGCGCTTTCGCCGGCGCCCGCGGCCGGCACCGGCGCCGGCGTGCTCGATGCGGCCGCCCTGCAACGCCTGCTGGAATTGTAGAAACGCTTCCGCGGCCGCGCGCGTTTTCGCAAAATGCGCATTGTCCCGGCTTCGGCCGCCGTGCTACAAATTCGGCGTGTTTCTAAGGAGAATTGGATGAGCACCGAACTGACTTCGCAGACGTTCCCCGATTTCATTTCCGCCGGCCTCGCGCTGGTGGATTTCTGGGCGCCCTGGTGCGGGCCGTGCCGCATGCAGATTCCCATCCTCGACGAAGTCGCGCGGCAAGTGCCGGAGGTCAAGATCGGCAAGGTCAACGTCGACGACCACGGCGACCTCGCCGCGCAGTTCGGCGTCAACACCATACCCTATCTCGTGGTTTTCAAGAACGGCCAGAAAGCCGCCGATTTCGTCGGCCTGCGCCAGGCCAACGTGCTGGTGGACGCGCTGCGCGCCGCGACCTAGAGCCCCGCCGTGCCGCTGTTCGAATACATCTGCCGGTCCTGCGGCGAAATCGCCGAACTGCTGGTGAGCGGCGCGAGCAAGCCCGCCTGCCCGAACTGCGGCTCGAGACAGCTCGAGAAGCAGCTGTCCACGTTCAGCGCGAGCGTCGCCGCGCCGAAATCCTTTGCCCCGCCGCCCTGCGGAACCGGCAGCTGCCCCGCCCGGGGCATGGGTTGCGCCGGGGGCGGTTGTCCCCACAGCCAGTAACCACATCCAGGAGCACCCCCCATGAAAAGTCCCCTCGCGGTCATCGCCATCGGCGGCAATTCCCTCATTCTCGACAGCAAGAAAATCACCGTGCTGGACCAGTACCGCGCGGCCAGCGAAACCTCCCACCACATCGCCGCGCTCGTCGCCGCCGGCTACCGCGTCGTGGTCACGCACGGCAACGGCCCGCAGGTCGGGTTCATCCTGCTGCGCTCCGACCTGGCCCGCAACGTCCTCCACCAGGTGCCGCTCGACAGTTGCGTCGCCGACACCCAGGGCGCGCTCGGCTACCAGATCGGCCAGACCCTCGCCAACGAACTCCGCCGCCAGAACATCCAGAAATCCATCGCCACCGTCGTCACCCAGGTCCTCGTGGACAAGAACGACCCGGCCTTCTCCAACCCCACCAAGCCCATCGGCTCCTTCTACACCGAGGAAGAAGCCCAGAAGCACAAAGCCGACAGCGGCTGGATTCTCAAGGAAGACGCCGGCCGCGGCTGGCGACGCGTCGTCGCCTCGCCCCAGCCCCTCCGGATCGTCGAGGAAGACACCATCCGCCTCCTGCTCGAACGGGACGTCGTCGTGATCGCCGTCGGCGGCGGCGGCATCCCCGTGCGCGAAAACGAACAAGGCGATCTCGAAGGCTGCGCCGCCGTCATCGACAAGGACCTGGCCTCCTGCCTGCTCGCCAAGAACCTCCAGGCGGACCTGTTCATCATTTCCACCGGCGTCGACAAGGTCGCCGTCGATTTCAAGAAGCCCACCCAGCGCGAACTCGACCGGCTCACCGTCGCCGAAGCCAAGAAGTACCTCGCCGAAGGCCAGTTCCCCGCCGGCAGCATGGGCCCCAAGATCGAAGCCGCCATCGACTTCCTCGAAAACGGCGGCAAGGAAGTCATCATCACCCAGCCCCATCTGCTCGAAGACGCCATCGCCGGCAAGAACGGCACGCACCTCGTGCCGTAGTTGGAGCCGGGACGACCGTTTTCCGCGGCGCCGCACGGAACACCGGCGTTGCGCCGGCGAAACAGTTCGCCAACGCGCTTGCTTTTGCCGCAAACGTACAGGATACTGTCCATATGAAAGCGATCACGTATACCGCCGCCCGGGAAAACCTGGCGGACACCATCCAGCGCGTGTGCGAAGACCGCGCGCCCGTCGTCATCACCCGCCGGCGCGACCAGGCCGTCGTCATGATGTCCTTGCAGGACTACGAGGCGCTGGAAGAAACGGCCTATCTGCTGCGGAGTCCCCGCAACGCCACGCGCCTGCGCGAAGCCATCGACCAGCTCCGCCGCGGACGAGGCAAAGAACGGCCGTTGCCGAACCTGGAATGAAAATCGTTTTCGCCGACGGCGCCTGGGAAGATTTCGCGTTCTGGCTCGAACAGGACCGGAAAGTCGCGGCGCGCATCGTCCGCCTCATCGCCGACATCCGGCGCGAGCCCTTCGCCGGTTTGGGCAAACCGGAGCCGTTGCGCCACGATTTGGCCGGCTTCTGGTCCCGGCGCATCACCGACGAGCATCGGCTGGTGTATGCCGTCGAAGCCGATCGCATCCTGATCGCCCAGGCCCGCTACCATTACTGATCCAGCCCCGGAGGTCGCCATGAAATCCAGTCCCGCCCAGCCCGGCCGCGTCTTCGTCCTCCGCCTGGAGGACGGCGAGATCGTCCACGAATGCCTCGAGCGGTTCGCGGCGGAGCACGGCATCGCGCGCGCGGTCCTGACGCTCCACGGCGGGGCCGACGCCGGCAGCGTGCTGGTGACGGGCCCGCGCGAAGACCGTTGCCCGCCGCCCATCGCGCCGCAAACGGCGACCTTGGACCACGCCCACGAAGTCGTCGGCACCGGCACGATTTTCCCCGACGAAAACGGCGCGCCGATCCTGCACGTGCATCTCGCCTGCGGCCGCGGGGACCGCACCGTCACCGGCTGCATCCGCACCGGCGTGAAGGTCTGGCACGTGCTCGAGGTCGTCCTGACCGAACTGGTCGGCTCCACCGCCCGGCGCCTCCCCGATCCCGCCACCGGCTTCGAACTGCTCGTGCCCTGACCGCGCCGCGCAGTCAGCCCATGAAAACGGCGAGCCCATCTTCCTTCGAGAAGTTGACCTGGGAAGATCTCCGGGATTGGGCCGGCGACCGCGTGGTTCGGCGCGGCAAATCCTACAAATCCCGGGTTGAAGATCTCGCGCGCACCTCCGATGGCGGCTTGTTGGCATGGGTGCAAGGCGGGGACCGTTATGCCACTCGCGTGCGGTGCACCGCCGCCGGCAAGCTCTCATCCACGTGCACCTGCCCCTACGGCTCCGCCTGCAAGCACGCCGTGGCTACCCTCCTGTGTTTTCTCGATGGCCTCCAACGGCAACGGCCGCCGCCGCTGGCCACCGAAGACGACGAGCGGTTCGAGGAGCTGGCCGATTGCGACGAACCGGACGAGAATGAAACGGCGGCGCTTTCCCGGAGCAACCCGCCCGCCGACAATGCCGTCCGGCAGCATCTGGCTCGGTTGCCTAAAACCGACCTGGTGGCCATGCTGATGGAAGGCCGCAACGTCGTTCCCGAATTGAAGCTGAAGCTCGCGGGCCTGGAAAAAACGAACGAAAAAGAGCTGGCCCATCTGGTCACCGCCATCCGCAAGGAGATCCGCCGCGCCTGCCGGGAACCCGGCTGGCGAAACCATTGGAACGGCGAGGGATTCACCCCGGATTATGCGCCCGTGGCGCAGCGTCTGGCCGCCCTGCTGGCCGCCGGCCATGCCGATGCCGTGATCGATTTGGGAACCGAACTGCTCAAACGCGGCATGGAGCAGGCCAGCCAGTCGAACGACGAAGGGGAAACCGGCCAACAGCTCGTCGAAGCCCTGCGGGTGATCTATCAAGCCCTGCCGCGCTCGACTCTCTCGCCGGGCCGGCAAATCCTGTGGGACATCGATGCGCGCCTGCTGGACTCGTGCGGCTTTCTCGACGGCGTCCAGGGACCGCTCGAACGCTTGCGCAACGGTCCCGCCGAAGCCTGGGGCCAAGTCGCCGACGAGCTGGCCGCCCGGCTCGACGCTTTCCCGAAGCGAACCGGCAAGTCCGGCGATTTCTTTGCCGTCTTCGAACGAAAAAGCCTCATGCAATGGTTGCTGCTGGCCCTGGAAAGAGCGGGACGGAAAACCGAAATCATCCCCGTTCTCGAGCGCGAAACGCAACAAACCGACTGCTACGTCGATTTGGTCCAGCGACTTGTCCAGGAACGGCACCGTTCCGAAGCGCGCACCTGGGCCCTCAAGGGCATCGCCGCCACGATCAAGGAAATGCCCGGCATTGCCGCACAACTGGAGCATGAACTCCGTTGTTTGGCGGAACATGAAAACGATTCCGCCTTGGTCGCCGCCTTCCGGGCTTGGGAGTTTTTCGCGGGTCCCGCGCTGGAGTCGTTTCTCCACCTGCAAGCCGCGGCCACCCGGGCCCGGGTCTGGCCCCAAATCCGGGAATCCGCCCTGGAGTTTCTGGAAACCGGCCGGCGGCCGGACCGGGCCAAGCCCGACGGCAAACGGACGGACAAGCCCCCCAATGATGCGGCCGTTTGGCCCTTGCCGTCCACCGGGCTTCCGGAGACCATCGGCCGGTACGGCACACCGGCGTTCCCGGACCTATCGACGCTGATCGCCATCGCCATCCACGAAAAGCGTCCCGACGACGCCTTGCGCTGGTATCGCCGACAACGACACCCCGGCGACCGGCTCCATGACCGCGACGGCGAAAAAGTGGCGCAAGCCATTGCCGACATCCATCCGGACGAGGCCATCGCCATCTGGCAGAACTTCGTCGCCGCGGAAACGAAAACGGCCAATCTCGCCGGATACCAAAACGCCGGCGCCTACCTGCGCAACATCAAACAAGTCGCCGAACGCATTGGAAAACAGGCGGAATGGCAGACCTATCTGGAAGGCCTTTGCCTCCAAAACAAGCGCCGCCCCCGGATGATGGAGGTCCTCAACGCCTTGGCCGGCCGCCGCACCCGCATCGTCCCGCCATCGGCTTGAATGGTCCGCCGGTGTCGGCTCTCGGACCCCTCACCATTTCGCAAATTCGGCCCGGATGCGCATGCTCAGGCCGGTCAATTCGTCGGGACGCAGGTAGTCCTTGAGTTCGGCGGCCAAATCGGCGTCGGTCAGCTGCTGGACGCGGGCCAGCAGAAAGTCGCGGAAATCCTCCGCCGACGAGCCCCGGAAATGGTCCGCGGTCTTTACGAGTCGGGAATACTCCGGTTTCCGCAGGCGGCGTGCCAGCGTCGTCTCGTCCGGCCGGACTCCCATGCGCAGAAAGAACCAGACGTCGTATAGGTCGCGCATCAGGCGCCGCTCGTTCCACGCCGCCAACTTGTCGGCCAGCGCCACCGGATAATCCAACACGCGGATCAAGCGGGGCGGTAGGTTGAACGGCCGGGCCAAACTTCCGGTGGACAGCGTCTGGGCGGACACCTGCAGCGCCGTCTTGGCCTCCACCTGGATGGCCGCTGCGCCGCGGACCACCGTCACCCGCAAACATTTGGAATGGAGGGCATGGCTCACCTTCACGCCGGGCAGCGTGCGCAAGGCGGCCAACACGCCGTCCACGACGTCCTTCTTGGACCGGTAGGGCACGAAGACGTAGTCCAAATCGTTGGTCAGCCGTTCGCACCCCAGGATGCGCAGCACCATGCCGCCGCGCAGCACAGCGCGGCGGTCGAACCGCTGCGCAAACAGATCGAGAACCTCGGCCAGCAGGCGTTGCTGTTCGTCCATCACGACTTGCTCCAAAGGCGTTCATAGGCGGCGCGAAAGCGCGGATCGAAAACGGCCAGATACTTGGAAAGCAGGGCCTCGTCTAAACCCGCCCGGTCCACGTCGGTGTCCAGATCGAATGAAAAGGCCCGTCCCTTGTAGGCATAGTAGCAGGCATCCAGCCAGGCTTTTTCCGGCGTCGCCATCCGGATCCCGTTTTCTTCGGAAAAACCGAAAAACAACCGGGGGGCGATGCTCAGGTGTTCGATCGTTCCCAGCGGGCAGGAATAGATGCGCGGAACGCCGATCTTGACCGCCTGCAGCCGTCGGGCCGGAATCGAGCCGATCCGCAGATGGCGGCTCAACGCCGTACCCGTCGAAACATAGGCCGTCGGATCGATGCGCGCGCTGATGGCCGCCAGGGAAGCCGATGGCCGCGCATAGAATCCCCGCTTCACTTTCACCAGTTCCCCACGGACGATCATCCGCTCCAGCCTCTTATAGACCCCGGCCTCGCTCAAATCCCCGTTCAATGCGCGCAAATCCCCCAGCGTGAACACGCCGCCGAATTCCTCCGCCCATTTTTCGATGTCCGGCCACTCTTTCATGCGTTTGCGGTTACAATACTTCTATTATAGTATCTGTCAACACATGAGCCGGTGGAGATTCCGGATGCGCCCGGGTTGGACCGGAACATAAAAACCCCGTTGCCGAGAAATGGTGAGACGGGCGGGGCTCGAACCCGCGACCACAAGCTTAAAAGTATTTCCATCATATTTTCGCATCATATTGATATATAATGTATTGCGTAATTCTATTATTTTCAGTTGCCAGAATATTGACATTTTCGGCAATTCGTCATAGGGTGGCATTGTGAGTCCATAGGAGGCCAGCCATGACACCGACCACCCCGACGAGAAAGCCCCGAAAGAAGCCCCGCAAGCAAACCGTCCTCGACTTCAAGGGCTGGAAAATCCGACGCATCGCCCCGGACGTCTGGCAGTCCGACAACATGGGTAAATTCTGGCACAAGGACGAGAGCACGGGAAAGCTGACCAAGAAACGGGAACGGCACTACCACGAGAGCCCCGAAGCCGCCAAAGGATACATCCTCGGCAAGCAGGCCGAATACAACGAGCATGGAGCCGGGGCGACCGCCTTGACCGCCGTTCAACGGGAGGAATGCCTCCAAGCCTACCGCGACCTTGCCGGGCGGGCGACGGTGGCGCAGGCTGTGAAATTCTGGACGGCCCACCACCCGGACGGGCAAGCCGCCACGCTCAAGGAAATGGTTGCCGCTTGGATAGCCGAGCAAACCAAGAACGGCCACCGCCCCGGCACGATCAAATTGAACCGCCAACGGCTTGATGGGCTGATGCGGGCGATGGGCGACGATACGCCTTGCGTGACCGTCACCACCCAAGCCTTGAAAGGCTATCTCGATGGGCTGGCTTGCGCCCCCGTCACGCGCAACGGTGCGCGGCGATGCCTCCGGGCATTTTTCCAGTATTGCGTTGACCGGGAAATCATGGAGGCAAACCCCGTCGTAAAGATCAAACCCGCCAAGCTGGACGCGAAACTCCCCGACTTCATGACGGATAAGGCGGTTGAAAGCTTCATGCACAAGCTGGCCGAACTCCACCCGGATAGCGTTCCCGCCTTTTCAATCGCGTTCTGGTGCGGGCTTCGCCCAACTGAAATTCACGGCCAATATGGTTTGGCGACCGAGGCCGTCACGCTGGCGAAAAAGGCCGTGGAGAATGCCAACAAGACGCTGGAAAACGCCAAGAAGCGCGGGAAGCCCCGGACGATCCGCGAGGCCGAGCGTAGCCTTGCAAGTGCCCGCGAAGCCCTCCGCGCCGCCCTTGCCGAGCAGGACCGCAAGCGGGCCGTGGATGGCGTGATCGGCGGGCTTCAATGGGAGGACGTCAATTTGCGCGATGGCGTGATCCGGGTGCGCCCCGAAACGAGCAAGACCCGGAGCGCCCGGCTGGTGAACATATCGCCCAATCTCGCAACGTGGCTCTTGAAATACTACCGCGCAACGGGGCCAGTCTCGCCCTCCCCCGTCACGGTCAAGAGACACCGGACCGACGTCATGAAAGAATTGAAAATGAAAGCGTGGGTGCCCGACTGGCCGCGCCACACCTTCGCCACAATGCACTTTGCCCAACACCAGAACCGCGACAAGTTGGCCGCGCAAATGGGCCACACGGGAGCAAGCGGGGTATTGGAAAAGCACTACAAGGGGCTTGCGACGAAAGAGCAGGCGGAACGGTTTTGGGCGATACTCCCCGCCGATGCCGTGAAGCAGGACACGCAACCCGAGACGGCCACGCAGGGGGCGTAGGGACGAAACCCTTACGGCGGCGCGGGGCTTGTGCCCGTGTTGACAGATTCGTGACTGGCCGGAGGTTAAAACCTTCCGGCCATTTTCATGCGTCAACACCCTTCGATTCATCTTAAAAACATCAATTTACGGTGTCCTAAAAAAAACCATTGACGCGGCGATTGGTGGTTGCTGAATCCGTTGCGTTAAGGGGAATGAGCCTCTTAACGCAACCGGAAAGAGGATCAGTATGGACAACGGAACCGAACAAGCCCCCCTGCGAGTGATTCCATTCGTGGAAACTTCAAGACGCCTATGCACAACGACCGTCACCGTGAAAAAGCTGGTGAAGCAAGGCTTGCTGGATGAAGTGAAATTGCCCAACCGCAAGCGGGCGCGGGGCGTCACAAGCGACAGCCTGGAACGATTCATCCGAGCGGCGACGGTGCGGCGCGGCGACGGATCGGAGGGCGCGCGATGAAAACGAGCATCGGCCAGACCGCAATCGACAGCCAGCCCGCAAAAGGCCCCTTCGAGTACATGAAGGCAAAAGAGGCGGCGGACTACTACCGGGTATCCTTGCGCCACTTTGCCCGATTGAAAGCGCGCGGCATGGTGCCTTTCGTCATGCTTTCGCCGGGGTGCATCCGATTCAGGAAAAGCGACCTTGACCGCCTGATGTCGAGAATGACGGTGCGGAAGTAGGAGGGCGGGACCATGAAGCAGACCAACAGAAAGGCCGCGCCCTCTCCCAAGAACGCGGCCAGCAAGACCAACGCCCCGCACCCTACACCGTGCGCCGGAATCCGGCAACTCCTGATCGTCGGATTCCCCCTGCCCCAAGAACCCGGCGAGGGATCGCTTGCCGAATATCTTGCGGCAAACCCCGGATGGCACACCCGCGCGAAAACTGAACGCATTTTGCGGCTGACGGAACGGGCCGGGCACGATCAGGCAGAACATTCGGGCGGGCGGATCATCTTCGGATCAAGACAGGGACAAGGCCGAAAGCACATCATCCACGCAGATAGATGGGAAGTCCGGGCCTGCATAGCCGAATTGAACCGGAGGGCCGGAGCGCAACAGCGGCGGGCGGCGGAAATCGAGCGGGCCTATGCGGAGATTGGAGGCAAGCTATGACACCCCCAAAGCGAACCAGCCGCAAGGTCAGCGCACGAGTCCGAAAACCTTTGACCGCGGAACGGCGCGGGCGTTTCTGGCAGAGCGTCGTCGAAGCCTTGCGCGTCCATGCCCGAGCGATGACGGGAGGCAATCCATGAAATCCCGCAAGAATACAAAGACGAAACCCCTCGAGATACAATTAGGAATGCGCTGGTACCGATATAATCCGGCCTATCATCTTGCGTTCACTGCCAAAATGAAGGCCGAAGAAAAGGCCGAATACTTCGACACTTTGAATCAGGTGTTGATTCTTGAGGAACGGGGGGTAAATCCAGAGGCCGACAGGATGATAGACAACTCGCATTCAATTTCCGCCATAAAGAAAAAAACGGCTGACGACGCGTGGCGACTGCGGAAGGAGCGGGAACAGAAAGAAAGGGAGAAAAATGCGAATGCAATGCAACCGCAATGCGGATGCAATGCAGATGCAATGCCCTACCGACCGACCGAACCGACCAGACCGACCATTAAACCCGAAATCGAACCGAAGAAGCCGGATCAGTCTCGGAATCGGGATTTGAAATTCGGGATGGAAACCGGGGATATCATCGGGGCCGGGAGCGGAGCGGACAAGTACGGGCGTATCCTAGCGGTTCCGCAAAACCGGCTGGCAGAGTTTGCGGCGCAGAAGTTGCGGGACGCCGACCAGACGCGAGCGGTCTTTGCCTACAAGAAGGCCATTGGGGTTATCGGCCCCGAGGCGTTCCGGTCTTTGCTTGAGCAATTCATCGGGGACATCGCAGTCGGTGACTGCAAGACCGTGAACAAGTTGGGAGCGGTTTTCGTGCAGAACAGGCTGAAACCCGCCGTGGAGGCCAAGCGCAACCGAGGGACGGCGTGAAGGCGGGGGCGCGGCGGCGGCAGGAGACGGGATGGTGGCGCAAAGCGGCACGGGATGGCGGTGCGGGATGGAACGCCGCTCTTAAGATCAAGCGAAGGCTGAAATTAAGGAAACATACTGTCAAAACAGCGAATATCGGGAAGGAAACCGGCAACAAACCCCCATCAAACCGCATGAAACCCCCATCAAACCGATATGACGCGAATGAATTAGGCGGCAATTAAAAGGCCTGAAAAACGCGGTTTCGATCAAGCGGGCATTGATAAATGGCGAGCGGAACGGAATGCAAGCGGACAGGCGCGCGCGCGAGACGCGCGTGAAGGCCGGGCGGCGGTGCGACCGGCGCAGACAGGGCCGAGGCCGCAGGATTCGATTTGCGGGGGGCTTCTCCCCGGACGGGCCGGGGACAAGGGGGCGGGCGCGAACGCCATCCATGCGCCGCGCCGGGGCCGGAGCGAGGGCGGGCGCGGAGTCAGGCGGGACTCGGCAAAAGGGAATGAGAATCCAAGCCGGTGCCAGTCGAAAATTTCACCCTGATGGGCAAACGCGGGCCGAAATTCGCCCCGAAATGGCATTCACGGGAAAACCGCATGGGGCTCAATGCTGGCGGGCTGAAATCTCGTTGACAGAATATTGACAAAATAAATGTCATTCTTTGGCATTCGCGGGCAGTTTTGCCCGAACAGAAATAACCACAAGAAAACCCCCGCAAATAGGCACTTTATCCTTTATTTGCGGGGGTTTTAGATTGGTGAGACGGGCGGGGCTCGAACCCGCGACCACAAGCTTAAAAGGCTCGTGCTCTACCAACTGAGCTACCGTCCCACGATCTTCGGCCAAGCGGCGAAAATCTGCCGGCGGTTGTACGCCATTTTCCCCGGGCGGTACAAGCCAAAACCCGCGCCGGCGCGAATGGACCGGCTGGACGGGAGCCGCTCGATCTGGAATGCTGGAACCGGAATGAGCGCGAAACCCCAGACCGCCGCCCGCTTCGGCACGTTCGGCGGCGTGTTCACGCCGAGCCTGCTGACGATTCTCGGCGTGATCATGTTCCTGCGGTTCAACACCGTGGTGGGCTACGCGGGGCTGGGGGCCGCGCTGGCGATCTTGGCCGGCGCGAAAGCCATCACGCTGATCACGGGGCTGTCGATCGCCTCCATCGCGACGAACATGCGGGTCAAGGGCGGCGGGGCCTATTATCTCATCAGCCGCAGCCTGGGACCGGAATTCGGCGGCGTCATCGCGGTGTTTTTCTTCGTGGCGCAAGCCGTCGCGGTCACGCTCTACGTGTTCGGCTTCACCGAGGCGCTCTTTTCCGCGTTCCCCGGCATCGGCCTTTCCTTCCGCGCCGTGGCGACCCTCACCAACGTCGTCGCGTTCGCCTGCGTCTACGTCGGGGCCGGATGGACCATCCGCCTCCAGTACTTCATCCTGGCCGTGCTGCTGCTGTCCGTGCTGTCGTTCTTCGCCGGTGCCGGGCTGGCCTTCTCGCCGGCCGTGCTGCGCGCCAATCTCGCGCCGGCGTGGGCCCCGGGCCACACGTTCTTTCCCGTGTTCGCGCTGTTTTTCCCGGCCGTCACGGGCATCATGGCGGGGGTCAACATGTCCGGCGACCTCAAGGAGCCCAGCCGGGCCATCCCCAACGGCACCTTCGCCGCCATCGGGTTTTCCGCCGCGCTCTACGCGGCCATCGCCTTCCTGCTGGCGGCCAGCGTGCCGCGCGCGGAACTGCTGGGCGACGGGTTCGTGCTGAAAGACCGCGCGCTGTCCGGCGCGCTGATCTACGCCGGCGTGATCGCGGCGACCCTGTCCTCCGCCCTCGGCAGCCTGATGGGCGCCCCCCGCATCCTGCAGGCCTTCGCCCGGGACGACGTCTTCCGCGGCCTCAAATGGTTCGCCCGCGGCAGCGGCGCTTCCGGCGAACCCCGCCGCGCCATCGCGCTCACCTTCCTCATCGCGCAGACCGGCGTCTTCGCGGGCGACCTCAATGCCATCGCCCCCATCATCACGATGTTCTTCCTGATGACCTACGGCACCGTCAATCTGGCCTGCTTCTATGAAAGCATCACGCACAATCCCAGCTTCCGCCCCACCTTCCGCCGCCACCACTGGTCCCTCGCCCTGCTCGGCGCCCTGGGGTGCCTCGGCGTCATGTTTCTCATCAACGCCCTCTGGGCCGCCGCCTCCATCGCCCTGGCCGGCCTCCTCTACTTCCTGATCGCCCGCGCGGAAATCCTCGTCAAGTGGGGCGACCTCGACAGCGGCCTGGCCTACCAGCGCGCCCGCAACGCCCTTTTGCGCCTCGAAGGCGAACGCTATCACCCCAAGAACTGGCGCCCCTCCATCCTCGCCCTCAGCGGCGGCGCCTACAACCGGCTCCACCTGGCCGAATATGCGGCCTGGCTCACCGCCGACAACGGCATCGTCTCCATCGGCCAGATCATCCGCGGCGACTTCGCCGACCTCCTGGACCGCCAGCGCGAAGCCGAGATCCTCCTGCGCAAGTTCATCCGCGAGGAAGAACTCGACGCCTTTCCCGCCGTCGTCGTCGACGACAACGTCCAGGCCGCCGTCCAGGCGCTCCTCCAATGCCACGGGTTGGGCGGCCTGCGCCCCAACACCCTCCTGCTGGGCTGGAGCCAGGACCCCGAAAAAACGGGCGTGTTCGCCGGCATTCTCGGCATCGCCAAGCGCATGCGCCGCAGCATCGTCGTCGTCGCCAACAAGCAGAAGGACAAGGAAGGGCGCACCGTCGTGTCCGACGGCGCCATCAACGTCTGGTGGTCCAAGGAAAGCAACGGCGCGCTCATGCTTCTTCTCGCCCACCTGCTCAAGAAGAATTCCGAATGGCGCAACCGCCCCATCCGCATCCTGCGCCCCGTGCCCCCCAAGGCCGACGTCCACAACGTCGCCCGGGAAATGCAGGATCTGCTCGCCGGCGCCCGGATCGAAGCCGATCTCGTCGTCATGCCCGCCGAATCGCCCATCGAGGCCGTGCGCAAGGCCATGCAGCCCTCCGCCGTCCTCTTCGCCGGCTTCGAGCCTCCGGACGAAGATCCCGCCGGCGCCCTCATCCCCTTCCTCCAGGAAACCGTCGACCTCCCCGGCGACGTGGCGCTCGTCTACAACGCCGGAGACGTGTCCCTGCAGGCCTAGAGCAAATTCAGATTTAC
>DDWR01000034.1:3772-9274 GCA_002347655.1 Verrucomicrobia bacterium UBA2281 | reverse complement strand
AGATGCTGGTCAAGAGCAACCCCGAAGCCGCAGCCAAGCTGCTGGAAATGGCCCAGGCCGAGGTGACCAAGGATTGGGCCAAGTACGCCAAGCTGGCCGATCTGGCCCCGGCGGCCCCCGCGGCCCCGGCGGCCCCCAAGGCCTAGAGCAAATTCAGATTTACTGTGGCCGTTGTTGAACGGCCAGAGAGATCGGCTCACCCGGAGGGTTCGCCCTACCCCAAGCTTTCAATACGGCCTATGGGTAGGGCGAGGCGTCCCTGCCGAGCCGGGCTGTTTCCGACTTCGAGCGGCTACGGTATTCTGAAAACCGCCCTAGCGTCCGTCCGTCGCGGCGGCGGCTTCGGCCGAATCCTGCAAATGCCGGATCAGGACGAACGCGATGGCCGCCCGCTCGTTGCGGCTGCAATCGGATTCGAGTCGGGCCACAGCGGCGCGGATGCGCGCGCCGGCTTGGGAAGCCTCGGCGGCCAGCGCCAACGCCTGGTCGAGTTGTCCCTGATTGAGGCAGTAAACGGATTTGCCGCCGGTCAGGTCGAGGGGCTGAACGCTCATGGCGTTACCTTGAAACTGGCGCCGCAGCCGCACGAGCCGCCGGCCTTGGCATTGCGGAAACGGAATCCGGACCGGATCAGATCGTCGCTGTAGTCGATCCGCAGCCCGTCCAGATAGACGGCGCTTTGCGGATCGGTCGCGACCCGCAAATGGCCGGATTCGACCAGCGTCAAATCGGCGGGATCGGCGCGATCATCCACGACGGCGGAATAGGTGTGTCCGGAACACCCGCCGACCACGACCCCGATCCGCACGAACGCGCCCGCCGGCAACGCCAGGTCGTGCAGCGCCGCCAGCGCCCGGTCGGTCAGGGCGACGGCCGGGATGCGGTCGGGGCCGGATGCGCCGGCCGCGTTCCACCCCAGCCGGGCGGCCAGCGCACTCGCCGCTGCGGGAGGACCGGCCGCGGGCGAGGGCGGCATTGGGTTGGCTGGATTCGTTTTCATGTGTGCATCCAAATAGACCTAGAAAACTACTCCAGGATGGGGGAATGTCAAAAAGCCGGTTCCACCGCCGGCTTGGATTTTCGAAAGTGGCAGACGAGCCGGCCGGATGCGGCGTCAGCGCGCGATGCGCACCTGGTAGAACAGCGGCAGCGGCCCCGGGACGGCATTCGTCCAGCCGTTCGTCGGCGGCTCGGCGCCCAGGCCGCCGGCCAGTTCGGTGAAGTCCCCGCCGAGGGCGGAAACGGCATAGATCGCGTAGGTCTTGCCGGCGACGCTGTTCCAATAGAGGCGGTGCCCGCCGTCGGCATCCACGCGGACGATGGCGAAGACGGAATCCGGATCGCGCGGATCGGTGCCCGCGCCCAGTTCGTGGAGGTTTGCAGACCGATCCTCGTCGTCGTCTGCGCCGGGCAGGGCCGTCGTGCGGTTGGTGTAGTAGGCATATTCCCACCAATCGGGCAACTGGTCGCCATCGCTGTCGCCGACGAGATCGGTCAGGACCAGCGTCCCGCCGGGCCGCTCTTCGAGCCGGAAATCGTCCTGCTGGGCCGGCTCCAGCGCGATGCCGGCAACGTCGCCGGCGGCATCCCCGGAAAGGATCGTTTGCCTGAGCGGAATCGCCGTTGGATCCTTCTGGACCGCGACGGCGGCGGTGCCGGAAACGGGCCCGGCGGCGAGGACGAGGTCGACGTCTTCGTGGCCGTTGACCTTGCAGAGATAGGTGCCGTCGAACTGGACGGAACCGGTGAACGCCAGCGTGCCGGTTTCGGCGGGATACTCGCCGCAGGGGGCCGTCGCGCCTTGCAGGTCGGCCGCGGGCACGTCGAGGGTGCCGTTGCCGGCGAGCGTGGCGGCGGCGCCGATTTCCAGGGCGTCCGTGCGCAACGCGCCGCCGTCCAGGCGCAGCGCGCCGCTTTGGACGGCGAGGCCGGCCGCGGCCAGGCGGGCCGCGAGGGAAAGAACCGCGAGGATGCCGAAACCGCAGCGCATGGGTCTAGCGGCCGGTGACGATGAAATTGAACGGCGTATTGGTCGGCACGTAGGCGCCGGTGGTGGTGCGGACGATGAACCGGTTCAATTCCAGCGTGCGCTCCACGTAGATCAGCCGGGCGTTCGCCGCGTTGGTGGGCAGGGGCATTCCAAACAGATCCACGGTGGCGACGGGAACGAGGGTGGCGGGCGAACTCATGGCGACGTCCAGCAGGATTTCGTAGTTGCCCTGGCCATAGCTCGTGCAGGATTGCACGCCGAAGTGGGACGTGCCGATGCCGCCGGAGTCGGCCACGCGCGCCCACGCCACGACGTTGTTGTCGCCGTAGCGGGATTTCCTGTTCGGCAGGGGATCGGGCCCCAGGTCCGCCTCGAACCGCACGCCGCCGGCCGCGCGGACGGCGAACTCGTTGGCGTTGGAGGAAACGACGGCGTTGGTGCTCGACGTGTCCGCCCAGACGAACGCCCCGTCGTGGATGGCCTGCGCCCGATAGCCGGACGCGAAGGTGTTCGAGCCGGCGGCCAGATTGTACTCGCCGCCCGGAATCGTTCCGCCGCGCGCCGTCGCCACGTTCCGGAAGCCGCCGCCGATCGCCACGTAGAGCGACCGGTTGCTCACGACGTTCTGCTCGCCGCCGCCGATGACGCTCTTCTGCGAGCCGTAGATGGCGTTGCGCGTGCCGCCCACGATGGCGGAGTAGTACGACCCCAGGCCGTCGTGATATAGGATCTGGTTCTCGCTGCCGCCGAGGATGGACGAGTAGGGCGACAGGTAGACGTAGTTCGTGTGGCCCGCGATGAGGTTGGCCTGCGGAATCACCACCCGGTTGGAGCCGACGATCAGGCTGCCTTGGATGGAATCGGCCAGGAATCGGGCAACGGTCTGCGTGGAAACCGCCACCGGAAGTTCGGCGCCCAGCGTGCCGAGCGCGACGTTCGTGCCGGTCAAGGTCGCCGCGGCCGTGCTCCGCAACAACGGCTGGCCCGTGGATGTTTCCACGGTGAAATGTTCGTCCTCGCCGGCGGGCAGGGCGACGACCGTTTCGCCGCGCGCCGGGACAAGCCCCGCCAGCAGGCCCATGACGATGAACAACCGGCTCCAATGGCATTCCATGCTCGAATTCTCCTGGTGCAAAAATCCCCCTCATCCGAACGGGGGCAAGGGGTTGTATGTATTATGGAACCCCCGTGTCCGTCAATCCCGTTTTGCGAACGGACCCCGCCTCGGGGCGGGGGCATTGCTCGTGGCGCGGCAGAGATGCCGCAAGCAGGAAAACGCCGGAACCGCTTCCGGCTGATCCAGATCAGGGTCCCGATGATGGCGAACAGGGGGATCAAGAACGTCGGCAGCGCCATAAACGAATTCAGGGCCTTCCGCTTCGACAACGCGCCCAACCGTGATAGGATTTCCTGCATCGCGGCGACGGGTTCCCGGACCGGAAAGGAGCGGCCATGGCGAAGGATTGGACGGTTTCGCGCTATATTCTGCAACGCCTGAAACAAGCGGGGGCGGACCACCTTTTCGGCGTGCCCGGCGACTACGTTTTGGATTTCCTCGACGAAGTCCTCGCCAGCCCCGTCCGCTGGGTCGGCACCTGCAACGAACTCAACGCCGGCTACGCGGCGGACGGCTACGCGCGCATGAACGGCATCGGCGGGGCGGTCGTGACCTACGGCGTCGGCGGGCTGAGCATCCTCAACGCCGTCGCCGGCGCCTTCGCGGAACAGGTGCCCCTCATCGTCGTGTCCGGCGCGCCCCCGGCGCGCCGCCGCGAGGCCGGCGCGCGCGTGCACCATCTGGTGGATACCTACCAGCTGCAGCTCGACGTCTACCGCAAGATCACCGCCGCCGCGGTCCAACTGACCGATCCGGAAACCGCCCCCGCCGAGATCGACCGCGTGCTCGCCGCGAGCCTCGCGCGCAAGCTGCCGGGCTATATCGAGCTGCCCGCCGACATGGCCGGCAAGCCTTGCCGCGCGCCGGATCCGAATTGGCGTCCCGTTGCGCCCGTTTCCGATCCCGCGCAACTGGCCGCCGCCGTGGCCGAAACCGCCGCGCGCTTTGACCGCGCGGAGCATCCCCTCGCGCTCGTCGGCATGGAACTGGCCCGGCAGCGGCTCGGGTCCGACGCCCTGCGCCTCGTGGAGACCATCGAAATCCCCTTCGCCTCCATGCTCAGCAGCAAGAGCCTGCTGCCGGAATTCCATCCGCAGTTCGTCGGCATCTACCAGGGCGGCTGGAGCCGCGAATCCGTGCGCCGCCAGGTCGAGGAGGCCGATTGCCTGCTCGCGCTGGGCGCGTGGATGACGGATCTCGACACCGGCCTGTTCAGCACGCATCTCGACCCCGCCCGCACGATTTTCGCGGATTCCGGCCGGGTGCGCATCGGCGAGACGGTTTTCGAAAACGTCCAGCTGGGGGATTTCGTGCGCGCGCTCGTTGCCGCGCTGCGGCCGCGGTCCTATCTGGAGTCCCATCCCGCGCAGCCGCGCCAACCGCGCGCGCCGTTCGTCGCCCAGCCCGCCTGCGGGCTGACCGCGCCGCGGCTCTACGAATGCCTCGGCGGATTCCTCGACGACCAGATGGTGTTGCTGGCCGAGCCCGGCGACGCCTTCTGCGCCGCGCCGGATTTCCTGATCGAGGAAGCGGAGAATTTCATCGTCCAGACCTACTACGCTTCCATCGGCTACTGCACGCCCGCGGCGCTGGGCGTCGCCGTGGCCCGGCCGGACAAGCGGCCCGTCGTGCTGACCGGCGACGGCGCCTTGCAGATGACCGCACAGGAGCTCTCCACCCTGATCCGCCAGCGCTGCCCGGCCATCGTCGTCGTCGTCAACAACGACGGCTATCTCGTCGAGCGCGAGCTCCACGTGGACGGCGCCTACAACGATCTCCAGATGTGGCATTACGCCAAGTTGCCGGGCGTCTTCGACCACGCCGGCGATTTCGCCTTCGGTTCTCGCGCCGCGACGGAAGAAGAACTCGTCGCCGCCCTCGACCGCGCCCGGCGCGAGCCGGACAAGCTCCATCTGATCGAAGCCTGGCTGCCCAACCGCGATTGCTCCGAAGGCCTGCGCCGGCTCGGGGAATCCTTCCGCCGCCAGAAGTTGTAAGGCCGCCCCGAGGTCGGGCGCCGGACTGTCTGGTTTGAAAGTAGGGCGGCCTCGCTTGTCCTCAGAAGCTTTAGCGAAAGAGGGCCGAGGGCGCCGGGCTCTTCGGTCTTGTTGTAGCCGGCCTCGCTGAGACCGGTGTTTTCTGTTCTTGGCCGGGGCCCCGGCGGGACTAGCTATAGCGATCGATCCCGGCGGGTTGGCCCAACCCATCCTGCCGCTCTCGCGCGAGTTGTCCGGTCGGCGGGAAATATGTCAATCGTGTCTTTTGACCGATGGGATTGGGACAAGCAGGGGCTGGGGAGGTGGGGGGAGTGGATCCCCCTTCGCTAGGGCGGTTTTCAGAATACCGTAGCCGCTCGAAGTCGGAAACAGCCCGGCTCGGCAGGGACGCCTCGCCC
>DDWR01000034.1:0-3739 GCA_002347655.1 Verrucomicrobia bacterium UBA2281 | reverse complement strand
CAGTAAATCTGAATTTGCTCTAAAGCTTCGGAGGACAAGGGGGAGAGACTGGAGTCTGCCGCGCAGCGGCGGGGCGGGGCCAGACTTGTCGCATGAATCATCCAGGTTGGAAACGGTTCGCTGGCCCGCCCGTGGCGGGCTTGTCCGCCTAAGGTGTCCGTCCGCAGCGGAGGGATTCGACGAAGGCGGGGCCGGGGCCTCAAATGGGGATCACATTGCCCGGGATTGCAAGTTGACACGGATTACCAAACAGAATATCAATATTGCAAGGATGTTTGGTAAATAGGTGTGCGGCCATGTTTCTGAAGGACATGCTGAAGGAAGAGTTGGCGAATTCGCGGCGGATCCAGGCGGCCGTCGAAGGAGCCTTGCGCAAGCTGCCGCCGGGGGCCTTGGTGCGCAAGAAGGTCGGTGGCCGGGTCTATTGCTATTTGGCCAAGCGTAAAGCCGGCAAGGTGGCGTTTGCCTATCTTGGAAAACTGCCTGCCGGGGAGATCCGCCGCTACGAGGAGGCCAAGCAGCGGCGGGCGGATTATCGCAAGCAACTTCGCGATCTGAAGCAACAAATCCGTTATCTGGAAAAGGCCACCCGCGGTGAATGATCAGCAACGCCTGGTGTACCGTCTGTTCCGCTCGCTGGAGGGCGCGGGCGTGCTGGACCACGTGGTCTTGATCGGGTCCTGGTGCCTGCTGGCCTACAAGCACTATTTCGCCGGGGTTCCGTTCGAACCCGGCATCCGGACCCGCGACATCGATTTGCTGGTGCCGATTCCGTTGCGGCTCAAGCCGCCGGTCGACATCGAACAGATCCTCGGCCCGCTGGGGTTCATCCTGCGCCGTGGCGGCGACAGGGGCTATATGCAGTTCGTGCATGCGGAGCTGATGCTGGAGTTCATCGTGCCGGAGCGGGGGCGCGGAAGCGACAAGCCCTACGATCTGCGGGCGCTGGGCATCAATGCGCAGCCGCTGCGTTACATGGACTTTCTGTGCAAGGACGTCTTGCGCTTGCCCTTTGGGGGACTGGACGTGAGCGTGCCGCATCCGGCGCGCTTTGCGCTGCTGAAACTGATCGTGTCCGGTCGGCGGCAAAAGCCGGTCAAGCGCGAGAACGATCTGCGTCAGGCCGGGCAGGTGATCCGAGCCCTGGCCGCTTCTGGACAGCAGGAGAAGTTGCGCGAGGTATTTGCCACCATGCCCAAGAAATGGCAGGGCGATGTCCATCGCGCGCTGGCTGCATTGCCGGATGGCGAAAAATGGCGGCAAATGATTTTGGAGTGAGGCGATAGGGAGGGGGCGCAAATGCGAATCACGCGCGAGTTGTCCGGCCGGCGGGAATTTTGTCAAAGGTGTCTTGGGGCGGTTGGGAGGGGGAGGCGGAGGGGTTTGTGGTTCGTGGTTGGTGGTTTGTGGTCCGTCCATCAACCACCGTCCACCAACCACCAACCAACCTGATTCGACGGGTGGGGGTGGGGGCCCGACATCCGTTGGAGGCGGGACTGCGCGGGGCGCAGAGCTTGGGGGATTTGATGGGGAGCGGTCGAAATGAGGCGTCCGTTTTAGAAACGGCTTACAGGGACTTTTTGCGTTTGATAGGAACCTCTATTGGCGACCCGTTACAGATGCGCCCAAGAAAGAAGAAAGAAGGGGGGGCATGTGGGGCTTTACTCCTGTACGGGAGAAATGGTATATGGCTTTTGGTTTCGGACGGCCCCTGCGGGTGGGTGCCCGATCCGCCTGAAGCGGTGTTCCAAGCGAGGTTCGCCCATGAAACGCCTGTCCTGCTTTCAATGGCTGTTGCTCGGAGGCATGCTCTGGATGCCTCTTTCCATCCGGGCGCAGGTGGAGATCACCTCGTATGACCAGACCGGGGTGCTGACATGGAGCAATGCGCTGCCGCATGCCCAATCCTTCGACGTGGAGTGGAGCGGAGCCCTCACGGGCGGCGTCTGGCAACGCTCCTGGGAGAATCTGGCCGGAATTCCGGCCACGGCGAACACCTACCGCGTGGACGTGCCGGCCTTCTACCGCGTGGTGGCCCGCACCAACGTCCTGCGCAGCCGATGGACGATTTTCTATTATCTGATGGCCGACAACGAGATCGAGTCCGACTTCATTCCGAAATTCTGCGAACTGGGCCGCTGGAGCAGCGACACGAACGTCCAGCTGGTGGTCCAATTTGCCCGGAACGGCCGCGACGCCCGCTACGGAAACTGGACCGGTTGCGAACGCTTCTACGTGACGAACGGGTTGGTCCCCACGCAGGACCAAGCCCTGCCCGATTGGGGCGATGGGCAAGGCGGGCGACAGGTGAACATGGCCGATCCCCAAACCCTTTTGGATTTTCTGGCATGGGGGATGGCGATCTATCCGGCCGACCGCTATGCGCTGCTCATCGGCGACCACGGATTCGGCTGGAACGGGTTCGGCATCTGCTGGAGCTACGCCAAGTCGATCATGTACGTCAGCGATCTGCGCTCGGTCTTGGAGTCCGCCCCGTCTCCCGTGGACTGCCTGTTTTTCGATGCCTGCCACATGAACATGGCGGAGACCTTGGCCGAGGTGCGGAACTCCGGATTGCAGACCGTCTTGGCCTCGGAGACCTACGGAGAGACCGATTGGCCCTATGGCGGAATGATCGAGGGGCTGCAGGCCAATCCCGGCTGGACCCCGCGCGAATTCGCCGCCGACGTCAACGAGCGGCTCTGGACGTATTACTCGGTTTCGAATCCGGCGTCCAAAATCACCCTGTGCACGACGGATCTGGCGCTGGCGCCGGCCTTGGTCGGCAACGTCGCCGGGTTCGTATCGGGCGTCCTGGACACGAACGTGCCCTTGGCCGAGGTGCAGGACCGCGCGCGGACGGTCATGGACGCCATCGATGATGCGCAGATGGTGCGCCATCTGGGGCCCGACTGGGACGGGATCGCCTACGGGATCTCGGTCTACTTTCCGTTGAAGGATGGAACGCATCCGCCGCAGTCGTTCGACGAATACACGGCCAAGCGGACGGGCTTTGCGCAAGAGACCGGTTGGCGATCGCTGCTGGAGGCCTACTACGATCCGATGAGCTACCCGCCATACCATTCCCAGCTGAACGCCGCGCGCGCCGCGATCACCAATTACCTGGATTACGGGAGCAACGAACATGTCGACTTGTACGATCTGTGCCGCCGCTTTTCCGAAGCCCCGCCGTAAAGCGCGCCGGCGGCGCGGGGGGTAGGGGTTCGTGGTGGTTGGTTTGTGGCCGGGCTCCCAATCTACAACCAATCCGGTTGGACAGGATGAACAGGATGGACAGGATGGGGAAATGTTCACACGGAGACGCGGAGGCACGGAGGGGAGTGGTTACTGATCAGTCCTTGGCATAAGCTACACTTGGGGCGTGAAAAAAGGAGCGTACCAGGCGGGGGTTCGCCCGGATGGCGGCCAGATCTTCCGCCACGCGCCGTTTCAGCGACTCGTTTTTCCGCAGGGGCTTCTTGGAGACGCCATTGGTCTTGGCGTGTTGCCAGACAAACTCGTCCGGATTGAGGTCGGGGGCATAGCCTGGCAGGAAATGCAGTTCCAGCCCGCCTTGGGTTGACTGGACGTATTTCTTCACGGCGTTGGCGCGATGGCTCGGTTTGCCATCCACCACCAGGAACACCTTGTTCCGCCGGCCCCGGCGGAAGCCCCGGAGGAACTCGATGAAACGGCCGGCGTTCAACCCGCCCGTGTAGACCTGGCTCCAGAACTCGCC
>DDWR01000052.1 GCA_002347655.1 Verrucomicrobia bacterium UBA2281 | reverse complement strand
AGATGCTGGTCAAGAGCAACCCCGAAGCCGCAGCCAAGCTGCTGGAAATGGCCCAGGCCGAGGTGACCAAGGATTGGGCCAAGTACGCCAAGCTGGCCGATCTGGCCCCGGCGGCCCCCGCGGCCCCGGCGGCCCCCAAGGCCTAGAGCAAATTCAGATTTACTGTGGCCGTTGTTGAACGGCCAGAGAGATCGGCTCACCCGGAGGGTTCGCCCTACCCCAAGCCTTCAATACAGCCTGTGGGTAGGGCGAGGCATCCCTGCCGAGCCGGGCTGTTTCCGACTTCGAGCGGCTATGGTATTCTGAAAACCGCCCTAGCGCCGGTTTTACGTAGAACGTAAAAACTTTTGGCGGGATTTACGTAGAACGTAAAAACTTTGCGCGGGTGCTCAAGGCGCGGCGGGGCCCAGAAGCTGGGAATAGACGGCGGCGAGGCGGCGTTTGTATTCGTCGTAGTTGTAGGTGGTGCGGTGCAGCTCGCGCCCGGCGGCGCCGAGGCGCTCGCGCAGCGGGGCGTCGGCCGCGAGGGCGACGATGCCGGCGGCGAACGCGGCGGGATCGGGCGCGACGAGCCGGGCGGTCGTTTCATCGAGGATCAGGCGGTTGGCGGGATTGTCGCAGGCGACGATGCCGCGGCCGGCCTTGAGGTAGTCGAGCAGCTTGAGCGGGGTGTTGCCGCCGGCGATGCGCGGCGACAGGAGGACGTCGGCCGCGGCGAGCAAGTGCGGCAGGTCGTCGGGATGGACGTGGCCGGGGAACAGGACGCGGTCGGCCAGGCCGGCGTCCATCAGCGCGGTCTGGCGCCGGGCGACCTGTTCCGAGTTGCCGCCGATCACCGCGAAATGCAGGTCCGGGCATTGCCGCAGGGCGGCGGGAATGGCGTGGAAGAGCAGATCGATGCCCTGATAGACGGCGAAGGAGCCGACGTAGAGCGCCAGCACCGCGCCGGCCGGCAAGCCGAGGCGTTCGCGGGCCGCGCGCGTTTTTTCCGGGTCGGGCTCGACGAGCGAGGAAGGAATGTCGAACACGTGGTGGACGGGTTTGCCGGGGGCGATTTGCCGGGCCTGATCGACGAGCGCCGGGCCGGTGCCGATCACGGCGTCGGCGCGGAGGATCGAAAAGCGCTCGACGCGGCGGTAGGCGGCCATGACGAGATTGCGGACGAAACCTTTCTTGTAGGACGCGGGGTCGGAATGCTTCTCGAAAATCATCCGGACGCCGTGCCGGCGGGCGAGCGCGGCGGCGATGGGGCCGGCATCTTCGATGCCGTGGACGACGTGGTAATGCCGGCGGCGGGCGAGGGCGGCGGCCTTGAAGTAGAGCGACACGTCGAGCAGGGCCTTGGGCGCGGACGGACCGATGGGGAGATTTTTCGCGCGGATGAAATTGGGGGCGCGGTGGAGGGTCACGCCGGGAATCGCCAGGTCGTCGCCGACGGGCATCGCCAGCAGATCGACGTCGTAGCCCAGTTCGGCCAAGGCCTGGGCGTTGAAGCGGACGCGCAGGGGCGAGCCGCGCCACTGGAAGAACGGCTGCGGTGAAATCAGCAGGACGCGCGGCATTTCGGGGCTCATGGCTGTGTTTTCTCCTGCGCGTTGCGGCGGAGCCGGAGGAAGACCGCGAGCGGCGTGTCGCGCCGTCCACCGAAGCGGATGGCGCCGCCGCCGGCCGCGAGGGCGGCCTTGAGCGGTGCGACGAGGCGGGCCGGATCGGCGGGGGCCGGAATCTCGAAGGTGCAGTGGTAGGAGCCAGCGACGTCCTCTTCGCCCGCGAAGGGCAGGGGATCGGAACCGGCCAGCACGGCGCGGCCGGCGCGGCGGGCCTGGGCGTAAAGGCGCGGCGCGGGCCAGCCGAAGGGCCGCAGGGAGGTGTCCACGAGCACGAGTTGCGCAGGCGGGAATTCAGCGACGAGGTCGCGCACGAGCCGCCCGCGGCCAAAGAGCCATTTGCCGGGCGCCCAGTCGAGCGCCGGCAGGCCGCCGGTGGCCTGGATGGCGCGGACGATTTCACGCGCGGGTTTCCCGTCGGCGATCGGTTCGTCGCTGAAGAGGGAACACACCTCGATGCGTTCGGCGGAGACGATCTGGCGGCCGGCGAGAATCCAGACGTCGCGGTGGTCGGGCAGATGGCGCAGCTTGACGCCGCCGTCGGGATCCCAGGCGACGACGCGCCAGCGGTCGCCGGGCAGGCGGATTTCGTCTTGCGCAAGAGCTTGGAAGAACGCGCAATCGGCGCGTTCGGCCAGCGCGAGGACGCGCAGGTCGGTCGGCGCGCGGCGCGGCATGTGGTCGAGCGCGGCGAGCAGGAGGCGCGGGAGGTCGTGGAAGGGGTAGACGTGGGCGTGGGCGTCGAGATGGATGCGGACGGGCTTCACGGGGTCTCCGGGGGCGTCAGCGTCGCCACGGTCCAAGCCGGCAGGGTGAAGACGAAATCGCGCCCGCGCAGAGTGGCCAGGCGGGCGCCGCCGGGTTCGGTTTCGGCGCCGACGGTGAGCGTGGCGGCGATGCCGCTGGCGCCGCGCAGCCGGACGGTCAGGACCAGATGCGGTTTTGCGAAGGCGGCGGGCGGCAGTTCGGCGGCGGCGGGCAGGATGGTTTCCGCGCGCAGGGGCGCGAGCGCGGCCAGCAAGCCGTCGATCCACGGCGCGGCCGGCACCCATTGGCCGGTGCTGGGATCGCGGTCGATCTGGAGGGTCGCTTCGCCGGCGGCGATGCGGATGCGGTCGACGTCGGCCGGGGCGAGTTCGAGGACGTCGCGCGTCCGGTAGGGCCGGGGATCCAGCGGGAACTCCAGCAGGTGGGCCGGGGCGGCGACGGCCACGCTGGCCTCGCCCTCGATGGCGACGCGGCAGGCGTTGGCGTCGTCGGGCTGCGGGGCCACGCGCAGGACGATGTCGGGGGCGCGGTCCTGGCGCGGCGTCAGGCGGAACTCGCGGCTCCAGACGGTCGGCGGGGCCGTCGTCGCGGCGTTTTCGAAGGCGACGAGCCGGACGTCCGCCCACGCCCGCAGGAGTTCGCGGACGGCGTCGGCGTCGGCCGGCGCGCGGATGGGCGCGGCGATGCGCCAGACGTCGTCGGCGTCCTGGCGGAAGTCGAGGACCGTTTCGCCGGCCGCGACGCGGAAGCCGCGGAGGTCGTCGGGCGCGAGGCCGGGCAGGCGCCGGTCGCGCAGGTCGTCGGGCGCGACGAGCAGCGCCTGGCGGACGTCGCGCGGGACGGCGTAGATGGAATTTTCGGCCTGCAGGCGGGCGTAGACGAGGGCGGGGTCGTTCGGCAACGGATCGCCGAGGACCAGCACCTGGGAGCCGTCGCCGGCGTCGGTGTTGAGCACGGCGGCGACGGCGCTTTGGCTGTCGAGGCCGTAGGGGGCGAGATCGCCGACGCCGTCCTGGACGAACTGGACGACGGAGCAGGCCAGCAGTTTTTCGACGAGCGCGGCGACGCTCGCGGAATCGGCGCGCGCGGCGAAGGGCTGGTAGAGGCGCCAGCCGTTGTGTTCCGCGCGGGCCAATTGGAGATAGCCCGCCGGGCCGCGGACGTCGAGCCGGTCGATGGCCGCCGGCGTCCCGGCGAGCAGCGCGCGGTCGCGGAGCGCGTCCGCGCCCGTCGGCAACAGATCGAGCAGGGCCGGATCCAGGCGGACGAGACCGGCCTGTTCGGATTGGCGGACGTAGACGCCGTCGCCGAGCGGCGTGCGGCGTCCGATCAGGATGCGGTTGGTGGCGGCGCCGGAGAGGAGGACGATGGCCGCGCGCGGCGCGTCGAGGCCGTAGGGCGCGTAGGGATTTCCGGAGCGCCGGGGCGGCAGGAGGACGTCGCCGCGCGGCAGTTCCTGCAGCGCGGCCAGCAGGCGGGCGATGGCCAGTGGATCGGCGCGCGCCGCGAGGGGTTGGACCAGCCGCCAGCGGCGGCCGTCGTGGCGGCACTCGATGGCGGGGCCGTCGGTCTCGATGATCAGGCCGTCCACGCGCGCGGGATCGAAGCGAAAGGCGCGGCGGGTCTGTTCCAGCCGGGCCCGGACCGCTTCGTCGTCGCGGTCCGCGAACGCGATCAGCAGGGCGAGCGCGGCGGCGACGAGGGCCAACAGACCGGTCAGGCGGAAGCTCATCGCTCAGCGCCTCCTTCGCCAGACGGCCCACAGGCCCAGCAGGGCGACGCCTCCGGGCAGGGCGACGCCCGCGGTCCAGAACAGCCGCCGCAATTGCCGCGCATCGAGAACGAGCCGGAGTTCCTCGAACGCGGCGGGCACGGCGGCGAACCCGCCCTCGCATTCCAGCAGCCAGCGCACGGCGTTGAGGAAGAAGTCCGCGTTGGCGCCCATGAGCCCGCCGTTGGAGGCGAAATCGGAATCGCCGACGACCACGAGCCGGGTGGGGCGGATCTGCATGTGGACGCCCGGCACGGGCCCGCGCTCGACGGCGACGGCGATCGGCAGCGGCCCCGGGAGATCCACCCGGGGATCGAAATGCGCGGCGGGGTCGTCCGGATCGAATTCCGCCCAGCCCGTGGCCGAGCAGGTGGCCAGCGGGGCCACGGTCGGCTTGTCGGCGCCGGGCTCGGCGGCGCGGGCGCGGACGGAGCGGGGCAGGAAGAACACGCTGGCGAGGTTCTGGAGCGGGGCGGTGATTTCATGCGCGGGATAGGTGGACACGTGGAGTTCGCGGCCGCTGAGGGTGCGGGCGTCGTCCACGACGACGTCGTCGCCCAGAAGCACGCCCCAGTCCTGCAGCAGCGGCTCCAGGCCGGTCCGGATGCGGGCGTCCAGCAACAGGAACAGGCGGCCTTTGCGGTTCAGGTAGTCGCGCAGCAGGGCGATCTCGAACGGCGCGAATTCCTTGGCGGGGCCGGCGACGATGAGGACCGCGCAGCGGTTCGGCACGGTCTTGGTTTCGCCGAGGTCGAGGCGCTCGACGTCGAGGTTGGCGTTGCGCAGGTGCGCGGCGATGCGGGAAAAGCCCGCGTGGCGGTCGAAATCGTCGGGCGCGCGTTCGCCGTGCCCCTGGAGGAAGCAGGCGACGGGCCGCGCGGCCTGCGTGAGCCCCTGGATCGCCCGGCCGAACAGCGCCTCGCCGCGGAACGTCCGGCGGGGCGGATCATCCGGGTCGCCGGGCGCGCCGTACTCGACGAGTTCGGCGGCGGACACGATCTGGTGGCGGCCGCCGATGGCGATGGCGACCCCTTCGCCGCCGGTCCAGCCGTATTGCGTCACGAGCTGTTCCGTGCGCGCCCGATCGCGGTCCGGATCCACGAATTCGACGGCGACGTTGGGCGCCCGGGCGGCGTATTCCCGCAGCAGGGCTTCCGTGCCGCGAAAGGCCTCGTGGGCGGGACGGATCAGCACGATGAAACGGATGTCCTGCGCGATGGCTTCGAGCTGGCGCCGGCTGGCGTCGGACAGCCGCGCGAATGGCCGGCGGCTCCAGTTGAAGCGCTGGTAGTGGCGCAGGGAAAGGACGTTCGCCATGCCGAAGATCGCGACGGCCAGGCCGATCGCCGCGGCGACGTTGGCGCGCAGCAGTCCGCGCCGGACCCGGTCGGACAACGGCAGGATGGGGGCGGGGTCGGCCATGGCTTCAGCGCAACCGGCGCGCCTCCAGGATGCGGACGGCCACGAACAGCAGCAGCGCGGTGCCGCCGACGTACCAGACGACGGTGCGGGTATCGACGATCCCCGCCGTGAAATCGGCCAGGTGCCGGGTCGCGGCGAAGGCGGCGGCGAATTCCCGGAACGGCGCGGTATGGGCGTAGAACGGCAGCCGGCCGCCGGACAGCGCCAAGCCCGTTGCCGCCAGGCTCGCCATGGCGGCCACGGCCTGGTGGCGCGTCAGCAGCGAACACAGCAATCCCAGCGCCAGGAAAAACGCGCCGACGAGCGCCGTGCCCAGATAGGCCGCCGCCACGGGCCCCCAGTCGAGCTCGGGCAGGTTGGCCCCGCAGTGCCGCAGGATCGCGGCATAGGCCAGGGTCGGCAACCACAGCAGCGCGAACGTGGCGCAGGCGGCCGCGAACTTGGCCAGCACCACCTGGGTTTCCGTCACCGGCGCGGCCAGCAGCGTTTCCAGCGTGCCGGCGCGGTGCTCTTCCGCGAACAGGCGCATGGTCAGCAACGGGGTCGCGACCAGCAGCGCCAGCCAGTAGACGGGCGTGCCGAACAGGTTCTGCGTCAGGTCGCCTTCCGCCGCGCTCCGCGCCAGCTGCGCGGCTTGCCGCCACAGCCCCAGCCCGGCGATCGCCAGGAAAAACGTGCCGGCCACGTAGCCGATCGACGTGCGGAAATAGGCGCCCAGTTCGCGGCGCCACAGCGGGAAGAACGCGCTCATGCGTTCCTCCCCCGACCGGGATTGCGCACCAGCGGCAGCGGCGTGGTCAGGCGGCGGTAGGCTTCGGCGAACGTGGTTTCGCCGGCCTGCGCCAGTTGGGCGGGGGCCTTCGCGGCGGCCAGGCGCCCCGCGTTCAGGATCAGCGCGCGGTGGCAGAGGCGTTCGGCTTCGGCCAGCACGTGGGTGGAAAACAGCACGCACCGGTCCGGGCCCAGCCCTTGCAGCAACGTCCGCACGGCGTCCACCTGCGCCGGGTCCAGGCCCGCCAGCGGTTCGTCCAGCAGCAGGACGTCCGGCTCGTGCAGCAGGCCGTCCGCCAGGCCGACGCGCTGGCGGTAGCCGCGCGACAGCGTGCCGATCGTGCGCCGGGCGGCGTCGCCGAGACCGCATTGCTCGACCGTCTCGCGCAGCCGCGTCGCCAGCCGCGCGCCGCGCAGGCCCCGCAGGCGGCCCCGGAACGCCAGGTATTCGTCCACGCGCATTTCGGGGTAGAGCGGGACGTTTTCCGGCAGATAGGCGATCCGGCGGCGGACGGCCAGCGATTGGACGGTCACGTCGTAGCCCGCCACCCGCGCGCGGCCGGCCGTCGGCGCGAGGGCCGTCGCCAAAATGCGCAGGGTGGTCGTCTTGCCCGAGCCGTTGGGCCCCAGCAAGGCCGCGATTTCGCCCCGGCGGATCTGGAACGAAACGCCCCCCAGCGCTTCGCACCGGGAAAAGCGGCGGATCAGGTTGTCCGCTTCGATCAATGTTTCCGCGCCCGCCATGATAGTCAGTTCCGCCGCCACTCTACCCGCAGCCCCCCGGTCGAATCAATCTTTTCCCCCTGCGCGTTCAGCGCCGGAAAAGGTCCCGGTAGCCGGCGCCCGAAATCGGTTTTCCCCGGCGCCGGAAACCGCTAGGATGCGCCGCATGTGGAACGGATTTCCATTCCGGACGCTGGCGGCCGCGCTGGTGCTGGCGGCCGCGGCGGGCGGGGCCGCGGCGGGCGAGACCCTGCCGTTGACCCTCGAAGACGCCATCGCGCGCGCGCTGGAGCACAACCGCCAGCTCGTGAAGGGCGCCCTGGACCTGCAGGGCTACCGCCTGGCGGCGGATCGCGCGCGGGAAACCGTGCGCGGCTTCCGGATCGCGCCCGCCGGCTCCGCCGGCGCCGGATCGGATTCCGAGACCGGGCGCGCCGGTCTCGGGGCCGAAGCGACGGGTCCCTACGGCACGCGCGTCGCCGCCGCCGCCGCCGCCCAGCAGATCGACGTGGATGGCGCCCCGACCCTCCGGCGCGGCGAAATCCGGCTGGAACTCGAACAGCCCCTGTTCCGGAACTTCGGCCCGCTCGTCCGGAACGAACCGCTCGTGGCCGCCAACGAAACCCTGCTGGCCGCGCGCCGCGCGTGGGAGCGCGACCGCTCGGCGCTGGCCGTGGCCGTCGCGGAACTCTTCGAAAACCTGATCTACCTGCGCCACCAGATCGCCGGCGACGAAGCCTTCGCCGATCGATTGGATCGCCTTTACGCCTTGGCCGACGCCCGCGAACGGCAGGGGCGCGCCACCCGCACCGAAGTCCTGCGCATGGATCTGCAGCGCGGCGAGGCCGCCCTGCGCCTCGAAACGGAGCGCGCGCAGCTCGCCGTCCAGTTCCAGGAGTTCGCCGAACTGCTGGGCCTGCCGCTGGAAACCTCGTTCCGGCTCGCGCCGCCCGATCTGCTCGATCTCGGCGAAAGCGACGCCGCGCGCGCGCTGGCCGTCGCGCTGGACGAGCGGCCCGACGTGGCCCAGGCCTTGCAGGACGTCGCCACCGCCGACCGCCAGGCGCTTCTGGCGCGGCGGAATCTCCTGCCGGATCTGCGCCTCACCGCGCGCCAGACCACGTTCGGCGAGGGCGAAGAGTGGAGCGACGCCGGCCGGTTCGACCAAGACGACTGGTTCATCGGCCTCGTCGCCGACGTGGACCTGAACCTGCGCGGCGCGCGGCTCGACGCCGCCCGCGCCGCCGTGGACGCGGAAGCCCGCCGGCAGGTCGCCGACGTCGTCCGCAACCGCCTGGCGCTGGAAGTCAACTCCGCCTGGTCGGCTTATCGCCGCACGCGCGCCACCCTGGATCTGGCTGCGCGCAACCGCGAAATGGCCGCGAACCGCGCCGAGCTGGCGCGCGCCTTGTTCGAGGCCGGCCGCGCCAGCGCCGATTCCGTCTCCGACGCCGAAGCGGACGGGCGCGCCGCCGAACTGGGCGAACTGGCCGCCCGCCGCGACGCGTCCGTCGCGGCCTATCGCTTGCTGCACGCGCTCGGCACGCTGGTGCCCGCGCCCCGGGAAATCCTGCGCGAGGAAACGAACCATGCGAAAAACGACGATTAACCGGTTGGCCGCGGGCCTGCTCGCCGCGCTGGCCTGGAGCGGCTGCGGCCGCGAGGCCGCCGAAACGCCGCGGACGGTCGCCGTGGCGCGCGGCTCCATCCGCATGGCCCTGCCGTTCCGCGGCGAGCTGGAAGCGCGCCGCGTGGAAACGATCGCCGTGGGCGTGCAAGGTTCGGCCGTGCTGGTCGAACTCGTGCCCGAAGGCACCCGCGTGGCCGCGGACGACGTGCTGGCCCGCTTCGACGCCTCGCAGATCGAACAGGATCTCGCGCGCCAGGAAAACGAACTCGTCCGCGCCCGCCAGGAGCTCGAGAGTCTTGAAAAGGCCGAACTCCCCCTCGAATTGCTCGAATTGGAAACCAAGCGCCTGGACGCGCAGGCCGAGCGCGAGGCCGAAGAACGCTTTCTCGAATCCGTGCGCGGTTTGGCAGAACGCGGGCTGATGGCCCCCGGCGAAGTCGCCCAGCAGGAAGCCAAGGTGGCCGCGCTGGAAACGCGCGGCGCGCAGCTCGACGTCCGCGTCGAGCTGACGCAGAAGCACGTCCACGCGGCGCGCCTGGCCAAGGCGCGGGCCGCGCTGGAAGCCGCCGAGCGCCAGCGCGACTTCACCGCCAGCCAGCTCGCCTTGTGCGAAATGCGCGCGCCGGTGGCCGGCACCGCCACGCTGGTGCCGCTGCCCGTCGGCGGGGAATATCGCACCGCGCACGTCGGCGACACGCTCTACCACAACCAGGCGTTCCTGTGCCTGCCCGATCCCGCCGAACACGTCGTGCGCGGCTACGCGGGCGAGGCGGAACTGCCGTGGATCCAGCCCGGCCACGCCGTCGCGGCCGTCCCCGAGGCGTTTCCCGACGTGAAGCTGTCCGGCCGGGTCGAAAGCGTCGGCGGCATGGCCCAGACCCGCCCCGGCCAGCCCGCCTGGCGCAAGTTCTTTCCCGTGCTGATCGCGCTCGACCCGCTGCCCCGGCCGCTTCCCGTGGGCCTCACCGTCCGCGCCGAGGTCGTTGCCGGCGAAACGGCCGAGGCCCTTTGGTTGCCGCGCGAAGCCGTTGCATGGCGCGACGGCGCGGCCACCGTTCGCCGGGTGGCGGGGGAAGAAACCGCCGTGGTGACGGGGTTGGCCGACGCCACCCGGATCGAGATCGTTTCCGGCCTGGCCGAGGGCGACGAGGTGCGCCTGCCTTGAAAAAATGCGCGGCAGACCTGTGGGCCGGTTTGCGGACGGGGCCCGCCCGCGCGGGACTGGCCTTCTCCAGCCTGGCGCTCGGCCTGTTCGCCGTGACGGTCCTGCTGGCGACCCTCGAAGCCCTGCGGCGACAATCGCGGGAACTGGTCGATTCGTTCGGCGCCGGCTCCGTGGCCCTGACGCGGTCCGCGGAATCGCGCTGGAACCGCCGGCAGGTGGACTTTTTCCGCGCCAACCTCGGGGCGGAGGCGTGGGTGTCCGGAGTGAAAACGCTGCCGCCGGCGCCCGGCGCCGATTTCGCCGTGGCCGCGGCCGACGCCGAACTCGCCCGCGCACGCGGCTGGCGGATGGAGTCCGGCCGCGCGCTGGACGAGTTGGACGTCCGCCAAGGCGCGCGCCATGCCGTGGCGCCGGCCGCACTGTGCCGCGCGCGCGGCTGGCGGACGGGGGCGATTCTCGCCATGGGCCCCGAGCCCTTTCGCCTCGTGGGCACGTACGCGGCCGCCGGCGCTGTCGTGCCGGGCCTCGCGCCGGATGCCGTGTTCGTTCCCCATACCGCCGATGCGCTGGAGACGGAAAGCGCCGCGGCGCTGGCGCGCGTGGACGTCCTGCTTGTCCGGGCTCGTCCGGGAATCGCGCCGGAGGCGCTCCAACGGCGTATCGCGGCCCTGCTGGACCAGCCCGGCATCGGCACGGACGGCGTCGAATGGACCACGCCGGAAACCCTGCTGCAGGGCGTCCGCCGGTGGCAGCGCGCCATCGGCTGGACGGCCGGCGCGGGCGGGGCGCTGGGCCTGCTGCTGGGGGCGGCGATGCTCGCCGGCATGCTGTTGACCGGCGTGCGCGAACGGGTTGCGGAAATCGGCCTGCGCCGGGCCCTCGGCGCGCGCCGGCGCGAAATCGCCGGCTTGTTCGTGGCCGAGGCGCTGGCGCTGACGGGCGCCGCGGCCGTGGCCGGCCTGCTGGCGGCGGAGGCGGCGCTGCGCCTCTGGGGGGGGCGCTTCCCGCTGCCGTTCGAGTTCGGGGCGCCCACCCGGATTTTACCGCTGGCCTTGGCGCTGGGCCTCGCGCTATGCTGTTCCGCAGGGCCGGCCTGGATGGCCGCGCGCCTTCCGCCGGCGGAGGCCCTGCGCAATGAGTAGAAGCGTCTGGATGATGATGGGTTTGTTGCTGGCAGGCAACGCCTGCGCGCGCGAAGAGGAGGCTCCCATGAAGAAGGTCTGCATGGAATCGACCTTGGCCGGCTCGTGGTACGATGCCGATCCCGACCGGCTCCGGACCGAACTGGAAGGCTACCTCCGGGACGCGCAGGTGGACCCCGGTCCGTCCGTGTTCGCCGTGATCGTGCCGCACGCGGGCTATGCCTATTCCGGGCCCTGCGCGGCCGCCGGCCTGAAGGCGCTGGCCGCGCGGAAGGATCTGGACCGCGTCGTGGTGATCGGCTTTTCCCACCGCGTGCATCTGCCCAACCGCGCCAGCCTGCCCGCCACCGAAACCCACTATCGCTCGCCGCTGGGCGAAACCCCGCTGGACGTCGCGGCCATCGCCGCGCTGATGAAGAATCCGCTCTTCGTGGACCGGCCCGACACCCGCCGCGGCGAAAACAGCGTGGAGCTGCAGTTGCCGCTGCTCCAGGCGGCCCTCGCCGGGCGCGACTGGAAGCTGCTGCCCGTGACGTTGGGCCAGCTCGACGACGACGTCCGCGGGCAGGTCGCCGCGGCGCTGGGCGAGCTGCTGGACGGCAAGACCGCGCTGGTCGTCAGCTCCGACTTCACCCACTACGGCCCCAATTTCGGCTACGTGCCGTTCCGCACGGACGTCGCGGCCAACCTGCGCCAGCTCGACGCCGGGGCCATCGCGAAGATCCTCGCCGGCGACGCGACCGGCTTCGCGGCCTACTGCGCGGAAACCGGCGCGACGATCTGCGGTCAGGATTCCATCGGCGTCTTGCTGCGGATGCTGCCCGAGAAATTCACCGCCCGCGAAATCGCCTACGACACGTCCGGGCGCAGCACCGGCGACTGGCGCAACTCCGTCAGCTATGCCAGCCTCGCCTTCTACGGTTCCGGCCGGCCCGCGCGGAAAGCCGCCCCCCCGGCCGCGGCAAAGCCCGAGGCTGAATTGACGGATGCCGACAAGAATGTCCTGCTGGCAATGGCGCGCGAGACGATTGCCCGCGCCCTGAAGGGCCAGAAGCCTTCCGATCCGGAAGAGCTGGGCGTGACGCCCACGCCCGCCATGAAGCGCAAAATGGGCGGCTTCGTCACCCTGACCATCGGCGGCGAACTGCGCGGCTGCATCGGCGAAATCTTTCCGCGCCGCGCGCTGGCGGACGTCGTCCTCGACCACGCTCTCGACGCGGCGTTCAACGATCCGCGCTTTCCGCCGCTGACGGCGCGGGAGTTCGCGCAAACGAAGATCGAAATCAGCGCCCTGACCCCGCCCGTGCCCGTCGCCTCGTACGACGGCATCGAGATCGGCCGGCACGGCATGGTGCTTGAACTGGGCGGCCGCTCGGCGGTGTTCCTGCCGCAGGTCGCGCCGGAGCAGGGGTGGGACCTGGCGACCACGCTGACCTATCTGTCCCGCAAGGCCGGCCTGCCCGGCAACGCCTGGAAAGATCCCCGCGCCAAATTCACCGTCTTCGAAGCCGTCGTCTTCCACGAAGACTGAGCGCGGCTCCTTCGCGGCCTGCCCCGGCTTTGGGGCGGGAAGACGCGTCGAGAAGGGGTTTTCTTTTAGATTTGGCCGGGGCGAAGACCCGTCCGCGCCATTTTCGATCTGCCGTGGCGAGGGCGACCTTTCTCCGGCCGCCGAGCCCGAAACCTTGACCCGTTAACCGTTTTTTTGTGTGCAAGGGGGGCGGGGGTGGGGTATAGAATGACCGCAGTCAGGAGAACCGACATGAAAGCCATCCATTTTCTGCTTGGGCTGATCTTGTTCCTCGCGATCGCGGCGCTGGGGCTGGCGCTGATCGTGTCGCCGCAGTATCCGGATTTCATCCAGATGGCGATCGCTTTCGGGGCGGGTTGGCCGGACTGGATCAAGGTGGCGGCGGGCGTGCTCGTGACGCTGTACCCGTTCGCGTACCTGCTGACCGGGCTGGCGCTGCGCCGGCGCAAGCATTTCATCACCTTCCAGAACGACAACGGAACGGTCAGCGTGAGCACGGACGCCGTGCGGGACTACCTGAACGAGCTGAAGGGCGAATTCGCGGCGGTGGCCTGGCTGAAGTCGCACCTGCGCGTGGTGCGCGGCGCGCTGGACGTGGGGCTGGTGCTGGGGGTGAAGGACGGGACGCAGATCCCGGAACTGTGCAAGCTGATGCAGGCGCGCGTGCGCGACCTGCTCGAAGAACATCTGGGCGTCTGCGACCTGGCGGGCGTTTCGATCGAAGTCAACGAAATCCGCGCGCGGAAGAAACCCGCCGCGGAGGCCGCGCCGTAAGGACGGGACCATGGACTGGGACGTTTTCGCCGAAGGGCATCTGGACGCCGCGCACGAGGTGCTGACCACGCTGCGGCCGGGGATCGAAGCGGTGGCGGCCGGCATGGCCGAACGCCTGCGCGCGGGCGGCAAGGTGCTGGCCTGCGGCAACGGCGGCAGCGCCGCGGACGCGCAGCATTTCGCCGCGGAACTCGTGAACCGGTTCCAGCGCGAACGCAAGCCCTACGCCGGGCTGGCGCTGACGACGGACAGCTCGGTGCTGACGTCGATCGGCAACGACTACGATTTCAGCCAGGTCTATTCCAAGCAGGTCGAGGCGCTGGGGCGCCCCGGCGACGTGCTGCTGGCGATCTCGACGAGCGGCAACGCGGCGAACGTGTGCCGGGCGGCGGACGCCGCCAAGGCGGCGGGGCTGTGGACGGTGGCGCTCTGCGGCGGCACCGGCGGGCAGCTCGCCGCGCGGGCGGACGAGACGCTGTGCGTGGCCAGCACGCGCACGACGGCGCGCATCCAGGAAGGGCACGGCATGATCATCCATGCCCTGTGCGAACTGCTGGAAGAGGCGCTGGCCGACTAGGCCGCCGGGGGGCGGCGGGGCGGTGCGATTCAAGGTGCAGAGAGGACGATCATGAACAAAGCGCAGACTCCGGACGTGGTGGTGGTGGGCTCGGTGGCATTCGACAGCGTGCAGACGCCGAAGGCCATGCACGAAAAATTGCTGGGCGGTTCGGCGAGCTACACGAGCGTGGCCGCGGCCCTGTTCGCCAAGACCGGCGTGGTCGGCGTCGTGGGCGAGGATTTCCCGCAGGAATACTTCGACATTTTCAATCAAGCCGGCGTGGACGTGCAGGGGCTCCAGCAGGAGCAGGGCAAGACTTTCCACTGGAGCGGCGTCTACGAAGACAACATGAACAACCGGCGCACGAACTGCACGGATTTGAACGTGTTCGCGAATTTCAATCCGGTGATTCCGGACGCCTACCGGACGAGCCCGTACCTGTGCCTGGAGAACATCGCGCCGGCGCTGCAGGCGCGCGTGCTGGACCAGATGGAGAAGCCGAAGTTCACGGTGCTGGACACGATGGACCTGTGGATCAACACGACGCGCGAAGAGCTGATGAACGTGATCCGGCGCGTGGACTTGCTGACGGTGAACGAGCACGAGGCGCGGCACCTGACGGGCAAGGGCTCGCTGCTGAAGGCGGCGAAGAAGATTTTGGACATGGGGCCCAAGTACGCGCTGATCAAGAAGGGCGAGCACGGGGCGTTCCTGATGTCGCACGACGACATGCTGATCGTGCCGGCGTGGCCGCTGGTAGAGGTGATCGATCCGACGGGGGCGGGCGACACGTTCGCGGGCGGGCTGCTGGGGACGCTGGCGGCGCTGGGCGGGGTGACGCGGGAGAATCTGCACAAGGCGCTGGTGAACGCGACGGTGACGGCGGCGTACACGTGCGAGGCGTTCAGCGTGGATCGCCTGCGGCAGATCACGCGCGCGGAACTGGAAGAGCGCGCGCGGGCCTTCCGCCGCATGCTGCCCTAGGGCGGCGGCGGGGGGCATAGTCCGGAGAAAACGGAGATTTCTTCCGGATTTGGACGGCGCGGGAACCAACCCGCGCCTTTTTCGTTCTGTCGCTTCGAGGGCGACCTCTCGCCGACATCAGTCGCACTCGGGTCGCCCGCAAAGCGGCATCTCCGAGAAATTCGCGGGTTATTCCCGCGGAACAGCCCCGTCCAAATCCGGAAGAAATCCCCGGCATCCACGTCCTGTCGGTGGGGCTTGGCTCGTGGATATGCTGCAGATCGGGACGATGACCCGGCGGTTCGGAACGCTTTCACATTCTGTACTCCTGTACTTCTATACTCCTAAACTCCTTTCATCCCCGGCTTGACCCGGCGCGGGCGGGGGGCGAGAATACCGGGCGATGAACGGGTTCGCATGGATGGAGCATTTCCGGGGCGCGCCGTGGCTGTCGTGGGGCGCGGCGTTCCACGTGTCGTTGTTCCTGCTGATGACGCTGCACGCGCTGCGGCACCGGCGGCGCGCGGATTCGACCCTGCTGTGGATGTTCGTGACGTGGTCGCTGCCGGTGATCGGGGCGCTGCTCTACGCGATGTTCGGGGTGGACCGCGTGCCGCGGGAGCGTTGGCAGCGGGGCGTGCAGCGGCGGGTGCGCATGGACGGGGCGCGGGACGCGGCGACGGACGACGTGCTCCCGGAAGCCTACTGGCGCTCCATGGGCCGGGCGGCGGCGACGCCGGCGGACGAATGGACGCGCGAACTGGACCGGCCGCTGGCGGCCATGCTGGAGAACTATCCGCTGCTGGGCGGCAACCGGATCACGCCGCTGCTGACCGGCGACGAGGCGTTCCCGAAGATGCTCGACGCCATCCGCGAGGCGCGGCACCATATCCACCTGCAATCGTTCATCGTCGGCAACGACGCGGTGGGGCGGGAATTCATGGCGGCGCTGGCGGAGAAGGCGCGGGCCGGCGTGCGGGTGCGGGTGCTCTACGACCGCTTCGGTTCGTCGCACGCGCTGTGGGGCGGGTTGTTCCGGAAATACCGGAAGACGCCGAACCTGTCCATCGCGGGCTGGACGCAGTCGAACCTGTTCCGCAAGCAGTTGCACTTCAATTTGCGCAATCACCGCAAGGCGCTGATCGTGGACGGGCGGATCGGGTTCATGGGCGGGGTGAACCTCAACGAGTACTCGCGCAGCGGCGACGGCCAGCCGGCGATCCAGGACTACCATTTCCGGCTGCTGGGGCCGGTGGTGCAGGAATTGCAGTATTCCTTCTTGCGCGACTGGCACGTGATGACGGAAGAGGATCCGGAGCGGCTGCTGAGCGCGGAGCATTTCCGGCGCCTGCACGAGGAAGGCTCCGCGCTGGCGCGGGTGGTCAACAGCGGGCCGTCGTCGGACCTGCGCGTGGCGGTGGACGTGTTCTTCAACGCGGTGAACGCGGCGCGCGAACAGGTGCTGATCATCACGCCGTACTTTTTGCCGTCGGAGGACCTGCTGCGGGCGCTGCGGCTGGCGGCGCTGCGGGGGGTGCGCGTGCAGCTGGTGGTGCCGGAGAAGAGCAACCACTGGTACACGACCTGGGCGGGCCGCGGGACCTACGAGGACCTGCTGGAGGCGGGGGTGCGGATCTACGAGCGGCCGCCGCCGTTCATGCACGCGAAGGCGATGGTGGTGGACGACCGGCTGGCGGTCGTGGGCTCGGCGAACTGGGATTTCCGCAGCCTGTACTCGAACTACGAGACGCTCCTGACGGCGTACGATCCGGATTTCGCGGCGACGCTGAAGCGGATGATGAGCGAAGATCTCCATGCGAGCCGCGAGGTGGAATGGCCGGCCTTCAAGAACCGCCCGATCCACCAGCGCTATCTCGAAAACGCCTGCGGGCTGCTGGCGCCGCTGCTGTGAGGCGCCGGAAAGGGTTTGCGCAAAGCCGGGGGGGGCGGCTACAATCGCCCGACAATCGTAATTCCAAAGGAGTGCCCATGAAGAGTCGGATTTGGCTGGATTGGACGTTGGCGGCGGTCGCGGGGGTGGCGTTGGCGGCGGGCTGCGGCAAGAAAGAGGCGTCCGCGGACGGTGCGGCGGCCGCGAAAACCTACAAGCTGACCTACAGCATCTTCTTCCCGCCGATGCACGTGCAGGCCAAGACGGGCATGGACTGGGCCGCGGAAGTCGAGAAGCGGTCCGGCGGCCGCCTCCAGATCACGGTGCACCCGGGCGGCACGCTGACGAAGGCCGACCAATGCTGGCAGGGCGTGCTCAGCGGCATTTCCGATCTGGGCATGAGCTGCTTCGCCTACACGCCCGGGCGGTTCCCGCTGCTGGAAGCCCTCGATCTGCCGCTGGGCTGGCCCGACGGCCGGACGGCCACGCGCACGGCGACGGCGTTGGCGGCGAAGTACAATCCCGCCGAAGTCCAGGGCGCGAAGATCCTCTATATCCATGCCCATGGCCCGGGCATCCTCGCCACCAAGAAGCCGGTGCGCGCGCTGGAAGACCTCAAGAACATGAAGATCCGCGGCACGGGCCTTTCCGCCGGCATCGCCACGGCGCTGGGCGCGACGGCCGTCGGCATGCCGCAGCCCGAAACCTACGACGCGCTGCAGAAGGGCGTGGTCGAAGGCACGTTCTGCCCGATCGAGACCCTCAAAGGCTGGAAGCAGGGCGAAGTCGTCGCATCCATCACCGACACCAAGGCCATCGGCTACACGACGGCGATGTTCGTGGCCATGAACCAGAAGAGCTGGGACGCGCTGCCGGCCGACCTGCAGCAGATCCTGACGGACGTCAGCGCGGAGTTCGTGGACAAGCACGGCGAGGTCTGGAACCAGGCCGATGCGGATGGGCTTGAATTCGTGAAAGAACTGAACCGCGAGATCATCCCGCTGTCCGCCGAGGAAGAAGCCCGCTGGAAGGCGGCGGTGGCGCCGATCGTGGAGAAATATCTCGCGCAGACGGCGGAGAAGGGGTTGCCGGGCGCGGACTTCCTGGCGGACGCCCAGGCGCTGATCGCCGAGGCCCGCGCGGCCCAGCCATGAGTCCGCTGTCGGGGACCAGCGCCCGCACGGGCGTCCTGCGCGGATCGATCCATGCGTTGGCCGCCGTGGGCGGATGCGCGGTGGCCGGCATCGTCCTGGTGACGGTGGCCGACGTGGTCGGCCGCCAGTTCGGGTTTCCGGTGAAGGGCGCCTACGACCTGGTGCGGGTGCTGGGGGCGATCGCGATGGCCTGCGCGCTGCCGCTGACGAAGGCGGTGAAGGGGCACATCGCCATCGAATATTTCTTCCAGAAGCTGGGGCGCCGCGGGCGGGCGGCCACGGACACGCTGATGCGCCTGGTCCTGCTGGCGCTGTTCGCGCTGCTGGCCGTGCAATTCGTCCGGCAGGGCAACGAGTTCCTGGCCAGCGGCGAGGGGACGGCCACGCTGCACATGCCGATGTTCTGGGTGCCGTGGCTCGCGGCGCTGGCCTGCCTGGTCACGGCGGGGGTGACGCTGTGGCATCTGCTGCACCCGGGCCGTTCCATGATCCGGCCGCGCTGACATGAGCGATCTGCAAACAGGCTTGGCGGGCATCGCGCTGCTGTTCCTGCTGCTGGCGACGAGCATGCCCGTGGCGTTCGCGATGACGCTGGTGGGGCTGGCCGGCTTCGCGGTCGCGGTGAACGGGCCGGCCGCGCTGCACGTGCTGGTCACGGACTACTACGACGTCTTCTCGAGCTACGGCCTGACGGTGATTCCGCTGTTCGTCTTCATGGGGCAGGTGGCGTTCCACGTGGGCATCAGCCGCAAGCTCTTCGCCGCGGCGCAGTGCTGGTTCGGCTGGCTGCGCGGGGGGCTGGCGATGGCCACGGTCGGCGCGTGCACGTTCTTCGGGGCCATCTGCGGTTCCGGGCCGGCGACGGCGGCGACGATGGCGGCGGTGGCGCTGCCGGAGATGCGGCGCTACAAGTACGATCCCGGTTTCGCGGCGGGAACGGTGGCGGCGGGCGGCAGCATCGGCATGATGATCCCGCCCAGCGTCGTGTTCATCGTCTATGGCGTCATGACGGAGCAGAGCATCGGCAAGCTGTTCATCGCGGGGATCATGCCCGGGCTATTGGTCGCCGCGCTGTTCCTGGCCACGATCGGGCTGCTGTGCACGTTTCGGCCCGGGCTGGCGCCCGCGGCGACGGTCGCGACGTGGCGGGAGCGGTTCCGGTCGCTTGCCGGCGTGGTCGAGATCCTGCTGCTGTTCGCGCTGGTGATGGGCGGGATGTTCGCGGGCTGGTTCACGCCGACGGAAGCCGCCGCGGTGGGCGCGGCGGGCAGCGTGGCGATCGCGCTGGCTTCGCGCAAGTGCAGTTTCCGGATGCTGGCGACGGCGATGGGCGAGACGCTGCGGACCTCGTGCATGGTGCTGGTGATCGTGGCGGGCGCGACGGTCTTCGGGCACTTCCTGCAGGTCACGAACGTGCCGACGGAACTGGCGGCGTGGATGGCCGGCCTGCCGCTGCCGGCGTGGGGCATCTTGCTGGCGATCATCGGGTTCTATCTGGTGGCGGGCGCCTTTCTCGATGCGCTGGCGCTGGTGTTGCTGACGATCCCGATCTTCTATCCGGTGGTGCTGAACCTGGGGTACGACCCGATCTGGTTCGGCGTGATGATCGTGCTGGTGACGCAGATGGGCGTGATTTCGCCGCCGGTGGGCGTGAACGTGTACGTGGTCAGCGGCATGGACCGCGCCGTGCCGCTGCAGAGCGTCTTCAAGGGCGCGCTGCCGTTCCTGGCGGCCCTGGTCGTCGCGGCGCTGCTGCTGCTGGCGTTCCCGCAGATCGTGACGGTCCCGACGACGTGGGTGAAATAGGCGCGAGGAGGCAGGCCATGGACGCAACGATCCGGCACGAAAACTTCAGGAAGATCCTGTTCTGCACCGATTTTTCGGAGAACGCGGACCGCGCGTTCGTCTTCGCGGTCAATTCGGCCGTGCGCAACGCCGGCTGCGAGCTGCATCTGCTGCACGTGATCCCCGAGCCGCCGGCGCAGTTCTGGAAGGGCTACATCTACGAAGTGGACGAAGACGTCGATGCGCGCGCCAAGCGCGAGATCGACGCCAAGGTGGCCGAGGCCTACACGCCGCGGGTGCCTGCCGGCGTGAAGTGGGTCGTCGCCATGCGCATCGGCGAGGCCCGCCACAAGATCCTCGAATACGCCCAGGAGCAGGACGTCGACCTGATCATCCTGGGCCGGCAGGGCGCGGGCGCGGTGGGCAAGATCCTCTTCGGCAACGTCACCGAACGCGTCGTGCGCAAGGCCGACTGCCCGGTGCTGGTGATCCCGCCCTCGCCGAAGTAGCGGCCGCGCAAAGTTTTTACGTTCTACGTAAAACGCGCGGAAAGTTTTTACGTTCCACGTAAAATGTCCGTCAGACGCGGATCTGGCCGTTGCCTTGGACGACGTACTTGTAGGTGGTGAGCTCTTCGAGGCCCATGGGGCCGCGGGCGTGGAGCTTGTCCGTGGAGATGCCGATCTCGGCGCCCATGCCGAATTCGCCGCCGTCGGTGAACCGGGTGGAGGCGTTGGCGTAGACGCAGGCGGAATCGACCTCGTCGAGGAACTTCTCCTGGGCCTTTTTGTCGGCGGAAAGGATCACGTCGGAATGGTGCGAACCGTGGCGGTTGATCCAGGCGATGGCGGCGTCGAGGGAAGGCACGATGCCGACGGCCAGGATCAGGTCGAGATATTCCGCGTCCCAGTCCGCGGCGGCGGCGGGCTGGAGGGCGGGGACGATCGCGCGCGCGGCGTCGTCGCCGCGCAGCTCGACCCGCTTGTCCGCCATGAGCGCGGCGAGGCGGGGCAGGAAAGTCGCGGCGATCTTCTCGTGGACGAGCACCTTTTCCAGCGCGTTGCAGACGCCGGGGCGGCTGCATTTGGCGTTTTCGACGATGGCGAGGGCCTGGTCCGCGTCGGCGGCTTCGTCGACGTAGGCGTAGCAGACGCCCTTGTAGTGCTTGATGACGGGGACGTAGGCCTGTTCGGTGACGGCGCGGATGAGCTTCTCGCCGCCGCGGGGGATGACGAGGTCCACGCGGCCTTCGAGCTGGACGAGTTCGCGCACGGCGTCGTGGTCGATGGTGGTGATGAGCTGGATGGAGTGGGGGGGCAGCCCCTTGCGGGTGCCGCCGGCCTGGAGGGCGTCCACGAGGGCCTTGTTGGATTCGAGGGCTTCCTTGCCGCCGCGGAGAATCACGGCGTTGGAGGTCTTGAAGCAGAGGGCGGCGGCGTCCACGGCGACGTTGGGGCGGGACTCGAAGATGATGCCGATGACGCCGATGGGAACGCGGACCTTGTAGATGACGAGGCCGTTGGCGCGGATCCAGCGGGAGATTTTCTGGCCGACGGGATCCTTGAGGCCGATGAGAGCGCGGACGCCGTTGATCATCGAATCCATGCGCTTGTCGGTCAGCAGGAGGCGGTCGAGCATGGCGTCGGAAAGGCCGGCGGCGCGGCCGGCGGCCATGTCGCGGGCGTTGGCTTCCTTGATGCGGTCGCGGTTGGCGTCGAGCGCTTCCGCCATGGCCTCGAGGATGAGGTTCTTGCGGCGCGAGCCCAAGGTGGCCAGTTGGCGGGCGGCAACGACGGCTTGGTCGCCCATTTCGATCATGGTTTCATGTAGCGTCATAACGGGCCTCGGGTTCTGGGGCGCGACACCGGCGGGATCTCAACGTTCAACATCCAATATTCCATCATCAATATCCAACGAAGGATCAAGTCGGTACGACCAGGTTGTCGCGGTGGATGACCTCGCCGGGGGCGGCGGCGCCGAGGAGTTCGCGGATCTTTTCGGTCTTGAGGCCCTTGAGGAGCCGGACTTCGGCGCTGGAGTATTCGGAGAGGCCCTGGGCGATGCGCTGGCTGGCCAGATCGAGGACCTCGACGAGGTCGCCGGGGGAGAAATCTCCGGAGACTTCGCGGATGCCGACGGGCAAGAGGCTCTTGCCGCGCTTCAGGAGGGCGTCGCGGGCGCCGTCGTCGACGACGATCTGCCCGTGGGCGTGGTGGAAGAAAGCGACCCAGCGCCGGCGGTGGTTGAGGCCGCCGTTGGCGTCTTCGGAACCGGCGGCGGGAATGAGCGTGCCGACGTTTTCGCCGGCGACGATCTTCTGGAGAATGCCGTCCTTGCGGCCGTTGGCGATGACGACCATCGAGCCCATGCGGGCGGCTTCGGCGGCGGAGGTCAGCTTGCTGGCCATGCCGCCGGTGGAGAAGACGCTGCCTTTGCCCTGCGTGTGGGAAAGGGTTTCGGCGGTGACGTCGGCCAGGAAGGGGACGCGGCGGCTGCGGCCCTTGGCGTCGGTGGCGTGGAAGCCGTCGACCGTCGTCAGCAGCACGAGCAGGTCGGCCTCGAGCAGCATCGCGGAACGGGAGCCGAGCGCGTCGTTGTCGCCGAACTTGATTTCATCGACGGAAACGACGTCGTTTTCGTTGATGACGGGGACGACGCCGCATTCGAGCAGCTTGAGCAGGGTGTTGCGGGCATTGAGGTGCCGGCGGCGGTGCTCGAGATCGTCGTGGGTCAGCAGGACCTGGCCGATGCGGCATTTCTTGCGGGCGAACAGCTGGTCGTAGGCGGCCATGAGGCGCGACTGGCCGACGGCGGCGGCCATCTGGAGGGTGGGCAGGTCGGCGGGCTTCTTTTTCATGCCCAGCGCCTGCAGCCCGCAGGCGATGGCGCCGGAGGAAACGACGACGACGTCGCGGCCCTCGCGGCGCAGGGCGGCGAGACCGTCGACCAGGGCGGCCATGCGGCGGGCGTCGGGGCGGCCGTCGCGCTGCACGAGCACGCGGCTGCCGATCTTCACGACGACGCGCCGGGAAGCCGCCAGTTTTTTCCTTGCCGAAAGATGGGGCATGACGGGGGCAGTCTGCCAAAAGGCCGCCGGAATGCAAAGCGCCGAAAAAGCCGGCGCGGTTCGGGATTTGACAGCGGCGGGGCGGGGAGGGAGAGTAGGCGGCGTGAATTCGGAAGCCAAATACCGCTATCTTTTCGGCCCTGTGCCGTCGCGGCGCCTGGGGCTGTCGCTGGGCGTGGACTTGAATCCGGCGAAGGTCTGCACGGAGAACTGCGTGTTCTGCCAGGTGGGGCGCACGACGGAACTGACGCTGGAACGCAAGGAGTGGGTGCCGACGGCGGACGTCCTCGCGGAATTCAACCGCTGGGCCGCGGCGGGAAACGAGGCCGACTACGTGACGCTGGCGGGTTCGGGCGAGCCGACGATGCACGCGCGGTTCGGCGACGTGCTGCGGCACGTGAAGGCGGCGGGCAAGTTCAAGACGGCGCTCCTGAGCAACGGGACGCTGATGTTCCTCCCGGAGGTCCGCCGCGATGCGGCGGAGGCGGACGTGGTGAAGGTGACCCTGAGCGCGTGGGACGAAGAATCGTTCCGCAAGATCCACCGGCCCGCGGAAGGCGCGACGTTCGCGCGGCTGCTGGAGGGCGAGCGCGCGCTGCGCGCCGAATTCCGCGGGAAACTGTGGGTCGAGGTGATGCTGCTGCCGGGCTACAACGACGCGCCGGAACAGGTGCGCGCGATCGCGGAGCTGGCGAAATCGCTGCGGCCGGACGCGGTACACCTGAACACGACGACGCGGCCGGCGCTGGCCGGCGTGGAAGTGCCGCGGTTGCCGGAGGCTTGGCTGCGCACGGTGGCGCCGTGGTTTTCGCCGGCGGCGGAAATCCCGGTCTTCGCCGGCCGGGCGAAAACGCCGGAAACGACGACGGACGCGGAATGGCTCGATCTGCTGGCGCGGCATCCGATCGCGCTGGCTGCGCTGGCGGCGGCGTCCGGCGCGGACGTCGCGGCGCTGGAACGACGGCTGGCGCCGTTGGTGGCGGCGGGCAAGTTGGCCGTGGAAGAACACCACGGCGTGCGCATGGTGCGGGTGGCGGAGGCATGAGCGACACGTTGTGCCAGGTCCGGGTGCGCTTCGAGGGGGACGTGCAGGGCGTGGGCTTTCGCTACGTGACGCGGAACCTCGCGATCGCGCTGGGCGTGGCGGGCGGCGTGGAAAACCTCCCCGACGGCGCGGTGCAGCTGGTGGCGGAAGGCTCGGAAGACGTGCTCAAGCGTCTGCTGCTGCAGATTCGTGTTTCGCGCCTGGGGCCGAATATCGCCTCCGAGAAAATCGAATGGCGCGCGGCGCAGGGGCTGGGCGGATTCTATTACCGCTAGGGAATCGTCCCGCGGAACGAGTGTTCGGCGGGGCCGGTGAGGGTCAGGGGAGCGAGGCCGACCTCCAGTTCGTCGCCGCCGGCGGCGCGCACGCGCACGGGGGCGCGGACGAGGCCGAGTTTTTCCGCGACGAGGGCGGCGGCGAGGATGCCGGTGCCGCAGGCGAGGGTTTCGCCTTCGACGCCGCGCTCGTAGGTGCGGATGGCAAGGGAGTCCGGTCCGCGGATCTGGATGAAATCGGCGTTGGTACCGGCGGGGGCGAAGAGCGCGTGGCGGCGGATGAACGCGCCGAGGGCGGGCACGTTCACCGTCGCGAGGTCATCCACGACGGCGACGGCATGGGGCACGCCGGTGTTGACGAAATGCAGGGGCAACGGCCGGTTGCGCCACTCGACGGCCAAATCCATCCGCCAGTCCTTGGACGGCGGCAGGTGGAGGCGGACGAGGGGGGACGTCAGGATCTCGGCGCGGACGAGGCCGGCGCGAGTCTCGATGCGCATGTCGGCGGGGGCGGCGCCGATTTCGTGGGCCAAGCGGGCGATGCACCGCGCGCCGTTGCCGCACAGGTCGGCTTCCGAGCCGTCGGGATTGAAGAACCGCATCCGAAAATCGGCAACAGAGGAGGGCTGGATCAGCAAGAGACCGTCAGACCCGATCCCGCGCCGGCGGTCGCAAAGCCCTGCGCGGAAGGAGGGTTCATCGGCCGGAAAGCCGCCGGAACGATCATCCGCGAGGATGAAATCGTTGCCGGCACCGTGCATTTTCCAGAAGGAAACGACCATGGATCGCTACCATGCCAAAAAATTTTCGCAAAGGCCAGCTTGGCGGCAATCCGATATTCTCATATCTTGATTCTTAAGGGCTGACCCNNGGGTCAGCCCTTAAGAATCAAGATACGGCGGCGGCGGCGGAAGGGCTTGTTCTTGCATGGGGGGACATGATTTGGATAATGGGGGACGGTTTAACCAGAAACGAGTCCATCCATGCGCATAGTGATCATCGGCGGCGGCCAAACGGGCGCCCATCTGGCGGAAAAGTTCTGCGAGGACGAACACGACGTGGTCGTGATCGACTCCTCGGCGGACGCTTTGGCGGACGTGAATGCCCATCTGGACCTGATGACGGTCCACGGCGACGGGGCCGACCCGGCGACGCTGGAAGAGGCGGATCTCGAACGGGCGGATATGGTTGTGGCGGTGACGGACCGGGACGACACCAATATCCTGGCCTGCATTTTCGCCCGGGCCCGGGGGGTGGCGCGCACGGTGGCACGAGTGTCGTCGTCGGCCTATCTGACGAGCCGGCACATCGATTTCAAGCGCTTGGGCGTGGACCTGCTGGTGAACCAGTACGACGAATACGCCCGGGACCTGTACAACGTGCTGCGGCTGCCGGGGTCGATCGAGGTGGCGGACTTGCTGGACGAGCGGGTCATGGTCGTGGGCATGTCGATCCACATGGACAGTCCGCTGCTGGGCACCACGCTCAAGCGGTTCGGGGACAAGGCCTGGCTGCGGAAAATCCGCTTCACGGCGGTGGTGCGCGGCGACGAGGTCATGACGCCGCATGGCGACACGACGTTCCTGGTGGGCGACGACGTCTATTTCGCGGGCGAGCCGGACGCCATCGCCGAATTCATGCAGTGGGCCTGGCCGGAATACAAGCGGTTCCAGCGGACGGTGATCGCGGGCGGCGGGGAACTGGGCCTGCAGTTGGCGCGGATGCTGGAGCACACGCGCATGCAGATCGTGCTGATCGAGCAGGACGAGGAGCGCGCGGATTTCTGTTCGGCGCAGCTCAACCGCACGCTGGTGATCAAGGGCGACGCCCTCGACCAGGAAACGCTGGCGGGCATCGGCGAGGCCGAGGACATGGCCTACGTGGCGGCGACGGGCAGCGACGAGCACAACATCATCGGCTGCCTCGTGGCGGAGAAGTACGGCGCGCGCTTCACGGCGGCGCAGGTGGGCAAGAAGGAATACATCGGCATCATCAACCAGCTGCGGCTGCTGGACCGCATCGTCGATCCGCGCCTGGCGATGGTCAATTCCATCCTGCATTTCGTGCGCGGCAAGAACGTGCAGGCCGCGGCGATCCTGGCGCGCCTGCCGGGCGAACTCATCGAGATGAAGCTGTCGCCGAAGCACAAGTGGGTCGGCCAGGCGATCCAAGACCTGAAGATCCCGGACGGGGTCATCATCGTGGCGGCGCTGCGGGCCAATCAGGTCAAGACGGCGACGGGCGATTTGGAACTGGCGGCAGGGGACCGGGTGGTGGTCTATTGCCTGCCGGAAGCGGTGGCCAAGATGGAGCCGCTGTTCGCCTCCTGAGGCGGTTGCGATGAATTTCAAGCCCGTTTTCCACGTGATCGCCTGGCTGCTGGGGGTGGTGGGCCTGCTGATGGGGTTGTGCGGCCTGGTGTCGGTTCTGCACGGAGAGCCGCCCTCGGCCTGGACCGCGCTGGCCTATTCGGCCGCGGGGACGCTGGCGGCGGCCGCAATCCTGTGGGCGCTGACGCGCAACGACCAGGAACTGTCCCGTCGCGACGGCTTGGGCGTGGTGACGTTCGGCTGGCTGTGCGCGGGGCTGGCGGGCGCGGCGCCGTTCGTGCTGTCCGGCGTCATTGCGTCGCCGACGGCGGCGGTGTTCGAAACGATGTCCGGGTTGACCACCACGGGGGCCTCGGTTTTGCCGGTGATTGAAACGGTGCCCAAGGGTTTGTTGCTGTGGCGGGCGCTCACGCATCTGATCGGCGGCGGCGGCATCCTGGTCCTCGTGGTGGCGATCCTGCCGATCGCGGGGGCCGGCGGCATGCAGTTGTTCCGCGCCGAGGTGGCGGGACCGTCCAAGGACCGCATCGAGCCGCGCATGGCGTCCACCGCCAAGATGCTGTGGGGCGTCTACGTGCTGCTGAACGTGGCGTTGATCCTGCTGCTGCGGCTCGGCGGCCTGGATTGGTTCGATTCCGCTTGCCACGCCTTCGCCACCTTGGCCACGGGCGGCTTTTCCACTCGGACGGCGAGCGTCGCCGCTTTCGACAGCCTCTACGTCGAGACCGTGCTCATGGCGTTCATGCTTCTCGGCGCCCTGAATTTCGCCCTTCATTACCGGACCTTGCGCGGGGAATTTTCGCCGTGGTGGCGGGATTCCGGCACCCGGTTCTATCTGGGCGTCGTGGCCGGCGCCACGCTGTTCAGCGCCTGGATGCTCCATCGTTCCGCCGCGGGCCCGGCCTGGGGCGCGGCGCTGCGGCAGGCGTCCTTCACGTGCGTCAGCCTGGCGACGACCACCGGTTTCTGCACTGCGGATTTCGACGGTTGGCCCCGGATTCTGAAGGTGCTGCTGCTCCTCCTGATGCTGATGGGCGGTTGCGTGGGCTCCACCGCCGGCGGCATCAAGGTCGCCCGCATCCAGATGATGCTCAAGGCCGTCGCGCGTGAAATCCGCCTGTTCATGCAGCCCCAGGCGGTCATTCCCGTCAAGCTGGACCGCAAGCGGCTGGACGACGACGTGCTGTTGCCCGTCCTGGCGTTCGTGGCGCTCTATCTGCTCGTGGGGGTGGCGGGCACTTGGGCGATGATGTGGTTCGCGCCGGATCTGGCGACGGCGGTTTCGGCCGTCGTGGCCTGCCTGGGCGGCGTCGGTCCGGGGATGTCCGCCGTTGGGCCGACTCTCAACTATGCGGGGTTGCCGGCCGGTGGACAAGCCGTGTTGATCGTCTTGATGTTGGCGGGCCGGCTGGAGTTCTTCACCTTGCTGGCCGTGTTCATGCCGGCGTTCTGGAGAAAGTGACCGGCCGCGATGAACGCCAAGACGGTATTCCACGTGATCGCCTGGTTGCTGGGGGTGATGGCGTTGCTGATGGGGGCCTGCGGGTTGGTTTCCTATCTGTACGACGAGCCGCCGGCGGCCTGGACGGCGCTGGCCTGTTCCGCCGCCGGCGCGCTGGCGGTGGCCGCGCCGCTGTGGGGCCTGACGCGGAACCACCCCGAACTTTCCCGCCGGGACGGCCTGGGCGTGGTGGCCTTCGGCTGGTTGTGCGCGGGCATCGCCGGCGCCGTTCCCTTCGTCCTCTCCGGCACGATCGCGTCGCCGATCGCGGCGCTGTTCGAAACGGTTTCCGGCATGACGACCACGGGGGCCACAGTCCTTCCCGTGCTCGAAGGCCTGCCCAAGGGCATCCTGCTGTGGCGCTCGCTGACGCAGTTCATCGGCGGCATGGGCGTGCTGATTCTGGTGGTGGCGATCTTGCCGTTCGCGGGGGCCGGCGGCATGCAGCTCTATCGTGCGGAAATGCCCGGACCGACCAAGGACCGCGTCGAGCCGCGCATGGCCTCGACCGCCAAGATGCTCTGGGGCGTCTACGTCCTGTTGGTGGTCGTGCTGGTCGTCTTGCTGCGGCTCGGCGGTTTGGGCTGGTTCGACGCCGTCTGCCATTCCTTCACCACCATGGCCACCGGCGGGTTCTCCACCCGGACGGCCAGCATCGCGGCGTTCGACAGCGCCTACGTCGAGACGGTCCTGACGGTCTTCATGCTGCTGGCCGGCATCAATTTCTCCCTGCACTACCGGCTGCTGCGCGGCGAAGGGGGCGCGTGGTGGAAAGACGGCGAATGGCGGTTTTTCCTTGGCGCGTTCGCGCTGTTCGCCGCGGGGGGCACGCTGGTGCTCCACGGCGCGCGGTCCGCGGCGGGCCTGGGCTGGGGCGCCGCGTTCCGCGAAGTGGCCTTCACCGGCGCGAGCCTGATGACCACGACGGGGTTCGCCACGGGCGACTACGACCGCTGGCCGGCCGTGCTCAAGCCGCTGCTGGTGCTGCTGATGCTGCTGGGCGGTTGCGCGGGTTCCACCGCCGGCGGCATCAAAGCCGGCCGCATCCAGGTTATGCTCAAGGCGGTCGGGCGCGAAATCCGCCTGTTCATGCAGCCCCAGGCGGCGATTCCCGTCAAGCTGGGAAAGAAGTCCTTGGACGACGACGTGTTGCGGTCCATTCTGGCGTTCGTGGCGCTGTATCTGCTGGTGGGCTTGCTGGGCGCGCTGGCGCTGATTCCGTTCGTGCCGGACTGCCGCACGGCGTTTTCCGCGGTGGTGGCCTGCCTCAGCAACGTCGGTCCCGGCTTCGCGGGGGTGGGCCCCGCCCAGAACTACGCCTTCATTCCCGACGCGGGCAAGGCGATCCTGACCGCGCTGATGCTGGTGGGGCGCCTCGAACTCTACACGGTGCTGGCGATCTTCATGCCGGCGTTCTGGAGAAAGTGATGGCGCGGGCGCCGCTGTTTCCCGCGCTGGGCGCCGAGTCGCCGCTGGCGGCCGTGCAGTTCCGCCAGACGTTGGCGCTGGGGCTCGTGCCGCTGGGCTTGGCGCTGCTGCTGATGGCGGCGGGGGCGCCGGATTGGCCCCCGGCGGGCCTGTGGTTCGGCGCGGGGGCGGTGCTGGGCGGCATGGGGGGCTTGTGGGCCTTGTGGCGGCGAGCCGGCCGCGACCATTTGCGTGGCTATTCCGTCGCCCATTTCCTCGTCCGCTACCTGTTCGTCGCCCTGTGTCCGGTGCTGCTGGGATTCGCGTTCGGCGCCACGGTGGTCGAACTGGCGGGCGCGCTGCCGCCGATCCTGTTCGGGCTGCTGCTGGCGATCTATCCGGCCGGGCGCATCCTCCACGCGCGGGTCGGGCCGGATCCGCAGGCGGCGCCCCGGCTCGAAATGGCCTATATCGTCTGCCGGCAGATCGAAATGGTCCTGCTGGTCTTCTCGCTGGCCGGGCTGCTCTCGGGCGCGATCGTCGAAGCCAACCGGGACTATCCCACCGATCCGTTTCCCGTGCTGGTGGCGATCTGGCTGCTGGCGCTGCTGGGGCTGCTGGCCGGCGCGGTGATGGGCGTCGCCCATTGGGTGCAGCTGTTCCGCCGGCGCGCGCCGCCGCAGCCCCTCGACGATCCGCCGCCGCCGCCGCCGGCCCCGGACCGGGTCGTCCGGTTCGGCTCGGATCGATTCTGACCACGCCGGATTTGTTTGCGCGCGGGGGGGGCGGGAGGGTAAAGTCCCGGCTCGTCGAATTTCCGGAAAAAGGAACGAAACCATGAAGATGCGGACACATACGTGCGGACAGTTGCGCCCCGCCGACGCGGGCGCGAAAGTGGAGTTGTGCGGCTGGGTGGACAGCGTGCGCGACCACGGCGGACTGATTTTCCTCGACCTGCGCGACCGCTACGGCGTCACGCAGTGCGTGTTCGATCCGCAGGATTCCCAGGCGGCCTGGGACGCCGCCCAGGCGTGCCGCGGCGAATTCGTCGTGAAGATTTCCGGCGAAGTCCGCGCGCGGCCGGCCGACATGGTCAACGACCGCATCGCCACCGGCGGCATCGAAGTGCGCTCCACCGGAATCGCCGTGCTGAACAAGGCCCTCGTGCCGCCGTTTCCCCTCGACGACCGCGGCGCGGAACACGTCGCCGAGGACCTGCGCCTCGAATTCCGCTATCTCGACCTGCGCCGGACCGCCATGCAGCAGGCGCTCGGCCTGCGCCACCGCCTGATCCAGACGGCGCGGAACTACTTCGACGAAAACCGGTTCATGGAGATCGAGACGCCCATCCTCACCAAGAGCACGCCCGAAGGCGCGCGGGACTACCTCGTGCCCAGCCGCGTGTGCCCGGGGATGTTCTTCGCTTTGCCGCAGGCCCCGCAGCAGTACAAGCAACTGCTGATGATGGCCGGCGTGGACCGCTACGTGCAGATCGCCCGCTGCTTCCGCGACGAAGACCTGCGCGCCGACCGCCAACCCGAATTCACCCAGATCGACATCGAAATGTCCTTCGTCACCGCCGACGACGTCATCGAGACCGTCGATGGCCTGATCGCGCGCCTGATGCAGGCCGCGAACCTGCCCGTGCCCGAGCTGCCGCTGCCGCGCATGACCTACCGCGAGGCCATGGACCGCTTCGGCTCCGACAAGCCCGATCTGCGCTTCGGCATGGAGATCGTGGATCTCGCCGACGTCTTCAAGGGCACCCAGTTCAAGGTCTTCGCCCGCGCGCTGGAAGGCGGCGGCGTGGTCAAGGCCATCAACGCCAAGGGGCTCGCCCATGCGCCCATCAAGATGGTGGAAGAGGACTGGACGGGCCTCGCCAAGGAAGGCGGCCTCGGCGGCCTGGCCTACATCCGCGTGCAGGAAGACGGCACCTGGAAATCGCCCATCGTCAAGTTCTTCACCGACGCCGAGAAGGTCGGCCTCGAAACCGCGCTGGGCATCCAGCCCGGCGATCTCGTGCTGTTCGGCGCCGACAAGGCCGAGAAGGTCCTGCCGGTCCTCGGCCGCATCCGCCTGCTGGCGGGCGCGCATGCCGGCGCCATTCCGGCGGACGCCTTCAAGTTCACCTGGGTCGTCGATTTCCCGCTGTTCGAGCGCAGCGACGAAGGCCGCCTCGTCAGCGTGCACCATCCCTTCACCGCGCCCAAGGCCGAAGACGTGCCCTTGCTCGAGACCGCGCCCGAACAGGTGCGCGCGCAGGCCTACGACATCGTGCTCAACGGCACCGAACTCGGCGGCGGCAGCATCCGGATCCACGATCCAGCCTTCCAGAACCGGATGTTCCAGCTGCTCGGCCTGCCCGAATCGGAAATCAAATCGCGCTTCAGCCACCTGATCCGCGCGCTGGAATACGGCGCGCCGCCCCACGGCGGCCTCGCCATCGGCGCCGACCGCCTCGTCATGCTGCTCGCCGGCCGCCACAGCATCCGCGACGTCATCGCCTTCCCGAAGACCCAGAAGGCCATGGACCTGATGATGAACGCGCCGTCCACCGTGGACGACAAGCAGCTGCGCGACATCCACGTCAAGCTGGCCGTGGCGCCCAAGGCCGAGGCTTGAAACTCCAATGTTCAATAATCAATATTCAATTTTCAATGTTCAACCGTCGGTTCACTTGAATATTGATCATTGATTATTGGATATTGAATATTGATGTCTTCTCCCAACCAGCTTGTTCTTCGCAATCTCCGCTTCTCTTATGAATCGGCCGCTTGGGAGCTGCGCATTCCGGCTCTCGCGCTCGGCACCGAACCGCTCTGCGGCATCGTCGGTCCCAACGGCTCCGGCAAAAGCACGCTCCTGAAACTCGCCGCGGGCCTGCTCGCGCCGGGGGAGGGCGCGGTCGAACTCGACGGGCGCGCCGTGGCGCGGATGCGCCGCGCGGATCTCGCCCGGCGGCTCGGTTTTCTGCCGCAGGAATGTCCCGCGCTCTTCGACTACGCCGTCGAGCAGGTCGTCGCGCTGGGCCGCCACGCACACGGCGGGACGTTGGACTTGCCCACCGCCGCGGACCGCGACGCCGTCGCGCGCGCTTTGGGCGACGTCGGCCTGGAAGCCTTGCGCCACCGCCCGCTGTCGCATCTGTCCGGCGGCGAACGCCGCCGCGCGTGGCTGGCCTCCGCGCTGGCCCAAGAACCGGAAATTTTGCTGCTCGACGAGCCCACGCAGGCGCTCGATCTGCACCAGGCCGCCGCCGTCATGGAAATTTTGGCCCGCCGCGCGGCCAACGGGTTGCGCGTGGTCGCCGTCATGCACGACCTCAATCTCGCGGGGCTGTTTTGCGATCGCTTGGTGCTGGTGCAGGCCGGAAAAATCGCCGCGGACGGCCCGCCGGCCGAAATCTTGACCGAAAATCGCCTGGTGGCGGCCTACGGCGACAAAATCGAGGTCCTCCGGCGTCCGGAAGCGCAAAATCCGATCGTTTTAGCCAGAAAATGACAAAAAAACATCCATTATTAGCCTTTTTAGCTGTTTTTGCGGTGTTTTTGGCCGTTTTTCCGTGGATCGGGGCCGAAAAGCTGGATTTTCGGGGCGTTTTTTCGTTTTTTGTCGATGAAGGATCCGCCGATTCGATGATTTTCTTCCAGATCCGCCTGCCGCGCGTCCTGCTGGGACTGTTGGCGGGCGGGGCGCTGGCGATGGCCGGCGCGGCGTTGCAGGTGATTTTTCGCAACCCGCTGGCCGAGCCGTGGACGCTGGGCATCGCCGGCGGGGCAAGCCTTGGCGCGTTCCTGGCGCGGGTCTGTCCGTTCCTGTGGCTGGCGTGGGGGCCGCTGAACACTTCGCAAGCGCTCGCGCTGCTGGGGGCGGCCGGCGCGCTGGGGCTCGTGCTGGCGCTGGCGCGGCGTTCCGGCGGCGCAGGCGGGCAAACGCTCTTGCTGGCGGGCGTGACGCTCGGCGTCGTCTGCGGCGGGGCCATCATGGTGATCAGCGGTTTCATCTCGCCGTGGAAACTCGCCGAATTCCACCGCTGGCTCCTCGGCGGGCTCGATGCGGCGGATTGGGCCTCCGTCGGCGCCTTGGCGGCGCTGGCCGTGCCGGGCGTCGCGCTCCTGCTGGCCCAGGCGCGGAATCTGAATCCGCTGGGCCTAGGCGAAGACATGGCGGCAGGGCAGGGCGTGGACGTCGCGCGCGTGCGCCGCTGGACGGCCATCGGCGCCGGTCTCGCCTCCGCCGGCGTGGCCGCCGTGGCCGGGCCCATCGGTTTCGTCGGTTTGCTCGCGCCGCACGCCGTGCGGAAAATCGTCGGACCCGACGCGCGCCTCGTCCTGCCGTGCTCGTTCCTGTTCGGCGGGGCGCTGCTGGCCGCGTGCGATGCCTTGGGCCGCTGGGCCGCCGCGCCCCTCGAAGTGGCCGTCGGCGCCCTGACCGCCGTCCTCGGCGGCCCGCTCTTCCTGGCCCTGCTGGCCCGCCGGCGCGGCCCAGCCTGAAGGCTGGATTGCGGACGGCACCCGTACGTAGTCCACGCTTCAGCGTGGGGTTTCCTTGTTCCCGCCAAAGTCTCGAAAACGCTTGTTTGCGCCATCCCGCGCTGGCATCCTGATGCCCATGAATCCGTTCGAGCATTTCATCCTGACGCGTTTCAACGTGCCGCTGAAAGCGGATTTGCCGGCCGGGGAAAAACCCGGACCGCACCGCGGGCTCGATGCCGGCTGGCTGACGCGCCGGTTCGATCTGTTCGAGCGCGTGTGCCTGCCATCGCTCGCGCGCCAGACCCAGGGTGCTTTCCAATGGCTGGTGTTCCTGGACTGGGCCACGCCGGTCGCCTTCAAGGAGCGCATGGCCGCGCTGGCCGTCCGCCACGAATTCCTGCGGCCGGTCTACTGCTCGGGATTCGACGAGGAATTCGCCCTCGCCGAAATCCGCCGCCGCGAAGAGTCCGGCAAGATCCGCATCACCACGCGCCTCGACAACGACGACGCGCTGCATCCGCGCATGGTCGAACTCGTGCAGGAAACGGCGCAGTTGCATCTGGGAGCCCAGGATCTGGCCCGCGGCTTCTTCATCAGTTTCCCGATCGGCTGTTGCGAGAAAAAAGGCGATTTCTACGTCCGGAGCGAGCCGGACAACGCCTTCCAGAGCTTCGTGTCGGCGCCGGACTGCGCCCAGACCGTGATGGGCGCGCCGAAAACCCTGCCGCGGGTGCTCAAAAAAGCGCGCCCGATGTGGTGCCAGGTGATCCACGACGACAACGTGACCGTCGCGCTTCAGGGCGTCTACTGGCCCTGGGGCGGCAGCAGTGAATTCGCGCCGGGCATCACCAACGGATTTTGCCGCGACGTCCTGTGGCAGTTCGCCGAAGTCGTCCGCAGCGCGGCGAAGTATTTTGTTGGCCGATAACGTCGCGGCTCACCCGGAGGGTTCGCCCTACCCAAGATCTGGATTTCAATGCCTTCTGGTAGGGCGAGGCGTCTCTGCCGAGCCGGGCTGTTTTTAGCGCACGGGGGCGAGGGCGGCGGCGGGGAGCCAGCCGCGCGTTTCGCCGAGTTCGACTTCGATCCAGGTTCCGCGGTTTTCCCGCATCCGGACGATCGCGCCTTCCGGCACCGCGAGCAGCGGCGTGGCCGTTTCCAGCGGGCTGGACAGCACCTTTTGGCCGGCGAGCCCCACGACGCCTTCGGGGGTTTGATGCAGATCGCGATGCAGCGCCAGTCCCGCGAGCGCCAACCCCAGCAGCGCGGCCAGAACCGCGGTGGCTGGGCGCGCAACGAACCGGAACCGGGGCCAAAGAATCCAGGCCGCGAGCGCGCCCGCCAGCAACCAGAAGCAAACGCCCCCGAAGCCGAGCCATTCCGCGCGGCTGAAGTCCAGCAGCAGCGCCGCCAGCGGCTTGCGCCCCGGCAATTCGATGCCCGCGGATTGCGCCGCGAAGCCGAGATTGGCGCGGATGTCCGGATCGCGCGGGGCCAGCCGCTGCGCGCGGCGATAGGCCAGGATGGCTGCGCCCAGATCGCCGTGGCGGTAATAGGCGTTGCCGAGGTTGAACAAGACTTCCGGCAGCGCCTGGCCTTCGTCCGCCAGCGCCTGCCAGCCGGCGATCGCGTCCGGCAGCCGGTTTTCGTCGTAGGCCTTCGCCGCGTCGGCGAAGGTCCGCTCGAAACGCGCCACGCCGTCCGGCGCGGCCCAAGCCGTGGCCGTCAGCAGGACCAAGATGCATGCCATGCGCTTCACAGCTTCACCCTTTCCGCCTTCCGGAGCAGGGAGGCCACGGTGGAAATCCAGGTTTCCAAATCCGCGCGGGAAAGTTCGGCCGCCGAGGCGTAGCGGATCTGGTCGGAGAGCGCGAAAAATTCCCGCCACTTCGCGAGAGTGGTTTCGTCGGCCTTCGCGGCGCGGAGTTTTTCGAGGATGAGCGGGGCTTCCACGGCGCCCGGCGGCAGGTTGAGGCGGTGGCCGAAATAATCCGCGGCGGCGGCGGCCAGCGCGGAGAAAACGGCGGCGGGCGCGGCGGATTCCTTGAGCGCGGCTTCGGCCTTGCGCAGGTTGGCGCGGGCGCTGCGCGGCGCCTTCTGGCGGCGGGCGAGGGCGACGTCCGTCGCGAGGCGGTTGCGGCGGCGCGTGGCGAAGAACAACCCCGCCAGCGCCAGCGGCGCGGCGGCGTGGACGGCGATCAGCAGGGGCTTGCGCGCCGCGAATCCGTCGCCATTGCGCCAGCGGGCCGGCGCGGGCTTGAGATAGACGATGTCCGTGCCGAGCACGAGCGAGCCGCCGCCCGCGGCGGCCCCGCCGGGCACCTGCAGCAGCAGGGCGCCGGCACCGTTGGGGGACGGATGCACCGTCAGCGAAAATGGCCCGGCCGAAACGGTGCGGTACTGCGCGGCCGCCGGATCGAAGAAGGAAAATTCCAGCGCCGGCAGCTCTTTCAAGGCATCCGAACGCGGTATGACGACCTGCTCGAAGATCTTGGCGCCGCTTTCGGCGGTCGGATCGGGCACGTCGCCGACCTGGCGCGCTTCGTAGGCCTTGAACAGGTCGGCGTCGCGGTACGCCGGCGGCAGCGCGGCGGAAACGTTGCCCGTTCCTTGCAGCCGCAGGGACACGGTGATCGGCTCGCCGACTTTCAATTCGCGCGGGCGGACGTCCATGGCGAACTCGAACCGGCCGACGGCCCCGGCATAGCCGGCCGGGCGGCCTTCGGCGGGAATGGCGCGAATGTCCAGTTTCGCCGGCGGCACCGGCAGCGTGACCGGCGTGGCGGAGGGGCCGCCGAACGGATCGAAGAAGCCGAAGGGATCGCGCCGCTGCTGGCGCTGGTTGGGATCGACCACGCCGACGCGCAGGGCGGGCCGGACGTCGAATGCGCCGGCCGTCAGCGCGCGCGCCTTGGCCCGGAACCGGCGCAGGTTGTAGAACTGGCCGCCGACTTCCTCGCGGACCATCTGGAGTTCTTCGAAATTGCCGATCACGAAGCCCGATTCGGGAAAGCCGCCGAGCAGGTTGACGTCGCGCGTCAGCTCGACGCCGGGCAGGGAATAGATGCCGAGGACGATGTCGAAGACCTGGTGGACGTAGGGCGGGGCGGAGGGCAACGTGAGCCGCGCGAAGATCATTTCGTTGGTCGCCGAGGCGTTCCCGTTCGGCGCGCGGACTTCGAGGGCCACTTCGGGAATCTGGATCTGCTCGCCGTTGTAGTCGAGCGTGTAGGGGCCAATGACGAAGGTGCCGGGTTTCTGGGCGAACAGATTGTAGGTCAGGCTGACGCGGGAGCCGCCGGTGCCGAACTGCATCTGCTGGCCGGTGCCCGTGATCTGGAGGCCCGGAATCTGGGGAAAATCGACGTTGGGCGCCGTGCGCACGCCGTGGAACGTGAGGGTGGCCTGCGCGGTTTCGCCGAGATTCAGCAGGCGCGGCTGGACGTCGAACGACACGTCCATCGCGCGCGCGGAAAGCGCGAACGCGAAAAACAGGACCCCTGCCACAAGGATGGTGCTCGGGACCCCAACCGCCTTGTGCGGTTGGTGAACGAGGTGGAGCGTTGGCTTACGCCAGCGACCAACCTGATTCACCCGCGGCACAAGGCCGCGGGGGTCTGGAATCCATTTGAAAAGCATGGTTCGTACTCTAGCGGGGCGGAGCGCATCTACCAGTCTTTTTCGACGGGGACGGGACGCCCGAAGAAGGGATGGAGCCGATCGCGCTGGGATTGTTCCTGCGCCTTCATCGCATCGAGCATCATCGCGGCCTCTTCGGGCGTCATTTCTTCGGATGGTTTGTCTGCTTGGATCTGCTCCTCCTCCTGTTGCGGGTTTTCTTCGGGCTGGTTTTCAGGCTGCGGCTGTGGCTGCGCCTGCGGCTGTTGTTGCTGCTGGTCTTGTTTCTGGTCCTGTTGTTCCTCCTGTTTTTGTTCCTGGTTCTGTTGATCTTGCTTCTGCTGGTCCTGTTGCTGCTGCTTCTGCTGCTGGATCTGCTGTTGCTTCAGGACGGCGAGTTCGTAGTTGGCCTTGGCGTCGAGATCCTGGGGATCGAGCGCGATGGCGTTTTCGTACATCTGGATGGCTTCGGCGACGGAAGCCTCGGCGCCGGCCAGCTCCTGCGTGGACATCGTGGTCAGCGGCATCGCCGGCGCGACGGCCGCGCCCGGCCCGCCGACCTGGTGGAAGAGGGCGTTGCCGCGGTTGTAGTAGGCCTGCGATTGGAGGCGCAGGTCGGATCCCGACGAGGCGCGCGCGAAAGAATCGGCCGCGGCCTTCAAATCGCCCCCGGCATAGGCCGCCAATCCCGCGTTGTAGTAGGCCGCGGCGGGGTCGAGCTTCGCGGACGGCGCGGCGGCGGCGGCTTCGAGGAACGCATTGCTCGCGGCGGGCCAGTTGCTGGCGGCGAAGGCCTGCAGGCCCGCATCGAACGACCCGCGCGCGGAAGGTTCGGCGGCTTGGACGGAAAATGACCCAAACAGCGCAAAAAGGGAGAAAGCGAGGGCGAAACAGGTAGGACGAACCGTCCCGATGAGCCGGACGCGGGAAAGCCGAATATTCAATATCCAATATTCAATTTTCAATATCCAACGGAACAGCCCGGCTCGGCAGGGACGCCTCGCCCTACCTGAACCCTGAATCCTGAACCTTGAACTTTGCCCCCTCCGCGGCTGTTCACTTGAACATTGGATATTGGACATTGGATATTGGACATTGAATCTTTTCATGCGCCGGTCTCCGCATGATTCTTCCGCCGATCCGAGAGCAGCGCTTCCCACGCCAGCAGCAGCAGCGCGGCGGCGATGGGCCAGACGAAGCGCTCTTCGTAGATTTTCGCCGTGCGGTTTTCCTGCTCGGAACGCTTGAGATTGGCGATGCTTTCGTTGAACACGCGCTCGAGGCCGGTATCGCCCGGGGCGGACCGCACGTAGGTGCCGCCCGTGCCCAGCGCCAGCTTCTGGAGCACGTCTTCTTTCAGCGCCGTCTTGACGATCTGGCCCTGGCGGTCCTTGAAATAGCCGCCCTGGCCGTCGCCGGCGGGCACCATTTCGCCTTCGAGGGTGCCGATGCCGATGGTGTAGACGCGGACGTCATTTTCCTTCAGCTCGGGCAGGAGCGCAAGCGGGTCGCCTTCGTGGTCTTCGCCGTCGGTGATGAGCAGGATCACGCGATCGGCGGTGCGGTCGGCGGGGAAGGCGGCGACGGCGGTCCGGAGCGCTTGCTCGATGGCGGTGCCGCCCTTGGGAATGATGCCGGAGTAGACGTCGTCGAGCGTCATCGCGAAGGCCGCGTAGTCGATGGTGAGCGGGCACTGGAGGATGGAGGAGCCGGCGAAGGGCACGAGCCCGACGCGGTCGCCGCGCAGGTTGCGCAACAGGTCGCGGATGCCCCATTTGGCCTGCTGGAGGCGCGTGGGTTTGATGTCGGACGCCATCATCGAGCGCGAGGTGTCGAGCGCGACGACGAGATCGAGACCTTTGCGGCGGACTTCTTCCCAGCGGAAGCCCCACTGCGGGCGGGCGAGGGCGACGACGAGCAGCGCGAGCGCCAGGACGCGCAGCACGAGCCGCGACTTGGCGCGCGCGGGATTCCAGGCCGGGGCGAGAACGCCGAGCAGGGCCGGATCGACGAGCTGCGCGAGCGCGGCGCGCCGGCGGCGCAGCAGCGCGAAAAGCGCCCAGACCAGCGGAATCGCCAGCGGCAGCCAGACCAGAAGCTGGACGTTGTCCCACTTCACGGCAGCCTCCCGAGGCGGGTGAAGCCCAGCAGGGTTTCAAACGCCAGGCACAGCAGGCCCAGCACGAGGAACGGCGCGAATTTCTCCTCGTAGCGAGTGTACTGGTCGAGCTCGATCTTCGTCTTTTCCATCTCGTCGATGGCCTTGTAGGTCTCTTCGAGGCTCTTGAGGTCCGTGGCGCGGAAATATTTCGCCTTGGTGATTTCGGCGATCTTCTTGAGCATGGCCTCGTCGATTTCCTGGCCGCCCTGCACGAAGCCGAAGATGCCGGAGGCGCGGGGCTGGTCGGAGCCGGCGCCGACGGTGTAGACCTTGATGCCGAGGGCGGCGGCGGCCTGCGCGGCGTCCGGCGGGGTCAGGCGGCCGGCGTTGTGGATGCCGTCGGTGAGCAGAATCACGATCTTCGACTTGGCCTTGGAATCGCGCAGGCGGTTGACGCCGGAAGCGATGGCGTCGCCGATGGCCGTGGCGTCCTCGAGCATGCCGGTCTGCAGGCGGTCCATCTGGAGCATGAGCCAGGCGTGGTCGGTGGTCAGCGGCGCGATGGTGTAGGGCATGGCGGCGAAGGCGACGATGCCGAAGCGGTCGTCGGGCCGCGCCTGGATGAACTGCGCGAGCACGGACTTGGCGGCGTCGAGGCGGTCCATGCGCTTCGTCGCGGTGGAAAAATCGTCGGCGCGCATGGACGTCGAGGTATCCACGACGAGCACGATGTCCACGCCCTCGGTTTCCACGCGCGATTCGCTCATGCCCCGCTGCGGACGGGCGGCGGCGGCGATCAGGAACACGAGCCCGGCGGCGAAGAGCGCAGGCGGCAGCCAGCGCAGCGCGAGCCACGGCGAAACCGGCAGGCCCAGCAGCGCCGCGCCGTCGGAGAACGCCAGCGGCGCCTGCCGCCGCCGGGCATACCGCAGCCAGACCAGCGCCGGCACCAGCAGCAGGAGCAGCAGAACAAGCGGATGGCGGAAGACCATCATGCGCTTTCCTCCTGCACGTACGGCGGCCGGACGGGTTCCGGCTCCACCGGCATCGTTTCATGGACGAGGCGCTCGGCGGATTCCAGGGCGTTGCGCATGTCGGCTTGGCCCGGCGCATGGCGCGCGAATTTCACGAGGTCGCTTTGCTCGAGGAAGCCGGCGACGAGGTCGCGGTGGGCGTCGGAGAGCTTCTTGGACGAAAGGGCATCGCGGATGAATTCCTCCGTGGTACGCTCGGGCGCGCGGAGGCCGAAGCGGCCTTCGAGATAGCGGCGGACGATGCCGGAGAGCGCGACGTAGAACGGCTCGATCTTGAGCGCTTCGATCCAGCCCTTGGCGCGCAGGTCGGCGAGGGCGTCGAGCGCGATCCGGTGCGGCGGGACGGGCGGGGCCATGTGCAAAATCGTGCGCGGCGTGGTCAGGACCTTGCGCAGCGCGAGGAACGCGGCGGCGAGCACGGCGAGAATCGCCAGCGCGATCCAGAGCCAGCGCGACGGCGGCGCCGGCCAATACGCCAGTCCGCCCTTGGCGGGCCGGATCTCCTGCTCGCCGGGCTTCAGCGCGGAGACGACTTCCAGCGACAGGAACGGATAGGCGTTGGTGACGACGCCCTGCGGCGTGGAGAGCAGGATATTCGCGTTTTCGCCGACGACGTGGTTGGTGATCGTCAGCGAGGTCAGGCGGATTTTCTGGACGGTGCGGCTTATGCCGTTGGGGAAGACTTCGGTTTCCGTCTGCGCGTCGCGGACGACGACGTCCTTGCCCTTGGCGGGATTGGAAAATCCGACGGTCGTGCCGTCGCGATGCAGGGCCGTCAGCGTCACCTCGACCGGATCGCCGATGCGGATCTGGTTGGTGGACATCGCCGCGGAGACGGAGAACTCCTGCCCGGCGGGCAGTTCCGGCGGCGGCGGAGCGGGCTGGGAGCATGCGGAAAGAAGGCTGGCGAGGACAAGGGGGAAAGGTAGGGCGAGGCGTCCCCGCCGAGCCGGGCTCTTCTCTTGGATATTGGATATTGAGGTTATCCGATTCCGGCTCACCCGGAGGGTTCGCCCTACCTGAAAAGCCAATAGAAACGGGTTCATCGGCGTTTTTCCCGGGTGCGGAAGAAACGGACGAGTTCGCGGTCGTAGCGTTCGCCGGCGTGGAGTTCGATGGTGTCGGATCGGGCGCGGGCGAGTTGCCGCAGAAGGGTCTGGCGGCGCTCGGTCTGGCGGGCGAGCAGGGCGCGGCGGGTCGGCGCGAAGGAGGTGTCCACCACGATGCGCCGGCCCGTTTCGGCATCCTCGAAATCGACGAGGCCGACGGCTGGCAGGGCGCTTTCGCGCTTGTCGCCGATCACCAGGCTGACGAGGTCGTGGCGGCGGGCGGTGACGCGCAGCAGGTGCTCGCAGGACGGCGCGATGAAGTCGGAAATCAGAAACGCGACCGAACGGCGCCGGACGACCTGGTTGAGGTAACGCAGGGCGGGTTCGAGATCGGTCTTGGGCGACGACGGCTGGGCGTTGAGGATTTCCGAGACGACGCGCAGGACGTGGGTGGCGCCCTTGGCCGGCGGCACGTGCTTTTCGACGCGGTCGGAAAACAGGATCAGGCCGACGCGGTCGTGGTTGGCGATGGCGGAGAAGGCGAGGACGGCGGCGACCTCGGCGGCGAGATCGCGCTTGAGCTGCGCCGTGGAACCGAAGCGGTTGGAAGCCGAAATATCCACCAGCAGCATGACGGTGAGCTCGCGCTCTTCGGTGAACTTCTTGACATGCGGGGAGCCGGTGCGGGCGGTGACGTTCCAGTCGATGGAACGGATGTCGTCGCCGGGCACGTATTCGCGGACTTCCTGGAACTCCATGCCCTGGCCCTTGAAGACGGAATGGTAGCGCCCCGCGAAGACGTCGTTGACCGAGCGCCGGGTGCGGATTTCAATCCGCCGGATTTTTTTCAATGTCTCGCGCGGAATCATGCGAAGCCTAGTGGTCAGAGGTCAGAGGTCGGAATTCAGAATGGCGAAAGACCTCCGGTCGGGTTTAGGGGACGGGGAGTTCGTTCAGCAGGGTGGCGACGATCTTCTCGGAGGTCATGTCTTCGGCTTCGGCCTCGAAGGAGGGGATGACGCGGTGGCGGAGGACGTCGGGGGCGATGGATTTGACGTCCTGCGGGGTGACGTAGCCACGGCCCTGGAGGAAGGCGTGGGCCCGCGCGGCGAGGGTCAGGTAGAGGGTCGCGCGCGGCGAAGCGCCGTAGCGGATGTTGTCCTTGAGGGCGTCGAGCTTGTAGGCGGCCGGATCGCGCGTGGCGAACACGATGGAGAGGACGTAGTCCTTGATCTTGTCGTCGACGTAGATCTCGTCGACGACGGCGCGCGCGCGGCGGATGGAATCGGGTTCGACGACGGCGCGGACGTTGCGGACGACTTCGGTGCGGGCGTTGGCGTCGAGGATGCGGCGTTCTTCTTCGAGGGAGGGGTACTTCACGACGAGCTTGAGCATGAAGCGGTCGACCTGCGCCTCGGGGAGGGGATAGGTGCCTTCCTGCTCGATGGGGTTCTGCGTGGCGAGGACGAGGAAGGGATCCGGCAGGTTGAACGTCTCCTGGCCGATGGTGACCTGGCGCTCCTGCATGGCTTCGAGCAGGGCGGACTGCACCTTGGCGGGCGCGCGGTTGATTTCGTCGGCGAGGATGACGTTGGCGAAGATGGGGCCTTTGCGCGTGCCGAACTCGCCGGTCTTGGGATTGTAGACCTGCGTGCCGACGAGGTCGGCGGGCAACAGGTCGGGCGTGAACTGGATGCGGTGGAAATAGGTGTGGATGGCGGACGCGAGCGTCTTGACGGCGAGCGTCTTGGCCAGGCCGGGCACGCCTTCGAGCAGCAGGTGGCCGTTGGCCAGCAGGCCGATCATCAGGCGGTCGATCAGGTAGCGCTGGCCGACGATGACCTTTTCCATTTCGGCGCGCAGGGCGGCGACAAAGGCGCTTTCTTCCCTGACTTTTTCGTTGATGGCGGTGATTCCGGTGTCGCTCATGGGGGTCTCCTGGATGGCCCGAGGGTCAGGGCTGGTTGGACGCGGCGGCGTGGGTCGCCGGCTTGGGAATGCGGATGCAGATGCGGTCGGCGACGTTCGTGACCACGAACGCGGCGTTCGCATCGACGGGGCCCGGCAACAGCACGCGCGAACTGAAGCGCTGCGAGGAGGACGCATGGGGCGAACGCGTGTCTTGATGCGCGGAGACGCTGAGCAAGCGCCCGTCGAGGCGAACGTCGAGGGAATCGGGATCGGCGTCGGGCAGCGCGAGGGAGAGCTCGTAGGCGTCGGTCCCTTCGCGCAGATTCATGGCGGGGGAGGCGGGCAGGTTCGCCCAGACGTCGTCTCGGTCGAAAAACGAATCGAAGCCGCCGAAGGCTTGGTTGGCCTCGTCCATCATGCGCTGCATTTCGGCGCGCAGGCGGTCGGCGGGATGGCGGTAGCGCGGCTGGGGCATGGGCCGCTGGAAGACCGCGAAGCGCGGCAGGAGCGAAAAAGATGACGGGGCATTCGGTTGTGCGGAGGGCTCCAAGGAGGGGGGAGTGTCCGGTTGGGTTGCGACCGCAGGTGGGTTGTGGGCTCTGCGGCTGAATGCCCCGTCAAGATGGTTTTTGGCCAGCCAGGCCAAGATCACGACCTGCAAGACCAAGATCCACCGAAGCAGTTTGCGCTCGCCCGTCGAGGCCGGGGTGGGATGATTGGCGTTGTCTGTCATGGCGATTTCCAAGGAGCAGACGCCGTGCCAAGTTTGGTAAAGACCGCGAAAATGGAGTGAATCGAAAGGCGGGCATGAGATAAATCGCATGGCGCCGGCCAGGTTTAAAGCAGGGCGAGAGGTACGCCTGCGCCAAAACGCGCGGCCGCCCTGCGACAATTTGTCCGGGCGCGGCCGCTGGATCTCGTCTTGCCGGTTGCCTGTGGGGGGTCGGGTCGGGTAGGATGGCCGCATCATGAGCCATCCGAACAAGATCTCGATCGTGGTGCCGTTCCTGAACGAGAAGGACAACCTGCCGGTTCTGCTGGAGCGGGTGACGGGGGTTTTCGCGGGGCGGGAAGAGGATTGGGAACTGCTGCTGGTGGACGACGGCTCGACGGACGGTTCCGCCGAATGGGCCGTGGAGCAGGCGAAAACCAACCGCCACGTGCGGGTGGTCCGCTTGTCGCGCAATTTCGGCCACCAGCTGGCCATCACGGCGGGGCTGGACCGGTCGGACGGCGACGCGGTCGTGGTGATGGACGCCGATCTGCAGGATCCGCCCGAGACGATCGGACCCATGGTCGACAAGTGGCGCGAAGGCCACGAAGTGGTCTACGCCATCCGCCGCAGCCGCGCGGGCGAGACGTGGATGAAAAAGTTTTTGGCGGCGGGCTTCTATCGCGTGTTCCGGCGGCTGGCGAAGGTGAACGTGCCGATGGATGCCGGCGATTTCCGGTTGGTGGACCGCTGCGTGGTGGATGCGTTGCGGGAGATGCGCGAGCTGCATCGGTTCATGCGCGGACTGACGTGCTGGGTGGGCTATCGGCAGGCTTCGGTCGAGTACGACCGGGCGGCGCGGTTCGCGGGCGAGACGAAATATCCGGTGTGGAAGAGCGCACGGCTGGCGTTCGACGCGATCACGTCGTTTTCGGCGTCGCCGCTGCGGTGGATCGCGGTGCTGGGCGTGGGCATCTGCGCCGTGGCCGCGCTGTGGGTGTTCTACGTGATGGTGCAGGCCATGGTGAACCCCGGCAGCATGCAGAAAGGCTGGGCCTCGACCATCGCGGTCATGGTGTTCTTGGGGGGCGTGCAGCTCGTCAGCATCGGCCTGCTGGGGCAGTACGTCAGTCGCATCTTCGAGGAAGGCAAGCGACGGCCGCTGTATCTCGTGCGGACGGACACGAAGGCCGAAAAAGCGTCCTGATGGCCGGCGCCGAACCCATTCTGGTTTCGGCGATCGTGCCGGTCTACAACGGCGCGCATTGCCTGCCGCGCTGCCTCGAAAGCCTCCGAAAGCAAACCCATCCGCGCGTGGAAATCATCGTCGTGGACGACGGCTCGACGGACGGAACGCCCAATCTGGTTCAAGCGCCGATCCGCTTGCTCTCGACCGGCGGCCGCAAGGGGGCGGGCGCGGCGCGCAACGTCGGCGCCCAGGCGGCGACGGGCGAAGTTTTGTTTTTCACCGATTCCGACGTGGTGGCGCCGCCGGACTGGATCGAAAAAGCGCTCAAGGCGCGCGCGGAGAAAGGCGCGCCCTGCGGCGGCGGTGGCTATGCGGGGCCGGTGAAGGAAATCTTCGTCCAGCAATTCGCGCACGAGGAGCTTGTCTGGCGGCGCCGGCATCACCGCGGCTACGTCGAGACGCTGGTGTCGAACAACCTCTGGTGCGAGCGCGAACTGTTTCTCGCCAAGGGCGGCTTCCCGGAGGCGTACCAGGCGGCCAGCAGCGAGGACATGGAATTTTCCTGGGCGGTGTCGCGCGACCACAAGCTGTGGTGGGATCCGGACAACGGCGTGTTCCACGACTTCGCGGACACGGTGCAGGGCTACCTGAAACAGCAGATCCGCTTCGCGAAGGACGCAGTGCCGATGCTGCTGGGCAACCGGGCGTTGGTCGGCGGCCGGCAAACCCATCACGGCAAGCAGCTCTACGTCGAAATCGCCTTCACGGGACTCGGAATCGTCTGTTTTCCGCTGTTTTTGGGCGTTTTGGCGGCCAATTTGGGCTTTTTGGCCGAAATTTCAGGCAAAAGAGGCCCAAATTTCGCCGCGAAGGCCCTCGGAATGGCATTTTTGCGCAATTTTTCGATTCTGTGGGGAGTTGCGGTAGGGTTTATCGAGTTTTTCGCGAAAAACGGCGAAAAACCGTGAGTTTGGAGTGAAAAAATGCGCGTCGCCCTGATCAGTCCACCGTTTTTGCCGAATTTCTGCCGCAGCCAGCGCTGGCCGGTCGTGAACCGCACGCGCGCGCAGCGCTATCCGGATTGGCTGGCCTACGCGGCCGGCGTGGCGATCCAGGCGGGATTCGAGGTCGAGCTGCGCGATTTCATCGCCGAGGAAGCCTCGCTGGCGGACGTGGCGAAGTGGTGCGGCGAATGGAAGCCGGGGCTGCTGGTGCTGGACGCCACGACGCCGTCGATCTACAACGACGTCGAATGCGCGCGGCTGTGCAAGGCGGCGAGCCCGGAGACGCACGTGACGCTGGTGGGGCCGCACGTGAGCGTCTACCCGCGCGAGACGTTGCTGGAAGCGCAGGGCGCGGTGGATTCCATCGCGCGCGGGGAATACGACTTCACGATCCGCGACCTGGCCGCCGCGCTGGCGGGCGGAACGGGGCTGGAAAATGTCGAAGGCATCAGTTTCCGGACCGCCGCGGGCGAAATCGTCGAAAACCGCGCGCGCGCGCCCATCGAGAACCTCGACGAGATTCCGCTGCCGCCGTGGCATTTCTTCGACGTGAAGAAATACCGCAACAACACGTATTTGTATCCGTTCCTGGACCAGATCAGCGGACGTGGCTGTCCGAACCGGTGCACGTTCTGCCAGTGGCCGCAGGTGATGCACGGCCGGCGCTACCGCTATTGCTCGCCGGAGCGCGTGGTGCGGGAAATGGTCGAGGATTTCGAGCGCTATCCGATCCAGGAGATTTTCTTCGAAGACGATACCCTGACGACGGACCGGAAACGCCTGCGGCAGATCTGCGAATTGATCCTGCAGCAGAAGCGGCGCATGACGTGGTCGTGCAATTCGCGCGTGGACTGGGCGGATCTGGACTTGATGAAGCTGATGAAGGAATCCGGCTGCCGCATGCTGCTGCTCGGGCCGGAGAGCGGCGACCAGCAGATCCTGAACAACGTGCGCAAGGGCATCCGCGTCGAGCAGACGCGCGAATTCGTGGCGACGGCGCGCAAGGCGAAACTGACCACGCATTCGTGCTGGGTGATCGGCCTGCCGGGCGAAACGCGCGAAAGCATGGCGCGCACGCGGCAGTTCGTGAAGGACGTCGACACCGACACGATCCAGGCCTCGGCCGTGATGCCGCAGGTGGGCACGGAGCTCTACGCCCTGGCGGTGGAGAAGGGCTACCTGCGGATGAAAAACTGGGCCGACTACGCCATGCAGGGCGAGCAGACGGCGGTGATGGAGTATCCCGACCTGTCCCAGGCCGAGATGAACGCCGGCGTGAACCGGTTGCTCAAGGAATTCTATTTCCAGCCGCACGTGATCGCGCGCCTGCTGCGGCAGTCCTGGAAGCGCCCGGCGCTGCTGTCGAGCTACTGGACCGGCTTCGTCATGCTGCTGCGCTACCTGAACAAGCGCGCCGGGATCGTGGAAAAGAAGTAGGGGCGGCGTGAGCTATACGGGGATGCACCAGCGCTGCTGGGTCCACGACTATCGCTCGCCCTGTTTTTACCTGATCACCCTCGCGACGGAACCCCGCCGAAGTTGTTTCGGGCGTTTGGAAGGCGAGCAAATCCGGTTGTCGCCGCTGGGCGAGATGGTGCGGCAGAGCTGGTTTCGTTCGGCGGAAATCTATCCCGGAGTAGAGCCCGGCATCTGCGCTGTGATGCCCGACCATTTCCACGGGCTCCTGCGGGTGAAGGCGCGGTTGGCCAAACCGATGGGGCAGGTGGTGCGCGGATTCAAGGCGAGCACCACCTTTCTGTGGCGGCGCGATTTCGGCGGCGCAAGGGATGCGCCGCCACTGGACGGGGCCGGTTCCGTTCCGGCGCATCCCTTGCGCCGTACCGTCCCTGCCACGCTCTGGCAAAAGGGCTTCCAAGACACGATCCTCTTGCGCCGAGGGCAACTGGAGCGGATGAAGAACTACGTATTGGACAACCCGCGGCGGTTGGCCATGCGGCGGGCACATCCGGAACTGTTCACCCAATTGGCGCAGTTGACGCATGGTTGCGCCGGCATCGGCAACCGGTTTTTGTTGGAACGCCCGGTGCGGCGACAAGTCCAAGTGTCGCGCTCCATTTCGCCGGAAGCGCTGGCAGAAAAGCAGGCCGAGCTTCTCTATGCGGCCGCGCACGGGGCGGTGTTGGTGTCGCCTTGCATCAGTCCCGGCGAAAAACAGATTGCCCGGGCAGCTTTGGCGGCGGATCTGCCGCTCGTCGTGCTGCTGGAAAACGGATTTGCGCCTTTCTACAAGCCCGCCGGCAAGTATTTCGAGGCCTGTGCCGCCGGACGGCTCCTGATGCTGGCGCCATGGCCGCACCACGACGACAAACGTCCCATCACGCGCGAGAAGTGTCTGGCGTTGAATAGGCTGGCGCGGGAGATTTGCGGTTACTGATCAGTCCTTGGCATAAGCTACACTTGGGGCGTGAAAAAAGGAGCGTACCAGGCGGGGGTTCGCCCGGATGGCGGCCAGATCTTCCGCCACGCGCCGTTTCAGCGACTCGTTTTTCCGCAGGGGCTTCTTGGAGACGCCATTGGTCTTGGCGTGTTGCCAGACAAACTCGTCCGGATTGAGGTCGGGGGCATAGCCTGGCAGGAAATGCAGTTCCAGCCCGCCTTGGGTTGACTGGACGTATTTCTTCACGGCGTTGGCGCGATGGCTCGGTTTGCCATCCACCACCAGGAACACCTTGTTCCGCCGGCCCCGGCGGAAGCCCCGGAGGAACTCGATGAAACGGCCGGCGTTCAACCCGCCCGTGTAGACCTGGCTCCAGAACTCGCC
>DDWR01000018.1 GCA_002347655.1 Verrucomicrobia bacterium UBA2281 | reverse complement strand
GAACACCAGGCGGGCACGGATCCGCGGAACGCGGATACGGACGGCGACGGCCTGGATGACCGCGCGGAAATCGAGGTCCACGGCACCGACCCGCTGGCCGCGGACACGGATGCGGACGGCTTGCCGGACGGGTGGGAGCAGGCGCACGGGTTCGATCCGCTGTCGGACGGCGGCGCGGCCTATGGTCTCGTGGCCCGCTGGACGTTCGACGAGGGGGCGGGCGGCACGGCGTCGAACCGGGTCTCGACGAACTGGCCGGGGCTTCTGCGCGGCATGACCGCCGGCAACTGGACGACGGGCCGCAACGGGGGGGCGCTGGGATTCGACGGCGCGGACGACGTGGTGGCCGTCGCGCAGTCGAACGGCGCGGCCGCGGTGACGGGCGCGCCGTTCACGGTGACGGCGACGGTCTGGCAGGACGGTTCCTGGACGGGGAACTACCCCACGGTGGTGTCGGACGGGCTGTACGCGGGCGGCTATTGGCCGGGCTTCGCGCTGCGCTACCAGCGGGGCGCGAACGCGCTGGTTCTGAACGTCGGCGGCAGCAACACGCCCCTCGCGCAACTGGTGCAGACGAATTGGGTGCCGCCTCGGGCGGATCGCTGGGTGGACGTGGCGTTCGCGCACGACGGGACGACGGCGCGGCTGTTCGTGGACGGGCGGCTCGTGGCGGCGGCGTCCGGCGCGTTCTCCGCGGCGCGGCAACCGGAACTGCTGATCGGCGGCGGGCACGTCAACGTGCATGAATCCGGATGGCGCGGCAAGATCGACGAGGTGCGGATCTACCGGACGGCGCTGGGGACGAACGAACTGGCGGCGGCGAACGATTGGCTGGGCGATCCGGACGGGGACGGGCTGGTCAACGGCCGCGAGTGGGAGCATGGCACGGATCCGAACGCCGCCGACACCGACGGCGACGGGCTGGCCGACGGTGCCGAAACGGACGTCCACGGCAGCGATCCGCTGTCCGCGGACGGCGATGCCGACGGCATGCCGGATGCGTGGGAGGTGCTCCATGATTTCGATCCGGCCGTGCCCGACGCGGACGGCGACGCGGACAGCGACGGACTGACCAACGTGGAGGAATACGGCTACGGCACGGATCCGCGCAACGCCGACCCGGACGGCGACGGCCTCGACGACTACGCCGAAGTCGTGACGTACGGCACCGACCCGTTCGACGCCGACAGCGACGATGACGGATTGAGCGATTACGCGGAGGCCGTGACGTACGGAACGAATCCGCTGCATCCGGATTCCGACGGCGACGGGTTGCCGGATCAATGGGAAGTGGAGTTCGGACTGGATGCGCTCGACGCGGAAGGACTCCAAGGGGCGGACGGCGATCCGGACGGCGACGGCTTGACCAATCAGGAGGAACGCGGCTGGGGTACGCATCCGCTGATGGCCGACACGGACGGCGACGGCTTGGACGACGGCGACGAACTGGCGCGCGCCACCGATCCGTTGGATGCGGATTCGGATGCCGACGGGTTGCCCGACGGCTGGGAAGTGGATTTCGGCTTCAATCCCCTGTCCGGCATGGCGTCGAACCTGCACCTGCGGTTGTGGCTGCGGTTCGACGAAGGGGCGGGAACCTCGCTGGTCAATTCCGCCAGCGCCGATTATCCGGCCCAAATCCGCGGGGCGTCGGGTACGCAATGGACCAACGACGCCAAAGGCCGCGGCGCGCTGTGGTTGGGCGGTTCCAACGGCTACGTGGCCGTGGCGCAGGCGCCGGAGGCCGTGGTCACGGGTGCGGCTTTCACGGTTTGCGCCTGGGTCTGGCAGGAATCCGGAACTTCGCCGTATCCCACCTTGGTCTCGGACGGCGCTTGGCTGGGCGATGCCTTCTGGCCCGGATTCACGTTGCGCGTGACGGAAGGACCGGACCGGCTGATGGGCCTGGTGGGCAGCGCCGGGCAGCCCAGCGCTGAAGTCGCCGCCGATTTGTGGAGCGCGCGCTGGGGCGGGCGCTGGACCCACGTCGCGCTGGTCCAGGAGCAGGCGACGACGCGGCTCTACGTGGACGGCAGCCTCTGGAGCGCCCGGACCAACGCGTTCGTGCCGGCCACCAACGCCGAGCTGCGCATCGGTCGCGGCCACGTGAACGAGCCGGATTCCGCCTGGCGCGGGCGGATCGACGACCTGCGGATCTACGGAACCGCCTTGTCGCCCGCGCAGCTCGGGGAATTGTTCGAGGCCCAGGCCGATGCCAACGCCGACGGCGCCAGCAACCATGAGGAATTTTTAGCCGACGAAGATCCCCGGGCGGACGCCGGCGTCGCGGGCTCCGAAGGCGCCCTGGACATGCTCTTCGTGCCCCGGGACTGGACGCCGGAAGATCCGCCGCAGTATCTGGCGAAATTCGGCGATTCGAATCCCGGCAACGAGATCCACGTCTGGCTGGAAAACGACAAGCTGAAATTCGTCCTGATGGATGCCGACGGCAACCGGCATGCCATCTTCCACCCGAACCTGGTCGGCGGCGGATTCCTGCTGGCGAACGCAACCAACCGGATCACGGCCAGTTGGCGCGGATTCAACACGGGCCGGCCCACGGCGGAAATGCGCCTGTTCGTCAACGGCATCGACCATCAGGCGGACATGGGCCTGGTCCATAATCCGCGCCTGACCACGCCATCCTGGGAATACGAAACCGATTACTGGAACGCCGCGTTCGTGACGGCGCCCTGGTCGGGGGTGGTGCGTTCCAACGCCGTGCGGTTCGGCTCCTGGGCCGCCGGGGTGTTCACGGCCAAGGTGGACTGGGTGGCCGCGCACGTGCGGCCGACGGCGTACGGCATGGCCGCGACCAATCCGGCCGCGCCTTTCGAGCTGCGGGCCAAGACGCCGCCGGTGCCCGGCGCGCGGCCGCGCACGCTGATCCAGGAAATCACCCGGCCCATGGGCGTGGCGGACTTCGTTTCGAGCAACGCGATGCGCCTGCTGATCCGGCGCTATGCCCAGGTGGCCGACGCCACGGAAAAAACCATGAGCTGGATGGGCTGGGCCCAGTCCGCGCCCAAGACCTGGGACATCATCGAGGCGAACGTCCGCGACGCCATCGCCATCGGCAACGAGGAAGGTCTGGACGTCGCGATCAGCAGCGCCAACCATTTGGACCCGAAGATCTGCTATCGCTATTCCAATTCCATTCCCCGGTGGGCCGAGCGGTTGGCCGTGGCCACCAACGGGACGGAAATCCGCGTGTTCCTGACCAATGCGGTCTGGGAAATCAACGATTCCTTCGAGGTGCCGCGCTTCGACGTGGCCGACCGGGCCACCGTGAGCAACTTCCTGGACAAGTGGCGGCAGGACTTGTCCGTCTTCGCGGACTACGGCTATTTCTTCTTCAACGAACCGTCGCTGAACGGGTGGACGGACGGCTCCTATCTGCGGAGTCCCACGGCCAGCACCAACGGATTGGCGTGGTTCCGGGAATACGTCGTCGCCCGCTACGGCCCGGCCTATGCCGGCCTCCGGTTCCCGGTTTCGCCGCTGGGCTATGGCGCCGCGGACGCGACCAATGCCGCCGCCTATCGGCTGGTGCTGGACGCTTCCGTCACCAACCGGGTGGAGATCACGACCGATCCGGACCATTGGGCCAAGTGGTGGGAATGGCGGCAGGTGGTGTTTGCCCATCTGATGGCCGGTTACGCGAGCCGTCTGGCCGAACTCAACGCCACGAACGCGCACTGGCGCGGAATGGTGGCGTTCATTTCGCCGCAGTTGGCCTGGAAGCCGTGGGCGGCCATCCATCTGCCGCTGCTTTCGCAGATCCCCGATTTGGATTGGATGGTGATGGAAAACAGCCGGCGCTACATGTACGGGACCACTCCCCAACGCGTGGAAGAGGACGTCCAATTGCAGTTGGCGGGCTTGAAAGAGGTGCTGGCCACCAATACCGGCTTCGGCAGTTATGCGATGGGCCACACCTATCCGTTCCCGGCGGTGTCGAACGGCGTCACCAACGCCACCTACAATTTGAATTGGCTGTCGAACGACGTGGCCTATGCGGCTTCGCCGGAATTCCAATCCGGCCTCGTCGTGCCGTATTCCGCGTTTCAGCTGGTCAACCGGCCGGGCTATACCAGTTCGTACCAGAACGCGCACTACGTGCCGGAGGTCGCCGACCTCTGGTCCCGCGAACGGTTTTCGAAACTCTGGGCGCCGCTGGAGGGGCATGCCGTGGCCGGCGACTCGGCGACCGGCACGGTGCTCCGTTTCCATTGGTCGGCCTTGGAACAGGCCCAGGCCTATGAATGGCAGTTCAGCGCCGCGCCGGATTTCTCCGCGGCCGCCGCCGGCGCCGTCACGGCCGCCGCGCTGGTCGATTGGTCCATGTTGCACCAGCCCATGCCGGCGGCCGGCCTCCCGCTCTACTGGCGGGTTCGCGGCATTTTCCACGTCTACGCGTTCGACGAGACCGGCCGGACCGTGGGAACCAACCAATATCCCGGAGCGTGGGCGGGCGCGCCCGAATCCGTGGTGCTCGTCGATGCCGATCTGGACGGGTTGCCGGACGCCTGGGAACGCCTGCGGTTCGGCCATCTGGACGAGGCCGGCCCCGGCGATCCGGACGGGGATGGCCTGACGAACCTGCAGGAATACGAATTCGGCGCGGATCCGACGCAGCAGGATACGGACGGCGACGGACTCGGAGACTACGCCGAAGTTTTGTTGTACGGCACGCATCCCGCCCGGGCGGATACGGACGGCGACGGCCTGAACGATCACGCCGAAGCCATCACCTACGGCACCGCTCCGCTGGATCCGGATTCCGATGGCGACGGGCTCAACGACTATGCCGAAGTCGTGACCCATGGAACGGATCCCTGGAACGTGGACACCGATGGCGACGGGCTTTCCGACCGGTGGGAAGTCCAGATGGGGTTGGATCCGCTCGTCGACGACGCCGACGAGGATTTGGACCAGGACGGCTTGAGCAACGAGCTGGAAGCGGAATACGGAACCGATCCCTACAATCCGGATACGGACGGCGACGGGCTGGCCGACGGTCTCGAAGTCGCGGTCCATGGCACCGATCCGGCGCAGGCCGATACGGACGGCGACGGCTTGGACGATGCGGCGGAAATCGACGATCACGGCACCGATCCGCTGATGCCGGACACGGACGGCGACGGCATGCTGGATGGTTGGGAGGTGCGTTACGGGTTGCTGCCGCTGGTCGACGATGCCGCCGCCGATGCCGATGCCGACGGCTTGAGCAACCTGCAGGAACACGGCTATGGCAGCCATCCCGGCGAATCGGATTCCGACAGCGACGGCTTGCCGGACCTGTGGGAGCGGGACCATGGCTTGAATCTCACGTCGGACGGAGGCCGGGAATACGGGCTGGCGGCGCGCTGGACGTTCGACGAGGGCGCGGGCGGCGTGGCCGCGAACGTGGTGTCGTCCAACTGGCCCGGCAGCTTGCGGTTCATGACGGAGAGCAACTGGATGGCCGGCCGAGGCGGCCGCGCGTTGGGATTCGACGGCATCAACGACGCCGTGGCCGTTGCCCAGCCGGGGGGCGGCGCGGTGGTGACGGGGGCGCCGTTCACCGTGACGGCCGTTGTTTGGCAGGATGAAGCCTGGACCGGGTCGTACCCGACGATCATCTCCGATGCGCGCCTCGTTTCGGGCGACCGGGTGCCGGGATTCGTCCTGCGGTACCACTTGGGCCAGAACCGCCTCGTGGGCTTTGCCGGCAACAGCAATGCCGTGACCTTAGGCGCCGGGACGACCAACTGGCTCCCGGCCGGCGCGGGCCGCTGGGTGGACGTGGCCTTGACGCACGACGGCACCTGGACCCGGCTGTACGTGGACGGCCAGCTTGCCGCCGCCACCTCGAACGCCTTCCAGGCCGTGCGGCAGCCCGAACTGCTGATCGGCGGCGGCCACCTCAACGTCCACGATGCCTTCTGGCGCGGCAAGATCGACGACGTGCGCATCTACCGTTCCGCGCTGGATGCCTTCAGCCTGTCGGCCGTCAACGACTGGCTGGGCGATCCCGATCTGGATGGCCTGGGCAACGGCCGCGAATGGGAGCAGGGCACCGATCCCAACCATCCCGACACCGATGGCGACGGCTTGTCGGATTACGACGAAGTGACGGTCCACGGGACCGATCCGCTGTCGGCCGACACCGACGGCGACCAGATGCCGGATGCCTGGGAAGTGGCCTACGGCACCCAGCCGACGCTGGACGACGCGGACGCCGACCCCGACGGCGACGGCCTGACGAATCTCCAGGAATACGGCTACGGCACGTGGCCGCTGCAGGCCGATCCGGATGGGGATGGACTCGAAGACGACGAGGAAATCGCGCGAGGCACCGATCCGTTCGATGCCGACAGCGACGACGACGGCTTGAGCGACGGGGCCGAAGTCTGGATCCACGCGACGAATCCGCTCTCGGCCGACACGGATGGCGACGGCCTGCCGGACAAATGGGAACTGGATTCCGGGCTGGACGCGACCGTCGCCGATGCCGACGCGGATCCGGACGAAGACGGGTTGACCAATCTGGAAGAGTTCGGGCAGGGGACCCTGCCGCTGGATCCCGACACGGACGACGATGGGCTCGTAGACGGCCTGGAAATCGTGCACGGCGCCGATCCGCTGGCGCCGGATACCGATGCCGACGGCCTGCCCGACGGCTGGGAAGTCACGTATGGTTTCGATCCGGCTTCGGATGGCGGGGCGGCGCATGGGCTCGCGGCGCGTTGGGCTTTCGAGCAAAACGGGGCCGGCAGCGTGTCCAACCGCGCGTCGTCCGATTGGCCCGCTCGCCTGATGGGCATGGCCGCAACCAACTGGACGGCCGGCCGCGGCATCGGTTCGGCCCTGGAGTTCGACGGCACGAACGACTACGCGGGCGTGGACCAGACGACCGCGGCCGTGGTGACGGGGGCGCCGTTCACCGTGACGGCCGTCATCTGGCAGGAGCCGGGCTGGACCAACGTCTATCCGACCGTGGTGTCCGACGGCTATTTGTTCATGACCAACCGCTGGCCGGGATTTGCGCTGCGCTATGCCGCCGGCTTGGACGCGCTGGCCGGCTATGCCGGCAGCAGCAATGCGCCCGTGAGCGTCGTGCTGGCCACCAACTGGAGCGGCACCATGACGGGGCGGTGGGTGGACGTCGCCCTCGCGCACGACGGCGTCCGGGCGCGCTTGTTCGTGGATGGCCGCGAAGTCGCCTCCGCCCCGCAGGCGTTCACGGCGGCGTTCCAGCCCGAACTGCGCATCGGCGGCGGCCACGTCAACGTGCCCGAGGCCTATTGGCGGGGCCGGATCGACGACCTGCGCATCTACCGAACCGCCCTGGGCACGAACGAGCTCGCGCTCGTCAACGACTGGCTGGGCGACGCCGACGCCGACGGCGCCAGCAACGGCGCGGAGTATCTGGCCGGCACGGATCCCACGCTCCCGTAGCGCCGCCGCGGGGGAAGGCGGTTCGGGCGGTTTTCAGCGCCGGGGCCGGGGCGCCGACAAGGCGCGAAGAAGAAATTGCGCGGAGGTTTGCCGCAACGTGGCGAGACGGCGCTCGACGGGTGGCCAATCGATGGGGGTTCGGAGCAGGCGGCGGATGGCGTCCAGATCGGTTGGCTGCGCCAGCCGGTCCTGCAGGCCAAGCGATTCCAACAGCCGGACAATCCGGGGATTGCGATCGGCCATGTGGCCGGCCAGCGGAAAGACGACGAAATTCCGGTGGTTGAGGATGGCGAAGACGGTTCCATGGAAAGAGTCGGTCAGGACCGCCGCGGCATGCCGCACGAAGTGAACCCAGCCGTCTGGACCCGGATGGACGGGCCGGCCGGGCAGCCGCCACCACTTCCACGGTCCGTTCGCGATGCGCGCCGGAACGCCCAGCTCGCGCGCCCCGGCGGCGATGGCGGCCCAGAGATCGTCGCGGTGCTGCAAGGTGAAGGCGAACACGTAGGGGTTGTGCGGCCGCCGTCCGGCGCGGTCCCACGCCCCCCCGTCCGCCGCCAGCAACGCCGGGTCGATCGCCGTGGCGACTTCCCGTCCCGTTGCATCGGCGACAAAGGCGGCGGCCTCGGCTTCCCGGCAAGAGAGGAAATCGAGGCGGGAGACCAGATCCCGGAAGGTCGCCAGGCATGCGGGGGGCAGGTGCGTCCCGCCCAGGCTGGCGGCGTAGGCGATCCGGCGCTTGCCGGCCGGGGCGTAATCCAGGAAGTAGGCGGGATCCAACGCGCCGTTCGTGATGTGCGGATTCCAGATCTGGTCGCTGCCGCACACGTAGGCGTCGGCTTCCGGCGGGTCGGCCTGGAGTTCGGCGAAGGTCCGGTACGTTTTGCGGGAGAGCGGCAGAAAGGCGGAGCGGAACGCGGCAAAGCGCCGGCGGGTCAGCCACCATTCGACGTGCGCCGGGTGGAACCCGTGGAACCGGTCGCGCCGCCAATCGGGAGGATTTTCGATGGCGTCCGGGCGGTAGTCCGCGATTTCGACGGCATGCCCCGCCTGGGTCAGGAAGCGGCAGAGCGCGTAGGCTTGCAGGGCGGCGCCGAAACTCCAGGCGCAATGGAACGTGATGAGCGATATCTTCATTTTACCGCAGGACGAGGGTGGCGGCGACGGTCTTGCGGACCGGCGGAACCGCGGGCTGGTGGGGATAGCCGCACGCCGCCCCGGCGACGATGTCCATGTGCTTGGGCACGTCCAGCAGTGCGCGCAGGCGCTCTTCGTCTCCGGACCGGCGGGACCCCCACGTGAGGGGCGTGGCGCTGAGCCCGTGCGCCGTGGCCATGAGCAAGGCGTTTTCGATGGCCAAGCCCGTATCCAGGGTGGGAATGAAGATTTCGTTGGGAAAATAGTAGGGACGCAGATCCGCGCAGAACACGAGGGCGCAGGGCACGTACGGGCTGAATCCGGTGAACCCGGAAAAACAGGCGAGAACGTCGTGGACGCGGGCTGGATCCAAGCTGGCATAGACCCGCAAGGTCTGGCGATTGCAGCTGGAAGGGGCCTGGATGGCGGCGGCGACGATGTCTTCCAGCACGCGCGGGGAAACCGGCCGCTCCTGGAAGTGGCGGACGGAACTCCGGGTCCGGATCAGACGGGCCACGGCCTCCGGCGCAAGCGCCGCGTCCGGTGCGGGCGCGGCGCCGGTGGACGCGGGGGAAACCGCTCCGGCTTCGCGGCGTTCGTATTCTTCGAAGATGTCCCGGGCCCATTTCAGCTCGTCCGGCTCGCCGGCCGGGTCTTGCGCCAGGCGATTCAACAAGCAGCGTCCTTGCTCGTAGAGCGCGCGGCTGTGTCCGGGCTCCCAGTCGGAACGGCACAGGCCTTTGTCCAAAACGTGGGCGCAGAGGCGGAGTTGGGCGATGGCGACGTCCGGGCCGTTTTCGAAATGGCCCAGCGCCATTTCCTCGTATCGGTCCAGGCGGGAACGATAGCCGGCCGGCAGAATGCATGGCGCGACAAGGCATCTGCGAATGCGCGCCGGAATGAACCGCTTGAGGAATTTTTTCATGGGTCGGCTTTCGCTCGCTGGCTGGTGGGCAAAGAATCGAAGCGCGATACTAGAGTCCCAAGGCGGAGCGCGCAAAGGAAAAACGAGCCGGCGGGGCGGCGGCGATTCGCTGCGCAAGCTCGGTTTGCTCTTGGAAGCCGGACCGCCGCACGCGGGAACGCGGCCTGCAAATGGATTGAATTTGGCGTCCGGCCTTCGGGCGGGGTTGTGCCGGGAAGCGCGGATGCGTCCGGGCATCTGCAACGGGTCCGGCGGGGAATGAAAAGGATGGCAAAACGGCGCCTGGATGGCATGATGTGTCCCCCATGGCAGGACAGGAGACAATGGCTGGAAACGCGCCCGCCAGGCGGGACGGGCGGAGTCCGCCCGCCGCGGGGGCGGCGCTTGCGGCCGCGGAGGAGGCCGGCGCCGCGCCGCCGGCGTCGCCGGGACGGCAGGGGCGGGTGGTGGCCAACTCCTCGACCTCCATGGCGGCCCAGATCCTGGCCATGGCGATCGGGTTGTGGTTCACCCCGTTCCTGGTGCATCGGCTGGGGGTGGAAGTCTATGGGATCATCCCGTTGACGTTGCTGGTCGTTTCCTATTTCTCGCTCGTCACCAATGCCGTCAACGTGTTCGTCGGCCGGGATTTCTCCACGGCTTCGGCCACGAACGACCGCGCCGGAACCGGCAGGATTTACAGCACGGCCTTCGCCCTGAATTTCGCGATGGGCGGCATCCTGATGGCGCTCGGATTTGGCTTGGCGCCGTTGGCCCCCTACGTTTTTCGGGTGCCGGCGGGGTGGGAGTCGCAGGCGCAATGGCTGTTTGCCGCGACCGCCGTCGGTTTTTTCCTGACCTGCCTGGCGACCGCGTCCTCTTCGGTTCTGTTTGGCCACAACCGGCTGGATTTGCGCGCCGGCATTTCCGTGGTTTCCAATTTGGTCCGGGTGGGCACGGTGGTCTGGGCCTTTTGGTGGTGGGGCCCTTCGTTGCATTGGATGAGCGTGGCCGTGGTGGCGGCGGCGCTGGCGGCGCTGGTGGGCTATGCCAAATTGGCGCGCCGGCTGGAACGGGATTTGACCTTCCGGTGGAAATCCGTCAGCGCGGCCTTGGCCAAGAGCTATTTTCGCGAAGGGGGCTGGGTGCTCGTCAACCACTTGGGCACGATCTTCTATTTGAAAATCGATCTGCTGGTGGTGAATGGATTCCTCGGGGCGGCGGCCAGCGGCCGCTATGCGCTGGCGCTGCAGTGGTCGAACGTGCTGAGAACCCTGTCGGACACCATCACCGTTTCGTTTGCCCCGACCATCATGATGCGGGCCGGGCTGGGGGACCGGGACGGCATGGCGGATTTTGCCCGCCAAGCCATTCGCTTGACCGGGGTGTTTTTGGCCTTGGTCATCGGCGGACTGTGCGGGTTCGCCCGGCCGCTGCTCGCCGCCTGGCTGGGCCAGGAGTACGTGGACTTGGCGCCGCTGCTGGTGGTGTTGACGGCCCATCTCGCCGTGAACATCGCGGTCAGCCCGTTGTTCGCCGTGCAGGTGGCGGTCGGCAAGGTGAAAGTGCCGGGCCTGGTCACGTTCGGCATGGGCCTGCTCAATTTGTTGTTGGCCTTGGCGGCCGCGGGACCGTTGCGCTGGGGGGCCATGGGGGTGGCCGGTGCCGGCGCCGTCGTGCTCCTGGCCAAGAACGCCCTGTTTACGCCGGTGTATGCCGCGGCGATTTCGGGCCAGAAGTGGCACGTGTTCCTGCGGGACGTGCTGCGCGTGGTCGGGGCGACCGCCGGCGTTGGCGCGGTGGCCTTGGCCGTCGGACGATATCTCGATCCCGCCGGTTGGTTGCCGTTGATTGGATGCGGAGTCCTGACCGCGCTTCTCTGCATGCCGTGGCTCTGGTGGCTGTATTTCACAAGCGAAGATCGCGGGCTCGCGCGGGCATGGGTGCGCCGGTTCGTCGCGCGGAGACCGGATTCCGGGGGCGCGCAATGAGTCGGGATTTTCCGTTGCCGCGGATGCGTCGCCGCGGGCCCGGTTTCCGGGGACCGGTGGCGCGCGGCACCCCTGCGGGGGACGAAGGGATTCCGCGATGAAGGTGTCCATCGTCGTTCCGATCTTCAATGCCCGTTCCTACTTGGAGCGTTGCCTGCGATCCGTCATGGCGCAGAGTTGCGGCGAGCTGGAATGCCTGTTGGTGGACGACGGCAGCACGGATGGCGGCTTGGAACTCGCCGAGCGGGCCTTGGCCGCCTACGCGGGGCCGGTGGAATTCCGCATCCTGCGCCACGACCGCAACCGCGGCCAATCGGCGGCCCGCAACACGGGGATTCGCGCGGCCACCGGCGATTACCTGTATTTCCTCGACAGCGACGACGAGATATTTCCCGACACGGTGGCGCGGTTCGCCGCCTGCGCCGGCCGCGGCGACGTGGATTTCGCCGTGGGCGAATTCGAGATCGAGGGGGGGGCGTTTCCCCGCTGGGCCGTCCGCCTGGCCGCCGGCGTGCATCGCGGCCGGGATGCGATCCTGGGTTCGTATTTGCGCAGCGATTGGCAGACGTTGGTCGGCAACCGGTTCGTGCGCCGCCGGTTTCTGGTCGACCACGACTTGTATTTCGCCGAAGGGCTGGTCCACGAAGACGATCTGTGGACGCTGATGCTGGCCTGCCGGGCGGAATCGATGGGCGTGGTGAAGGGACCGACCTATCTCTACCGCGTCCACGGCGATTCGACCATGACGGCGAATCCGGTCCGGCGTTTCGAAAACTGGGTGCGCATTCTCGAAAGGATGGAAGCGCACTTGACCGCAGAAGGACTGGGGACGCGTCCGGACGCCCTGCGCTTCGTCGCCGTGCGCCGCGCCGAATTGGTGGGGCGGGCGCGGCAAGCGGGCGTGAACGCCTATGCCGTCTATCGGCGGGAAGTCCGGTCGGGGAGAACCTTCGACCGGCGGGCGTTTCAGGACATGGGAATCGGCTGGAAAATCCGGTATTTGCATTGTCTGCTGCCGGTGCCGGTTGGCTATGCGTTTTTGCAGGCTGCGCTGCGGGCGGTCCCTTGGCTGGCGCGCCTCCGTTCATGGCCGGCCGGGAAACCGGCGGCGGGGACGACGTGACGCCGGTGAACGCGTTGGAACGGAGGAAGGGGCGGGGGAACGGGCGGGCGAAAACGGTTTGTCTTTTCCCGGTCGGGAGGCCATGATGCCCCCTCGAAATATGGACCAACCCCTTGCAACGAACAAGATGCCGCCCAGCAAGCGGTCCAGCTACCAGTTTCCGGTCTATCGCTGGATCGGCTGGCTGACCGTGGCCGGCTATGCCGCCGGGCTGACGGCCATGTTTTTCATCTCGGGCATGTTTGGGGTTCCGGCGCCGTTGGGATGGGCCTTCCTCGTGATCCTGTTCACGGCCGGCACCATGGTTTTGGACCGGCCCCGCCTCTTGCTCGGCCTGATGATGTTTTATTTCATGCTCATGCCCAGCAACCGGTTGTTTGGAATCCTGGGCTTGCCCTTGCCGACGTTCCTCGACGAATTGTTTTTCCTGCCGTTCATCGCGGTGATCGTGATGAACTGGATCCAGAGGCGCCAGCTCAAGGAGGCCACGCTGTTTCCGGTGGCGTTCTGCCTGCTCGGGGGCTTGAGCTGGTACGTGAACGGCAAGGGCTATCCGTTTACGCTGGTACAGGTCACCTTGGTGATGCTCAAGCCCTACATTCTCTGGTATTATTGCCGGTTGACGTGCACGTTCGAAAATGAACGCCAAATGCAGCGTTGGATGTGGATCGCGATCGCCTACGCCGCGTTGCAGTATCTTTACAACATCCTTTGGCAGCAGGGGTTGTGGCCCAAGTACCATCCGGACGTCAGCGGCGGGGTTTTCGGGCCGGAAGGTGCGGGGGGCGCCCATCTGGTGGGGTATCTCAGCGTGTTTGCCCTGTTCCTGCTGGCCGGGTGGTGGATCAGCGAGGGGCGGGAAGCGAGCAAAACCCGGAAATGGGGCGCGTTTTCGTTGGCGCTGGTGATCGGCTACAACTTGGTCTTCATGACGGACACGAAACATGGCCTGCTGTTTGCGCCCATCGCCTTTCTGCCGTTCTTGTTCCATCCCAGCGTGTCGGCCCGGTTGCGGGCCGGCCTGCTGGTGGGCGGGGGCGTATTCGTCTTGGCCAGCGCGTCCTATTTTGTTTTGATGTCCGGCCGGTTGGATCTGGCGCGCAATTGGCGCCAAATGGCCGATTCGCCCAAGGGGGAAATGTTCGAGGCCATCACCCGGGATTTCTCCTATTTGGTTCCGTACCCGTTGCTGGGGGCCGGTCCGGGGCGTTTCTGTTCCGATCAAGCGGTCCAAAACATGATGCCGCTGGCTCGGAGATACGTCATTCCCTATCGCGATGAACTGGCGCGCAGCAAATTGACGTACGGCGGCTATGGCACCCGCACGGGCGCCTCGCAGCTGGCGTGGCCCCAGTCGGACTTCTTCACCCTGGTGGGGGAATTCGGTTGGCTGGGAGCCGCGACGTACTTTGGTTTCTGGGGCTGGGTGGTCTGGCGGCTGCTTCAAAAATCCCGCCAAGCCCGCGCTTCGCCGCCGCTCGTCGGGATGTATCTGTCGCTGGCCAGTTGCATGATTTTCCTTGCCTTCATCATGTTGTTCGTCAAGGCCGTGACCATCCCGGTTTTGTCGTTTCCCCTGTGGATGCTGGTGGGCCGGTCGTGGGACATGAACGCGCGGCCGGAGGGTTCGCCGTTGGAAGCGGCCGCTTGAGCGGCAGGGCCGGACATGCGCTTTTTTCCCAGGCAGACCGGGCCGGCGCCGCGCGCCGATTACGTGCTGTGCATGGCGCGGGCCGACTATCGGCACGCCGCTTCCGGGCTTGAAAAATACCTGCGGGAAGAAATCGAACTGCTGGCGCGCGCGGGCCTTTCCGCCGTGTGCGTGTTTCCCTTCCGGACGCGGCGGAACCGCGCGGTGGACGCCTGGCTGTCGCAATACTGGGGCGTGGTGGTCGATGGGGCTTGGCGGGGGTTCTGCCGCGCGGCGGATCTGGCCGGCTGGCTGGCCGATTGGCGGCGGAACGGTCGCGGGTTGCGGGAAATCCAGTTGCACCACGTTCAGGATTACCCCTTGGCTCTGCTGGCGGATTTTCTGGCGGCGGTGCCCGCCCCGGTGCGGCTGTTCATCCACGACTACCACGTGGTGTGCGCCCAGTACAACCTGTTGCGGAACGGCCAGGTTTTTTGCGGGCCGACGGCCCCCTCGGCGGAAAAGTGCGCCGGCTGCCGCAGTTGGGATCCGGCCTACCATCCCGCTTGGCGGGCTTTTCTGGAAAGCTTGCGCGGGCGCTTGGAGATCTGGGCGCCTTCCGCCGCGGCCGAGCGCGTGGTCGTCGGCGCTTTTCCGGAATGGGCCGGGCACGTGCGCGTCGTGCCGCATTGGCGGGCCGTCGGTCCCGCGGCGGAGCCCCGGCCGGCCCCCGGCGAGACGCTGAAAATCGCCTTCGTCGGCGCGCCGTCGCCGGCGAAAGGCTGGGACGTTTTTTTGCGTCTCCGCGAGCGGCTGGCCACGCGCGGGGCCTCCTACGAATTCATCCACTTCGGCCGTCCGGCCCGGAAGGGTCCCGCTCGCGTGCGCACCGTGCCGGTGTCGGTTGTCCGGGATGGGCGCGAGGCCATGACCGCGGCGCTGCGGAAGGCGGGGGTGGATTTCGTTCTGCTGTGGTCGATCTGTCCGGAAACCTTCAGCTACGTTCTCTACGAGTGCCTGCAGGCCGGCGCGATGGTGCTCACCCATCCCGACAGCGGGAACGTGGCCGACGAAGTGCGCCGATCGGACGTCGGCATCGTTTTGGCGGACGAGCGGGAACTGAGGGACTACCTGGCGGACGGGGCCCGGGTCCGTGCGGACGTGTTGCGCTGCCGTCGGGAAAGCCTGGCCCGGTTCGGAACCATGGCGGTGAACGAGGAAATCCTGCGGTGGATTCCCCCCGCCGCCGCGGCGGATCTGCCGGCGCGGAAACGGAGTTCGCCCGCCCGGCTCGTCGGGGGGCTGTATGCCTTGAAGAGGGCGTTGCGCCGCTGGGGCCGCGCGCGATGAGGCGCCCCGCGCAAGATCGTTTGACAGGGACGCGCGTTTCCGGAAAAGTGGGGCCGGTCTTATGAACGGGCGCAAAGCCAGAGTGATCGCTTTATATCTTCCCCAGTACCACCCGATCCCGGAGAACGACGAGTGGTGGGGCAAGGGGTTTACGGAGTGGACCAACGTCGCGAAGGCCCGCCCGCTGTTTCGCGGCCACTACCAGCCGCATATTCCCGCGGATCTGGGATTCTACGACCTGCGCATGCCGGAAGTGCGCGAGGCGCAAGCCCGCCTGGCGCGGGAAGCCGGCATCGAAGGCTTTTGCTATTGGCACTATTGGTTCGGCGGCGGCCGGCAATTGCTGGAACGGCCGTTTCAAGAGGTCTTGGCCAGCGGCAAACCCGATTTTCCGTTTTGCCTGGGCTGGGCCAACCACGATTGGAGCAACAAGACCTGGACGCGCCGGGCGGCGCTCAGCCAGGAGCAGATCCTCATGAAACAGACGTACTCGGAAGACGATTACGTCCTTCATTTCAAGGCGCTGCTGGGCGCGTTCCGCGACCGGCGCTACGTGGCCGTGGACGGCAAGCCCCTGTTCCTGGTCAACGAACCCCGCCGGTTGCCGGATCCGCGCAAGTTCATTTCCGTCTGGCAGGAGCTGGCGCAGGAACACGGACTGCCGGGCATTCACTTCGTGGGGGCGACGGCGAACGTCTCCTTCCGCGACGCGGCCGGCTTGCCGCAGCTGCCGAAAAAAGACGAGGCCCCGCGAATCTACCGGGAAATCCTGGACATGGGATTCGACGCCGTGAATCCCCGGGGCGGCTTGCGGGCGGAACTGACCCTGAAAGGACCCGTCGCCCAGTTCCTCCGCCGCGCGTGGAATCGCTACGTCGATCTGGCCTGGCTGGAACGCTATCGCTACGATCAAATCATCCGGCACATGTACGTGCCCGAAGACCGGTGGGACAACGTGTATCCGACGCTGATTTCCAACTGGGACCGGAGTCCGCGCTGCGGGCGGAAGGCGGCCATCTATACCGGCAGCACGCCGCGCGCCTTCGCGGAGAACGTTCGCGCGGGGGTCGAACTGGTGGGCGGCAAGCCGCCCGAAAAACGCATCGTGATCCTCCAGTCCTGGAACGAATGGGGGGAAGGCAACCACGTCGAGCCGGACTTGAAATACGGCCGCGGCTATCTGGATGCGCTGGCGGAGATCCTCCGGCCGGACGGGGCGGAATCGGCCGCGGCGGCGCGGCGTTAGGCCATGCGGATTCTCCTGTGCAGCAATTTCTACTACCGCCGGGGCGGGGATTGCACCTATCTGCTGGCCCTGCAGAAGATGCTTGAAGAACACGGCCACGAGACCGCCGTCTTCTCCATGCGCCATCCGCAGAATCTGCCCTGCCCGCAGGAAGAGTACTTCGTCGATTTCCTCGACTACGCCGAGTTGAACAAGGCGCGGAACCCCTGGAATGCCGTCAAGGTCCTGGGGCGCAGCATCTGGTCGCGCCAAGCGAAGCGGAACGTGGCGCGCCTGATCGCCGACTGGAAGCCCGACGTCGCCCATCTGCAAAACGTCCACGCGTATTTGACGCCTTCGATCCTCGGGCCGTTGAAAGCGGCGGGCGTGCCCGTGGTCTGGACGCTGCACGACTTCAAGCTGCTGTGCCCCGACAGCCATTTCCTGAGCAACGGCCGCATCTGCGAAGAATGCCGGGGCGGGCGGTTCTGGCGGTGCGCCGGGAACCGCTGCAAAAAAGGGTCGCGCGCCGCCAGCCTCGTGGCCGCGCTGGAAGCCTACGTCCACCGGTGGCTCGGCGTTTTCCGCGCCGTGGACCGATTCATTGCGCCCAGCCGATTCCTGCGGGACAAGTTCGTCGAGTTCGGCTGGCCCGCCGAACGGTTCTCCGTCCTGCCGAACTTCCTGCCCGCCGGGCCGGCGCCGCGGCCGCGGCCGGCGGGGGCGGGGACGTACGGGCTCTATTTGGGCACGTTGCTGCCGTTCAAGGGGGTGGGCACGCTCCTGCGCGCGCTGGCCAAGGCCGCGCCCCACCCGTTCCACGTGCTGGGGGACGGGGAAAGCCGCGGGGAACTGGAGCGGCTGGCCGGCGAATTGGGGCTCGGGGACCGCGTGGCGTTCCGCGGCTTCGTGCAGGGGGCGGAACTCGAGCGGGAACTGGCGGGGGCGCGCTACGCGGCGGTGCCCAGCGAATGCTACGAGAACCTTCCGTATGCCGCGCTGGAACTGATGGCGCGAGGCGTTCCCGTGGCGGCATCGAATCTGGGCGGATTGCCGGAATTGGTGCGCGCCGGCGAAACCGGCCTGCTGTTTCCCGCCGGCGCCGCGGAGGCCCTGGCGGAGCGGATCGGGACGCTGTGGGGCGATCCGGCCTTGTGCGCCGCCCTCGGCGAACGGGCCCGGGACTTCGTCCGCGCGCATGGCGACGCGGAACGACATCTGCGCGAACTGACCGCGATCTACGACGGGCTGCGGTCGGCTCGCCGCAGGACGTAGACCACGCCATGGGCGAACAGGCCGGGCCACCAGCGGTAGAAACCGCGCAGCCCGTATTGGCCGTCCATGCGCTCGACGACCATGCCTTCCCGTTTCATCCAGTAGGCGAAGTCCCGGGGCGTCCAGTGGCGCACGTGTTCGTTGACGTGCAGATTGCAGACGGTCAGGGGAAATTTGCCGAAGAGCGCCAGGCGGACCCGGCAGCGGAGGCAGCCGACGTTGGGCACCGAGATGAACAGCTTTTTGCGGAACGCGCCCTTGAGGTTGCGAAAGGCGGTTTCCGCCTGGGGAATATGTTCCAGCACCTCGAAGCAGGTGACGTAGTCGTAGGTGCCGGGCAGGGGGGCTTGGGCAAGGTCGTGGACGAAGGCGTCGAACCCGGCCTGCCGGGCCTTGTCCACCGCGACGGAAGAGGTGTCGCATCCCGCCGGCAACAGGTCCGGACGCCGCTGGCGCAGATAGGCGAGAAATCCGCTGCTGCCGCACCCGACGTCCAGCACGCGGGCCCCCGGCTCCATGGCCTCCGCGGCAAGCTGCCAGCGCCGGTAGATGACGGACGGCGCGCCGCGTTTGTTCCAGTACTCGTCGTAATCCGCGAATTCCTCCATGGGCGGCGGCTGGAGTTGGTAGGCCGCGATGGCGCGGAGGGTGCGAAAAGGTTGCGCCAGCGCGCGTCGGATGGTGGGACCAAGAGGCATGGGCAAACCAAACCACGAACCGCCGGGGCAAGTCCAGCGCTTTCCAGAACGGACGACTTGCCGCTTCCCAATCCCCGGGCCTTTTGGCACGATGCGAAAGCAAGTCCCATGGAGGGACGGGAGCCATCGGCATGAAGCGCGGCATTACATTCGGTACGTTCGACGTGTTCCATTACGGACACCTCCGGATCCTGGAACGGTCGCGGGAAATGTGCGACCACTTGACCGTGGGGGTGTCGTCGGACGAGCTGAACATTTCCAAGAAAGGGCGGCCGCCCTACTATTCGCTGAAAGAGCGCTTGGCCATCGTCCAGGCGCTCCGGATGGTGGACGCGGTCTTCGTCGAGGAATCGATGGATCTCAAAGGCGAATACATCCGCCGCCATGCCGCGGACGTCTTGATCATGGGCGACGACTGGGCCGGGAAGTTCGACGTCTTCAAGGAGTTGTGCGAGGTGGTCTATCTGCCGCGCACGCCGGGGATTTCGACGACCGCCCTGATCGAGCAAATCCGCCTATGAGCCTGCGTTCCGGCCTGTTCGCCGCCTTGCTGGCCTGGCTCCCCAAGCGGAACGCGGCGGCGGTGCATACCTGGCCGGCGTTCGACGACACGGCGCTCGCGCTGGTGCCGGAGTTGGAAAAAAGCCGGCTGGACAAGGTCTACTATCTGGCGGCGGCGGACGTCGCGGCGGGGCCGGCGCCGGCCTGGGGCCCCAAGGTCGAAGTGTTGCGCAAGCGGTCGCTGCGCGCCGTTTGGGCCTTCCTGACCAGCCGCCACGTCTTCTTCACCCACCAGTGCTATACGATGCGGTTTCCGCGCAACGTGGTCTCGGTGAACCTGTGGCATGGCATGCCCATCAAGAAGATCGGCTGGATGCTGCCCGGTCGCGGCGGCCCCTGCGCGCAATACGAATTGGCGACCTCCGATTTCTGGGTGCCGATCATTCGGGCCGGCATGAAGCCCTGGGGCCAGGTGCTGGTGAACGGCCTGCCCCGCTACGACCGTTTTTCGGAGCCGGTCTCCGCCGGCGTGAAGGCCCGGCTGGGCGGCGCGGCCGCCGCCTGCGCCAAACTGGCGGTTTGGCTGCCCACCTACCGGCAGACGGTGATCGGAGACGTCTTGCGGGACGGCTGCGATTTCGCCAACGTGGCGCAGATGCCCGGCTTCGACGCCGACCGGTTCGACGCGTGGTTGGCCGCGCGGAACATGGTGTGCGTGCTGAAACCCCATCCGCTCGGACCGAAGCCGGAACTTCGCTTGCGCGGGAACCTGTGGATCCTGGACGACGCCGCCTTGGTGGCGCAGGGCCTGACCCTGTATGAACTGCTGGGCGGTTCGGACGTCCTGCTGACCGATCTCTCCAGCGTCTACGTGGATTACCTGCTGCTGAACCGGCCGGTGATCCACACGTTCGCCGACCGGGAAGCCTATGGCGCCACCCGGGGCTACACGTTCGACTGGACCGAAGAATATTTCGCCGGTCCGGCCGTCGCCACCATGGCGGGCGTGCACAGCGCCTTGGAGGACGTGCGGGCCGGACGGGACACGCATGCCGCCAGCCGCATCCGGCTGCGCCACTTGTTCCATGCCCGGCCCGATTCGCCGGCCACGCCGTCGTTGTTGGCGCAACTGGGGTTGGGGCCCGCGGAGGCGAACGCGCGCCGGTCGGCGCGTTCCGGCGGCGGGCATGAAAAAACCGCCGGAACCGGCGGAAACCGTCCGGGATTTGGTGGAGGGTAGGAGGTTCGAACTCCCGACCTCCTGAATGCCATTCAGGCGCTCTACCAAACTGAGCTAACCCCCCAAATCCTCAGACGATGCGGGAGGTTGTACCACGCGACCCCGCCTCCGTCAACCCGTCGGACGAAAAAAAAACTTTCCGGGAACGCGGGATTGACGTCGGGGGGGGCTTCGCGTATTTTGCGCACCTGTTTTGTGGAAGTGGGGAGGCGGTTCGTCTCTCCGGAAGCGAGGATTCAGATGGAAGCGTATGCGGTGATCGAAACCGGCGGCAAGCAGTACCGGGTTCAAAAAGACGACGTGGTGGCGGTGGAACTGTTGGAAGGCGCCGAAGCAGGCAAGCCCATCGAATTGGGCCGGGTGCTGGCGTGCAACGACGGCTCCGGCCTGAAAATCGGGACCCCCGTGGTGGCCGGCGCGAAGGTCATGGCCGAAGTGGTCGCGGAATTCCGCGCCCCGAAGGTCGTGGCGTTCAAGAAAAAACGCCGCAAGGGCTACCACCGCAAGGTCGGGCACCGCCAAGACCTGCTGAAGGTCAAGATCGCGTCCATCGCGTAGGGCAAGGAGACGGACAATGGCACATAAAAAAGCAGGCGGCAGCAGCCGCAACGGGCGCGACAGCAACGGGCAGCGCCGCGGCATCAAACGGTTCGGCGGACAGGAAGTCACCGCGGGCAGCATCCTCGTCCGCCAGTGCGGCACCAAGAAGGCCCCCGGTCTCAACGTCGGCATGGGCAAGGACTACACCCTGTTCGCGCTGGTCGACGGCGTGGTCTCGTTCGACCGCGACGGCAAGCGCGTCAACGTCCAGAAACTCGTCCAGGCCTGATCGGCCGCGGACGCGCGTCCCCGGGACGACCAAGGGCGGGCCGCCAGGCGCCGCCCTTTTGTTGTAACAAAGCAGAGGTCAGAAGTCGGAAGTCAGGAAGCGGTTGTCGGTTGGTCTTGGCTTTCCCTGAACCCCGAACCCTGAACTCCGACGTCTAGCGCGCCATGAAAAACCTGACCTTCGTCGATACGGTCCGCATCCAGGCGTTCGCCGGCAACGGCGGCAACGGGGTGGCCTCGTTCCGCCGCGAAAAGTTCATTCCCTACGGCGGGCCCGACGGCGGCGACGGCGGCGCCGGCGGCAGCGTGTTCCTGCGCGCCTCGAAAGACGTCGCCTCGCTGCTGGATCTGCACTTCGCGCCGATCGTCCGTGCGACCCACGGCGAGAAGGGCCGCGGCCAGCAGCAGTACGGCCGCGGCGGTCCGGACAAGATCGTGCCGGTGCCGCTGGGCACCGAGGTGCGCGATTTCGAGACCGGCGAATTCCTCGGCGAGGTGCTGGCCGACGGCGACCTGCTGAAGGTGGCGCAGGGCGGCAAAGGCGGGCTGGGCAACATGCACTTCCAGACCAGCACGCACCAGGCGCCGACGGAATTCACCGAAGGCACTCCCGGCGAGATCAAAACCCTGCGGCTGACGATGAAGACCGTGGCCGACGTCGGCCTGGTGGGCTATCCCAACGCCGGCAAATCCACGTTGCTGTCGCAATTGAGCGCGGCGCGGCCGAAAGTGGCGGCCTATCCCTTCACCACCCTGCATCCGCAGGTGGGCACCGTCGTGTTCGACGCCACGCACGCCATCAAGGTCGCGGACGTGCCCGGCCTGCTCAAGGACGCCCACAAGGGCGTCGGCCTCGGCCATGCGTTCCTGCGGCACGTCGAGCGGACGAATTTCCTGCTCTTCGTGATCGACATGGCCGGCTACGACGGCCGGAATCCGACGGACGATTTCCGGAACCTGCGCGAAGAACTGCGGCTCTACAATCCCGAGTTGGCGGAGCGCCCCTACTGGGTGCTCGCGAACAAGATGGACGAGCCCGCCGCGAAGAAGAACCTGGCCGCCTTCAAGCGCCAGACGAAGGAAAAGCCGCTGGAATTGGCCGCCGCCTTGGGCGAAGGCGTTCCCGCGCTGAAAACCAAGCTCTTCAAGCGCTTTTTTCCGGGCGAAAAGCTGCTCGAGATCTGAGCGTCCGCGCCGGGCGCTTTCGGCTTGCTTTATGGGTGGGGCAAGCGCAGGGTGTCGCGCCTATGGAAAACCAGCCCCCCCCCGATTCCTTCAACGAATTCGGCTATCGCAAGAAAAAGAAGCCGGCGCGCACGGGCGAGGACCCGCGCGCTTCGCGCCCGTTCCGCAAGCCGTACGGCCCGCGCGCCGAAGGCCCGGGCGGTGGGTTCCGTAAGCCGTATGGCCCCCGCGCCGAAGGCCCGGGCGGTGGGTTCCGCAAGCCCTACGGCCCGCGCGCCGAAGGCGAAGGCGGAGGATTTCGGAAGCCCTACGGTCCCCGCGCTGAGGGCGAGGGTGGTTTCCGCAAACCGTATGGTCCGCGCCCGGCGGGCGGCGGATTCCGCAAGCCGTACGGCCCGCGTGCCGAAGGCGAGGGTGGAGGATTTAGAAAACCCTACGGTCCCCGCGCCGAGGGCGAGGGTGGGTTCCGCAAACCGTATGGTCCGCGCCCGGCGGGCGGCGGATTCCGCAAGCCTTACGGCCCGCGCGCCGAAGGCGAAG
>DDWR01000035.1 GCA_002347655.1 Verrucomicrobia bacterium UBA2281 | reverse complement strand
TCGGAATTACGCAACTGAGTACTAGCCCCGCCCCATCATCTGGCGGAAGCGGGCGAAGGCGGGGATGGCGTCGCGGGGGCCGGGGGCGGCTTCGGGGTGGTATTGCAGGGAAAACGCGGGGTATTTCTTGGCTTCCAGGCCTTCGACGGTGCCGTCGTTGAGGCTGACGTGGGTGATCTCCGCCACGGCCGGATCGAGGCTGTCGGCCGCGACCATATAGTTGTGGTTCTGGGAGGTGATTTCGACGGTGCCCGCGCGCAGGTCCTTCACCGGGTGGTTGCAGCCGTGGTGGCCGAATTTGAGCCGGCAGGTCTGGCCGCCCAGCGCGAGCCCCAGCAACTGGTGTCCGAGGCAAATGCCCATGATTGGCACCTTCCCCAGCAGGCCGCGGATGGTTTCGGCCGCGTACGGCAAGGCCGCGGGATCGGCGGGACCGTTGGAGAGCATCACGCCCGCCGGCTTCAGCGCCAGGACGTCGGCGGCGGTGGCGTGGGCGTTGAGCACGCGCACGCGGAAGCCTTCGCGCTCCAGCAGGCGCAGGGTGTTGAACTTGATGCCGCAGTCGAGCACGGCCACGAGCGGCGCGTCCGCCAGCAGTTCGCCCGTCCAGTCGTAGGCGGCCGGCGTGGATACCTTGGAGGCGTAGTCCTGCCCGTCGAGCCCTTCCCAGGCGCGGGCCTTGGCCACGGCTTCCTCGGGCGAGAGCGCGCCCGTCGTACATAAAAAGGCCTTCTGCGTGCCGCCTTCGCGCAGCTTGAGCGTCAGGGCGCGGGTATCCACCCCCGCCAGCGCGGGCACCTGCCAGCGTTCCAGCGCCGCTTCCAGGGTTTCCTCGGACCGCCAGTTCGAGGGCGGATTCCATTCGCGCACGATCAGGCCGGACGCGTGGATGGCCGCGGATTCGTGGTCCTCGCGGTTGAAGCCCGTATTGCCGATTTCCGGCATGGTCAAGGTGACGATCTGGCCGGCGTAGGACGGATCGGTCAGGATTTCCTCGTAGCCGGTCATGCCGGTGTTGAAGACGACTTCGCCGAGGCGGTCGACGGCCGCGCCGCACGACCAGCCCCGGATCACCGTGCCGTCCGCCAACGCCAGGAACGCCTTTTTCTCCCGCCGGGCCGCCCAGTTGCGCGAAAATCCGCTCATGATTTCCGGTTCCCCTTCCGGGCCGTGGCCCGGTTGTATTCCTGCAGCGACAGGACTTCGAATTCCTCGTGGCGGCGCAGGGTCTTCAGGCCGTCCAGCGCGGCGCGCAGGCCGCGAATGGTCGTCGTCATCGGCACGCCCCGGCGCACGGCCTCGGTGCGCATCTTGACTTCGTCGAGCTGCGGCTGGCAGCCGGAGGGCACGTTGACGATCCAGCCCACGGCGCCGTCGAGCATCAGGTCCAGCACGTGCGGCCGGCCTTCGGAAATCGCGAACGCGGCGCGGGCGGGCACGCCCGACTCGCGCAGCAAGGTGGCCGTGCCGCACGTCGCCCAGATGCCGTAGCCCATTTCGACCAGTTCCTTGGCGCACTTGACCATTTCCACGCGGTCGGAGGGCCGCTCGCCGGACACGCTGATGAACACCCCGCCGGCGCCCGGCAGCGGATTGCCGGCGGCCTGCTGGCTCTTCACGAACGCCATGCCGGGATCGGGATCCATGCCCATGACTTCGCCGGTGGACTTCATTTCCGGCGTGAGGCGCACGTCGCAGCCCGGGAACCGCGCGAACGGCAGGACCGCTTCCTTGACCGCCACGTGGCGCAAGACGACTTCCTGCGTGAAGCCGATCTTCTTCAAGCTCTCCCCGGCCATGACGCGCGCGGCATGGCCCGCCAGCGGCACGCCGGTGGCCTTGCTGACGAACGGCACGGTCCGGGAGGCGCGCGGATTGACTTCGAGGATGTAGACCTCGCCGTCCTGCACGGCGTACTGCACGTTCATCAGGCCGCGCACGTTCAGGCCGCGCGCCAAGGCCCGCGTGTGGTCGCGGATGCGGTCGACGACGGCCGGATCGAGTCCCTGCGGCGGAATCGCGCAGGCGCTGTCGCCGCTGTGGATGCCCGCCTTTTCGATGTGCTCCATCACGGCGCCGATCACTTCGATTTCGCCGTCGGCGATGCAATCGACGTCCACTTCGACGGCGTCTTCGAGGAACTTGTCGATCAGCACGGGGCGGCCTTCCGAGGCCGCGAAGGCCTCGGCGCAGAATTTCGCGAAGAACGGTTCCGTGTAGACGATGGCCATGGCCCGCCCGCCCAGCACGAACGACGGCCGCACCAGCACCGGGAATCCCACGCGCCGCGCGATGGCCAGCGCGCCGTCCAGATCCGTCGCCGTGCCGTTCGCCGGCTGCTTCACGCCGACCTGGTCGGCCAGCTGCTTGAAGAATTCGCGGTCTTCGGCCTTTTCGATGTCTTCGGGACTGGTGCCGATGACGTCCACGCCGGCGGCCTTCAGATCCAGCGCGAGATTCAGGGGCGTCTGCCCGCCGAACTGCACGATGGCGCCGTCGCAGCGCTCGCGGCGGTAGATTTCCAGCACGTCTTCCAGCGTCACGGGCTCGAAATACAGCCGGTCGCTGGTGTCGTAGTCGGTCGAAACCGTCTCGGGATTGCTGTTGACCATGACGGTCTCGAACCCGGCCGCGCGCAGGGCCTGGCAGGCATGCACGCAGCAATAGTCGAACTCGATCCCCTGCCCGATCCGGTTGGGACCGCCGCCGAGGATCATGATCTTCTTTTTCGACGCGGGCGGGAGCGGCGCTTCCGGCTCGTCGCCGTAGGCCGAATAGAAATACGGCGTGGCGGCGGCGAACTCCGCCGCGCAGGTGTCCACGACGCCGTAGGCCGGATGCAGGCCGATCCGGTCCCGCGCCGCGCGCACGTCGCCCTCCGCCGCGCCCAGGAGCGCCGCGAGCTGCTTGTCCGAGAAACCGAATTCCTTGGCCTGGGCGAAGAGCGCCCGGTCGGCTTCCAGGCCGGCCAAGGTCTGCGCGCCCTGGATTTCCGTCTCGAACGCGACGATTTCGGCGATCTGCCGCAAAAACCACGGATCCACTCCGGAGAGTCGCGCGACGCGATCGATTTCCCAGCCGCGGGCCAGAGCTTCGCGCAGATGGAAGAGCCGCAACGGGCTGGGCCGCGCCACGGCCTTTTCCAGCTCCGCGTCCGACCACCGGCCCTCGGCGTCCGCGCGCCGCACGAGGCCGGCGCGGCCGATTTCGAGCGACCGCAGCGCCTTCTGCAGCGCCTGTTTGAAATTGCGGCCGATGGCCATCGTTTCGCCCACCGACTTCATCTGCGTCGTCAGCACGTCGTCCGCGCCCTGGAACTTCTCGAACGCGAAACGCGGGGCCTTCACGACGATATAGTCCAGCGACGGCTCGAAACAGGCCGGCGTCGAGCGCGTGATGTCGTTGGGCAGCTCGTCGAGGGTGTAGCCGATCGCGAGTTTGGCGGCGATTTTCGCGATGGGAAAGCCGGTGGCTTTCGACGCCAGCGCGGAGCTGCGGCTCACGCGCGGATTCATTTCGATGACGACGAGGCGCCCGTCGCGCGGGTTCACGGCGAACTGCACGTTGGCCCCGCCGGTTTCCACGCCGATGGCGCGCATGACCGCCAGGCTGGCGTCGCGCAGCGCCTGGTACTCGCGATCCGTCAGCGTCTGCGCCGGCGCGACGGTGATGCTGTCGCCCGTGTGCACGCCCATGGGATCGAGGTTTTCGATGGAACAGACGATGCACGCGTTGTCCTTGCGGTCGCGCATGACCTCCATCTCGAATTCCTTCCAGCCGAGCACCGACTCTTCGATCAGCACTTCGCTCACCGGGCTCAGGGCGAGCCCGTTGGCGCAGATCGCCTCGAAATCCTCCGGGGTGCGCGCGATGCCCCCGCCCGCGCCGCCGAGCGTGAAGCCGGGGCGGATGATGACCGGCCACGCGCCGATATCGGCCTGCACCCGCCGCGCTTCTTCCATGGAGTGGGCCGAACCCGAGCGCGGCACGGCCAGGCCGATTTCGGCCATGGCCTTCTTGAACAGCCCGCGGTCTTCCGCGCGGCGGATGACGTCGGCCGTGGCGCCGATGAGTTCGACCTGGTAGCGCTTGAGGACGCCGCTTTCCTCGAGCTTCACGGCCAGGTTCAAGGCGGTTTGGCCGCCCATGGTGGGCAGGAGCGCGTCGGGGCGCTCGCGGCGGATGATGGCGGTGAGGGCTTCTTCGGTGAGGGGTTCGACGTAGGTCCGGTCGGCGAAACCGGGATCGGTCATGATGGTGGCCGGGTTGCTGTTGACCAGCACCACCTCGTAGCCTTCCTCGCGCAGGGCCTTGCAGGCCTGGGCGCCGGAATAATCGAACTCGCAGGCCTGTCCGATGACGATGGGGCCCGCGCCGATCAGCAGAATCTTCGAAATGTCGTCGCGCCGCGGCATGTGGATCCTTGCTAAAGCGTTTTACCCACTTAACCACGTGAGGCCGGACTTGGCTAGAAGATTTTGCTCCCCCGCCCCGGAACGGTCAGAAGTCGTTGACCACGCGCACGATGAACTCGGTGGCCTCGACCAGCAAGGCCCGGTCCACGAGGTCGATGGTGTCGCGCGGGGTATGGGTCAAGGCCATGACTTCCTCGCGCAAGGTCGAGGAGGTCAGCGCCAGGCACGGCACGCCGCGGAACACGAAAATGGAATGGTCGCTCTCCACCCATTCCGGGCCCCGCTCCATCTGCGGGAAGCGGGCGATTTCCGCGTCCAGCCACGCCAGGCGGTCGTCGTCGAGATTGTAGGCGGACACCGCGGTCTTGGATCCCTTGGCGCCGGCGGCATCGATATTGATGCCCAGCTTGATCCGGCCCGTTTCCTTGCCGTACTCCGCCAGATAGGCCAACTGGCCTTTGACCATCGGCGAGTCTTCGCCGTTGAACGGGACGAATTCCAGATCGTAGGGCCCGGCATAGTCCTTCAGGCGGCCCATCGCCGCCAGCAGGACCGCCGTGCCGGCCGCGTTGTCCAGCGCCCCGGGCGTGCCGTAGGCGGAATCCATGTGCGCGAAGATCAGGATTTTCCCCTTGGACGCGCCGGCGGCTTTCTTGCGGATCACGACCTGTTCGCCGGTTTCCGGGAAGGTCTTCGAGTCGATCCGCAGCCGGATCTTGCCCTTGGTGGCCAGGATCTGCGCCATGGACGCTTCGTCGATGTAGGCGTTGGGGATCTTGAGCCCTGCGTCGTTGAAGAGCGGGAACGGCGCCTGGCCGCTGATGGGATTCTTGCCGGTGACGGCGACGATGGCCGCCGGCTCGCGCTCATCCAGCAGCGCATAGATTTCGCGGTGGGCATCCGGGAAGTAGAACGGATATTCCAGCGGCATCAGCGGTTCCTTCGCGATCTCGCCGCGCAGGAACACGATCTTGTCTTTGCACTTGGTCCGCTTGAGCTGCTGGGTCGAGCTGACCGCCACGGCGTCGCACCAGCGGTCGAACGCCGGCGAAAACGGGCCGGAGAACGCTTTCACCTGGGCCTCGCCCCGATAAATCGCCGCCGGCCCCTCTTCCCAGCGGATGCACTTGAACGGCAGCCGGTCCACCTCGTAGCCCAGGCGCGAACCCTCGGCCGCCAAAAAGGCGGATGCCTGCCGGTTCGCCTCCGTGCCCAGCGGCCGCTCCCCGAAATCGAAGATGCCGGCCAGAGCCAACGGGGCCAGGATCGACTGGATCGCCAGCATGATCCAGATGCCCCGCTGTGCGCGGGGACCCGACGCTCGCACCACCCTGTTCCTGCCGTTCAACATGCCGCGAAGATAAGCCATCCCCGGCCGATTGGAAAGCCTGCCTTCACACCAGACCAGACCGCCGCAACCGGACGGGAAATACCGATGGGCCCCGACCATGTCCCGCCGGGTTCGGCGCGCTTGACAAGAACCGGGATGTGATACATATTGTGTCACATGAGAACCGCCACCATCCGACAAGTCCGCCACGATTTCTCCACCGTGCTATCCTGGGTGGCCGGAGGAGAAGAAGTCACGGTCTTGAACCGGACCCGGCCCGTCGCCCGAATCTGCCCCCCGCGTGCCCCGGCCACTCCCGCCAAGTTCAAAATGCCCGACTTCGCCGCCCGCGCCAAGGCCATCTTTGGCGACCGGATCATTCCCAATGCCGTGCTGCGGGAGCGGGAGGAAAGCCGATGGTAGCTTACGCCGACACCAGCTTTCTTTTCTCGCTCTACGCCCAAGACGCGAACACTGCCCGCGCCGCCGAACTTGCCACGGCGTCCGCCGGGGCCTTGCTCTTGACCCCCTTGCAGCGTTTTGAACTCCGCAACGCGCTGCGGCTTTCCGTCTTTCGCGGCGACATGGCCGAAGGCGAATGCCGAAGGCTGTTGGAGCAGATCGAAGCCGACACCAAGATCGGCGCGCTGGTGGAAACCCCCGTTTCATGGGCCGAAGTCTATGCCGAAGCGGAAGCCCTGAGCGCCGCCCATACCGGCAAGACCGGAACCCGCGCGTTTGACGTGCTGCATGTGGCCTCCGCCGCCGCCTTGGGCGCAAAGACCTTTTTCACCTTCGATGCCCGGCAAAAGGCCCTCGCCGTCAAGGCGGGGTTGAAGGTCAAACCGTAGCGCCGATCCGCGGCCAAGGCCCCCGCGCTCCAAGCAAATGCTCTTTGCCCCCCCGCGTTTTGCGCTTCGGAGGGCATTCTTCGCGCGCCTCCATCCTAGCTGGCCTGCCATTCGAAGCACAAGGCCTGGTTCCCAAAAGGAACCAGGCCTTGCGCGAAGAATGGTAGCGGGGCTTGGATTTGAACCAAGGATCCCGCGCCGCGGGATTATGAGCCGGCAACTGGATTTTCCAGCCCGATGAGTCGATAGAGCCCGTCGCCCCCTTTTTGGCGTTTGAGAAGATTCTCGAACTTGCGGGCTTCTCCCAGCGTGGAAAACTCCTTCTGCCAAGCCAGCACCCATGGGCCACGCGAACGGGTCCATGTTGAAATGCCGGCGTTGTGGTCGCGCAAACGGCGGGAAACGTCGCCCGTACAGCCGACATAGAGCCGGCCTGCGGCATTTCGGATGACATATACGAAAGGCATGGTCGCGGACAAAACAAAAGGCCGGAACTTCCGTTCCGGCCTTACTAATCAATCTTTAGGATAG
>DDWR01000008.1 GCA_002347655.1 Verrucomicrobia bacterium UBA2281 | reverse complement strand
AGTAAATCTGAATTTGCTCTAGGCCAGCAGCATCAGGACGCCGAGCAGGGCGAAGCCCAGCAGGAACAGCGCGCCGGCGAACACGAACGGCAACACCCACGCCAGCACGTTCGCGGCGAAGGCCTGGCCGAACGTCGTGTCGAAAATCGGCGTCATCACCGCCGCGGAAACGCAGAAGCCCAGCAGCAGGCCCGCGCCGGTGCCGACGAGCGGCGCGGAGAGGAAGAGCGCCTGCACGGCCGCCCAGGCGAGGCCGCCGAGCAGGATCGTGGCGAGGGCGCGGCCGTACGAGCGCCGCGCAACGCCGGCCAACCGGGCGCCCCACAGCAAGAACGCGGCGGAGGCCAACAGCCAAGCCAGCCCGAGGCCCAGCGCCAACGCGACCAGAACGAAAACGGGAAGAACCGGATTCACGTCAGATCACGTATTGTCCGGCATCCCCGGACTCGACGTGGCGGCGGAGGATTTCGGCGAGGGTGACGCGGGCCAAGGCGTCGCGGACCGCTTGGCTGACTTCGGCCCAGACGGAATGGGCCACGCAATCGTTCGTACGGGCGCAATAGGTGGAGTCGTCGACGCATTCGACGAGCGAGATCGGGCCTTCGAGGATCTGGATGACGTCCAGCAGGGTGATGGCTTCCGGCGCGCGCAACAGCAAGTAGCCGCCTTTGGGGCCGCGCATGCCGCGCACGAAGCCCGCCGTTTTCAGGAGGTTCACGATCTGCCAGAGATACTTGGACGAAATGCCCTGGCGCTCGGCGATGTCGTGGAGATTGACCGGTCCATCCGCCTGATGGACCGCGACGTCCATCAACGTGCGCAAACCGTAACGGCCTTTGGTGGAGATTTTCATGGGGTGCCTCGTGGGGTGAACTTTCCGTACTCTACTCCATTTCTCGACAATGGCGAGAAAAAGCCTTCGAAGAAGCGGGCGGGGCAAAGCGGCGGCGGTGGGACGTCGCGGCCGGGGCGGGGGATGGGAAAGGATTGATTTTGGCCGGCAACTCGCTTACGGTGCCGGTTTGATTCAAGCGGAACCCCGAGGAGCAGAGCGATGAAGATATCCGTGGTGGGAACAGGTTACGTCGGGCTGGTGACGGGCGCGTGTTTTTCGGACGCGGGCCACGAGGTCCTGTGCATCGACAACGACCCGAAGAAGATCGATCTGCTGCACAAGGGCGTCATGCCGATCTACGAGCCGGGCCTCGACGAGATCGTGGCGCGCAACGTGAAGGCCGGCCGCCTGAAATTCAGCACGTCCATCGCCGAAGGCACGGCGTTCGCCGAAGTGATCTTCATCGCCGTGGGCACCCCGCCGGGCGTGGGGGGCGAGGCCAACATGACCTACGTCGAGCAGGTCGGCCGCCAGGTGGCGGAGCACATGACGAGCTACCGCCTGCTGGTCGAGAAGAGCACCGTGCCCGCCAAGACGAGCGAGCACCTCAAGCGCACCGTGCTGAAGTACCTGCGCGAAGATACCGATTTCGACGTGGCCTCCAACCCCGAATTCCTGCGCGAAGGCACCGCGATCGAAGACGCGACGCACCCGGACCGCATCGTGGTGGGCGTGGAAAGCCAGCGGGCGGGCGACCTGCTCGAGGAAATCTACCGGCCGATCCTGAAGAAGGGCGGCGGCGAATTCCTGCGCATGAGCGTGACGAGCGCGGAACTGACCAAGCACGCCTCGAATTCGTTCCTGGCGATGAAGATTTCCTACATCAACGCCGTCGCGCGCATCTGCGAGCTGGCGGGCGCCGACGTCGGCCAGGTTGCCAAGGGCATGGGCCTCGATCCGCGCATCGGCCCGCGCTTCCTCAGCGCCGGCGTGGGCTACGGCGGCTCGTGCTTCCCGAAGGACGTGGACGCTTTCGTGCGCCTGGCCGACGCCCTCGGCCACGAATTCAAGCTGCTGAAGGAAGTCCAGGCCATCAACAAGACCCAGCGCGAATACGTGATGAAGAAGATCAAGCAGGAGCTGTGGGTCGTGCAGGACAAGAAGATCGCGATCTTCGGCCTGGCGTTCAAGCCCGAGACGGACGACGTCCGCGAAGCCCCGAGCCTCTACTTCGTGCCGAAGCTGCAGGAAATGAAGGCCAAGCTCTGCGCCTGGGATCCGGTGGCGGAAGCCAAGTTCAAGGAAATCCATCCGGAACTCGACTGCGTCCAGGATCTTTACGACTGCGCCAAGGACGCCGACCTGGTCCTGATCCTGACGGAATGGGACGCGGTGAAGAAGCTCGACCTCCAGAAGCTCAAGGGCGTCATGGCCTGCCCCGCGATCGTGGACGGCCGCAACGTCTTCGACCCCGAAGCGGTGCGCGCGCTGGGCTTCACCTACCACAGCGTCGGCCGCAACTGAGCCCGCGGGCATCCCGCATCCGCCGCGCCCGGCCCGGAACCCTCCGGCCGGGCGTTGCGCTTGTCCAGCCCGGCCGCAAAAAGGCGTTGGGCCGGGAACCGGGAACGTGGTAAGGTGGGCTTTTGGAGAACAATCTTGGCCTGGAGGTTCGCGATGAAGAAACGGAACGACGAAATCGCCCGCAAGGATGCGGGGTTCACCTTGATCGAAATCCTGCTGGTGGTGGTCATCATCGGCATCCTGGCGGCGGTGGCGGTGCCGCGGCTGGGCGGTCGCGTGGCGCAGAGCCAGGTTGCGGCGGCGCGGGCGGGCGTCGGGGCGATCTCGACGGCCATCGACCTGTACGAAACCGACAACGGCAAGCTGCCGGAATCCCTGCAGAACCTGATCACGAAGGGCAGCGAGCCGAACTGGAACGGGCCCTACATCCGCAAGGCGGAAGGCCTGAAGGATCCGTGGGGGCTGGAGTACCAGTATTCGAAGCAGGGCAATCTCTACACGGTGGCGTCGGCGGGGCCGGACGGCAGTTTCGGCAGCGCGGACGACGTCAAGTAGGCTGGCGGAAAGGACGGCGGCATGGCGCGGCGACGGCGAGTCGGGCGCGGGGGCTTCACGCTGATCGAAATCCTGCTGGTGGTGGTCATCATCGGGATCGCGTCGGCGGTGGCGCTGCCGTCGTTTGCGCGCTCGTTCCGCGGGGCCAAGCTGCGCAATTCGACGCGGCTGGTGCTGGCCATGCACCGCAACGCGCAGACCAAGGCCGTGCTGGGGCAGCGCTACATGGCGATTCTCTTCGACCAGATCAAGGGCACGCTTGAACTCGTGGAGCAAGGCCAGCCGGAGCGCAAGGCGGATGCCTTTTTCGGGGAGCTCGGCGGCGGCGGCGGCATGGGCCAGGTGAGCACCGGGGCGGATGCGGCGCCGGCCGGCCCCGCGCCGGTCTCCCAGCAGGTTCGCAAGCTGGAAGACGGCATCCGGATCCTGTCGTTCCGCGGCGGCCAGGAAATCGACGAACTCTTCTACGTGAACTATTTTCCCAACGGCCGCTGCGAGGGCTACGAGATCGAAATCGGCGACGGCGAGAACCGGCGCGCGCGGATCAAAATCGATCCGGTGACGGGCAAGGCCAAGGTGGATCGTGAGTAGGGGCGGGGTCAGAGGGCGGAGGGCCGAGGTCGGAAAGCCGGGAAAAAACATTCAATATTCAATGTTCAATATCCAATGTTCAAGGGGGCAGAGGGCGGGGATGACGCTGGTGGAGGTGCTGCTGGCGGTGGTGATTCTCGGCATCGCGCTGGGGGGGCTGGTGGAGGCGGCCTCGCGCGCCCTGGCCGTCGTGCGCCAGGCGCGCAACTACGAGCTGGCGCGGCGCATGCTCGGCCGCGTGGATGCGGAAAATCCGCTGCGGACGCTCGATGAAATCCAGGCCGGGCAGACGGGCGGCGGTTTCCAGGGCGGCCCGTCCGGGTGGTCGTGGACGCGCACGCTCGAGGATTTCGGCGCGGCCGACGAGCAGAAGGAAGGCCTTTTCCTGATGACGACGCGCGTGTTCTGGGGAACGGGCGAGCGCAAGTCGATGGAGGAAGCGGTCCAGTATCTCTACGTGCCCGAAAACCGCGACGGCGTGCGCACGCTGAAGCCGAAGGTGCTCTGATGCGCGCGCGGCGGAACAGGCAAGGCGGCTTCACGCTGATCGAACTCCTGGTGGCGCTGGCCATCTTCAGCCTGGCAGCGGCCATTGCGGCGGGCACCTTCTGGAGCGTCACGAAAGCCTGGGTGCGCGGGGGCGAAATGCTCGAGCAGCTGCACTACGGCGAGTTCGCGATGGAGCAGCTCGTGACGGCCCTGCGCGGCGCATCCTGGTTCCCCTCCAAGCCCGAAGCGTTCGGGTTCTGGCTGGAGCGGGACAAGGCGAGCTGGGTCACGAGCGGCACGGCGTTCCTGCCGCCGGATTCGCCGCTGCGGAACGGCTTGCACCGGCTGTCGGTTTCCGTGGGTTCCGCGCAGGGCGAGCGCGGCCTGGTGGTGCGCGCCTGGCCGCACCTGACCGAAGACGCGGATGAAAACGACGCCGAGCCGTGGCTGGTGTGTCCCGAAGCGGAAGAATTCACTTGCGAGTGGTACGATTTCGACGTGGATTCCTGGAGCACGGACTGGGAAGAAACCAATTCGCTGCCCAAGCTCGTGCGCGTGACGCTGAAGATGAAAAAGCGCCAGGAATTCAACGAAGAACTCGAATTGCAGCGGCTGGTGGAACTGGAAGTGGCTCCGGACGTTCCCGGGCGCGAAAACCGCGACCGCACGACCCGAGTGGGCCGCAGAAATGCGCCCGGCGAAGCCGCTCCGGCCGCTGCCGCCGAGCCGGGCAAAGTGACCTTGGGCGCCGGCAGGCGCGGCGCTGCCGCCGCGCCGGGGGGCGCAGAGTGACGCGGTGCAGCCAGCGGCAAGCCGGCGCGGCGCTGATCGTGGCGCTGTGGACGGTGCTGATCCTGAGCCTGCTGATCGGCGGCTTGGCCTACGAAATGCACGTCGAGGCGGGCATCACCTCCTATGCGCGCAAGCGGATGAAGGCGCAGGTCGCGGCGCGCGGCGGGGTGGAATACGCCAAGTTCCTGCTCGCGAAAAGCTTTGAAAGCAGCGCGTTCGAGGAGAGCGAACAGGAAAAAGAAGACCTGCGCATTTTGGCGAAAAACCTCGGCCGCGGCATCGGCATCGCCGGCACCACGGTCGACATGGGCGCGTCGAAAGCCACCGTGGACATCTTGCCGGAAGCCGGCCGGCGCAACGTGAACAAGCTGGCGGACGAAGACTGGGAGGAACTGCTCGATCTCGCGGGCGTCCCGGAAGAAAAGTGGCCCGAGTTGATCGATTGCTTCATGGATTGGACGGACCCGGGCGACGAACATCGCCTCAACGGCGCCGAGGAAGACGACGCCTTCTACAAGGCCCAGGGTTACAAACCGAAGAACGCGCCGCTGGACACGGTGGACGAGCTGATGCTGATCAAGGGTTTCACGCCCGCGATCGTCTACGGCGGACCCCCGCCGAATCCCAAGAGCGAGCCGCTGCGCGGCATCGCCCACCTGCTGACGACGTTCGGCGACGGCAAGGTCAACGTCAACACCGCCTCGCGCGACGTGCTCCTGACCCTGACGGCCGCCAACGGCAAGATGATGGACGATTGGGTCGTCGACGACATCCTGAAATACCGCCTCGGCAACGACGGCATCCCGAACACCAAGGACGACGGCTTCGACAGCGTGCAGGACGCGATCGGCAAGACCGGCATGGATCCCTCCCTGGCCGACAAGATTTCGGTGTCCGATCGCCAATTCGTCCGGGTGGTTTCCATCGGCGAGAACAACGGCGTCGAAAGCGGCGTCTGGGCGGTGTTCGAGGTGGGCGAGAAGAAAGTCACGCCCATCTATTGGCGCGAAGAGCAGATGCAGTAGGGCGGCGTGCGGTCGATCCCGGACAACGTCTTGAAATCCACCCTACGAACCGTGTTCCGGGACAAACCGATTCCGGCGGGCCCGCTGGGCCTCGCGCTGGGCGTCGTTTCGGCGGCGGCGGCGGGACTGTACGTCGGGATGGAATGGGTCTTTTTCGCGACGAAGCCGTCGTTCATGAGCACGCTCGGCAGCGGAGAGCGGATCCGAATCCTGTTGCTGGCGCTGTTGCCGCTCCTGGCGGTCTTGTGGGCCGGGTGCGCGGCGGCGGGGGGCGCCGCGCGCCTCGCGCCGCGCGCGCGTTCCGGCTTGGCGCGGGGCGGCGCGCTGGCGCCGGGCTTCCTGCTGGCGGCGACGGCCTTGCTGCTGCTGGACAACTTCACCTACACGCTGTTTCGGTTCGGCGCGCTGACTTCGACGGGCCTTTGGCGCGGCGTTTATCTGGCGCTGTTCGCGGGTCTGTGGTTTTGGGGATGGCGGACGGCGCTGGGCCTGTTGCGCAGGGTCCTGGGGATGCGCCGGCTGGTCCGGACGGCTGCCCTCGGGGCGCTCGGTTTGCTGGCGGGGTGGGGCTTGTTGCTGGCGACGGGCCGCGAACGCCCGGCCGCGCCCGACGTCGCGGCGGCCGGTCCGGATTCCGCGCGCGGCCGGCCGAACGTCCTGATCCTGGCCTGGGACGGAATCAGCGCGGAACATCTGTCGTTGTATGAACGCGATCGCGACACGACGCCGTTTCTGCGGGCGTTCCGTCCGGACCGGGCGCTCGTGTGCGAGAACGCCTTCGCGAATTCGCTGAATTCCGGCGGCTCGATCGCGTCGCTGCTGACCGGCAAGCAGCCGACGACGCTGCGGACGTACTATCCGCCGGAAATCCTGACGGGCCGCCACGCCTACGAGCATCTGCCGGGCATCCTGCGGCAGCGCGGCTACTGGAATCTCGACGTCAGCGCGCGGCAATTCGCGGATGCCTACGATCTGAACCTGCAAAACGCGTTCGACGAGGCCAACGGCCGGACCGACGGCGGCGGGCGGTGGCGGACGACCGCGGCGAAATTCCTGGGGGTGAACGCGGCCTATTTCCTCGGCGCGACGGCCGAACGGCTGGGAGACCGCCTGCTCCATGCGGCGGGGGTGCGGGACGAGCGCCCGGTCTACGATCTGGTGGCCGGCGAAAACGCCGGCACGCAGCTGGACGACGGGCCGCGCCTCGAACGGCTGCTGCGGGCGATCGCGGAACGCGGCGATCGGCCGTTGTTCGCGCACGTGCACTTCCTGGAGACGCACGGGCCGGCGTTCCATCTGGAAAACCCCGTTTTCTCCAAGGGCCGGAACCAGGCGGAACCGTTCGAAACGGATTTCTACGACGATGCGCTGCGGGAAATGGATGCGACGTTCGCGCGGATCGTCCGGGCGCTGGAAACGGCCGGCCAACTGGACAACACGGTGCTGGTGCTGTCGTCCGACCACGGGAAATCTTGGACCAGCGGCCGGATTCCGCTGGCCTTTTGGTTCCCGCCCGGCGGGCCGGCCGGGCGGATCCGGACCAACGCGCAGAATCTGGACGTCGCGCCGACCCTGCTGGATTATCTGGGGCTGCCGATTCCGGCGTGGATGGAGGGAACGTCGCTGCTGGCGGGGGAACCGCCGGCGGATCGGCCGATCTTTTTCGCGGCGGTCGATTCGCGCCTGGTGGATACGGGCAAGTGGCGGCTCGACGAATCCCGGCGGCAGCCGCCGTTCTACAGCCTGGGGGCCGTCGGCATGCGGATCGGCCCGTTCCGCTACGAACTGGATTTGACGTCCGGCGTCCTGAAGCGGGAGCCGCTGGCCCACTATCTCGGCCGGACGGCGGAGATGAAAATGCGCTCGGCGGCGGAAGCCCGGCGCATCCTGCTGGACCATCTCGCGCAGCGGGGCTATGCGATCCCGGAGGCGCTGAAAACCGCGCCGGCCGGTCAGGGGCTTTGAGCGTCCGCGAGTTCGCGGAGCAGGCGCCGCCAGGCCAGCCGGTCCGGGCCCGACCAGGCGGCTTCATCCAGATCCGCAAGGGCGGAACGAAGGAAAGCGGCCGTTTCGGCATCCAAGGCGCTTCCTCCCCCGTGCCTCACCAGCAGATCGAGATCTTCCAACGCGCCCGGCGCGGGGGGCGCCAGCGCGTTTTCGAGAAAGGCGCGATCGATGGCGGGGGCGGCCATCCAGGTCTGCAAGCGTTGGACCCGGGGGAGCCAGTCGCCGCCGAATTCCTGCGCCAATTCAACGACCTCGCGCACGTGGTCCGGATAAGCGTTGGGTTCGACGACCTCGCGCAGCCGGATCAGCGCCTCGCTGCGGACGGAGCCGGCCAAACGGGAATCCACGGCGAACTCGTGCAATCCGACCAAGATGGCCGAAGGTTCATTCGCGCCGATCATGCCTTCCAGGGCCGCGGAGCCGCCGCCGTAGGGCAGCCGGGCTTCGAGCAGGAGGTTGTGGGCGGTTTCAGCGGCAGGTCGGGAACCGCCCAGATCGGTTTCCCATTGCTCCCGGAGGGCCCGGGCCGCGGTGGCGCCGAATTGCGCCGCACCCAGATCGATGGCAGCCAAGACGACTTCGGGAGGGAGGCGGGAATAATCGGTTGCAGGATCCAACTGGCCCAGACCGGCCCTTTGGGCCAGATCGACGACCACGGCCAGCGGATCGTCTGATTGCCCATCTAAAACGGCGAGAACGGAATCCGCCAGAAACGACAGGCGTTCGTCGTAGTTCGCCAAGGCGCTTCCCCGAAGGGCGACGGACGGCAGGACCCGGGTGGTTGTCGGGGGCTCAGGCGGATTCGATTCGGTCGTCGGCGGGGTTCCGGGAGGGGGTCCGAACCACGAATGCGCGTACCACGCGGCAAGCAGGGCCAAGCCCGCGGCGACGCAGCCGACGAGCGTCCGGATTTTGTTTGCGGTCTTCATGGATCCTTTCCAGCCTGCTCTTTTTCCGGGCGAAGTCAAATCGAACGCGCCTGCGAGGGGGAGGGCGGTTGGGATTTTGCACCAATTTTTATTGGATTTGGGCCCGTGCAGACATAGAATGCAAAAATAGGTTGGGATTCCGGGTGGATGGATTGCCTGGAACGGATGAGGAGCTGGGATGAACGTGCAATGGTCCAAGATCGTCTTGGCGGGCTGGTTGGGGTTGCTGGTGGGCGGGCCGTCGGTTTCGGCCCAAACCCGGATTCTTTGCGCCGGCGACAGCATTACCTATGGATATGGCGTGTCCGTGCCGTATCCGACGCGGTTGCACAACAACACGGGACTGGACGTCATCAACGTCGGCAAGGGCGGGATGTGGGCGTCCTACGGGTACAAGCACATCGACGAGTGGATGCTCGCGTACAATCCCACCCACGTCCTGATCATGTTCGGCACCAACGACACCAACGATCCGTACCAGGATTACCAGGCCGCCGCGGATACGGTCATCAAGACGGCGCTGAAGGCCCGGGCCTACGGCGCCATTCCCGTCGTCGGCACGATTCCGCCCAAGATCGGGTCGCGCGCATACCAGATGTCGCGCGTGGAGACCTTCAACAAACGGCTGCGTTCCCGGGCGGCCAGCGAGGGTATTTCGCTGGCCGACATCCAGGCGGCGTTCGGTTCGGGATCCGGCCTGTTCCAGTCCGACGGCTTCCATCCCAACGATGCCGGCATGGAAGTCATTGCCCGCACGTTTGCCGAGAAAATCCAGTATCTCGCGCTGAATCCCCTTTCCCGGCAGGTGGCCGAGACCGGGGCGGCGGGACAAGCCATCGCGGTGACGGCCAACCAGCCGTGGACGGCCGCGGCCGGAGTGCCGTGGATGGCCATCGCCAGCGGCGCGTCCGGCGGGGGCAACGGCACGATTTTCTACGACGTGGCGCCCAACACGGGCCCGGCCCGCAGCGGCACGATCGCCGTCGCCAGCGCCGGGGGGACCGGGACGTTCACGGTGTGGCAGGCGGCGGCGACGCTGACGCTGACGCCCAACAGCGCCGCGTTGCCGAGCCGGGCCGCGGCGGGCCGGACGTTCGCGGTCAAGGCCGTGCAGGCGTGGACGGCGACGGCGGACCAGCCGTGGCTCGCCGTTGTCGGCGGCGGGTTCGGCGTCGGCAACGGCACGGTGACCTTCGACGTGCAGGCGAATGCCGGCGGCGCGCGGGCGGGCACGATCACGGTTGCCCTTGGGGAAACCACCCGGACTTTCACGGTGAACCAGTGGCCGGCCGCGACCCTGCCGGGCGTTTCGGCGGAAAGCGATTTCGACGGCGACGGCTGGGCCGAACTGGCCACGTTCAATCCCACGTCGGCCGTTTGGCGCGTCTGGTTCGGAACCGGCGCGCAATGGACGTTCCAATGGGGGTCGGCGGGGATGGTGCCGGTTCCGGGCGACTACAACGGCGACGGCTTGTTCGATTTCGGGTTGTATCAGCCCAGTTCCGGCACGTGGTACGTGCTGGAAAGCGGCGGACGCTCCCGCATGGTCCAGTTCGGCTGGGGCCCCACGGTGCCGGTGCCGGCGGACTACGACGGCGACGGCAAGACGGACCTCGCCATCTTCAATCCCGCCAGCGGCATTTGGTACATCCTGGCCAGTTGGGCGGGCGGCTACAGCGCGCAATGGGGCTGGCCCGGCGTGGTGCCGGTGCCGGCGGACTACGACGGCGACGGCGCGGTCGACCTGGGCATCTACACGCCGGCGTCCGGCAACTGGTCCATCTTCCAGTCGGGCAACGGGCAATTGCTGCGGAAGGCCTGGGGCGCGCCCACCCTGGTGCCGGTGCAGGGCGACTACAACGGCGACGGGCGGGTGGATATCGCCGCGTTCAACCGCAATTCCGGCCAGTGGTTCGCGGCCTTGACGGGCGGCGGCAGCCGGACGAAAACGCTGGGCTGGTCGTCGACGGTCCCGGTGCCGGCGGACTACGACGGCGACGGCCAAACGGATTTCGCCGTCTACAACCGGGATTCCCGCATTTGGTACATCGTCGAATCGTCGACCGGCATTTTGGTCAAACGCCCGTTTGGCGAACCGGGCGACGTGCCGGCGCAAGGGATTCCCCAGATCCATTCCTGGTTCGGGTTGCCCTGAGCCCGCGCCCCGCGGGGGCGGAATGCCGGTCGGGGGCGCCGTGGACGCAGCGCCGTAACGGGCGCAGGAGGATGGCATGAGCCGGATCGGCAGACCGTTCGGTGGGTTGGCGGCAGCGGCGTTTTTCCTGGCCGGGACCTGTTCCGGCGCGCCCCTCGTCGTCGATCATCGCCATACCGATCTCTCGGCGCTGACCGCGGCGCAGATCGACCGGGCCAAGGCGACGCTGCATATCGCCTATGCCCATACCTCCCATGGCAGCCAACTCACCGACGGCATGACCGGCCTGGTCGGATTCGCCAACGGGGGCGGCGGCGGACTGGCGCTGCCGGCCAACGCGTTCGCCTGGAACGACGGCGGCACCGGCGGCGCGCTGGACCTGCACGACTACGCCATGGACGGCGACGTCGGCTATTATCCCGACTGGGTGAACCACACCCGCGCCTATCTGGGCGATCCGGCCCATGCCGACGTCAACGTCGTCGTCTGGTCCTGGTGCGGCCAGATGGGCGACAAGTACGCGGCCGGCACGCTGAATTCCGAGTACCTGCAACCGATGGCGGCGCTGGAGCAGAGCTATCCGCGCGTGACGTTCGTCTACATGACGGGCCACGTGGACATCTGGGACGACGCCGACAACAAGGCGGCCTGCCAAGCCATCCGGAATTGGTGCGCCTCCGGCAACCGGGTGCTCTACGACTTCAACGACATCGAGCACTACGATCCCGACGGGGTCTATTATCCCTACGTGAACGACGACTGCGGCGTGTACGATTCCGCCGGCGGCACGCAGATCGGCAACTGGGCGATCGCCTGGCAGAACAGCCACGTCGAAGGCGTCGATTGGTACGTCTGCGATTCCGCGCACAGCGAACCGCTGAACGCCAACCGGAAGGCCTACGCGGCGTGGCACCTCTGGTGCCGCCTCGCCGAACGGATCCAACCGCCCGCGCCGACGGTGACGCCGGCCAGCCGCTTGTATGCCGCCGCGGGCGCCGCGGGCCAGCAGCTCGCCGTCGCCGCGACCGGACCCTGGACGGCGACGCCCAGCGCGCCGTGGCTGGCGATCTCCGGCGGCGCGGCCGGGACGGGCGCGGGCACCGTGACGTTCGCCGTGGCGCCGAACGCGGGCGCGGCGCGCACGGCGACGATCGCGGTGGCGGGCAACGGCGCGACCGGCACTTTCACGGCCTGCCAGTGGCCGGCCTCGCCGTTCGCGGGGCTGGCGGCCGACGGCGATTTCGACGGCGACGGCGCGGCCGACGTGGCCATCTACAATCCGGCGACGGGCACCTGGCTGCTGGCGCTGACCACGGGCGCGCACTGGCGCTTCGCGTGGGGCGGGGCGTCGTTCATGCCGGTGCCGGCGGACTACAACGGCGACGGGCTGCTGGATTTCGCGCTGTACCGGCGCACCACGGGCACGTGGTACATCCAGGACAGCGGCGGCCGGAGCCGCACGGCGCAGTTCGGCTGGGGCCGGACGGTGCCGGTGCCGGCGGACTACGACGGTGACGGGAAAGCCGACCTGGCCCTGTTCAATCCGGATTCCGCGCGGTGGGTCGTGCAAGGCACGGCGGCGGGCGGCTACAGCGCGCAATGGGGCTGGGCCGGGATTCCGGTCGTGCCGGTGCCGGGGGACTACGACGGCGACGGAGCGACCGATCTGGCGATCTACCATCCGGCGTCGGGCCAGTGGTTCATCCTCCAGTCCGGCAGCGGGCTCATGCTGCGCAAGACCTGGGGTTCGGCGGCCATGGTGCCGGTGCCGGCGGATTACGACGGGGACGGGAAGACGGATATCGCCGCGTTCCGGCGCGCGACGGGGCAGTGGTACCTGGCGCTCTCCGGAGGCGGCAGCCGCACGGCGACCTTGGGCTGGGCCTCGACGGTGCCGGTGCCGGCGGATTACGACGGCGACGGCCGGGCGGACGTGGCGATCTACAACCGGGATTCCGGCATCTGGTACGTCGTCGAGTCCGCCACGGGCACCTTGGTGCGCAAGACCTGGGGCTGGCGCGGCACCCTGCCCGTGCATCCGCTGCCCTGGATCCACGACCGGTTCGGGCTGCCCTGAGCGCGGCCCGCAATACTCCTTGTGGGGAAGATTGGCGAAGATCATATTGCGCGAACGAAGAGGAGGAAGATCATGCGAACGTTCCGGCGGTTGGGTTGGGGTTGTGGTTGGGCTTTGCTGTTCGCGGGGAATTCCTTCGCGGCCACGCTCTACGTGAACGCGACGAATCCGACGCCCTCGCCGCCCTATGCCAACTGGGGTACGGCTTCCACCAACGTCCAGGCGGCGCTCGATGCGGCCGCCAGCGGCGACGAAATCCTCGTGGCGCCGGGAGTCTATCGCATCGCCGCGCCCGTGACGATTCCGCTCGATACGAGATTGACGCTGCGCAGCACGCAGAGCCGGGCGGCCATCATCGACGCGCAACGATTGTGCCAGGCTGTGAGAGTTCTCGGCACCAACAGCGTGGTCGAAGGATTCACGGTCCGGAACGGGATTGCCGCCGGCTATGCCGGGGGCGTTTACCTGGAACGCTATTCCACGTTGCGGGATTGCCTGGTGGTCAGCAACCAGGCGTGGGGGGCCGGCGGGGTTTGGCTCTATGAAGCGGCCTTGGTGGAAAACTGCACCATCCAGAGCAATTTGGCGACCTATTGCGGCGGCGGCTTGATGTTCTATGCGGGCACCACGGGGCTGGTCCGGAATTGCACGATCAGCGACAACGTGGCGTCGAATTTTGGTGGCGGCGTCTATGTCCAATACGGCGGCATGCTGTCCAATTGCTGGATTTCGGGCAACCGGGTTCTTGAGGCGGACGGCGCCGGCGGCGGAGTCTACCTGACGTCGCAGGGAACAGCCAACGGCGGCGCCATGGTCAATTCGGTGGTCTGCAACAACTCGGCTCCGCAGGATGGCGGCGGCATCTTTTGCCAGGGGGCGGTGGGGCTCTTGTCGCCCATCGTCAACTGCACGGTGGTTTCCAACGCCGCCGGGCGCTATGGCGGCGGAATCTTCGCTCATGAAACCCGGATGCTCAACGACATCTTCTATTTCAATGCGGCGCCGACCGGCGCGAACCTATATCTCAGTTCAGACGCCAGTCTAGCCAGCAACTGCTGCGTGACACCGATGCCGGCAAACAACGGGCTGACCTGCTTCACCAATGCGCCGGCGTTTGTGAACCGGGCCCTGCTGGATTTCCATCTCCTGCCGGGCTCGCCGTGCATCGACGCGGGCACGGCGGACCAGGCGCCGGGCGACGACTACGACGGCAATCCGCGGCCGTTGGCCGGGCGGGCGTCCGGACCGGCGCTGTTCGACGTGGGTGCATACGAATATGCGCGCGCGGCGTTCGTGCCCGCCGACTTCGACGGGGACGGCGCGGCGGAAATCGCGGTTTTCCGGCCGGCGGACGGGAACTGGAGCGTCCAGTACAGCGCCGGCGGGAGCGCGACCTGGGCGTTTGGGTCCAAGACGATGGTGCCGGTGCCGGCGGACTACGACGGGGACGGCATCGCGGACGTCGCCCTGTACCAGCCGTCCACGGGCTACTGGTTCATCCTGAACAGCGGCGGCGGTTCGCGGAAGGTCAAGTTCGGCTCGAACGCCGACATGGTGCCGTTGCCCGGCGACTACGACGGCGACGGCAAGGTGGATCAGGCCCTGTTCTATCCGGCCCAGGCGCGGTGGTATTTCTTCGGCAGCCACGATGGGTATTCCAGCGTGCAGTTCGGCGCCAAGACGGACGTGCCGGTGCCGGCGGACTACGATGGCGACGGGGTGACCGACGTCGCCGTGTACCGCCCATCCAGCGGAACGTGGTACGTGATCTACAGCGGCGGCGGCAGCCGGGTGACGCAACTGGGCTGGGCGGGTACGGTGCCGGTGCCGGCGGACTACGACGGCGATGGCCGGGCGGACCTCGCGGTGCTGAGCCGAGCCACCTCGACCTGGTGCATCAACTACAGCTCCGGCGGCAGCCTGATCCTCCCGTTCGGCTACAAGACCATGACGCCCGTGCCGGCGGACTACGACGGCGACGGCGCCGCGGACATCGCCATGTACCACGCCGCCAGCGGAAAATGGTATATCCGCAAGTCCACGACCGGCGCCCACCGGCAGGAAACGCTGGGCGGCGCGGGCCAGATTCCCGTCCTGCTCTATCCCCTGATCCATTCCTGGTTCGCGCTGCCGTAAAACAAGGCGGAATCCCAACGGCTTGTATTTATCAATGACGGCAAACTTGTGCTTGTGCAGGATGAAGCAACCCGCCTAAACTAAAATCCTAGACAGGAGGACGGCCATGAAGATCACGAATCTGGGATTGGCTTGCGTTTTGGGGTTGTTGGCTGTCGGACCCACCTTCGCGGCGACGCGCTACGTGAACGTGTGGAACGCGACGCCGGCTGCGCCGTACACCACGTGGGAAAGCGCGTCCACGAGCATCCAACTGGCGATCGATGAGGCGGTCAGCGGCGATGAAATCCTCGTCGCGCCGGGGGTCTATTTGATTCCCGAAACCGTGCAGATTCCGGCCGGCAAGACCTTGACCTTGCGGAGCGCGGTGAGCCGGGAAGCCGTCATCGATGGGGGGGGATTCCGGCGCGGGTTGGCGATCAGCGGCGAAAACAGCTGGATCGAGGGCTTCACCATCCAAAACGGTTTTACGGTGGGCGCCGGGGGTGGGATCGTCATGTACGCGGCCAGCACCGTTCGGGATTGCCGGTTGGTCGGCAACCAAGCGGAGACAGCCGGGGGCATCCTGCTCCGGGCTTCTCCGGCGCGGGTGGAGGATTGCACCATCGAGAGCAATCTGGCCAACTCGGCGTGGGGCGGCGCGGGCATCTACGAGGAGACGGCGGGAACGCTGAACCGGTGCATCATCCGCGGCAACGTGGCGTCGAACTACGGCGGCGGCGTGGGGCTGCAAGCCGCCGGAACGATCTCGAACTGTTGGATCGCCGACAACCGCGCGGTGCTTATGGAAGGCGGCGGCGTCTCCATTGATACCGCCGGAAAAATAGTCAATTCGGTTCTGGTGGGCAATCAGGCCGCCGGAGCTGGAGGGGGGATATTTAGTTCGGGGGGCGGGTACGTGGCGCATTGCACGGTGGTGTCGAACACGTCGGCTTCTTTCGGCGGCGGCATCCGCAGCACGGCGATCACCTCCTGGAACAACGTCGTCTATTACAATTTGGCGCCGGTTGGCGGCAACGTGTCGGATTCTTTTTCCGTTTTCGAAAACAACTGCACGACGCCGAGTCCGGGCGGGTCGAACTTCGCGGATGCGCCCGCTTTCGTCGATTTGGCCGGTCGGGATTTCCATCTGGCCGAAGGCTCGCCCTGCATCGATGCGGGCGCGGCGAATCCGGGAGTGGCGGACGATTACGACGGCACCGTGCGCCCCCGTTCCGGCGCGCCGGGCGCCCCCCCGCGCTACGACGTGGGGGCCTTCGAGTTCGTCCGGCCGGGCGGGGCGGCGGCGGGGGACTTCGACGGCGACGGGACGGCGGACGGCGCGGTTTTCCGGCCGGCGGACGGCAACTGGATTTTCCAGTACAGCGCCGGCGGCAGCGCGACCCAGGCGTTCGGCTCGCGGACGATGGTGCCGGTGCCGGCGGACTACGACGGCGACGGACGGACGGACGTCGCGCTGTACCGGCCGGCCTCGGGCGAATGGTTCATCCTGAACAGCGGCGGGGGCTCGCGGCGGGTCACCTTCGGTCCGAACAGCACCATGATCCCCTTGCCGGGCGACTACGACGGCGATGGCCGGGCCGATCTGGCCCTGTTCTATCCGGCCTCGGCGCGCTGGTACTTCTTCGGCAGCACCGAAGGGTATTCCAGCGTGCAGTTCGGCGGGCGGGCGGACGTGCCGGTGCCGGCGGACTACGACGGCGACGGCGCGACCGACATCGCGGTCTACCGTCCGTCCAGCGGCACGTGGTACGTGATCTACAGCGGCGGCGGCAGCCGGGTCACGCAACTGGGCTGGGCGGGTACGGTGCCGGTGCCGGCGGACTACGACGGCGATGGCCGGGCGGACCTCGCGGTGCTGAGCCGGGCCACCTCGACCTGGTGCATCAACTACAGCGCCGGCGGCAGCCTGATCCTCCCGTTCGGCTACAAGACCATGACGCCCGTGCCGGCGGATTACGACGGCGACGGCGCCGCGGACGTCGCCATGTACCATTCCCCCAGCGGGAGATGGTACCTCCGCCAGTCCTCCAACGGCGCCCATCGGCAGGAAACGCTGGGCGGACCGGGCCATATTCCCGTCCTGCTCATTCCCTTGATCCATTCCTGGTTCGGGCTGTCTTGATGGGGGGGCTCCGCCAAGCCCCTGCCGCCCGTTTGGGAATTCGCTGCCGTTCGCCCTTGTTTGAGGCGCGTGCGCAGGATAGAATGTCGGAATCAATTGGGAGGCCACCATGAAGCCATGGACAGCGGTAGCGGTAGCGTTCGTGTGGGGCGCAACGGGGTGTTTCGTCCAGTCGTCGGCGGATGAGCCGGTCTATTCGGTCGGGGCGGAGGTCAAGCCGGTCGTAGCCGCAAAAGTCCAACGGACGAAAATACCCCGTTCGGTCGAAGCCGGCCTGGCGCCGGTGCCGGTTTCCGTCCGACTGCCGGAACTGGATCTGTCCGCGCTGGCGGCGGAAGACGCCCAGGCCGATCCGCTTGAAAAAGGCATCCGCATCGGCGCGTTCCGGGAGTTGCCGGAGCCGGCGTTCGCGGCGGCGAACAAATCCCGCCTCGGGGCGTGGACCGCCCTGCCCGACGGCGGCCACGTCTGGCGCTTCGCCGTCGAATCGCCCGGCGCCATCGGCATCCGCGTGCAGATTTCCGATTTGTACTTGCCGGAAGGCGTCGAGATCGTGGCCTACGGCGTCGGCGATCCGACGCAGATCCGCGGACCCTACGACGCGGCCGGCTTGGACGGCCGGGACCGGTTCTGGACGGGGACGATCTTCGCGGACGGCGTCGTGGTGGAATGCCATTGCCCGCCGGAGGTCGCGCCGGACCAGGTCCGGTTCGAGATCGCCCGGATCATCCACGTCTATCGCGATCCCGTGGCGCCGACGAAAGTAGGCAATTGCCATAACGACGTCACCTGTTATCCCGCCTGGACCGCGACGGGCAACGGCGTCGCCGGCATCGGAACGGTGGGGGATACCGGGTTCCTGTGGTGCACGGGCTGCCTCCTGAACGACCAGGACCCCGGAACCTTCATCGACTATTTCATGACCGCCAACCACTGCGTGGCCAGCCAAGGCGAAGCGGACGATACGGAGTTCTACTGGTTCTACCAGACAAGCACGTGCAACGGCGCGCCGCCCAGCCTGATGTCGGTGCCCCGCACCGGCGGCGGCGCGGTCTATTTGGCGGGCCGCTCCGTGAACGTGGGCAACGATTTCGCCTTCCTGCGGTTGCGGACCGCCACGCCCGGCGGCGTGACCTATGCCGGCTGGTCGACCGCCACGCCCGGCGGCGCTGAAAATTTGGCCGGCATCCACCATCCGGACGGTTCCTACAAGCGGATTTCGTTCGGGCGGCTCGTGTCGTCGGATGCCAATTTCTGGGACGTGCGCTGGTTCGACGGCGTGACGGAACCCGGCAGCAGCGGCAGCCCGCTGTTCAACGCGAACAAAGAATTCATCGGCCAGCTCTACGGCGGCTATTCCTCGTGTTCCAGTCCGAGCGCGCTCGATTACTACGGCCGCTTCAACGTGTCCTATCCGTATATTTCCAAGTGGTTGGCCAATGCCGCGCTGGGCATTTCGCCGACCGTCCGGCTGCATCCCGCCGCCGGGGCCGCGGGCCAGACGATTGCGGTGACGGCCGGCGGAGCGTGGACCGCGACGGCCAATTCGGGGTGGCTGGCGGTCACCGCCGGCAACGCGGGTTCGGGCAACGGCACGGTGACCTATTCCGTGGCCGCCAACGTGGGCGGAGCGCGTTCCGGCACGATCACCGTGGCCAGCGGCACGAGCAGCCGGACCTTCACCGTCAACCAGTGGGCGGCCGCCACCCATCCGCGCGTCTCGGCCGAGGGCGATTTCGACGGCGATTTCAAGGCGGACGTCGCCACCTTCCAGCCCGCGACGGGCTCCTGGAATTTGTTGCTGAGCACCGACGCCGATTGGACCGTGCCGTTCGGTTCGTCCACGATGCTGCCCGTGCCGGCGGACTACGACGGCGACGGAATCGTGGACATCGCCCTGTTCCAGCGCGCCACGGGCGACTGGTATTTCCAGTACAGTTCGGGCGGCTCCCGCATCATCCGGTTCGGCTGGACCAAGACCGTGCCGGTGCCGGGCGACTACGACGGCGACGGCAAGGCCGATCTGGCGCTGTTCTATCCCGACAAGTCCATCTGGTACTTCCTGTGCAGTACGGCGGGGGGCTACAGCCGGACGTTCGGATCGAAAACGGACGTGCCCGTCCCGGCGGATTACGACGGCGACGGCGCCACGGACGTCGCGGTCTACCGCCCGTCCAACGGCAACTGGTACCTTCTCTACAGCGGCGGCGGCAGCCGCGTGCGCCAACTGGGCTGGGCCGGCACGATTCCGGTGCCGGGCGACTACGACGGCGACGGCAAGGCCGATCTCGCCGTGCTCAGCCGCGCCACTTCCAAGTGGTGCATCAACTACAGCAACGGCGGCAGCCTGATCCTGCCGTTCGGCTACAAGACCCACGTGCCGGTCCAGGCGGACTACGACGGCGACGGCGCCACCGACATCGCCACGTACCATCCGTCGTCCGGGTCCTGGTTCATCCGCCAATCCTCCACGCTGACCGTCCGCAAGGTCGTTCTCGGCGGTCCCGACCGGATTCCCGTGCTGCTCTATCCCCAGATCTATTCGTGGTTTGGCTTGCCTTGAAGAGTGTCGGCGGATTAAAGACGGGACATGGCTTCTTCACCGTCTCCTGATCGCGCTCCGACTGGACCGGCCTTGGCGTTGGCCAGCGCCTTGCTCGCCGCCACGGTTCTGCTGTTCGTGCCGTTGCGGCTGTTTCTCGGCAACTTCTACGAATTCACGATCACGTTTCCGCGGCTGCTGTTCTATTTGGCGACGGCGGCCTTGGCGGGCACCGCGGCGCTGACGCTGTTCCTGCGGCTGGTGCCGCGCCGGGTCCGTTTTTGGTTTTGGCTGGCCACGTTCGCGCTCGGCGTTCTGGCGTGGCTGCAAAGCGCGCTGAATCCCGGCGACTACGGCGTGCTGAACGGCGCCGCCATGGACTGGGCCAGTCCGGCCAACCGCCGGGCGCTGGCGAGCGAAGCGGTCCTGTGGCTGGGCGGCGGGGCCTTGGTCTTCGGCCTGCGCCGGCGCCTGGCACCCCACGTCGGCAAGATCTGCGCGATCCTGCTGGCCACCCAATTCCTCGGCACGGCGCATCTGGCCGCGACCACGTTGTCTTCCGCGGCGACGCCGTGGTGGAACCAATATGCCCTGGACGTCCGCGGCAAATTCGCGTTTTCGGCCGACCGCAACGCCATCGTGTTGGTTCTGGATACCTTCCAGACCTCCCTGTTCCAGCAGTTGCGGGACGAAAACCCGGAACTGTTCGCTGGCCTGGACGGCTTCACCTTGTACTCCGACGCCGTCGGCGGGTTTCCGGTCACGCAGCCGTCGGTTCCGGTCATCCTGACCGGGGACTACTACGACAATTCCGTGCCGTACGTGGATTTCGTCAAGGAGCGCTTCGACGGCCCGGCCCTGCCGACCGTCCTGAAACGCGCCGGCTTCCGTTCCGAAACGTATCCCATGGTGCCCATCACGGTCTATCTCACGCCGGAGAACGCCGACAATTTGAAGGAAACCCGGTTCCGCGTGGAGTGGCGGCGCGATCGCGAGTTGCTCGCCCGCCTGCTGGATCCCGCCTGGTTCCAGGCGGTGCCGCAGCCGCTGAAGAAACGGATCTTCGCCGACAACCACTGGTTCCTGCAAAGCCGGATCGGCCGGAAGAAGTCCGCCTCCGCGCCGGCCAAGCGGCGGAACAAGGACGTGACGTTCATCGAGGAAATGGAAGCGCAGGCGCAGGTCCAGCCCGGGCCGCCGACGTTCAAGTTCTACCACCTGAACGGCATCCACGCGCCGCTGAACCTCAACGAAAACCTCGAAGCGGAAGACATGCCCGAGAAACGCGGGAGCTATCGGCGCCAGGCGATCGCCATGATGAACATCGTCGAGCGGTTTTTGGGCAAACTGAAATCCATGGAGGTCTACGACAACACCTTGATCGTGATCGCCGCCGACCACGGCTTCGGCCCGATCGGCATCTACGATCCGGAGCGCGGCCAGCGGCCGGACGACGAGTTCTACCGCAACGATCTGTTCCAAGGCGCCGCGCTGTCGCTGCTGCTGGTCAAGCCCGCCGGCGCCCGCGGCGACCTGAAGACGTCCGAGTTGCCCGCCACGCTGGCGGATATCCCCGCGACCGTCTGTAGCGAACTGGGCGTGGAGCATCCGTTCGACGGCTGGGTTTTGACTCAATCGGCTCCGGCCGAAACCCCGCGCCGACGCCTTTGGTACACCTTTGCCTGGCGCTGGCTCTCCGGCAACGACTATCTGTCCCCGCTGCACGAATACGTCATCGAAGGCCCCGGCCGGCACGAGGAATCGTGGCGGCCGACCCGGACCGTCTACGAGCCGGGGCGGGTTTTGCGCTTCGAACCCGAGCCGATCGGTTCCGAAACCATCCTGACCTTCGGCCGCGGCCGCAACGGACCGCACTATCTGGAACTGGGGTGGGGCGAGAGCGACCACACCATCGTCTGGTCCACGCAGCCGTACGCCAGCCTGGGCCTGCCGCTGGCGCCCGCGAAAGGGGACGTGCAGCTGGCGATCAACTGGGTGCCCTACCGCGTGCCCGGAAAGGTGGAGGCGCAGGACGTGTCCGTCTATGCCAACGACCGCCTGCTCGAAAACGTCCGCCTGACGAATGCCGAATTGGAGACGACTTCCTTCCGCGTGCCGCAGGACTGGATCACCAACGACTTCCTCAAAATCGCCTTCCGCCTTCCCGGAGCGGTCAGCCCGGTTTCCCTCGGCGCGGGCGCCGACCAGCGCACCTTGGGCGTGGCCCTCAAGAGCTTGACCTTGACCCGGCCCTGACCGGCGGCCCCGGAAGCGGGCCGCGCGGGACGCCGCGACGATTGACGTGACGCCGGAAAATCAATAGGGATACAGCCAGATATGCAAACGGGCGGCATGACCCAGAATTCCGCAGGCCTGGCCGGCAACCGGCGGGTCGGGATGGTGGTTTGGGAACTGGCCCGCAACGATTTCCGCTCGCGCTTCGCGGGGTCCTATTTCGGCATCCTCTGGGCCTTCGCGCAGCCGATCGCGACCATCCTGCTGTTCTGGTTCGTCTTCCAGGTGGGCTTTCGCGCGGCGCCGACGACCACCGGCGTGCCCTATGGCCTCTGGCTGGCGGCCGGACTGACGCCGTGGTTTTTCTTCGCCGAGGCCTGGATCGCGGCCACGAACGCGCTGACCGAATACTCCTATCTGGTCAAGAAAGTCGTTTTCCGCGTCGAACTGCTGCCGCTGGTGCGGATTCTCGCGGCGTTGTTCTTCCACTGGGCGTTCGTCGCGGTGCTGCTGGCGCTGAATGGGGCGCTGGGCGTTGCGCCGACGTGGCATCTCCTGCAACTGCCCTACTACGGATTCTGCGCGCTGGCCTTGGTGGCGGCGCTGGGGAGCCTGACCGCGGCCGTGCTGCCGTTTTTCCGCGACCTGAACCAGTTGCTGGCCATCGTGGTCCAGTTCGGCATGTGGCTGACGCCCATCCTGTGGTCCGTCGCCATGGTGCCGGAGCGGTTCCGCTGGGTGTTCAAGCTCAACCCCGTCGGCTACGTCGTGGACGGCTATCGCGACGCGCTGTTCGGCCAAGCCTGGGTGTGGCAGCACGGGCCCACCACGCTCGGGTTTTGGGCGCTGACGCTCCTGCTCGCGGGCGCGGCGCGGCTGGTGTTCCGGCGGCTGCGGCCGCATTTCGCGGACGTGCTCTGAGGTGCGCATGGAACCGGACGCCATCATCCAGGTCGACGGGCTGAGCAAGGTCTATGCGCTCTACGACCGGCCCTTCGACCGGCTCAAGGAAGCCCTGCATCCGGGCGGCCGGAAATTCCACCGCGATTTCTTCGCCTTGCAGGACGTCGCCTTCGCGATGCGCCGCGGGGAAACCCTGGGCATCATCGGCCGCAACGGCTCGGGCAAATCCACGCTGCTGAAGATCCTGGCGGGGGTGCTCACGCCGACGGTCGGCCAGGTCCGGGTGAACGGGCGCGTGTCCGCGCTGCTGGAACTGGGCACGGGATTCAATCCGGAATTGACCGGCCTGGCGAACGTGTTCCTGCAGGGGACCTTGATGGGGTACTCCCACCGGGAAATGGAAGCGCGCGTGCCCGGCATTTTGGCCTTCGCCGACATCGGCGAATTCATCCACCAGCCCGTCAAGCACTACTCCAGCGGCATGTTCGTGCGGCTGGCCTTCGCCTGCGCGATCCACGTGGAACCGGAAGTCCTGATCGTGGACGAAGCCTTGGCCGTGGGCGACGTCGAATTCCAGCAGAAGAGCTACCAGGCCATCTGCCGGCTGCGGGATGCCGGCACCGCCGTCCTGCTCGTCTCGCACGATCTGGGCTCGATCGTCGAGTTCTGCGGCGCCGCGATCCTGCTCGACCATGGCCGGATCGTCGCCCGCGGCCGCGCCGGCGACGTGGTCAACAAGTTCAAGCAGTTGATGTCCACCCACGCGCTCGAGGCCGCCGCGCCGCCGGCCGCGGCCGTTCCGGCCGCCCCGGGCTGGACGGGAACCTTGCAGGCCTGTTTCAAGCGCGAGAAATGCACCGAGGAATACGGCGGCGGCGTGGCCACCATCCTGGATTGGGGCGTGCTGGGTCCGGCCGGCCAGCCCACGGCCCTGATCGACAACGCCGACGAAGTCGAAATCCGGGTGGTCCTGCGCTTCAACCAGGATTGCCGGCGGCCCATCGCGGGCTATTTCCTGACCGACGCCAAGGGGCGCGAAATCGTCGGCACCAACACGGAATTCGAAGGCTTCGAACTGGGACCGCGACGGGCCGGCGAGACGGTCGCCGTCCGGTTCCGGCAGAAGCTGGCGGTCGCCCCCGGCGCGTACTTGCTGAACGTCGGGTGCAGCGAATACGTGGACGGGGAAATCGTCGCCCATCACCGGCTCTACAACCTGACCGCCCTGACGATCCATTCCCGCAAGCGGTTCGTCGGATTCTGCGCCTTGGAAACGAACGTCGCGGCCGAGACGCCGGCGCCATGAAGAACATCGCCCATTTCGGCGTCTTCGACCACGACAGCTACGGGGATTTGCTCTTTCCGTTCGTGGCGGAACGGCTTTGGCCGGATTTCGCCTTCACCCACGTGGCGCCCACCGGTCTGGCGACTGCCTGGTCCGATGCCCGGCCCATTCTCGGCGTGCGCGAAGCGATCGAGCGGACGGATTGGGACGGGATCCTGGTCGGCGGCGGCGACATCGTCCAGGCGGGAGCCTGGAGCGCGCCGAAATGGGCGCAACGTCTGGACGTGCCGTTCGCCGGCTTGCCGAGCACGTGGGCCGGCGCGTCGCTGTTGGCCGCCAAGCTGGACGTGCCGGTGGCGTGGAACGCGCCCGGCGTGCCGGGGCCGCTGCCGGAGTTCTTCGCGCCGGCGGCGCGCGCGGCGCTGGAATGCGTCGATTATCTGTCCGTGCGCGACCGGCGCAGCCAAGGCCATCTGGCCGGGCTGACGGCCCAGCCGATCGAGGTCGTGGCGGACACCGCGATCGCGGTCGCGCGCTTCTGGCCCGAAAGCGACCGGCGCGGCCATCTGGTGCTGAGCCTTTCGCACTACGATCTGCGCACGCGGCCGGGGGACGTGCGCCAGGCCGTGCTCCGCTTGCGGAAGCAATCGGGCGCGGACGACGTCGTGGTGTTGCCGCTGATGCGCTGGGAATTCGATGCGGAAGCGATGGCTTCCGCGTTGCGGGCCGCGCACGTCGAAGCGCGCGTGGCCACGGAATGCGCCAGCCTGGAATCCGTCGCGCGGCTGATCGGCTCCGCCCGGGGCTACGTCGGGAATTCGCTGCACGGCCTGATCACGGCGCTGGCCTATGGCGTACCGGCGGTGCTGGTCGTGCCGGCCCACAACCAGGCTTCTCCGAAATATGCGGGATTCCTGCAGGAAGCGGGCGCCGACGTTGCGCGGCATCTGGCCGGCGCTTGGTCCGGTGCCCCGGACTTGCTGTTGGCGCAACGGGACGTCGGCATCCCGGCGCAGGTCTGGGAGCGCCTGGACCGCCACCGCGAACGGGTTCAGGCCGCGCTCCTGGGGCAGGTCGCCGGCAAAAGCCGGGAGTGGCAACGGATTTCGCAGGCGGCGCATGCCGAAAGCGAACGGATGGCCCTGCTCGGGGTGCCGCCCCGGACCTACCTGGATCTGGCGCGCCATAAAACGGATTCGCTGGAGGCGCTCGTTGCCGAGCGCGAAAGCCAGTTGGTCCAAAACGGCTCCATCTACGAGGCGGAAATCGCCCGGCTGCAGTCGGAATGCGCCACGCAAATCGCGCGGATGAGCGAGCAATCGGCCCGGCTGGCGGCCGATTTCCAAGCCGAGGAGGCGCGATTGTCGGCCGAAAAGGCCGCGGCGCTCCAAGGCTTGGCCGACGTCCACCGCAGCTGGTCGTGGCGTCTGGCGGCGCCGTTGCGGTTAATGGAGCAAGGGTTGCGCCGGCTGGTTCGCGGGGCGCGGGCGTTGCGGCATCGGCTCGTGGACGCGCTGCCGTTGCCTGCGCAGCGAACGTTGCACCGCGTCTATGCGCGAGTGCGGCCGTTGGCCGCCGTCGGCGCGGGGCTGTTGGCGCTGCCGTTCCGCCTGGTGCAGTACGCGCTGCATCCCGGCCTGCGGGCCAAGGCCCTGAACGCTTTGGCCCGGCGCTGGTCCGAATGGCGTCAGCGCAACCGCATTGTGGATTTGCCGGATCTGGCCTGGGTGCTGGAAAAACTGGAACTGGACGTCGATCCGGCCCTGATTTCCGCCAAGATCGGACCGTATCTGACCCGGTCCGACGAAGCCGTCTACGGCGGCATGATCGGCGCGCTGCGCGCGACCGGCGCGGGCGCCGCTTCGGCCGTGCTGCGCGCCGCGGATCTGGAACCGCCCGCCGCGGTGCCGCCGGCGCGGCGGCGCATTTTGTTCGTGTGCGGGGAATTTCCGAATCCGGTGCACGGCGGCGGCAGCCGCGTGGCCGATTTCATCAAGGCGCTGGGCGCGGACCACGACGTCTACGTGGGCGCCTGGTACGACCGGCTCCGGGACCATGCGGCTCTGCTGGAACTGGAACCGCATTGCCGCGGACTGCTGCGGCTGAGCTTCGAGGATCTCGAGGCGGGTTGCGCCGACAAGTTGCTGGGCCTGCTCGACGGGCAGCCCGCGGACGTCGTGCATTACGAATGGCCGCGCGCCCTGAACAGTTTCGACCGCCGGCTGGGCCGCCACCACGTCTACACGCACATGGAAGCGGTCTCGTGCAGCCTCTGGATCGATCTGCGCCGGCTGCCGCCGCTCTCGCCCGATTGGCTCCGCCGCCTGGCCCAGTTGCTGACCATGCTGAAGACCGAAATCCTGGACGTGAAACAGGCGGACGCCCAGATCGTCGTCACCGCCAAGGACGGCGAGTTCCTGTCCCGCTTCGCGGCCGGCCAGACCTTCTACGTGGTGAATCACGGGATCAACCGCCCCGAATTCGACGTGCCGGAACAGCCGGCGGAACCCCGTTCGCTCGTTTTCACCGGCAATTTCATCCACTATCCCAACGTGGATGCCGTCCATTGGTTCATGCGGGACGTCCGGCCGCGCATCCTGGCGTCCGTGCCGGACCTGCGCGTTTGGCTGGTGGGCGCCCATCCGCCCGCCGAACTGCAGCGCTACCACGACGGCGCCGGCGTGGTCGTGACCGGCCGCGTGCCCGACGTGCGGCCGTGGATCCAGAAAGCGGCCGTCTGCATCGCGCCGCTCGTCTCGGGCGCGGGCCTGCGGACCAAGGTGGTCCAATACGCCGCCTTGCGCCGCCCGTGCGTCGCCACCTCCATCGCCGTCGAGGATCTAGGCTTCGCAGACGGCCGCGACGTGTTCGTGGCCGACGCGCCGGAGACGTTCGCGGACCGGGTCGTCGAATTGCTGTTGGATCCGGCCCGCGCCGCGGCCATGGTTGCTTGCGCGCGCCAACGCGCGTTCGACGTCTACGACAACCACCGGATCGCCCGGCGCGACCTGGGCAATCTCTATCGCCGGCTGGACGCCGGCAAGGAGCCGCGATGAGCTGGAAAGGATTTCTGCGCGCCGCCGCCCTTGCGGTCGGCAACCACGGGGTCGCGGCGCTGCCGTCGTTCCGCCTGCGGAACGCCTACTATCGCCGCGTGCTGGGCTACAAGCTGGGCCCGGATTGTTGCGTCCACATGGGCTGTTTCTTCACGGGCGATTTCGTGGAGATCGGGCCCCACACCATCCTGAACCGCCGCTGCTACGTGGACGGCCGGCTCGGCGTGAAAATCGGCGCCAACTGCAGCATTTCGCCGGAAGTGTACATCCTCTCCATGGACCACGATCCCCAGAACCCGGATTTCGCCACCTGCGGCGGGCCGACGACGATCGGCGACCACGTCTGGATCGGCGCGCGCGCGATCATTCGCGGCGGCGTGACGATCGGGGAGGGCGCCGTCATCGGCGCCGGGGCGATCGTCACCAAGGACGTCGCCCCGTGGCGCATCGCGGTGGGCAATCCCGCGCGCGAAATCAAGGACCGCAACCGCGAAATCCGCTACCGCTGCCGCTACTACACCTGGTTCGATACCGACGTCCAGATCGGAACCTGATGAACATGATTCTCCAAGCCTTGGCGCGCCGCTTCGGTCGCGCGAAATCCGCGCCGCCCCCCGCGGCGGTCCACGACGACTCCCTGTTGCCGATCGGCGGGCCGCTGCCGCCGGTGCCGCCGGCGCCGGCCGGGCCTTGTCCCAAGGCCGGCATCGTCGTGGTGTCCTATTTCGGCCTGCCGTATTTGCGGCAATGCCTGGAAAGCGTGTTTGGACGGACGGCTTGGCCGAACTTCCGCGTGGTGGTGGTGGACAACGGGTCGGATGCGGACACGCTGGCGTATCTGCGCGAACAGGCCGCGCGCGAACCGCGGCTGCAGGTCGTGGAAAACGGGCGGAACCTCGGGTTCGCCGCGGCCAACAACGTCGGGCTGCGCTTGCTGGACGACTGCGACGTCTTCGTGCTGCTCAACAACGACGTCGTCGTGCCGCCGGATTGGCTGGGCAAACTCGTCGCGCGGGCCGCGCAACCGGATCTCGGCCTGGTCGGACCCGTGACGAACTGGACCGGCAACGAGGCCAAGATCGAAACGTCCTACGGCAGTATCTTGGACATGGAACGGTTCGCGCAGGACTATACCGCGGCTCGCGCCGGCCGGATGTTCGACATCCCGGTGCTGGCGATGTACTGCGTGGCGTTCCGCCGCGAGGTGTTCACGCGGACGGGCGAACTCGACGAAGGCTACAAGGTCGGCATGTTCGAGGACGTGGACTACGCCGAGGCGGTCCGCCGGCTCGGTCTGCGCGTGGTTTGCTGCGAAGACGTTTTCGTCCACCACTACGGCATGGCCAGTTTTTCCAAGATCCCGCCCGACGAATACCAGCGTTTGTTCGAAGCCAACCGCGCCTATTTCGAGAAGAAGTGGGGCCAGCCCTGGACCCCCCACCGCGCGCGCTGAACCGCGCCCGCTACGGTTTCCGGCGCTGGATCGCCCAGGCAAGGGCGAGCGCGGCCACGCCCCAGCCGGCCAGCGCCGGCCAATTGCGGGGGCGCGGGCCGGTGGCCGGCGGCTCCACCGGCGCGGCGGGTGGCTCTTCCGCGGCGGCCGTGGTCGCTTTCGGGGGTTGCGGGACGGCACCGGCTTTGCGCGGGCCGGCGGAAGCAGCCGGCGGCGAATCCGCCGCGGCCGGCGCCGGCACGACGGCCCGCGGGCGGTTGCTCCAGGCGTCCAGGACTTCCGCAGATTTTTCCCGGTAGAACCGGGGCATGCGGACGATTTCCTGGTTCTGGAAGGCCTCCATGCGCAGGATCTGGTCGTTCATCTGTTCGCGCGTCAGATAGGCGAAGCCCACGCGCGCCGACTCGGGTAGCCGAAACGGAAACGAGGTGACCGAGGACAGCAATTTGTCGCCGTCCGTTTCCTCCCGGGCCAGAAGCCCTTCGACGAAGGTGCGGTTGATGGAAAAGGATTCCGTTTTGCCGTTGGGATCCCGCACTTGGATGCGGACGTAGGGGCCGGCCAGATCGTCTTGGTCCACCGTCATGCTGGCGCCGTTCGCCGCCGCGCATTCGATGCCGGCGAAGCGCGTGGCCGGCGCTTGCTCCTTGACCGGGAAGGTCGTTTCCATGATCGCGGCGAAGTTGTCCTGGACCATGGCGGGATATTGCTGCAGCGCCGCCTGCTGGACGTCCGGGGCCATGCCGGACTGGAGGATCAGGGACAGGAACGAATCCGACACCAGCACGGGCGCGCCGTTGGAGACGACGACCGCATAGACGTTCGTGGCGGTCGGGATCTGCTCGTACTGGAAGCCGGTGCCGCTACCGGCCGCATCCAGAACGGGCAACGCATCCGGGGCAGTCATGGAAGCCGCCGCGCCGGACCGTTCGATGGCTTGGCCAAACGCCAAGGAAGCCGCCAGCGCGCCTAGCGCATAGACGGCCATTCGCGGAATCTTCATGGTTGCGGCATTCAATGCTCGAAATGCCGCCAGCGCGACCGCGCGCTGGCGGCAAGATCCGGTTGCGGATTGCGTCGGGTCTGCCTACAGCACGACGTTGCGCAGCGCCTGGGCTTCGATGTAGCGGCCCGTGGCCCAATTGTACAGATAGGCCACGTGGACTTCCCCGTACCAGTCCAGATCGTATCCAAGCCAATAGTCGTAATTGACGGGGCCCGGCGTGGCGGATTCCCGCCAGCCATGGGTGTAGTCCCAGATCATGGCCCAGAAAAAGGATCCATTGGCCGTGTAGTTGATCAATTGATCCGTGGAAATGTAGGGAATTGCGCCGGCGGGCGCCACCAATCCAAACAGCATCAACGCGGTCAGCACCAGAATCAGTCCTTTTTTCACGTCCTTCTCCTTTGTTTGCGTTTGCTTCATCGTCGAGAGTCGCTCCAGCCATCTTCGATTTTCAAGGAATCGGTTGGTTTGTCAAAGGATTTCGTGAAATAAATGCGAAAGAATTGGGTTGGGGGGGGCATGAAAAACGGGCCGGGCCGCCGAAGAATCGGTTGCCCGGCCCGGAAAGAGCCGGAAGGGTCGCCCGGTCCGGCCTAGAGCAGCCCGAACCAGGACAGGATCGTGGAATTGAGCAGGACGGGAATCCGGTCGGAACCGCCGTGCACGACCTTCCGGACGCCCAGCGTGGTGGACTGGCGGATGAACCACGCGCCGGAGGCGGGATGGTACATGGCGATGTCCGTCGCGCCGTCGCCGTCGTAGTCCGCGGCGACCGGGGTCATGGTTTTGTAGCCGAACGGCAGGGACAGGCTGCCCCCGCCGCTGTAGAGGACGTTCCAGGTCGCGGTTTCGCGCTGGAGCACCGCGACGTCGGCCAGGCCGTCGCCGTCGTAATCGCCGGGGACCGGGATCATGGAGGCGCCGCCGAACCGCGCGACCCGGCTGCCGCCGCCGCTGTAGATGATGTACCAGGTCCCGTTGGCGGGACGATAGACGGCCATGTCGAGCGCGCCGTCGCCGTCGTAGTCCGCCGGCACGGGGACGTCCGCCGGTCCGCCGAACTGGATGCTGGAACCGCCGGCCGTGGTGCACAAGAAATACCAGCGGGCCTGTTCCGGGTAGTAGAGCGCCCAGTCGGCGCGACCGTCGCCGTCGTAGTCGCCCGGCAGCGGCACGGTCTTGTTCCAGCCGAAGCGGATCTTGCGGGAACCGCCCGAACTGTACAGCATGTACCAGTCGCCGGTGGCCGGCTGGAACAGGGCGAAATCCATCATGCCGTCGCCGTCGTAGTCCGCCGGCACCGGCAGCATCGCCTCGGTGCCGAACGGCATGATCCAGCGATGGCCGGCGCTGAACAGCGCGTCCCATTTGCCGGTTTGGGGCTGGTACGTGGCGACGTCCGCCAGGAAATCCCCGTCGAAATCGCCGTCGGCCGAAACGAGCGGATGCGTGGCGGCCGGCCATTGATAGACGGTGAAGGTGCGGACGAGACCCCCGCCGGCGAACGAAATGGTGCCCTTGCGGGCTTGCGGGACGGCGTTGGGCTGGACGTCGAAGGTCACCTTGGTGGTGGCGGTGCCCGACGTGAACGACGTGACGTCGAGCCATGGATCGTTGACCGTCGTGGTCAACGCCATGTTGGCCGTGGCGGAGACTTGGCGGCGGGTCGCGCCGCGGCTAGGGACGTAGATGTTTTCAGGATCGAGGACCAGGGACGCGGCGTCCTGGTTGATGGTGAAGACCCGGGTGAGGCCGCCGCCGGTCACGGTGATGGCGCCGGAACGGGCGGCGCCCGCGTTGAGGGCCACGTTGAAGACGATGGTGCCGTTGCCCGTGCCCGCCGCACCCGAAGCGATGGTGATCCAGGGCCGGTTGGCCGTGGCCGTCCAGGCCGTGGTGGCGGTGACCGTGATCTTGCGGCCGTTCGCGGCGTTGAACGGCAAGGCCAGGCTGGTCGGGCTGATGGTCAACGTGGTCGCCGTACCCGTGGCGGCCGGGCCCAGGCCTTCGGGCACCTGGGCGGCCTTCGTCAGCACGATCTTGTCGAGCAGCGGGTTTTCGACTTTCCGCTTGAGGATCGAAAGCGTGTGGGTGCCGGCGGACAAATTGAGCGTGACCGGGCCTGAATGGCTGTCGCCCGTCAGCCATTCCGGCGTCCAGCTCCAGCCGATTTTCTTCAAGTAGATGTCGCCCTTCACGGCGCCGTCCAAGCCCAGCCGGAAACCGTTGTTGACGTCGGCGGTGGCATAGGCGCGGACCCAGACGTACCAGGTGCCGGCTTGCTGCACGGTGAACTTGAAATCCAGATTGCTGCCTTCCGCGCCGTCCGCGCGCATCACCGCGCCGCCCGACGCGTCGGCCTGGTTGACCCGGACGTAGCCCGTTTGGGCCGTGTAGCTCTCGGCCTCCATCGAGACCACGCCGTTGACTTCCACGTTTTTCGCCGCGGGTTGCGCGAAGGCCGTTTGCGCCAACGCGGCCGCCAATAAAATCGCCCACCGGTTTCTCGTCATCTGTCTTCCTTCCGTGCGTGGTTCGGGTTGGGGGGTTCTGCCGTCTGGCCGCCGGATTTCGCGAAGATCGACCGGCATCCAAGACGCGCGGAACGCTATGGAGCGCGCATCTTCATGAACCGCGAATGCGGTGTCAACGCTCAAATCGGCAAAAGCGCGGCGGCGGCGGCAAAGTTGCCGCTGGAACACGTCGCATCGGGCCCGGATGTTGAAAGCCAAGGCGAAATCGCGGCGTTCCGAAGAGACGTCGTCGAGATCGGCCCCGGTGGACTCCGGGTTTGCAAGCCCACGGCCGCTTGTTTTCGGCGCGACCCGGCCCAAAGCCTGCTTACGTTAATCTGACAATCGAGGTCTTGACGGCCTTCGGGAATCCCGCGAAAATCAGAATGAGGAGAACGAACAAGGAACCGATCCCAAAAATAAGGAAAGCGAAAATGAACAAGACGGGCATGCTGCTGATTTCGGCCGTGGTTCTGTTCGGCATGGTTGCGCCGTCCAGCGCGGATTCATGGATTGACGCGACCCAGTCGGTGAATTTTTTCTATTATGATTCCGCCTACTGGGCCTGCATCTATGATTACAGATGGGGAAAGATGGATGCCACCACCCCTGGATTCCAAAGCCGCAACTACACCCTGACGTACGAATACGGCATCTGGGACGTGCAGGTGGCCTATCTGTACGACAGCGCCTATGGGCGATACGTGCAGGCCATGGCCATTCGAGACGTTTGGTTGTAACTCATTCTCCAGCTTGCTGTGGCGTTTGCCACGCGTTCCGCCAGCCGCGCCAGTTGCCGCGGACGGCCGCGCCGTTCAGGCGGAGCGCGTCGAGCGCGAGACGAACGACGAACGGCGGAAGCGCGGCGCAGAACGGATGGCGCGCGTATTTGCGGAGATAGCGCACGTGGCCGGCGCGGTAGGCGCGGGCCTGGAGTTCGCCCATCCGGCGGATGGTGGCCGAGCCGCGATGCTCGACTTGCGCGTCTTCCGCCACGGCCAGCCGCCAGCCCCGCGCAACCGCGCGGCGGCTGAAATCGGCGTCCTCGAAGAAGAAAAAGAAACTTTCGTCGAACAAGCCGACGTCGTCCAGCGCCTCGCGCCGGATCAGGAGGCAGGCCCCGGACAGATAGTCGGGGGGGGCGCCTTCTTTCGGAAAAACGGGAATCGCCCAAGGGCTCCGCAGCCTTTTTCCGGGCGGAACCCGGCGCCGGTCGGTTGCTTCCGTTCCCTCCAGCAGGGGACAGCCGACCAGGCCGATGCGCGGATCCGTGGCGGCGGCCACGAGCTTTTCCAGCGCATCGGGAGCGGCCGCCGTGTCGTTGTTGAGCACCCAGACGAAACCGATTTCAGGCTGGGCCATGGCGGCCCGGATGCCCGCGTTGGCCCCTCCCGCGAACCCGCGGTTTTCCTCCAAGCGGAGAATCCGGGCGTCGGGGCAGGCCGCGGCCAATGCCTCGGGCGAGTGGGCGGTCGAGCCGTTGTCGACGACGACGATCATGGCCAGCGGCAGGGTTTGCGCGGCCAGCGCGCGGCAACAAGCGGCCGTATCCGGGATCCGGTCGAGATGGGGGATCACGGCGGCGACGGCGGGAGTTGGAGGGGTGACCGGCGTCATGCAGGGGAACCATATTCGCTCCCGTGCCGGGGCGCAAAGCTATTTTCCGGCCGCGGCTTTTCCGTTTTTTTCGTTGTGTCGCCCCGGGGGTCTGCCCATACTGCAAAAGACGTTCATTCAAGGAGAACCCCATGATTCTGGCCTATATCGATCCCGGCAGCGGCAGCATTCTCATCCAGGTGGTTTTGGCTTCGTGCATCGGCGGCATCGCCGTTTTTTGGAGCAAGATCAAGGCGCTCTTCACCGGCAAGAAGCCCGACGCGGCGCAGAAACCCGAAGATTCCTCCAAGCCGGAATAAGGGCATGTCGCGCGTTTCCGGTTCGTTCCGCGATCCCAGCGGCTACGTGTTCCAGCACGAGGGGCGCGTATTCCGCGCCTTGGACCGGGCTTCCGCCGAGTTGTTGCGGGGCCTGGACGCCCAGGGCCATCTGGCCCGCTGGGCGCAGGAAGGCCTTGTGGTCGGGTCCCGTTTCGTGGCGGACGAGTCCTTGGTGGCGAAACTCGCCGCGCTCCATCCGGGCTTCGAGGCGTTCCTCGAACACGACCGGATTTCGCCGATCACCTATCCCTACGAGTGGTCCACGTCGATGCTGGCCGATGCCGGCCGGCTGACGCTCCGGCTCCAGGGAGAACTGCTCAAGCTGGGCCTCTCCCTCAAGGACGCCACGGCCTACAACGTCCAGTTCGTGCGGGGCCGGCCCGTCTTCATCGACCTGACCTCCATCGAAAAGCCGGCGCGGCTCGACCTGTGGTTCGCGCTCGGCCAGTTCAACCGCATGTTCCTGTTTCCGTTGCTGCTGGCGAAGCACGCCGGCTGGGATCTGCGCTCGTATTTCCTCTCCAATCTCGATGGCCGCTCCACGCTGCAGGTCGGCCAGGCTTTTTCGTGGTTCAAGCGCTGGAGCCCGGGGCTGATCCTCGACGTCGGCCTGCCGTTCGCCCTCGAAAAGAAGGTCAAGGCCGGCAAGGCCACCGCGCCGCGGGCTCCGGCGGCCGGCGCCGCGGGCGCGCCGACGGGCAACTCCGTCGTCCAGGAAATGACCTTGCGGCGGCTGGACAAGAAGATCGCCGCGCTGGCCGCCGCCGTTGCGCCGGAAACCGTCTGGGGCGACTACACCCAGATCTGCTCCTACGACGACAAGGCCGAGGCGTCGAAGAAAGCGCTGGTGCGCGAATTCATCCAGCAGGCCCGGCCCGCCGAGGTCCTCGACGTCGGTTGCAACACGGGCGATTACTCGCGCATCGCCGCCGAGTGCGGGGCATCCGTCCTCGCCACCGATTTCGATATCGGCGCGGTGGAGCAGATGTACCGGCGGTTGCGGCAGGAACCCGCCGCCATCACCCCGATGGTCGTGGACATCGCGAATCCCAGCCCCGGCATCGGCTACCTGAACGCCGAGCGGCCGCCGTTCCTCGAACGGGCCAAGCCCGATTGCGTGCTGGCGCTGGCGGTCATCCACCACCTGCTGGTCGGCGCCAATCTCCCGATGGCCGCCGTGCGCGACTTGTTCGCGTCCGTCGCGCAAAAGCACCTGGTGCTGGAATTCGTGCCCACGGACGACGTCATGTTCCGCAAGCTGATCGAATTCCGCGTCAATCTGTTCGACCACGTCACGCTGGCGCATTGCCTGGAAGTGTTCGGCGAAACCTTCGCGCTGGTGCGGCAAGAGCCCATCCGGAATTCTCCCCGCACCCTGCTGCTGTTCGAAAAGCGCGGTTGAAGCCGGGGCGTTTCCGCGCGGCGGCGTTTGGGCCGGCGGCATCGACGTGGTACAAAGGGCGGCGATGACAAGCACGTGGGCAATGACAGCCGGCTGGGCGACGTTGGGCACGCTGGTCGCAGGACTGGCTTGGCTGGCGCCGGAACTGGCGCGGCGCTGGCGCGGCACGGGGGTGCCCGCGCGCGCGGGGGTGATCGTCCTGTGGCTGGCCGGCGCCGCCTTTTTGCTGGCGCGGCCCCACGACGCCACCTTCTCGGGGCTCGACGACATGACCTACCGCAGCCTCGCGCAGGCTTTTCGCGATGGCCGGGGGTTCCACGATCCGGACACGGTGCTGGCCGAGGTGCCGGAAGACCTGCGGGAGAATTTCTTGCTCGTGAGCGGTTCGGCCGTTCGTCCCACGCGCGACCGCGCCTTTGAACTGGTGGATGGAACCGCGCCGGAAACCGCGCCGTTCTTCATGCCGTTGCCGTCGCTGGCGGCGGCGGGGCTGGATCCCATTCTGGCGCCGGAACGGTTCGTGCCGCTGGTCGGTGCGCTGGGGTGGGCCTTGTTGCTGGCGGCCGGATTCGTCGCCGGCGGCGGTTGGGGCCTGGTCGTGGCGGCGGCGCTGGCGCTGGGCACGGCGTGGCCCGCCTGGTTTTTCCGGGGCTTCCATGCCGAGGCCCTTGGTGCGGCGCTGATCGCCGCCGTCGTCGTCGTGGCCGCCATCCGGCCCGTGCGCGGCGGAACGGCCGCGGCGGCGGGATTCGCTTTGGGGTTGTCCGTCAGCTACCACCCGACGTTGGTCGCTCTGGCCGGGCCCGTGGCCCTGGGCCTGATGCTGGAGCGCAACGAACGCCAAACGACGGTCGGCGTCGCCGCCGGACTGCTGGCCGGCGTTTTTCCGTTCTGGGCCATGACGCGCTGGGTGTGCCAGCCCTACGGCGACTGGACGCGCTGGGCGAACTTGAAGAATGTGGTCTGGGCCGTTCCGGAACACCGCGCCGTGGCGCTGGTGGTGGGCGTGCTGGCGGCGCTCGCGCTGGCGGGGTTGGGCGCCGGTTTCGTTCCGGCGGTTCGCGCGCGGATCCGGGCGTGGGATGCGCGGCTGTTGCCGTGGGGTTGGGCGGTGCTGGCCGCGGCGCCGTGGCTGGCCATCGCGTTCGCGCCGGACGCCGCCGGCGAAGCGCTGCGGGCCGGCGCGCGGTCGACGTGGAGCGGCATTCGCTGGCCCTTTGGCTTGTTGTTGCTGGCCGGCGCCGGAGCGATCCTGGTTCGCCGCCGCCCCGCCCGGGAGCGGTTTTGGTTGGTCGCGCTCGGTTGGGCGGCGCTGTTGTTCCTGTACGTCAAAGGCGTGGAGACACCAGTGGGGCTGTGGAGCCAGCGGCGCTTCCTGCCGATCGTTTGGGTCGGCCTCGCCTTGCTGGCCGCGCCGGCGGCCGCCGCCTTGGCCGGCTGGGGCGGAGCGAAACGGAAAGCGCTGGTGGCCGCGCTGGCCGTGGCGGCCGGCGGCGCGAATCTGGTTCGCTGGCCGGCAGCCTATGCCGGGGTCACCGATCAGGGCGCGACGGCCTGGACGGCGGCCGTCGCGGAACGGCTCGGTACGAACCGCTGGGTTGTCTTCGACTACTACGCGCACAGCGTGCCCTATGCGCCCGGCCTGAAGCATCGGGTGCTGGGCTTGGGCGAATCGTCGCGGTCGCAGTGGCCGGAAGTCGCCGATTGGATTTCCGCCTTGGCCAAAGCCGAAGAAGTCTGGGTCGCCACCTCGTGGTCGTCGACGGAGCTGGAAGACGGCTGGCGGCTGGAACCGACGTTCGCGGCGACGGGCGCGTTTCCGATCGTGAAAACCAAGGGATTTTTCCCGGCGGAACCCGGCAACCGCCCCGTGCGGAACGGATTTGCCCGCGCGGTTCCGCTCGCCCCGGGCGAGCGGGTGTTCCAGGACAAGGTGCTCGACGGCAGCCCGATCGGCCTGCGCGGTCCGTGGGGTCCGGTCCGGAACGGCGCCACGTGGACGCGCGCCGGCAGCGGCATCGTCGGGCCCGTGCCGCCGCCGGGCGGGCGCGTCACGTTCCGCGCGGAAGGCACGTGGACACCGCCGGTTGCGGATGGACCGGAGCGAGGGCTGCACGTGTCGCCGCCGTGGGGCGGCGCATCGCTGCGCCTGGGTTTTCCCGCCGGCGATACGGTCGCGCAAGGCGAACTCGTTCGGCCGGCGGACGACGCGGAGCGTGCGGCGACCGGAACCTACGAGTTCCGCGCGGAACGCCCCTACGATCCGGCCGCCCACGGTTTGCGCGGCTATCCGGCCGATCTGGGCGTCCTGCTCCGGCGCGTCATCATTCGGATTGAACCCGGCGGGCCAATCGTGACAGACTGATGGCGCGATGGAAGCCGACCTGCAGACCTTTCTGGCGCGCACCCTGGTGTTGATCCCCGCGTTCAACGAGGAAGCCTCGCTGCCGGGTTTGCTCGCGGACGTCCGGGCGCAGTTGCCGGGCGCTGAGGTGGCGGTGGTGGACGATGGATCCGCCGATGGCACCGCGGAGGTCGCCCGGGGTTGCGGGGCCAGCGTGTTGCGTCTGCCGTGCAACCTGGGCGTAGGGCCTGCGGTTCAGACCGGGTTCAAATATGCGCTGGAAAGCGGCTACGACTTTTTGATTCGGCTCGACGGCGACGGCCAGCATCCGCCCGCCGAAGCCCGCAAGCTGGTGGCCGCCATGCAGGCGCATCCCACCGATCTGGTCGTGGGCACGCGCTACGGCCCCGGCAGCACCTACCACGGCAATTGGCTCCGGCAACTCGTGCTGAAAGGCCTGGCCGTGTTCGTGTCGATCATCTGCCGCAAGCGCATCACGGATCCCACCTCGGGCTTCTGGCTGGTGTCGCGGCCGCTGCTGCGCTGTTTCGCCCTCCATTATCCGTCGGATTATCCGGAAGCCGAAGCCATCGCGCTGCTGCGCCGGCAGGGGTTTTCGCTGGAGGAAGTGCCGGTGGCCTTCAAGCCGCGCCAGGCGGGCGAATCCTCGATCCGGGCCTGGGGCACGGTGAATTTCGCCGCGAAAGTGTTTCTGGCGCTGTTCGTGGACCGCCTGCGCGCAGTGGACCCGCGCGGCGCGGCGACCTTCATCAAGCGGTGCGGAGGCGCGGCGGAATGAAAAAGGGGCTCGTGGCATTGGCCGCGCTGGCGGCGTTCGGAGCCTGGGGCTGGCCCTGGCTGGCGGCGGCGGCCCAGATGACGCGCATCCGCGTGCTGATGGGCGCGGTGAGCGTCGGCGTCTTCCTGATCACGCTGCTGGCGATCCGCGGCTACAAGCTGCGCGAAAAGTACGCCGTGCTCTGGCTGGCGACGGCCGCGATGATCACGCTGGCCGCGTTTTTTCCGCAGGTGATGGACGTCGCCCGCGAATGGTTCGGCATGCAGTACGTCACGTCGGTGGTGGCCGTCGTGTTCACGTTCCTCGTGCTCGTGGCGTTCCACTTCTCGATCGCCCTGTCGGCGCTGAACGACAAGGCGGCGGCGACGGCTTCCCGCTGCGCGATCCTCGAGGCGCGGATCCGGGAACTGGAGCGGCGATTCGGTGCGCCCAAGGAGTCGTCCGATGACCGCCGTGCGGCTGGGCGTTAACGCCCTGTTCTACCTGCCGGGCGAGGTAGGCGGCTCCGAAACCTATCTGCGCGAAACCCTGCGCGCGCTGGCGCGCCGGCCCGACCGGCCGGATCTGGTGCTGTTCACCAACGCGGAAAACGATCGGGTCCTGCGGGCGGAATTTCCGGCCGCGGAAGCGGTGCCGACCGGCATCGCCGCCACGAGCCGGTTCGCCCGCATTCTCGCCGAGCAGTTCCAGCTGCCGCGCCTGGTGCGCCGCGCGCGGCTCGACGTGCTCTGGTCGCCGGGCTACACCGCGCCGGCGTTTTGCGCATGCCCGCAGGTGGTGTCCGTCCTCGACATGCAGTACAAGCGGTTTCCGCAGGACGTCTCCTGGCTGGCCGCGCGCGCGATGGACGTGCTCTATCCGCTGGCCGCGCGCCGCGCCGTCGCGGTGGCGGCCATTTCGGAATTCGCCAAAACGGAAGCCGTCCGGTTCCTCGGCGTGCCGCCGGAAAAGGTCACGACGACCCTGCTGGCGGCCGATCCGGCGTTCGGCGCGGCGGGCGGGCCGCCGCCGCCGGAGCTGGCCGGCGCCCCGTACCTGCTGTGCGTGGCCCACACCTATCCGCACAAGAACGTGGGGCTCTTGGTGCGCGCGTTCAGCCGGATCGCGGGGGAGATTCCGCATCGCCTGGTGCTGGTGGGCAAGCCGCGCTTCGGCGAACCGGAGGTGGCCGCCGCGCTCAAGAATTCGCCGGCCGGCCGCGTCGTGCGCTTTCCGGGCTTGCCGTGGCCCGAACTGATCGCGCTCTATCGGCACGCGGACTGGTTCGTCTTTCCGTCGCTCTACGAAGGCTTCGGACTGCCGGTGCTCGAGGCCATGCGCGCCGGCGCGCCGGTGCTGACCACGCGCGAGGCGTCCATCCCCGAAATCGGCGGCGACGCCGTGCGCTACGCGGACGGCCGCGACGAAGCGGCCTTCGCCGCCGCATTGCGCGCGGCGCTGGCCCTGCCGGCTGCCGTACGGGCGGGCCAGATCGAAGCCGCGCGCCGCCGCGCGGAGGAGTTCACCTGGGACGCCAGCGCCGAGCGGTTGTGGTCGGTTTTGAAACAGGTCGCAAATCGGAAATGACGGCTCGTTTTTTCCGGTTCCAAGGCTAGAATAGCGAGATATGGACAAAACGCGGTTGCTGGAATACTTCGCGCAGGTGGATGCCCGGTTGACGGCGCCCGCCGAACTGCTGATCTATGGTAGCGCGGCGTTCATCCTGCTGGATGAAGAAGACCGCACCAGCCTGGATATGGACGTGGCCGGTCCCTACTCGAAATTGGATTTCGAGGAATTCCGCAAGACCTCCCGGGAAGCGGGGCTGGAAGTGAACCCCGCCGCCATCGATTCCGGCGACCACGTGGAGTGGATTGCCGGCGTGCGACTGTGCCTGGCGCCGCCGGATGTCGCCGGCACCATCACGCTGTGGCAGGGGCGGCGATTGACGGTCAAAACCGTGTCCGCGCCGGATTTGGTGGCCAGCAAACTGATTCGCTACGACGCGATCGACCAGAGCGACGTGCGCTACTTGATCAGCCAGATGCGCTTGAAATACGAAGACGTGGCGCAGGCGGTGGAACGGTTGCCGGCGGGGTTCCGCGACGACGTCTTGGTGCGGGAGAATCTGCGGAATCTCCAGGAAGACATGAAACTGTGGAACGGCGAACCATGAAATCCCGCGCCGACCTGCAATTCCTGTATGAACTGGCGTTCTTTCCGCCCCGGCTCGGCGAGTTCTGGATGCGGATCAAGCGGGGAGAAATCGACCGGGAGGCCGCCGCCGAGGCGATCCGCGGCGCCTTGCTCTTGCATTTGGCGTTGCCCGAAAGCGGGTATGCGTCCGTGCGGGCGCTGCAGCGCTTGGCCCATTACCAAGCCAAATCGAAGCCGTTCGTCCCTGTCACGACGCTGACCAACATGGCCAAGCGGTTGAATCTGGACGTGACGCCGACCGTGGCCCACGTGCCCCCCGAAATGGTGCGGGACGTCGGCTTGCCGCCGTTTTGCCGTTCGCGGACCGAGCCGGCGCCGCGCGTAGCCGAATCGAGGTAAATCATGACCCAAGCCATGACCATCGTGTTGCTGAGCCTGACGTGCGGGGCGCTGTTTGCCGGGTTGCTGCTCGCGCTGTTCCGCCGGAAGGGCGGTCGGCGCGACATGCGGATCGACGCCGTCGCCTCCATCGAGGAGCTGAAGGCCATCGGCGTGCTGTCCGCGTTCAAGGCGGTCACGAAGGAAATCGTGACCGCGCGCGACCACCTCCTCGGCGACCTCGGCAAGCGCTATCTCGAATGGCTGGTCACCTCGCGGAAGATGGCGATGATCTTCGAGTTCGACATCGACTTCCAGTACGACCTGCGCGATCCCGCCTTCGCCGTGGCGGCGGACGGCCCCGGCCGCTACCGCCTGCAAATGCCGCGCTGCGACTACGTCGTGCACGTGCGCAACGTGACGTTCTACGACGAGCAGGGCGGCAAGCTCCTGCCCATCATCCTGCCCGACGTCGTCAACCGCATCCTCGGCGGCGGCTTCAACGAAGTGGATCGCAACAAGCTGATGGAAGCCGCCAAGGGCCAGGCCGAAGCGCTGGCCGAAAATCTCGCGCGCCGGCTCAGCTCCGAAGTGCAGACGTCCGCGCGGCAGACGATGGAAATGCTCGCCAAGAGCTTCGGCGCCCAATCCGTGCAGGTGGTTTTCCCCGACGCGGAACCCCGCAAGACCCAGCTCGTGGACGCCGCCGCGTCCGCGGCGTCATAGCCGCACGAGGCGGAATCCGTTGGCGGGGACGGCGAGGCGGCCCGCCGGCACGTCTTCGCCGGTCCACAGATCGCGGCCCGCTTGGGGCAGGTCGATATGCGCTTCCTCGGTTCCCTTGTGGATGGCGCAGACGATTTTCGCGCCGTCCAGTTCGCGTTCGAAGACGAGCGTGGAGTCGTCGGGCGCGGGGAGCCAGCGGAACGCGCCGCGCCGCAGGGCGGGCTCGCTTTTCCGGATGGCGATGAGGCGCCGGTAGAACGCGAAAAGATCGAAATCCGGCGCGCGCGGATGCGGCGCGAGAAGCGGCGCGCGGAAGCCCAGCGTTTCGTCGTCGTAGGCGACGTCGCTCCACAGCATGGGCTGGCGGTCGCAGGGGTCGTTGGCGCCCCACATGCCGACTTCGGTGCCGTAGTAGAGCATCGGCGCGCCGGGGCCGGCGAACTGCCACGCGGCGGCGAGCTTCAGCGCTTCCTTGGCCTTGGGTCCGGGGCGGTGGGTTTTCAATTCGGGATTGTCCGCCGCCTTGGGCCAGTTGAAGTAGGCGTTCCATTCGGTGAACGGCGGGCAGGCGCTTTCGAAGAGCGTCAGAATGCGGCCCGTGTCGTGCGAATCGAGCAGGTTCTGCAGGATCAGCGTGCTGCCGGGCGCGTGCCGCGCGTGGAGCGCGTCGATCCGCGCGCGGAATTCCGCCGCGCCGATGCCGGCGGAATTCGTGGTGAAGAACGCGATCGTCGGATAGGTCCACTCGTAGTTCATCACCGCGGAGAACTCGTCCGGCTTGACCCAATCCTGCGCGGGGCCGACGATTTCACCGGTCGTGTAGGCTTCGGGATGGATGGCGCGGACGTGCGCGTGCCATTCGCGCCAGAAGCCGTGGGGGAGGCAGTAGGCGACGTCGAGCCGCCAGCCGTCGATGCCTTCGGCCGGCCGCCCTTGGCCGGACGGATCCATCCAGCGCCGCGTGGCGTCGAAGAGGTATTTCTGGATGCCGGGATGGAGGGTGTTTTCATCGCGCCCGAAGTTCGGCAGGCTGCCAGTGCCGTCCCAGCTCGCGTACTCGAACGTGCCGTCGGGGTGCCATTTCGTCACCTGGAACCAGTCGGCGTATGGCGAGGCCGGGCCGTTCTTCTTCAGGTCTTGGAACGCGAAGAAACCGGTGCCGGAGTGGTTGAAGACGCCGTCGAGGATGATCCGCATGCCGCGGGCGTGGACGTCGGCGACGAGGTCGAGGAAAAAACGGTCGGCGGCGGTCCAGATCCAGGTGGCGGGATCTTCGGTTTCGTTCGCCGCGGCCAGCGCCTGCAGGTCGCCCGCGCGGTCGGGGCCGAACGTCGGATCGATATGGTGGTAGGCCGTCGCGTCGTACTTGTGCAGCGACGCCGCCCAGAAGATCGGGTTCAGGTAGATCGCGGTGACGCCCAGTTTTTCCAGGTAGGGGAGCTGCTCGCGCAGGCCGACGAGGTCGCCGCCGAAACGGCGGTCGAACACCGTGGCCCAGAAGTTGTCCGCGCGCGGCTTTTCCCATTCGTCCCGCCCGTACCATTCCATGCCCCAGGGCGACACGCGCCAGCCGGGAATGCCTTGTCCGCCGAAATCCTCGGGGCGCGGATCGGACTGCGGCGCGCCGTTGCGGAAACGCTCGGGAAAAATCTGGTACCAGACGGCGTCCTTGGCCCATTCGGGCGCGGCGGGGGGATTTTGCTGTTCCATGGCGTAGACCGGGGGTGGGGGCGGCGGCGGGGCGTTCATCGGACCGTGCAGAGCGACTTGAGCCAGGCGAGGTACTCCGGCGCGCGCGGATCGCCCTCGGCCGGGGCGAAGGCGGCTTTTTCCTCGGGCGCGAGCGGCACGTAGGGGCCCGCTTTCGCCTCGAAGAAGACCGTGCCGTCCTCCAGCGCGAGCCAGGTGTGGAACGTGCCGTGCGGCACGTCCGCGGTCTGGCCGGGGAGCAACACGGCGGCGGCGACGACCTGGCCGGCTTCGTCGAAGATCACCGCGCCGAGTTTTCCGCGCAGCAGGACGAGCGTTTCGTCCTTGGCCGGCTCGGCGTGGCGGTGCGGCGCCACGTAGGTGTCCGCGCTCAGGGCGTTGAAAAACCGCTGGCAGGGATAATCGTGCGCGGCGTGCAGGTTGAAGTTCTTGCGCCGCCGCGGCGCGGCGGCGGCTTCGGCCGCGAGGCGGTCGAGAAAGGCGGCATCGAACAGGCGAAGGGCGCTCATGCCCGAAACCCTTGCAAAAAAACCGGCGGACGGAAAGCGGGAAAGGGAAGAGAGAAAACGGATCTCAATATTCAATGTCCAATATTCAATATCCAATCATCAAGTGAACAGCCCCGCACGGGCTGGCGCCGCGAGTTCTTCTCGACCATCGGCTGTTCACTTGGGAATTGAACATTGAATATTGGATATTGCAGTCGGCAACAAAAACAGCCGCCCTTGCGGGCGGCTGCGGAATCGGCGTTGCCGGCGGGATCAGGCCTCGACCTTGATTTCCTTGGCCGACTGCCAGACGCCGTGGATGTTACAGTAGGCGACCGCCTGCAGCGTGCCGGACTTGGCCAGCTTGACGTCGGCGAGCATGTTCGGGTTGGTCAGGGCCGGGCCGGGCACGTCCGTGGTCGAATCGCCGTGGGCCTTGAATTCGGCGTGGGCGAGCTGGATCGGCAGCTTGGCGCCCTCGGGCAGGAAATAGAGCGAAATCCAGGCGATGTAGTGCTGGACGGTGTTCGGGTGGGCGATGGCCTTGCCCAGGCCGGCCTTCACGGTGAAGAACTCCCCGGCCTTCACGGAATCCGGCGCTTCGATGACGGGCGCGTGCTTTTCGACTTTCCAATCGGCGTTCTGGATGGTGCTGCTGAATTCGGACATGGCGATCTCCTTATGGGGTTGACCGGCGGAACATACCACGTCGCCGGAAATCCCGCCACCCGCCAAGGGCGTAAAGTTGCATTTTTCCGGGAATGGTTGTTGACCCCCCTTTGTTTCTTCTGAAAGAATCTCCTTATAAGTCAAAAGAAACACCCAAGGAGACCTGCCCCATGAGAAAGAGTTGGATAGCCCTTGTTCTGGTTTTCTGTTGCGTCGCGCCGGCCTTCGCCATGGACGTGACCGTGCCGGATGCCGGCCTGCGCCTGCAGATCTACGGCTACGTCCGCGCCGACCTGTCGCACGACACGCAGGCCACCGCGCCCAAAGGCGACTTCGCCTTCTTCGTCCTGCCCGAGGTGGACGGCGAAAAGGACGCCCAGACCCACTTCGGCGCCCGCGAATCCCGCCTCGGCCTGAACCTGTCCGGCCCGGATGCCGGCAACTGGAAGACCACCGGCAAGCTCGAAATGGACTTCTACGGCGGCGACAAGGCCAACTCCTACAATCCGCGCATGCGGCTGGCCTACCTCGACCTCGCCCATTCCTCGGGCCTGTCCCTGCGCTTCGGCCAGGACTGGGACACCTTCTGCGAACTGGTGCCCCGCATCGTCAACTTCGCCTATCTGGCGGACGTCGGCGCCCTCGGCCTGCGCCGGCCCCAGGCCCGCCTGACCCAGGAACTGAAGCTGGCCGAGAACACCAAGCTCGTCGCCAAGCTCGCCGCCGCCCAGACGGTCGGCGAGGATCTCGACGGCGGCACGTTCGAGGACGGCGCCGACTCCGACTGGCCGACCGCCCAGTGGAGCGTCGCCCTGCTGCAGAAACTCTGGACCGAAAAGTCCGCCAAGGTCGCCTTCGGCGGCCACTACGGCCGGGAAACGGTGGATGAAACCGTCAGCAACGTCGTCGTTTCCGCGGACACGCAGGACTACGACAGCTGGTCCGCGCAGGGCTCGATCTTCCTGCCCCTGACCAAGCAGCTCGCCGTGCAGGGCAACATCTGGAAGGGCGAAAACCTCGACACCTACTTCGGCGGCATCGGCCAGGGCGTGAACGTCGCCCTCGGCCGCGAGATCGAAGCCCAAGGCGGCTGGGCCCAGCTGCTCTGGGATCCCACCGACAAGCTCTGCTTCGGCTTCGGCTACTCCGTGGACGATCCCAAGGACGAGGATCTGGCCGAAGGGCGGCCCTCCAAGAACGAGCAGATCTTCGGGAACGTCGCCTACAAGCTGACCCCCGCCGTCACGGCCATGGCGGAATACGCCCACATGACGACCGACTATCTCGGCAAGGACGAAGCGGTCAACGACCGCGTCCAGGTCGCCATGAAGTACGCGTTCTGATCCGCGCCTCCCCGCGCGCAGGGCCGTCCGGCAACGGACGGCCCTTTTTCGCGCCCCGGCGCGGTTGCAAAGTTTTTACGTTCTACGTAAAACCGAGTCCTGTCCTGGAATAGGTTGTCA
>DDWR01000045.1 GCA_002347655.1 Verrucomicrobia bacterium UBA2281 | reverse complement strand
CAGGTTCTCCCGTGAAGCAATAGGCGGCCTTAACCGGAATTTAACGTGGGGGCGCGGGCCGATCGGCTGGCGCTAGGCGTTCGGCTTGGGGCCGCCGAAGACGTAGTCCACGTAGGCCGGCGGCATCGGCCGGGTGGCGAGCGCCACGACCACCGCCGTCAACAGCGACAGCGGCAGCGCCACGACGATCGGATCCACCACCGTCCAGGTCAGGCTCCACGTGGCCGGCACCAGGTTCGGCTTGCCGAACCAGGCCTGGCACAGGCCGAGGCCGCCCGCCGTCTTGCCGTTCACGAACAGCAGCCAGAAAGCGCTCGTCAGGAAGCCGACCAGCAGCGACGCCGTCGCCGCCGCCTTGTTCATCCGCTTCCAGAACAGCCCCAGCACGAACAGCGGCAGGAACGACGAGGCGCACAGGCCCATGAAGATCGCCGTCGCCAGCGCGATGATGTTCCCGCGCACGTACTTGCCCAGCACCAGCGCCACCACGATGCCGACGACGATCGCGAACCGGGTGACGTGGATGGACTTGCTGCCGTGCGCGTGGTGCGCGTACTGCTCGAACACGTCGCGGCCCAGCGCCGTGCCCATCGTGTGGAACTGGCTGGACATCGTGCTCATCGCCGCCGACAGCAGCGTCAGCATGAACACCACCCCGAACCAATGCGGCAGCGCGCTGCGGACGTAGGCCGGGATCAGCGTGTCGGTGTTGCCCTGCATCGTCGTGCCCGGCCCCGCCGACCGCAAGACGGCGATCAAATGCGGCTTGAGGACGTCGGGCGCGCCGCCGGCGCCCCGGACGATTTCGGTCTGGTCCGTCCACAGCACGTAGCCCAGCGGGGATTCGTCGCTCGCGCCGGGCAGGCGGTAGGTCACGAAGCGCTTGGCCCGCGCCCGGACCTCCTCGGGCGCGTTCGCCGGCACCAGCGCCAGCTTGCCCTTGCCGTCCGGCCCCGGATCCAGCAACGCCGCGTCGTCCACGATCCGGCAGACGATGGCTTCCTTCTGCGCGAAATAGACGTTGGACAGCGCGCCGACCGTGAAGGCCACGCCCGTCATGAACAGGATGAAAACGCCGCCGGCGGCCGCCGCGCGGTTCAGCGCCTGCTTGGACTTGACCGTCATGAAGCGCACGATCAGCTGCGGCTGCGCCAGCACCCCGATGCCCACGCCCATCACGATGGTGCTCACCAGGATCCACCACATGTGGTAGCCCACCGCGCCCGGCATGGGCGCGCCCGGCTCCGCGAAACCGAACTTCGGCATCGCCGTCCAGCCCTGGTGGCCGATCGCCTTCAGGAAGCCCGGCACCTGGTCTTTCATCGCGCCCAGCGCGACGTGCGCTTCCGTCACGCCCCCCAACAGGCTGTAGGTGGCCACCAGCAGGATCGCCATGCCCACCAGCATGATGGCGCCCTGCATGGCGTCGGTCAGCATCACGCCCTTCAGGCCGCCCGCGATCACGTAGGCCGCCACGATCACCGCGAAGATGTAGAGCGCCGCGTCGTAGGAAATGTGGAAGATCGGCGCCATGAACTCCGCGCCGCCCACCATCACCGCCATCGCGTAGAGCGGCATGAAGCAGAAGATGATCAGCGCGCACAGCACCTGCAGCAGGCGGCTGTCGTAGCGCTTGGCGACCAGTTCGGGAAAGGTGTGCGCGTCCAGATGGTGCCCCATCCGCCGCGTCGGGTTGCCCAGGAACGTGAAGGCGATGAAGATGCCCACGCCGATGTTCAGCACGGTCAGCCAGAGCACGCCCATGCCGAGGCTCGCCGCCGCGCCGCCGAACCCGACGATCGCCGACGTGCTGATGAACGTCGCGCCGTACGACAGCGCCATGACGATCGGGTTCGCGCTGCGGCCGGCGACGAGATAATCCGCCGCCGTCTTCGTCCGCTGGTAGCCCAGGTAGCCCAGGTACCCCGTCAACATCAGGTAGAAAATGACCAAAACGATGCTAATCAAATCCATGTCCGGCTCCTTATACCGCGTCCTCGACTTCGGACTTCTCTTCCTTGGCCCAGTCCACGTCTTCCTTCTTCACGGATTCTTCGCCTTTGTTCCAGTTGGCGATTCCGTACCCCACGCACAGCGCCGCGCACGCGATGCTGAGCACGTAGGCCAGCCAAACTCCCGGATCCTCGATTCCCAACACGGTCATGGTTGCCTCCTTTGCGCGGAGAAAACCGGCCGTGGGCCCGCTTTCTCCACTCTGGCATCCATTCTCGAAGGGAACGTTTCTACATAGCAATACAAAAAACGGGCGGACGCGCAGATTTTTCCCCGATTTTTCCCCGACCGCCCAAAGCGGCGCGGTCGCGCGAAGCCGCGCCAACAATCCTTTTGCCGCTGGGCCGGTAAAACGGTAGAGTCGCCCCATGATGCGTCATATCCCCGTCTGCCTGCTCGCGCTGTTTTCCTTCTCCGTCCTTGCCCCGGCCCAGGACCCGCGCGGGTATCGGGGCCAGTGGAACGATTGGGAATACGAAGCCATGGCCCTGGACCGGGGCGTCTGGCGCGCGACGATCCAAGCCAACGACGCCAGCAACAAGTTCAAGATCGCCGCCAGCGATTGGTCCGTCGGAGAATGGACGGCCAACGGCACGGTTTCCCTGGCCACCGTGGTTTCCGCCTATGCCGGCGGCAACAGCAGCCCGATCGAAACGACCGCCGTCGGGCGCTTCTACACCTTCGCCATGGACGACGTGGCCTACGGCGTGCCGGGCCAACTGATCGTCCAGGAAACCGAGAGCGCGCCCGTTTCGATCACGTCGGTCGCGCACGCCTTGGCCGGAAGCAACGCCACGGTGACGATCGGGACTTCAGCCGAACCCGGTGCCGGCGAAATAATCTACGTCCGCGCCACGGTCAACAACTGGGGCTCGTCCGCGTTCGTCCCGGCGACCGGCGGCGGCACGAACTGGACCGCCGAAATCGAGCACGTCCCCGCCGACGCCGGCCGGACGTGCGCCTTTTACGCCCTGTCCACCACCGTCGCGGAACCCCTCCACGCCCACGCCGATCTCCAAACCCTCCGCTGGAACGATGCCGGCGGCGCCGGTTATTCCTACGTCGTCCCGGGCGAGCCCCCGCCCGCTCAGCTCTATATCAACGAAGTCCTCTCCTCCAACGACTCCAGCGAGCAGGACGAGGACGGCGACTATTCGGATTGGCTCGAAATCTGGAACGCCGGCGCCGGCGCCGTGGACCTCGCCGGCTGGGGCCTGTCCGACAGCGCATCCAATCCGTTCAAGTGGACCTTTGGCGCCGCGACGATCCAGCCCGGCGAATTCCTCGTGGTCTGGGCCTCGAGCAAAAACCGCCCCGCCGTGACCAACGGCAACCAACTGCACACCAGCTTCGCCATCAGCGCCGGCGGCGAGGAAATCGTCCTGACCAACCCCGGCGGCGAACTCGTCGATCGCTTCGAACCCATCGCCATTCCCACCGACTACTCCCTCGGCCGCCAACCCGACGGCACCGGCCCGTGGAAGTATTTCGCCGACCACACGCCCGGCGCCGCCAACGCGACCGAAGGCTACGACGCCCTCCTGGCGCCGCCCGAGTTCTCCGTCGCCGGCGGATGGTTCACCACCAACGTCGAAGTCGAACTCTCCACCGTCGAAACCGGCGCCGTGGTCCGCTACACGCTCGACGGCTCCGAACCCACCCAAGCCTCGCCCCTCTTCACCAATGCCCTCGTCTTGGGCAGCAAGGCCGGCACGCCCAACGACCTGTCGGAAATCCCGACCAATTTCGATCCCAACCCCGGTCCGCCCTATTACGAAGGCTGGCAACCGCCCGCCGGCGAAGTCTTCAAGTTCCACGTTCTCCGCGCGCGGGTCTTCCGCGACGGCGCCATGCCCAGCCCCGCCGTCACCCAGTCCTATCTCGTCGATGCCGCCGGCCCCAGCCGCTATTCGCTGCCCGTCGTTTCCATCGCCACCGACAAGGCCAACCTCTTCGACGACGCCATCGGCATCTACACGCCCGTGAACGGCAACATGTGGCAATCCGGCAGCGCCTGGGAACGGCCCGGCACGATCGAGTTCTTCGAACCCGGCGGCGCGCTGGCCTTCGCCGGTCCCATTGGCGTCCGCCTGCACGGCAACACCACGCGCAGCCGTCCGCGCAAGGCCCTGCGCATTTATTCCCGCGGATCCGCCCCCTTCGAATACCAGATCTTCCCCGACAAAGCCGTGGCCGAATTCGACACGTTCATCCTCCGCAACGGCGGCAACGACTGGGGCAACGGCGTCGTCCGCGACCTCTTCCTCCAGTCGCTGGCGGAAAACGGCCGCCTCGACCGCCAGTTCGGCCGCCCCGTCCTCGTCTTCCTCGACGGCGAATACTGGGGCCTCCACGATCTGCGCGACCGCTTCGACGAAGACTATATCCTCCGCCACTACGGCCTCGACGAAGACGAATTCGTCCAGGTCGAAATCGACTACGCCGTCTCTTCGTCCTACGTCCCCATCTTCGACGAAGGCCACGAACCCCTCGGCACCGATTATTCCAACCTGTGGGACTTCGTGCGCACGCACGATCTGGCCGACTCCGACCACTACGCCGCCGTCGCCGACCGCCTCGACCTCGACAGCTTCATCGATTTCTACCAGGCCAATATTTTCTTCGGCAACACCGACTGGCCCGGCAACAACGTCCGCGCCTGGCGTTCCGTCGCCACCAACCGCGCGCCCGATGCCCCCGCCTACCTCGATGGCCGCTGGCGCTATATGCTCTACGACACGGATTTCGGCTTCGGCGCCGACTTCGAATACGTGCCCGGCCGGAACGATTTCGCCCAGCACGACACCCTCGCCTACGCCGCGTCGCCCGTCCAGACCTACGTTCCGAACCATCCCGATGCCACCCTGATGTTCCGAAAACTCCTGAGCAACGACGTCTTCCGCCAGGCTTTCGTCGTCCGCTTCTGCGACCAGCTCAATACCGCCTACTCCCGCGCGCACGTCACCAACCGCTGGGCGCAATGGGTGGACGTCCTGGCGCCCGAAATGGACGAGCACGCCGCGCGCTGGCGTCAACCGACCAACTGGACCTATGAGTGCGACCGCATCCGTTCCTACGGCGAACAGCGCAGCGAAGCCGTCCGGGGCCATGTCCAAACCTACTTCGATCTGTCCGCGCCGGTGGAGCTGACGCTCGCCGTCACCAACCCCGCCGCCGGCTTCGTGCGCCTCAACGCCCTCGACCTCGACGCGGGCACCGCTGGTTTCGCCGGCTACCCCTGGACCGGTTCGTATTTCACCAACTACCCCGTCGCGCTCGCCGCGCAGGTCCGGCCCGGATTCCGGTTCGTCGAATGGCGTCAGGACGGCGCACCGTTCGATGCCAACCAGACGATCGAAGTCGCCTTGTCCGCCGCTACTGAACTGGAAGCCGTTTTCGAAGCCGATCCTGCGCCCGTTGTGGCGGCTCCCATCGTTTTTCAACAATTGATCGAAGGCGCCGATCCCGCCAGCTTCGATCTCGCCGCCGTCTTCGCCGATCCCGAAAGCCAGCCGCTCGAATTTTCCGCCGTTTCTTCCGACTCCGCCGTCGCCGCGGTTGGTCTCACGAACGCCGAGCTGAGGCTCCTGCCATTGCGCCGCGGCGACGCGGAAATCGCCGTCGTCGCCACCGATGGCCTCACGCCCGTCACCAACGTGTTCCGCGTGCTGGTCCATCCCCGCGCGCACGTCCTGGCCGACGGCCCCCTCTCATTCGGCGCGTGGGATCCCGAGCTGCCGGAAAAAACCTATCCCGCGCACGCGCTGTTCCTGCAGAGCGACCGGAACGACCCCGTTCTCGACACGCCCCTGCTGCATCCCTACTTCATCGCCCACGACGACTACCACGCCGACGACGCCGACAAGATCGGCTTCCCGTACAAACTGACCGGCCGCACCCGCCTCAACGGACTTGCCGCCGACGGCCTCGCCTTCATCAACACCGGCCGCGGCCGCGACCTCGGCGGCTTCCTGCTCGCGCTCGACACCCGCGGCGTCACGAACGCGCCCGTCGCCTGGCTCGGCGGCACCGTTTTGCCCAACGTCCGCATCTACGCCATCCGCCTCCAATACCGCGTCGGCATCGACGGCGACTTCGTCGACGTCCTCGACGGGACCGGCCAACCGGTCGAATATCTGCGCAACGAAGTCGCCGGCCACGTCCAATCCGTTGGCCCCGTCCTGCTGCCCGCCGCGGCCCTCGGCCAACCCTACGTCCAGCTCCTCTGGCGCTATTACCACATCTCCGGTACCAGCGGCGCCCGCGCCCAGTTGCGGCTCGACGACGTCAAGGTCGCCAACCGCCTCGTCGGATTCACCGCCTGGCAATTCGACGAATTTTCCGCCGCCGAACTCGCCGATTCCGCCGTCAGCGGTCCCCTCGCCGAGACCGGCGGCATCCCCAACCTGCTCCGCTACGCCTTCGGCCTCGGCCGCGCCGGCGATTACGACGCCGTCCGCCCCGTCGCCCACGTGCTGGACAACGTCCGCACCTTCCGCCACCGCGCCTTGATCCACCCCGAAAGCGGCGTCGAATATTCCATCGAATCCGCCACCGATCTTCCCCTCCAGGACTGGACACCGGCCGAGATCGGCCGCGATTTGATTTTCCGCGTTTTAAACTTCAATGGCGACGGCCTGACCGCCACCGTCGAGTACGAACTGTCCGACGAATTTCTCCCCCCGCCCCGCCACCTGCGCCTCAAAGTCGTCCTGACCGAATGATGGGCCGGCGGCTTTCCGCTGCCGTCGCTCAAACGGAAATCGTCCCCTCCAGATACGTGACGGCCCGGCCCGCCAGTTTCACGCGGTCGCCCGCGTTTCGGCACCGGACTTCGCCGCCCCGCGCGGACACCTGGAACGCTTGCAGGTCGTCCTTCCCCAGCACGCCCGCCCAGTACGGCGCCAGCGCGCAATGCGCCGAACCCGTCACCGGATCTTCCGGAATCCCGTAGCGCGGCGCGAACGCCCGCGACACGAAATCGACCTGATCCCCGCGCGCCGTCGGCACGATGCACCGGCAGTGGAATTTTTTCAGCGCCGCGAAATCCGGCTTCAGCCCCCGCACCGTCGCCTCGTCGTCCAGTACCGCCAGCCAGTCGTCCGTGGATGCCAGCACCTGGCGCGGCTCCGCGCCCAGCGCCGCGGCCAAACCCGCCGGCGTCGCGACCGGACGCGCCGGCAGCGCCGGAAAATCCATCTCGAACCAATCGCCGTTCTTCGCCACCGCCAGGACGCCGCGCTGGCGCGTGCGGAACCGGATCGCCTCTTCCTTCCAGCCGCGCCGATCGAAGAGCACCTTCGCCGCCGCCAGCGTCGCGTGGCCGCACAGCGCCACCTCTTTCGCCGGCGCGAACCAACGCAGATCGAAGCCCTCGGCATTCCGCACCAGGAACGCCGTCTCGGACAGATTGTTCTCCGCCGCGATCGCCTGCAGGACGCCGTCGGCCGGCCAGTCGTCCAGCAGACACACCGCCGCCGGATTCCCCGCGAAAACCTCCGTCGCGAACGCGTCCACCTGCCACATCGGGATCTTCATCGTTTCACTCCGTCTTCGCGATCGGTTGAATCTCGAACACGAAATCCTCGGCCCGGCGCCGGTCGCGGCGCGCCGCGGCCGCTTCTTCCACGCCCGGCCCCCGCATCGAGCCGCCCTCGTCCGTCAAGTTCTTCCCCACGGCCCAGACAAGGCCCTTTTCCTCCGAATACCGAAACGGCGCGCCGTCGTACGGATCCCGCGGCACCTCCGCCAAAAACTCCGGCACCAGTTCCTGCAACTCCGCCGGCCAGCGTCCCATTTCCCGCTGGAACCGATTGCACGCCACCGTCAGTTTCGCGCCTGCCAGAATCCCGTCCGTTCCGCATTTCGATTCCAGCGTCTTGTCGAAACCCGGAATAACGATCATGAACAAGTATTTTCCGAACACATTGGGCTGCAGAAGCGAAAGCCGGCCCATTTTTCCCTCGTCGGGAGCCCCCATCACCATGTCGGCATAGATCCGCGAAGCGTTGGCGATCACCCGCCGATGCACCGCCGACATATCCCGCTTCGTCTGGTTGGGCTTGAAGCAGTATTTGAACTTCTGCAGGCGCGCGAGGAGCCGCTTTCCGTCTTGGAGATCGGACCAAACGATGGAGCCCACGCTTGAAAGTTGGTTGCGCAATCCATCTACGATGTTGCACGCGATTCGTTGCTCCGATTTGATTCCCTGCGCCAGTCCACCGTCGAACGGTCCGACCTTCTCCAACTCCGCGGCCAGCCGGGCCAGCGTTTCCGGCGGCGCAGCCGGATCGCGCGCCAGTTCCAACGCCGCTTCCGCCGACGAGGAGAAGATCGCCAAGCCCACCAGATAGGTGATGAGGCTGGACGCGTCTTTCTGGATCAAATCGCCGAAGCGCATCCCGACGGCCAAATCGTCCGCCGCCTCCGCGAAACGCCCTTCCAGCCGCGCCAAGCGCGCCCGCGCTTCCAGAATCCGTTGCATGTGCAGCCACGGATTGACGTACGGCGTCAGGGTCGTGATGGTTTCCACCGGCGGCGTCTGGCAGATCGCGCATTCGGTGCCGCGCTTCACGAGCGCCATACATTCCGCGTTCTGCGCAATCCATTCGCGCAATTCGCCGCTGGCGGGTGCCTTGCCCATCCGGAAATCGACGGACAACGCGGCGTTCGTCGTCTCGACCAGGAGATTCGTCGCTTCGAGGAAATAGGTGAAGGCGTTGTCTTCGGGCGCGACGTCCGAACGCGTCGCGGCGAATTCCGCCTCGTCCGGCGGCGCCACGTCGCGGCTCGCCACCGACACGAAAACCGCCAACCCCCCGATCGCCACCGCCAAAACGGCCGTCAACCCCAGCAGGAATTTCTTCATGCCGGACAGCCTAGCATTTGCCGCTTCGCCCGGCAACGCTTCCGCCGGTGCGACCGGGCCGGTTTGAAAGTTTTTACGTTCTACGTAATTTTCCCGCAAAGTTTTTACGTTCTACGTAAAACTCGCCGAAACTTTTTACGTTCTACGTAAAAATCGGAATCAGGCGACGATCCGGCCGTCGGCGAGCGTCAGCGTCCGGTCGCAGCGCGCCGCCAGCGCCAGATTGTGCGTCGTCAGCACCAGCGCCACGCCGTCCTCGCGCACCGTCTTCTGGAACAGGTCGAAAATGGCCTCGCCCGTATGGCTGTCCAGGTTGCCCGTCGGTTCGTCGGCGATCAGCACGCGCGGCCGCACCGCGAGCGCGCGGCCGATCGCCACGCGCTGCATCTGGCCGCCGGAAAGCTCCTTCGGCAAGTGCCCCGCGCGGTCGGCCAGGCCCACCGCCGCCAGCACGCGCGCGATTTCCGCCGGCTCCGCCTTCCGTCCCAAAAACAGCAGCGGCAACGCCACGTTCTCCGCCACGGTCAAGGTCGGGATCAAATGGAACTGCTGGAAGACGTAGCCCAGCAGCCCGCGCCGCACGCCGACCAGCTCGCGCTCGCTCAGCCCGTCCACGCGCCGCCCGCCGATCGTCAACTCGCCCGCCGTCGGCGCATCCAGCGCCGACAGCAGGTTGACCAGCGTCGTCTTGCCCGAGCCCGACGGGCCGAGCACGCACACGGATTCGCCCGCGCGCACGTCGACGTCCACGCCGTCCAGCGCCTTCACCGTTTCGCTGCCGCGCCGATAGTGCCGCCGCAGGTTCCGGCCCGAAATGAGGATGTCGTTTGCCATGGCTATTCTCCGCTCCGAATCGCTTCCACCGGCCGCAGGCCCGCCGCCCGCCCCGCCGGCCAGATGCCCGCCAACAGGCCCAGCACCACCGCGCCCAGGATCGCCGCGCCCAGCAGCCCCGGCGTGATGCGCACCAAGGGCTGCGTCACGCCGATGTTCAGCAGGTGCCGCAGCGCCGCGTCCGTCAGCCGCGCGCCGCCCGCCGCCAGCAGGCTGCCCGGCACCGCCCCCGCCAGGCTCGTCAGCAGCGTCTCCAGCCACACCAGCCGGAAAATCTGCCCGCGCCCCGCGCCCACCGCTTTCAGCACGCCGATCTCGCCCGTGCGCTCGTGCACGCTCGTCAGCACGGAATTGACCACGCCGATCACGGCCACCAGGACCGCGATCACCGCCACCGCCGCCACCATCGTCTGCGCCGTGCCCACCAGCGAGACCAGCGCGCCCTTCACCTGCTCCAAACTCACCACCTGCACTTCGGGGATCTTCAGCCAGCGGCCTTCGAACTCGCGCATGCGGATGCCGTTGAATTCCTTCAGCTTGATGCCGATGATCGTCAGCTCGTTTTCGCGCCCGAACGCCGTTTGCGCCGCGCGCAACGGCAGGAACACCGTGCCGTCGTCCTGCGCGCCCGTCCGCTCCAGCACGCCCACCACCGTGAAGGCGTGCAACTCGGGGTCCACTTTTCCGTTGGGCACGACGGACACGTAGAAGACGTCGCCCACCTTGCGTTGCTCGTACTCCGCCGCCTCGTAGCCCATCACGACCTCGTTGGTCGAATCCGGCGCGAACCATCGCCCGCCGTCGTAGCCCGCGCCCGTCTTCAGCTTCAGCCACGGCTTCATCGCCCGGAAACTGTCCAGGTCCACGCCCGACAGGATCGTGAACGCCGAGGCCGCCGGCGAGCCGTCCAAGGAGTAGTTCTGCTTTTCCGCGATGCCGATGAAGATCGGCGTGATGGCTTCGATATCCGGATCGGTCCGGATCTGCGCGTGCGCCTCTTCGGGCAGATAGAGCAGTCCCGTCCCGCCCTTGAGCATCATCGTCGCCGCTTCGTACGGACACCCCTTCGCCATCACCATCACCTGGAAGCCCAGTTGCTCGATGCTGCCGGCGATGGCCTGCCGGTAGCCGAGGTTGAATCCGCCGAGGCTCACCGCCACGGCCACGGCCAGCGCGACGCCACCCGCCGTCAGCGCCGTCCGCACCGGACGCCGCACGAGATTTTTCCAGGCCAGCGCGGAATAGGTCATGGCGCCGCCTCCCCGCCGAACGCGATCCGCGTGCCGATGAATTCGTGCCGGTCGCCTTTCGGGATCCATTCGCCTTCCACTTCCGCCGGCTCGCCGACGTGCAACGGCAGTTTGGGGAAGTAGTCGCCCAGTTCGACGCGGATGGACTGTCCGGCGGCGTCGCGCAGGAACAGCCAGCAGCCCGCCGCCGGACACTGGCGCTCGATCTCGCCCTGCACCCGCACCGGTTGCCGCCGGTATGAGTCCGGCGTCTCCAGCAATTGGGCGATCGCTACCCGCGGCGCGTCCGTGAATGGCTCGCCGAAATGCTGCGCGGATTTCTTGCTGCAGCCGATCGCCAGCGCAATGGCCACCAGCAGGGAAAGAATACCGGCAATGCCGCCCAGATCATGGCGGCTCACCCGGAGGGTTCGCCCTACCATGTCGATTTGAAACGTGCTTTGGGTAGGGCGAGGCATCCCTGCCGAGCCGGGCTGTTGCGATGGAACATTGCATTCATTCGTCGTTTTCATGGCGTCGGCTCCTTTTCCTTTTGCGCCGCCTGGGCGCGCTCGTAGAACGGCTCGTGGCGGCGGTTGAACGCGAACAGATCGAGCAGGATCAGGTTCTTGCGCACGCCGCGCCGCGCGGCGTCCCAATCCGGCCGCGCCGCGTCCGGCAGCCCCGCCGGCGGCGCGAGCTGCCCCACCCGGTCGGCCTCGTTGCCCGGATCGGCCGCCGCGAAATAGTCGTGCTTGTAGAAGTCCGCCAGCGACAGCCCCGCGAACGGCCCCGTCGCCGCGGGACTCCGCAGCGCCGCGCCGCCGGGGCTCTCCAGCCGCTGGTAGAACAGCCGCCCGATGGCCGCCGTTTCCGGATCCACCGCCAAGAACACCTGGATCACGCCGCCCCGCCCCGGCACGTTCACGCCGTGCACGTAGCCGAGCTTTTCATCGCCGCGGAACACGGAATACAGCGTGTAGGGCACGTCGAACGCCTCGTAGACCGGATCGAGATCGCCCCCGACCCGCGCGCGCAGCGCCTCGTAGGCCGCGCGCCCGTCCGGCAGCTTGGCCAGTTCCTTCACGTCTTCGCGGTACGACGTCATCTCGGGATACAGCGCTTTCAGGTCGCGCGCCGGATTCGCCAGCGTGCAACCGATCGCCCCGAACGCCGCCGGCGCCAGCGCCACCGTCAACCAGCCGCATAGGATTGCCGTTTTCTTCTTCATGCGCGCCTCACCAATATCGGTAGTACTGCACCAGCAAAAGTGTGTCCTCGCCGCCGTCCGGCGCCTGGATCCTTTCTTCCAGCGCCAGCGCGATCCAATGCAGCGCCGCGTTGCCGACGTCGTTGCGGAAGTAACGCGTCGCCACCACGCTGGCCCGCTCGTCGATTCCGCCGCCATGCCCGTGTCCAGTCGTCTCGCGCTCGAAATAGGCATACTGCGCCGCCGCGCCCCAGCGCCGGCTCGGCAGCAGCCAATCCGCCTGCGCCAACCCGGACCAGACCGTCGCTTCCTCGTCCTCGCCCGCCGCCGCTTCGCCCGTCAGCGTGAACGGGCCGAAATCCGTATCGATTCGCTTGCGAAGATCGGCTCCCAGCCGCCAGGTGCGGATGGGGCCGTCGATCCCGGCATGCGGATCGACGCGTTCGCCGAACGCCCCGCTCACGCCCGCTTCCAGCCCGCGCGCATACAGGTAATCGCCGTTGAGTCCGATGCGCCCCACGGCCATCCCCGCCTGCCCGTCCTGCTTCTGGTCGGGTCCCGCGCCGAACACGTAGCCCGCCAGATAATCCAGATGCTCCGATGCGCTGCCGTACGCCGTCACCTGCCAATCGCGGTCCGCGCCGAACAGCCGGTCGTTGGATTGTTGCAGAAGCGCGCCGTGCGTGTCGGTCTGCCAATTCAATCCGAACGGCAGATAGGTGCGCCCCGCGCGCAGGTTGAAGCGCCCCGGCGCGCCCAGCACGTTGTAGAAATCCGCGTAGGCGTTGTGGGTTTCGTAGGTCCACCGCTCCGCATCCATGCCCATCGCGTCGGCCGCCGTCGCAAGCGCGTGGTCGCGGTAGACCAACCGGCCCTGGTAGTTCACCGCGGCCACCGTCTTCGTCGCCGTGGAAAACCGCTTCTGGATCTCGAACCCGGCCGATAACCGCGAAAAGAGGCGGTCGGTTTCCTCGAAGTCGTCCTCCCCGGCCGCCCACAGCAGGTAGACTTCCTTCCGGAACAGCAGATTGTCCGCCCAGCCTCCGGCCGCCGCTGCTGCCGGCGCGGCGGCGCGAGGCTCCACGCCGGCGAACGGGTCCGCGGCGAAGGCCACCGCGGTCGTCGCCAGCAGGATCAGGCTGGAACGGACGAGGTTCATTCCGCTTGCGGAGCCTCCGGCGCCTTTTCGAGCTCCACGCCTTCGGCCTGCAGTTCCGCCACGTACTTCGCGGGGTTGGCCTGGACTTCGCGGACGCACCCGCCGCAGCAGACGTAGATGCGATAACCCTCGGCATCCACGTAGAGCGACTTGTTCACCGGGCTGCCCTTCATCACGGGACACGTCGTCTGGGGCTTGCCTTCCGCCAGGGCCAGCGAGACCGAGGCCAGCAACGCGGCGATCATCAGGATTTTCTTCATGTTCGTTTCCTTTCTTTGCTTGTTCAGCAGGGTTTCTTCAGCACCTGCAGCAGTTCGTCCATTTTCCGGTCCGCCTCCGCCGGCGACCCCGACGCGAACGCGTCGCGCACGCAATGGTCCACGTGCTTCATCAGGATCTGCAGCTCGACGGCGCGCAGCGCCGAGCGCGCGGCCTGAATCTGCGTGAGGATGTCGATGCAGTACTTCCGGTCTGCGACCATGCGCCGGACCCCCTCGACCTGGCCGGCGATGCGCCGCAACCGGTGGAGGGTTTCGTCGTGCGTCGTGGCGTGGGGCTTCGTTTTCATACCCCCACCATACCCCCATGGGGTATTTACACAAGTAATTCCATCATATTAATAGTGTTTCACGAAAATTCATCCTCTTGCGGCAGGCATTTAATTGCCGGTCAATGAAATAGGAATAAGAAAGGATCAGCCCTTGAGTTCGCCGCGCTCGGCCAAATAGAGCAGGAAGTCCCCCAACGCCTGCACCAGTTCATCCCGCGCATGCCGATAGGCATCCTCGGAAAGTCCAAACGGATCCGCGACGTCCTCCGCCGGCGTCGCCCCGAAGCTTTTCACCAGGAAGATTTTTTCCGCCGCCTGCGGAAAGCGCCGCTCGATTTCGCGCCGATGGCCGTCCGTCATCGCCAGGATGATTGCGGCTTCGTCCACCAGCGCCCGCGTCAGCGTCCGGTGGCGGTGGTGCGCGATGTCGATGCCGATTTCCCTCATGACTTCGACGGCTTCGGGCGAAGCGCAGCCCCCGCCCCAGCCCGCCACCCCCGCCGACTCCGCGATCCAGCCCTTGCCCGCCAGCTTGTGGTTCAGCCAGCCTTCCGCCATCGGACTGCGGCACGTGTTCCCCGTACACACCACCAGCACCTTTTTCTGGACGGCTTCTCCCACTGCGTCCTGTCCCCTGCTTCCTGTCTTCTGGCTAATAGGACTTCGCCATCAGCACGCGCTGCGCGCTGGGCTTGCCCGTCAGGATGCACACGCCCGCGCCGCGCGCGGCCTCGGGAATCTGGTCTTCGAACGGGATGCAGCGGATGCTCGTCTCGTAGCGCTTGGCCATGACGTCCTCGTCTTCGTGCGCGCCCGCCCAATGCACCCAGGCAAACCCGCCGCCCTCGCCCTTGAAGAACGCCTCGAAGTCCGCGAGGTTGTCGATGACGCGCGTTTTCTTCTCGCGCATGGCGCGGGCGCGTTCGAGCAGTTCCTTCTGCAGCAGCGCCATCAGCGCCGGCATGCCGGCGAGGACTTCGGCGCGCGGCAGGAACTGCTTCTTGCGCTTGCGCAGGTCCTGTTCGCTTTCGCCTTCCTTCTCCAGCACGAAGCGCCGCACGACGCACAGCGACCCCTTTTCGAGATCCTTCGGGCCCACTTCGATGCGCACGGGCACGCCCTTGCGCTCCCACTCGTAGTACTTCGCGCCGGGCTGCAGGCCTTCGCGGTCGTCCACCTTCACGGCCAGGCCTTGCGCGCGCAGCTCGGTCGCCACGGCCTGCGCCTCGGCGGTCGTCCGCGCCTGCTCCTCCGGCGTCTTGTAGATCGGCACGATCACGACCTGGATCGGCGCCAGTTTCGGCGGCAGGATCAGCCCGTTGTCGTCCGAATGCGTCATGATCAGCGCGCCCACCAGGCGCGTCGAAACGCCCCAGCTCGTCGCATGCACGTATTCGAGTTGCCCGTTCTGGTTCAGGAACTTCACGTCGGCGCTTTTGGCGAAATTCTGGCCGAGGTAGTGGCTGGTGCCCATCTGGAGCGCCTTGCCGTCCTGCATCATGCCTTCGATGCACTGCGTGTCGATGGCGCCGGCGAACCGCTCGCCCTCGGTCTTGTGGCCGCGGACGACCGGCACGCCCATCACGTTCTCCGCCACGTCGGCGTAGACGGCCAACATGCGCGACACCTCCTCGCGGGCCTCGGCTTCCGTCGCGTGCGCCGTGTGGCCTTCCTGCCACAGGAATTCGGCCGTGCGCAGGAACAGGCGCGTGCGCATTTCCCAGCGCACCACGTTCGCCCACTGGTTGATCAGCAGCGGCAGGTCGCGGTAGCTCTGGATCCAGTTCTTGTACTGCGCCCAGATGATCGTCTCGCTCGTCGGCCGGACCACCAGGGGCTCTTCCAGCTTGGATTCGGGATCCACCGTCACCTTGCCGTCGATCGACTTCAGGCGGTAGTGCGTCACCACCGCGCATTCCTTGGCGAAGCCCGCCGCGTGCTCTTCCTCCTTCGCCATCAGCGACAGCGGAATGAATAGCGGGAAGTACGCGTTGACGTGGCCCGTCGCCTTGAAGCGGTCGTCCAGCTCGCGCTGCAGCTTCTCCCAGATCGCGTAACCGTGCGGCTTGATCACCATGCAGCCGCGCACCGACGAATGGTCCGCCAGGTCCGCCCGCTTCACGATGTCGAGATACCACTGCCCGTAGTCCGTCGCCCGCGGCGTGATGCCGTCCGCCGCCGTAGCGGGTTGCTGCTTTTGGTTCTGTTGGTTGCTCATACTCATCCCCTTAAAATCTGTTTTAGCAGGAAAACAGGAAACATCAGGAAAACAGGAAAGGAATCGAGTGTTTTCCCATCTGCTTTTCTGGTTCGATCCTGTTTTCCTGTCTATTTCCTGTTTTCCTGCTTATGGCTGTTGATGTCACATGTTCGCGGCGATGGCCGCGCCGAACTCGGAACACTTCACTTCGGTCGCGCCGTCCATCAGGCGCGCGAAGTCGTAGGTCACCGTCTTGTTCGCGATGCTCTTTTCCACGCCCCGGATCAGCAGGTCCGCCGCCTCGGTCCAGCCCAGATAGCGGAACATCATTTCGCCGGACAGGATCAGCGAGCCCGGATTGACCTTGTCGAGGTTCGCGTACTTCGGCGCCGTCCCGTGCGTGGCCTCGAAGACCGCGCAGCCCGTGTCGTAGTTGATATTGGCGCCGGGCGCGATGCCGATGCCGCCCACGCACGCCGCCAGCGCGTCGGAGACGTAGTCGCCGTTGAGGTTCAGCGTCGCGATCACGTCGTACTCGCCCGGCCGCGTCAGGATCTGCTGCAGGAAGGCGTCGGCGATGCAGTCCTTCACCACGATCTTCCGGCCCGTCGCCGGATCGGCGATTTCGTGCCACGGCCCGCCGTCCAGTGGCTGCGCGCCGAACTCGTCGCGCGCTGTCGCGTAGCCCCAGTCGCGGAAGGCGCCTTCCGTGAACTTCATGATGTTGCCCTTGTGCACCAAGGTCACGCTCCGGCGGCCGTTCTCGATCGCGTAGCGGATCGCCGCGCGCACGAGGCGGCGGGTGCCTTCTTCCGAAACCGGTTTGATGCCGATGCCCGAGCTGGCGGGAAAGCGGATTTTCTTCACGCCCATTTCCTTCATCAAGAAATCGACGATCTTCTGCGCGTCCGGCGTCCCCGCCGCCCACTCGATGCCCGCGTAGATGTCTTCCGAATTCTCGCGGAAAATCACCATGTCCGTTTTTTCCGGATGCTTCACCGGACTCGGCACGCCGGTGAACCAGCGCACGGGCCGCAGGCAGACGTAGAGGTCCAACTCCTGCCGCAGCGCCACGTTCAGGCTGCGGATGCCGCCGCCCACGGGGGTCGTCAGGGGCCCCTTGATCGAAACCAGATAATCGCGGCACGCCGCCAGCGTCTCCGCCGGCAGCCAGGTGTTCGGGCCGTAGACGTCGTTGGCCTTCTCCCCCGCGTAAATTTCCATCCAAGCGACTTTCCGCTTTCCGCCATAGGCTTTTTCGACCGCGGCGTCCCACGCGACCATCGCCGCGCGCGTGATGTCCGGCCCCGTCCCGTCGCCTTCGATGAACGGCAAAATCGGCCGGTCCGGAACCTGCAGCCGTCCGTCCGCGCCCATCGCGATTTTCTGCCCGTCCGCCGGAATCTGGATCTTGCTGTCGCTCATGTCGTCGTCCTTTCAAATTCGGGGTTTATCCGCCGGGAAAAAACCGTTTTCCGCACCGTGGAAAACCGGTCCGCACTTTTCCACAGCGCGGAAAAAAGGTCAAAGCAAACCCGCCGGCCGCTACTCCGCAGCCAGCAGGCGGAGCATCGTCTGGGCCAACGGATGTGGATTCGCAACCCGTTCCCAGCCGCAGTGGGCGCGCCGAACCATCCCGCCGGCCTGCAACACGGCCAGATGCCGAAATAGGGCCGGGCGCGAAAGCGCTCCATGCTTTCGCAATTCGGCGCTGCCGTGCGCCCCTTTCTGCAGGAGTTGCACGATCTTGAGCCGCCGCTCATGCCCAAAGGCGTGGGCGACGCGCCGCGTTTCCTCGTCGGGCCATTTGGCGAACGACTCCTTGGCCGCCGCCAAAAGGGGTTTGGCCGAGAGCACCTTCGGATCCGTCACCGGCCGGTACCGGGTCCATTGTCCGGTCCGAACCATCTGGACCAGGCCGCGCGACTGCAGGCGGCGCAATTCCTGGCTGGCGCGGGGTTCCGACACCCGGATCTCCGCCGCCAAGTCCGTCACGCACCGGTTCGGCGTTTCGACGATCCGCCGCAGCAGCGCCAGCCGCGTCGGTCCGGCCAGTACCCGGGCGGTTCTCCACAAGGTCGGGGTCAGTTGCATCGTTTCTCCTCCTGAACAGTCTCGGTTATAATTATAACCGAGACTGTTGATCAAGCCCAATATTGCCGAAAATGACGAATATATGAATCATAATTTGTCTCGGTTATAATTATAAGCGAGACTGCTTGGGGCGCTATATTTGGAGCTGAAGCGGGCCACCCGAAAACCGAGCCGCGACCGGTGGATCCGTCCGGCGCGCGAAGCCGGGTTCGGACTGTTCAACCGGCCGAACATCGCCTATTCTTCGGTCCATGAAACCTGCGCTGAAGGAATCAGCCGCGCCGTACGAAATCTCGCTCTCGCGCATCAAGGATCTGCCGGGCCATCGCCGGCCGCGCGAACTGGCCCTGGAAGCCGGCATCGAGAACGTCCCCGACGAAGTGCTCGTGGCCATCCTGTTGCGGGCCGGCACCCGCGGCCAGAGCGTGATCGACCTCGCCCGCCAGGTGCTCGACCGTCACCAAGGCTCGCTCGCGCGTCTTGCCGCCGCCCACCACGACGAATTGCGGGCGCTGGGCATCAAGGGGCTGGGCCCCGTCAAGATCCTGGAACTGCAAGCCGCGTTCGAGTTGGGCCGGCGCACCGCCGCCGAACGCCACGACGCCCTGCCGCTGATCCGCGAACCGACGCACGTGCTGGACCTGCTCCGCAAAGAAACCGCCCGGCTCGACCAGGAGATCTTCTGGGTGCTCATGCTGGACCAGAAATACCGCCTCCGGCGCGCGCCCGAAGCCGTCACCAAGGGTACGCTCGACGCCAGTTTCGCGCATCCGCGCGAAGTGTTCCGCGAAGCCATCCGCATGGCGGCGGCAGCCATCATCGTCGCCCACAACCATCCTTCCGGCGATCCGACGCCTTCCGCCGAGGACGTCCGCGCCACCCGCCAACTGGTCGAAACCGGTCGGATCGTCGGCATCCAGGTGCTCGACCACGTCGTCATCGGCGGCAACCGGCCGCATCCCGCGCCCTACGTCAGCCTGCGCGAAGCCGGCCTCGTGGATTTCAAGTAGCGGGCGTCTGGCATTGACAAATCGGGCGCGGTTCCCTTGAATGTGCGCGTTTTCGTTCCCCCGGGAAGGAAATCCACCCCATGATAAACCGATTCGCCATCCTTGCCGCCCTGGCCCTGCTGGTCCGCACCGCCGGCGCCGAGGAACTTCGCGTCTTCGCGGCCCGCGATTTCCAGCCCGCGCTCAAGGAAATCACCGGGCTGTTCGTTGAGCAAACCGGTTTCGCGGTGAACAGGACTTCCGGAAATTCCACGGCATTGGCCGAAAAGATCATCCGCGGCGCCCCCGCCGACCTGTTTTTCCCCGCCACCGAAAGCGACATGCAACTCGTCGTGGAAAAGGGGCTGGTCGACGTCGCCCTCAAACGCAACGTGCTCCGGCTGCCCGCCGCCAAACCCGTCGGCGAGGAGCCGGCGCCCGAACCCACCTACGCGGCCGCCGCCGTGATGCTGCAGGCCGCCCATCGTCTGCAGGCGATGGCTTTCCTGGAATTCCTCGTGTCCGAACCGGCCCGCGCGGTTTTCGCGCGCCACGGTTTCGCGTTGCCCTAGGGGACGCGCAAGGCTTCCGCGCGCGCGGCGGCCTCTGCCGCTTCCGTTCGCCGGCCCTGCCGGTCGAGGCAGGTCGCCAAATTGCTCCAGCCCTTGGCCCCGCCGGGACGCAGTTCCACGGCGCGGCGCAGCAGACGTTCCGATTCGGCCCAGTTTTCCGCTTGGCCTTCGAGCACGCCCCAGTTGATCCACGCGGCCGCCGCCTGCGGATTCGCCTCGGTCGCCGCCCGGTAGAATGCCCGCGCGCCATCCGCATCGCCGGCTTCCTCGCGCAGCAGGCCCAGCCAGGTCGCCGCCGTGGCGCTCCGCGGATTCTGGAAATAGGCCGCCGTCCACAGTTTTTCCGCCGACGCCCATTGCCCGAGGCGCACCGCCAGCAGCAGCGCGTAGATCGCCGCCAGCGCCGCCAAGCCCAGCCGGCGTCCGCCGCGCGACTGGTGCGACAGAATCCACGCGGCGACGATGGCGAAACCCGGCGCGATCGGCACCAGATAGCGGTCCGCCACCGGATGCAGCAGCGGCCAGAGATTGGAAACGGGCAGGAAGAAAACCAGCATCCAGACCAGTCCCAACGCGACTTCCGGCGCGGTCCGGCGCGCCTTCCAGGCGCCCCAGGCGCACAGCGCCAGCCACGCCAGCCCCCAGGCCAGCCGCGCCGAGATCGGCGTCGTCACCGGCGCGAAACCCGGCGTCACGTTCAGCGGCCACGGCACCAGCAGCAGGCGCAGCGTCCGGGCCCAGAGCGCCGGCGCCGACCACAGCGTTTCCGGAAACCGCAGCGATTCGCCGTTCCAGGCGCCGCCGGCCGCTTGCAAATCCGTCGGCAGCGCCAGCCACAGCAGGAAAAACAGCCCGGCCAGCCCGGCGGCGGCCGTCCAGCCGACCATTCGGTCCCGCCGCGAGCCGGGAAACGCCGCCGGGAACAGAACCATCAGCGCCCCTAGCAGCAGCGGCGCGACCACGGCCGTTTCCTTCGCCAGCAGCGCCAGCGCGAGGCAAGCCATGCCGCCCATGCGGCCCCATCCGGCGCGCGGACCCGTTGCGAGAAAACCGTGCAGGAACGCCAGCGTGAAAAACAGGCAGAGCACGTCGGCGCGGAATCCCGGCGCATGGACCGCTTCCGACGTCGCCGGATGCAACGCGAACAGCAAGCCCGCCGCCGCCGCGAAAAAATCCCGGCCCGTCAGGCGCCGCAACAAGGCGGCCAACAGCGCCGCGCAGCCGAGATGCAGCGCCAGGTTCGTCGCCCGCCAGCCCGCCGGACGCAAGCCGTACAGCGCGCGGTCGAGGAAATACGTCGCCAGCACCGCCGGGCGCCGGCCGTTGACCACGTGAGGATCCGCCAGCGTCCGGCCCGCCAGCACCGTCCCCAGATTCGCCGGATCTTCCAAAAACGAATTTTCGGCGATCATCCCCACGTCGTCGTACAAAAACGGATGCGACCGGCCATGCAGCCACGGCGCCGCCACCACGGCCGCCAGCAACGCCCATTTCCACGCCCGGTTCATGCCGCGCATTGAAAGCGCGGCGCGGGCGCTTGTCAACGCCGCCTTTTTTGCTTCCCCCGTTCCGCCGCCTTCCCCTACACTTCCGCCGTGAACAAGTTCCTTCCCATCTGCCGTCGCCTTGGACTCGCCGCCGCCCTCCTCGTCCTCGCCGCGCCGACCGACGCTGCGGCCGCGAAAAAATGGCGCGAATACACCGGTTGCCGCGTCATTCCCAACGCGTCCAACGACGGCGACAGCTTCCACGTCAAACCCACCAACATCAAGACGCGGACCTATCTCTTCCGCCTTTATTTCGTCGATACGCCCGAATCCGACACCTCCCTGCCCGAACGCCTCCAGATCCAGGCCGACTACTTCGGCATCCCCGACCCCAAAGACGTCGTCAAGGTCGGCAAGGACGCGGTCCGATTCACCGAAAAATTCCTCGAGGACGGCAATTTCACCGTCTATTCGCGCCTGTCCGACGCGCTGGGCCGTTCCAAGAAAGACCGCGACTACGCCATGGTCATGAATTCCGCCGGCCAGGATCTCGGCACGGAACTGGTCCGCAACGGTCTGGCCCGCGTTTTCGGCAGCGGCACCGATCTCAGCGAACTGGACGCCTACAAGCGGGACGAAAACGCCTGGTGGCGCCGCCTGCGCCAAGCCGAACTCGAAGCCAAGAAAGAAAAGCGCGGGGGCTGGGCCTATGCCGGCGCGCCCGTCTCGCGCCTGGACGCCTTGCATGCGCCGCGGCAAGTGGACGAACAAGACGTCGTCCTCGCGCGCCCCATCTATCTCTATCCCCTCGATCCGGCAAACATCCGCCCTTTGGGAACTCTTCAGGCGGGCCTGACCGTCCGCGTGCTGAAGGGCGCCACGCCCGACAAGGCGCACGTGCGCTTCACTTCCTCCTCCGGCCAGGTCTACGAGGGCTTGGCCCGGTTCGTCGATCTGGGCATCTGAGGACGGGCGCGTGTTCGACTTGAAGGCCTACCTCGCCGACGGCGCGCGCTGGATCGAAACCGCGCTCGATCGCTTGGTGCCGCCCGCCGATACCCGCCCCGCCAAACTGCACGCGGCGATGCGCCACAGCCTGTTCGCCGGCGGCAAGCGCCTGCGCCCGCTGCTTTGCGCCGCCTGCGCCGAAGCTTGTGCCGCGCCCCGCGGTACCGGCGGCGCGCCCCGCGCCGTCGCGCTCTTTCCCGCCGCCGCCATCGAGTGCCTCCACACCTACACCCTCATCCACGACGACCTGCCCGGCCTGGACGACGACGACCTGCGCCGCGGCGTGCCCACCTGCCACAAGGTCTACGGCGAGGCCACCGCGCTCCTCGCCGGCGACGCCCTGCAAGCGCTCGCCTTCGAATTCGCCGTCCAGACCCCCGTCGCCGCGCTGGAAATCGTCCGCGAACTCGCGGCCGCCGCCGGATCCCGCGGCGTCGTCGGCGGCCAGGTCGAAGACATGCTGGGCGAGCATCTGCCGCCCGACGAAGCGCGGCTGCGTTTCATCCAGCAGCACAAGACCGGCGATCTGATCGTCTGCGCCTGCCGCATGGGCGTCTTGGCCGCCGGCGGCTCCGCCGCCGCGCTCGCCGCGGCCACCCGCTACGCCGCGGCCGCCGGCGAGGCGTTCCAGATCGCCGACGATCTGCTCAACGAAACGGCCACGCCCGAACAGCTCGGCAAGGCCGTCGGCACCGACGCCGCGCGCGAGAAAACCACGGCGGTTTCCGTGTACGGAATGGCCGGCGCGAAACAGCGCCTGGCTGAACTCGTGGCGGAAGCTTTGGCCGCCCTCGCCGATTTCCCCGGCGAAACCGCCCCCCTCGCCGCCCTCGCCCGCCACGTCGCGGCGCGGAAGAACTGAATTCCCCGCTTACCGCCGCCGCAGGATTTCGACCGCGATGCTTTCGGTGTGCGGCAAGGCGCCGGGCTTGTCCACCACCACCCGCACCGAAATCACCTGCGTGTGCCGCAGGCAGACTTCCGCCACCCGCTCCGCCAACGCTTCGGCCAGGAAATAGCTGCCTTTTTCCGCCGCGGCGATGACCTCGCCCTCCACCAGCTCGTAGTTGAGGGTGTCCCCGATCTTGTCCGATTGGCCGGCGCGGCGCATGTCTATTTCCAGCGAGACGTCGAACCACACCGTGCGCGGCGTCGTCCGCTCGATCGGATGGAACCCCAAAATGCAGGTGGTCTGGATCCGCCGCAGGTGGATCCAGTCGCCGCCTTTTTCCGTCGCCCTCAGGATTCTCGCGTCGCGCATGGTTGGGTTTCCTCGTTTGAAAGCGCGATCCTAGCACGCTTCTTTCCCCTTCCGCAACCCGCGCGTCCGCGTTAGGATGGGCCGCAACATGGGTCGCAAACTCACCCCCAAGATCATCCTCGAAGGCACCCGCCTGACCTTCAAGACCGACCTGGCCTTCGCGCTCAACGAGCATCCGCGCATCGTCGGCCCCCGCCGCTACCGCTACCACTCGCCGCTCGTTTCCGGCGAATGGTGCGCCTTCACCAACTTCCCCTGGGGCCGCGGCCTCATCAACTTCGAGCCGCAGGAAGAAGCGCTGGCCCTGGAAACCTACGCGACCTGGGCGCGGCTCTTCGAGCTCCAGCGCTACTATTCCTGGATCGTCGACCGCTTCCACCTCTCCACCCGCATGTACCAGCTCATGGCCCGCGGCAAGGACTGCGACTTCCGCTGGCTCGAGGAACGCCTGCGCCCCCTCAATTTCCGCCTCGTCTACTGCGTCCGCTCGCCCGAATCCTTCGCCGCCGCCCGCGCCCTGCGCCTGCAGGTCTCCGGCAAGCCCGACCAGTACGACGACCTGTCGCTCTTCGTCCGCGAACAGGAACTCCTCGACCGCCTCGTCGCCGAGTCCATGTTGCCCGTCCTGCGGCTCGACCTGTCCGACAACGACGTCCCCGCCGCCGCGGACCGCGTCGCCGACTGGCTGGCGGCCACCGGTGGCCTGTGGATGGGCGACTGACGCCGGCATTTTTCTCCAGCTCCCGCTTGCCCCCCGCCCCGGCCATCCGCTAGGCTTCGGCTCGACCAAGGAGGAACCATGGGCAACGCAACGGCAACCCGGGAACATTGGAGCGGCGCGTGGGGGCTCGTTCTGGCCGCGGCCGGCTCGGCCATCGGCCTGGGCAACATCTGGAAATTTCCCTACATCGTCGGCGAAAACGGCGGCGGGGCCTTCGTGCTGGTCTATCTCCTCTGCATCGCCATCATCGGCGCGCCGGTGATGATCTGCGAATTCGCGCTGGGCCGCCACACCCAGCGCAATCCCGTCGGCGCGTTCCAGGCGCTGGCCCCGAAGACGTCCGTGCTGGCCCATCTCGTCGGCCTGGGCGTGCTGCTGGCGGGCATGTTTCTGCTGCTGTTCCGCTGCTGGGGATGGGGCGCCATCCTCGTCGGCCTCGGCCTGCTCGTTTTCCGCTACGGCTGGGTCCTCGTCGGCGCCATGGGCGTCGTCGCCGGCTTCACGATCCTGTCGTTCTACAGCGTCGTCGCCGGCTGGACCGTCGGCTACGTCTGGAAAGCCGTCTCCGGCCAGCTCGATTTCGCCACCGTCGAAGCCGCCAAGGCGCACTTCAACCATTTCATCGTCGATCCCGCCTGGGCCGTCGGCTGCCACTTCGTCTTCATGGCGCTGTGCGTTCTCATCGTCTATCGCGGCATCAAGTCCGGCATCGAACGCTGGTCGAAGATCCTCATGCCGGTGCTGCTCCTCATCATCCTCGCCCTCATCGTCCGCAGCCTGACGCTGCCGGGCGCCATGGCCGGCGTCCGGTTCTATCTCACGCCCGATTTCGCCAAGATCAACGCCGGCAGCGTGCTGACCGCGCTCGGGCACGCCTTTTTCTCCCTCTCCCTCGGCATGGGCGCCATGATCACCTACGGCAGCTACATCGACCGCAAGGAAAACATCTTCTCCGCCACGCTCTCCGTCGTCGGCCTCGACACGCTCATCGCCCTGATGGCCGGCCTGGCCATTTTCCCGGCCGTCTTCGCGCAGGGCTTCGGTCCCGACGCCGGCCCCGGCCTCGTCTTCCAGGTTTTGCCGACCGTCTTCCACCAGATCCCCCTCGGCGCCTTCTGGGCGTTCCTGTTCTTCGTGCTGCTGCTGATCGCCGCGCTGACGTCCGGCATCAGCCTGCTGGAAGTCGTCACCGCCTACTTCGTGGACGAGCGCGGCTGGAAGCGCCATCACGCCGCCGTCGTCTTCGGCGGCGCCATCTTCCTGCTCGGCGCCTTCTGCGCCGTCAGCGTCGCCGACTGGTCCCGGCTCGAGTGGATCCATGCCTTCCTGGTGAAGGTCTTCGGTTCCGCCAAAGGCTCGTTCTTCGACGTCATGGACAACCTGTCTTCCAACTGGCTGCTGCCGCTGGGCGGGCTGTTCATCTCGCTGTTCACCGGCTGGATCTGGGGCACCAAGCACGCCCTCGACGAAATCCGCCACGGCTCCAGCAATTTCGGCGACGTCCACCTGCTGAGCCTGCTCGCGGGCCTCAAGGACGACCCGTCGCACAATTCGCAGGTGCACGTGCTGACCCTCGCCTCGCTCTGGGGCATCTTCATCCGCTTCATCTCCCCCGTCGCCGTGCTCGTCGCCTTCCTGCACACCGTCGGCTGGATCAAACTGACCTGAGTTTTACGTCGTACGTAAAAGTTGTCGAGTCCTGGTTTCACAGGACTATCCCCAGTTTTTCAGGCTTCCAGGAAGGG
>DDWR01000047.1 GCA_002347655.1 Verrucomicrobia bacterium UBA2281 | reverse complement strand
GTTCGAATCCATCCCCCACCACCATCCTGCGCCCGGAGCTGCGCCTGAGCTTCGGATGGCAAGCCATGGGCTCTATACCGGCTCGCCACCCAATGTGGGAACCAGCCCGCTCGATTGATTAACAACACAATGCTCTCACCCGGAGCCTGTAGTTGTCGTTCTTAAAGCCGTAGGCGCGCCGGCTGATCAGCTCCATGGCTCCGATTGTTCCCCTCCGGTTACGCTCTCGCTCTGGTCATGCGATTTCCGGCGGGTCCGCCAGTCCAATCTTGCACGCCGCCCATGGGTTGCGGCATAATCATCAAATGAATGCGGCGAATGGAGCTTAGATGGCGGAAACGACGAAAACGGCATTGGTGATCGGGGGGAGCCGCGGCATTGGCCGGGCCATCGCGGAACGCTTGGCCGCTTCGGGGTTCGACATCTGGTTGACGTACCGGGGCAATCATGCCGCGGCGAACGAAGTCAAAGCCGCCGTGGAAGCCGCCGGCCGGTCCTGCCGCCTGCTGGCGTTCGACGTGGCCGACCGTGCGGCGACGCGCGCGGCATTGGAGCCGCTTTTGCAGGAACGCTGTCCCGACGCGCTGGTCTACAATTCGGGCATCGCGCGCGACAACCTGCTGGCGTTCATGCAGGACGCGGAATGGGACGACGTCCTGCGCACGAACCTGGACGGGTTCTTCAACGTGTCGAAGCCGGTCGTGTTCGAGATGATCCGCAAAAAACGCGGGCGCATCGTGGTCATCTCGTCCATTTCGGGCCAGATGGGACAGGCCGGGCAGATGAACTACGCGGCCTCCAAGGCCGGCCTGATCGGCGCGGCGCGGGCGCTGGCGCGGGAAGTCGGCCGCAAGAACGTCTTCGTGAACGTGGTTTCTCCGGGCGTCATCGAAACGGAAATGACGGCGGACCTGCCGAAGGAACACGTGCTGCCGCTGATCCCCCTGAACCGCTACGGCACGGCGGCGGAAGTCGCGGCCGTGGTGGATTTCCTCTGTTCCGAGCCGCACATGTACGTCCATGGCCAGGTCATCGGGGTGAACGGCGGCATGGCCGTATGAGCGTTCCCCGTCGAGAGCGCTACGACGACGTCGTGGTCGGCGCCGGCACGGCGGGTTTGGCTTCCGCCTTGCTCTTGGCGCGATTCGGCCGCTCGGTGCTGCTGCTCGACCGCGCGCCGGCCCCCGGCGGCGCCTTGCGGCGGTTCCGCCGCGGCGGGGCCGCGTTCGACACCGGCTTCCACTTCACCGGCAGCATCCAGCCGGGCGAATTGTTCGACCATTTGCTGGGCGTGCTCGGCATTCGCGGCGAACTGGAACTCCAACCCTTCGATCCGGAGGTCGGCCACCGATTCCGGTTTGCGGATGCGGACGTCGAAATGGAACTGCCCTTCGGCCTCGACCGCTGCCGCGACCGCTGGCAGGCGCAATTCCCGCAGGAGGGTGAGGCGCTGGACTGGTATTTCGGCGCGTTGCGTTCCATCGCCGCGCGCACGATGGGCATGGACGTCGGCCGGCCGCTGACGACGTTCGGCATGCTCGACGAAGATTTCGTTTCGCTGCGGTCGGTGCTCGACGCGCGTTTCCGCGATCCCGTGCTGAAGGGGGCGATCAGCGCGTTCGCGATGTGTTACGGTTCGCCGCCGGCCAGCGTGTCGTTCGCGGCCCATGCGCGAGTAGCGTTTGGCTTCCACCAGTCGGGCGGAACGATCGCGGGCGGCGGGGATGCGCTAGTGGATGCGCTGACGCGTGCAGCCGAACGGGCCGGCGTGGAAATCTGCTGTTCGTGCGGGCTGGAATCCTTTGCGCCGGGCGCGGATCGGCAGGCCGGCGCCGCGACGCTCTCGACCGGCGCGCAAGTCGCCTTCGAGCGCTGTCTGCTGACCATCGATCCCTTTGCGATCCTGAACTTGCTGGATCCGCTGGGCCTCACGCCGGCCTTCCGGGAACGCGTGCAGGCCTTCGAACCCTCGGTCGGGTTTTTCGCGGCGTACGGGATCGTGGACGGTGCGGAGCCGGCCGGATTCGGCCGCTCGGTCCAATCGGATTTCGCCGGCACGGATTTCGATGCGGCGATGGATCCGGCATGTCCGGACGAACGGCCGCTGGTTTTGATCGAAGTGCCCGGCGATCCGGCCGCGGGCACGCCGCCGTCCGTTTCGGCGCTGGAACTGTCGTTTGCGCAGGACGTGGCGGCCTGGGCAAACACGCGCCGCGGCCGCCGCCCGCCGGAGTATCGGGCCTACAAGCAGAGCCGCGCGGAAGCGATCGCGCGGCGGCTGGCCGGCCGCATCCCGTACGCGGACCGGATCCGCTGGGTGGACACGGCCTCGATGCTGACCTTCCGGGATTATCTGCATTCGCGCAGCGGCAGCGCCTATGGCATCATGCTGAAAACGGGTCAATATGGCCTGTTCGGCCGCTTGCCGGTCCGGAATTGCTACGCGGCCGGCCAGAGCGCTTTGTTGCCGGGCGTGCTGGGCGCGATGATGTCCGGCCTGTTCGTGGTCCGGCAGATGGTCGGCAAGGAAGTCTTCGACGAAGCGACGGCAGGAGCGCGGCAGGACACATGAAGCGGGTAGTCATCACGGGCATGGGGGCGGTTTCGCCAGTGGGCGGCACGGCGGCGGAACAGGCCGATGCGTTGGACGCGGGGCGGCACGGATTGCGCGCGATGCCCGACTGGGCGGCCTACAAGGGCCTGCGCAGCCTGGTGGCGGCGCCGGCGGAACTGAAGAACGAAAAGGCCATTCCCCGGCAAAACCGCCGCTCGATGAGCCGCATGAGCATTTTCGCGGCGCAGGCCGCGCAGGAAGCGTTGCGCGACGCGGGCTTGTCGGCCGAGGGGCTGGGCGACGGCCGCACGGGCTGCGTGGCGGGTTCGACGACGGGCAGCGCCATCGCGCTGAGCCAGGTCTACGAGACGATGCTGCCCGAAAAGGATTTTTCGATCCTGCAATCCATGCAGTTTTTCCAGTGCCTGTCGCACACGGTGGCGATGAACCTCGCGCAGTACCTGGGCCTGCGGGGCGTGCTGCTGGCCACGAACGCGGCCTGCGCTTCGAGCCTGCAGGCCATCGGCGCGGCGTTCGACCTGGTCCGGTCGGGCCGGCAGGATGCCGTGTTCTGCGGCGGCGCCGAAGAAGTCCACGCGACGGTCACGGGCTCGTTCGACATGCTCATGGCGGCCTCCACCCGCTACAACGACCGGCCCGAAGCGGCGTCGCGCCCGTTCGACGCGGCGCGCGACGGTCTCGTCTGCGGCGAAGGCGCCGGCATCCTCGTCGTGGAGGAGCTGGAGCGCGCGCGGGCCCGCGGCGCGCGGATCCGCGCGGAAATCCTCGGCTTCCACACGTGCAGCGGCGGCTCCCACATCAGCGAATCGAACCGCGACGGCATCGCGGCGTGCATGCGCGCCGCGCTCGCGGACGCCCGGCTGGAGCCGGCGGCGATCGAATACGTCGGCGCCCACGCCACGGCGACCCTGCAAGGCGACGGCGAAGAGGCCGCCGCCATCCGCGAGACCTTCGGCAGCCAGGTGCCTGTCAGCAGCCTGAAGGGGAATCTGGGCCACACGCTGGGCGCGTCCGGCGCCATCGAACTGGCCGCGATCCTCGCCGGGCTCGAACGCGGCCACCTGTATCCCACCCGGAACCTGGAAACGGTGGCGGCCGAATGCGCCGGCATCCGCCACGTGACGGCATTGGAACCGACGTCCGCCCGGACGTTCCTGAAAAACAGTTTTGCGTTCGGCGGCATCCACGCGTCCCTCGTGTGCCGCCGCTGGACCGAGGGAGACCCCGCATGACCCGAGAAGAAATCATCGCCAAAACCAACGCCGTGTTCGCCGAATCCTTCGAGATCGAGCCGGAGCGCCTGAAGCCCGAAGCCAACGTCTTCCTCGATCTGGGGCTCGACAGTCTCGACACGGTGGATCTGGTGGTGGCCATCCAGAAAAAATTCGGCGTCCAGATCCGCGACGACGAGCGCGTCCGCGCCATCCGCACGCTGGGCGACGTCTACGACTTCATCGCGACCATCCAGCAAGAAAAGCAGGGATGAGGCGGGCCTGGGGCATCTGCTATTCGCTGGCGTTCTACCCCCTGCTGGCGGTCTACACCGTGGCCGCGGTGGTGGGGATGACCTTGTGGATGGTCCTGGGCGCGCCGTTCCACTCGCACCGGGACAACATGCGCCGGTTCCGCCGCGCGATCATCTGGTACGGCGCGGGCGTCGTCCGGATCGTGGCGCGGCCCGTGCTGAAAACCATCTGCGAATCGCCGCCGCGGAACGTGCGCATCCCCAAGTTTTTCGTCGCCAACCACGTGTCGTCGCTGGATGCCTTCCTGCTGGCCTTGGTGCCCGAGGAGGGCGTGGAAGTGGTGAAAGCCTGGCCGTTCCGGCTGCCGATTCTCGGCATCTTCGCGCGTTTGGCCGGTTTTCTGAACGTCGAGAAGATGCCGCCGGAGGAATTCCGGGCGGCGGTGGAGAATCTGCTGGGCGATGGCTATTCGATCGTGGTGTTTCCCGAGGGGACCCGCTCCGGCAGCCGGCAGGTGGGGCCGTTCCACGGTGCGATGTTCCGCCTGGCGCTCGACCTGCGCGTGCCCTTGGTGCCGGTCTGCATCGTCGGCAACGAGCGGACGCCGGCCAAGGGTTCTTGGATCCTGGAGCCGGCGACCGTGCGGATGCGCTGCTTGCCCGAACTGGCGTGGAGCGAGTTTAGCCACATGACTCCGTATCAATTGAAAAACCACGTGCGGCGGCTGATCCAGGACGAGGTGGACCGCATGGGAGCGACCGCATGAACCCGTTGCCGCAAGACTTCGAACTGGCCTTTCGTTCCGCCGCCGACATCCGAGCCGCGCAGGAACGGTTGTTGGCCGCGCATCTGCGCCAGTGCGCCCGGGCGCCGTTCTACCGGAAGGCACTGGCCGGCGTGGCGAAGCCGACGCTGCGCCGCTATCCGCTGGAAGCGCTGCGCGACCTGCCGTTGACGACCAAGGCCGATCTGGAAGCGCGCAACGACGATTTCCTCGCCGTGCCGCCGGAGGCGGTGCGCGACATCGTGCAGTCCTCCGGCACGACAGGCCGGCCGACGCGAGTGATGTACACGGCGCGGGATTTGGAACGGCTGGCCTACAACGAGGCGGTCTGTTTCCGGGGCTGCGGGATGGGGCCGGGGGATCGCGTGCTGCTGACCTGCACGCTGGACCGTTGCTTCGTGGCCGGCTATGCCTACCACCTCGGCGCGCAGGCGGTCGGCGCGTGCACGATCCGCAGCGGGCTCAATCTGGCGGAAGGCCACGCGGCGGTCATCGCGCTGCAAAGCCCGACCTTCGTGGTGGGCGTGCCCGGGTTCCTCCGCAAGCTCGGCCGGCACCTGCACGATCTGGGCCGGCCGCCGCAGGGCATCCGCGGCCTGATCTGCATCGGCGAACCCCTGCGCGACGCGGAACTGCGCCCGACGGCGCTTTCGCAGGATCTCGAGCGCCTGTGGGGCGCGCCGGCGTACTCGACCTATTCGTCGTCCGAAATCGTGACGTCGTTTTGCGAATGCACCGCGCGGTGCGGCGGCCACGCCGCGCCGGATCTGGGCCTCGTGGAAATCGTGGACGAGGCCGGCCGGCCGCTGCCGCCGGGCGAGACGGGCGAAGTGGTCGTGACGCCGCTGGGCGTCGAGGGCATGCCGCTCGTCCGGTTCCGCACGGGCGACGTCGGCTATCTGGCGGTCGCGCCGTGCGCGTGCGGCCGGCGGACGCCGCGGCTGAGCCCGATCCTGGGCCGCCGCGCGCAGATGCTGAAGATCCGCGGCACCACGTTCTATCCGGCCACCGCGTTCGAGGTGCTCAACGACGTGCCTGAAATCGGCGAATACTATCTGGAAGTCGAGACGCGCGGCGGCGAAGACCAGGCCTGCGCCCATCTGAGCCTCCATCCCGACCGGCCCGAGACGCGCCGCAAGATCGAAGACCGGCTGTTGGCGCGCCTGCGCGTGCGGATCCAGCTCAGCGTGGAGCCGGAAGACGACGTGCGCCGGCAGGTCTACGTGTCCCACTCGCGCAAACCGATCCGTTTCATCGACCGGCGCCAGTCCTCGTCCGCCAAGGCCTGACCATGGAAATCCTCGCGCTCCAAACCAACGAAGCCCGCGTGCGTTTTCCGGCGGGCGCGGCCTATTTCGCCGGGCATTTTCCCGGCCAACCTATCGTGCCGGGCGTGGTGCTGATCGACGCGGCGGTCCAGGTCGCGGCGCGGGCCACCGGCCGCCCGTTGCGCCTCCTCCGGCTGGCCCATGCCAAGTTCGTCCGGGCGGTCGGTCCGGACCAGGAAGCCGTTTTGAGTTTCGCCATCGCGCCGGATCCGGAGCGCGCGGAACGGCTCAAGATTTCCGGCAAGTGGAGCCAAGGCGAGACCAAGGTCGCCGAAATGCTGTTCACCGCGGCGGACGAAGGAGGCTCCCATGGCCCGTAGGCGCGAACAAGCGATGTCGTTTCCGGTCGAGCCGGCCTATCCGCCGATCCAGGCGGCCGTGCAGCACCGGGTCGGATTTTCGGAGGTCGATCCGATGCGGATCGTCTGGTTCGGGCGCTACGCGACGTTTTTCGAGCAGGCCTCGGCGGCGCTGCGCGACCGCTGCGGTCTGTCGCACGAGGATTTCTTCCGCGCGGGCATCCAGCCGCCCATCGTGCGCTACGAGGTCGAATATCTGCAGCCGTCGCGCTTGGACGAGCAGTTGACGATCGTGGCGCGCCTGCACGGCACCGAAGCGGCGCGGCTGAACACCAGCTACCAGGTGTTCGGTCCCGACGGCGCGCTGCGCGTGGCGGCGCGCACGGTGCAGGTGTTCACGGATATCCACACGGGCATCCCATGTTTCGTGCCGCCGAAGATCTGGCAAGAATGCCTGGAGCGCTGGCGGAAAGGGGAATTCGCGTGCCTCCAGGCCTAGAGTCCGTCTGCATCGTCGCGCAGGAGCTGCTCTCCGCCTATGGGCGGGGCGTGGCGCGTTGCGCGGACGGTTTGCTGGCCGGCCCAAGCGCCTTGCGGCCGGCGGCGGGGCCGGAGGGGCCGGCCGCGGCCGCCGCGCAATTCGCGGGCCGGATTTCGGCGGACGAGTTGGCGGTGGCCGGCGCGGGCCGGTTCGCGTCGTTGCTGCGCGCGGGGATCGCGGGCATGGTCGTGCCGGCGGATGCACCCATTTATTTGGCCACGACGGCGGGCGCAGTCGATGAAATGGAAGCAGTCGTTTTCGCCGGTGCGGAATTCGCGGGGCAGGGCGGCTTTTCGCAGCTGCATGAACTCGCCGCCGCGGCGTTCGGCGTGGCGGCGGAGCGGATCCAGGTCGTATCCTCGGCGTGCGCATCCTCGACGGCCGCGCTGGCGCTGGCCGCCGGCGCCATCCGCCGCGGCGAAACCGAATGCGCGCTCGTGGTCGGCGCCGACGTCGTGTCGGAATTCGTGCTGGCGGGTTTTGCGGCGCTGATGGCCTCCGATCCTTCGGGGGCGCACCCGTTCGATGCGGACCGCAAGGGGGTCGCGCTGGGCGAAGCCTGCGCCGCGGCCTTGTTGATGCGTGCCGACCGGGCGGCACGCGAAGGCCGGCCGTGCCTTGGCGCGGTGGCTGGCTGGAGCCTGACCTGCGACGCCAACCATCTGACCGGGCCGTCGCGCGACGGCGCGCCGCTGGCGGAGGCCATATGCGGCGCGTTGGACATGGCGGGTGCCGCGCCCGCCGACGTTGTGACCCCTTGCGCGCACGGGACGGGGACGGTCTACAACGACCAGATGGAGATGCTGGCGTTCCGGCGCGTCTTCGGCGAGCAACCGCGCCCGACGTTTTCGGTGAAGGGCGGCATGGGCCACGTGCTAGGCGCCGCCGGCTTGGCGGAGGTGCTCCTCACGCTGGAATTCCTGCGGCGCGGCCGGATTCCACCGACGGTCGGCCTGCGCCGCGCGGCGGACGACGCGGCCGGTTGGGTTTCTTCGGAAATCCGTCCGGTGGATTCCGCCGGCCTCGCCGTTTCCACCAATTCCGGGTTCGGCGGAACCAATGCCGCCGTGGCTCTGACCCTGGCGCCGCGCGCCAGTTCGGTAATAGCGGCGAAAACGCCGCCGCAACGGCTGGGCACCGCTCGGGTGGCCGCCGCGGAAGCCGCGGCGACGCCGGAAGAAGCCGGTTCCTTGCCGCGCAATTTCAGTCGGTTCGGACCCGCCGTGCGCCGGGCCTATTTTGCCGTGCGCCGCGCCTTGGCCGCGGCAGGATTGACGGCCGACGCCGGGCGCATCGGCTTGATCGCGGACGACCGCGCCGGCAGCGAGCGGGCCAACTGGGCGTATTTCGCCGATTACGTGAATTCGGGGCGAACGCTGGCGCGCGGCCAGATGTTCGCGTATACTTTGCCGACCGCGATCGCGGCGGAATGTGCCATCGCCTGTCGGCTGACGGGCCCGCTGCTTTCCGTGGCCGACGCGGTCGGTTCGCCGCGCGCCGCCGAGCAGGCCGCGCGCGGCTTGCTGGCGGACGGTTTATGCGATGCGGTCGTGTTGCTTTCGACGGATTCCGCTGAAACCCGCGCGGCGGCGTGGGGCCCGGCGGAATCCAAACCCAAGGAAAATCCATGAATTTGAAGCTGATCTATCCCCGCTGGCCGAAGCTGCAGCACCAGACGGAATTCCATTTGCCGCCCCACGGCCCCGTGTGTTTCGCCGCGACCTTGCCGCCGGACGTCCAGGTCGCGTTCGTCGACGAGAACGTGGATCCGCTCGACTTGAACGACCAGCCGGACCTGGTGGCGATGTCGGTCATGCTGACCTGCCAGATTCCCCGCGCCTGGGAAATCGCCGACGCCTACCGCGCGCGCGGCATTCCGGTGATCTTCGGCGGCATCGCCACGATGCTGCACGCGGAGGAAACGCAGGCCCATGCAACCAGCGTGTTCCTCGGCGAGGCCGAGGGGCGCATGGAACAGGTGCTCGCCGACTTCCGGGCGGGGCAGTTGAAGCCGGTCTACGACTTCCTGCGCAATCCGCCGGACATCCGGCTGGTGGGCCCGGCGCGCCGCGACATCCTCAACCGCCCGCGGTACAACTTCCGGGGCGTGCAGATGGTCGATCTGATCCACGCCTCGCGCGGCTGCAAGTTCAAGTGTTTCCCGTGCTGCACGCCGTATCTGGGCGGATGTTCCTTCCGGCCGCGGCCGCTCGACGTCGTGGTGGCGGAAATGGCCGCCATTCCGAACAACCGGTTTTTCATCGTGGACAACTCCCTGGCGCAGGACGGCAAGTGGGAGAAGGAGCTGTTCAAGGCCATCGCGCCGCTCAAGAAGAAGTGGGTATCGCATCCGATCTACGACACCGACGAAGTGCTGTCGCTGGCGGCGGACGCGGGCTGCTGGTACGTCTACCAGGCCGTGGCGGGTATCACGCAGGGCATCCGCCGCCGGATCGAGCGCCTGCATGCCCACGGCATCGGCATCGAGGGCACGATTTTGCTGGGGTTGGACGACCAGACCGAAGACGACGTCAAGCGCATGGTCGATTTCCTGCTGGAAATGAAGTTGGACATGGCCGAATTCACGGTGCTGGTGCCATTCCCGCACACGCCGGTGCGCGAGCAACTGGAGCGGGAAGGCCGCATTCTGCACAACGACTGGGTCCGCTATACCGGGTCGGAAGTGGTCTATCGTCCGGCCAAGATGTCGCCGGACACCCTGGAAAAGATGTACCACTACGCCTGGGATGCGTTCTACAAGGAAGCCGACGCCGCGACGCGCATGGCGCGCCTGTTCCTGAAGGTCATCCACAAGGAAATGAAGGACGGCACGAATCCGGACGTCGGTCGGCGCCGCGACCGGAAGGGCTGGGGCGCAGGCGCCGGCGGAACGCCATGAAGATCCTGCTGGTCTCCTGCAATCCGGTCGTCGCGCCGTATCCGGTCTATCCGCTGGGCATGGCGGTGATCGCCAGCGCCCTGCGGCAGGCCGGCCACGACGTGCGCCAGTACGACATGCTGGCCGGCGGATTTTCGCTGGAGAAGCTGCGCGAGACCTTGGCCGCGGACCCACCCGGACTGGTCGGCATCTCGTTCCGGAATCTCGACAACGTGAACGCGTGCAACGAGGCCTGGTACGTCGACCAGCTGGCGGAACTGGTGGCGGCGCTGCGCGCGGCGAGTTCCGCGCCGATCCTGCTGGGCGGTCCGGGATTTTCGGTGATGCCGGAGCAGGTGCTGGCGGCGGTCGGTGCGGATTACGGCATCGTGGGGGAAGGGGAACGCCTCGCGGTCGAATTGGCGGACCGGCTGGCGCGCGGAGAACGCCCGGAGCAGCGCATTTGGCGCGCCGGCGCGTCGCTGGATGCGGCCGGCATGGCGGCGCCTGCCTACGACGAGGCGATCTTGTCTTTTTACCAGGGCTCCGGCGGCGTGACGCCGCTGCAAAGCAAGCGCGGTTGTCCGCACCGCTGCGCCTATTGCACCTATCCGCTGCTGGAGGGGCATCGGCTCCGGCCGCGCGATCCCGACCAGGTCGTGGACGACGTCGTGGCGCTCCAGGCGCGCGGCGCGAAACAAATCTTCTTCACGGATTCCATTTTCAACGATCAGGCCGGCCATTACCGCGCGCTGGTAGCGGCCATGAAACGGCGCGGCGTCCACATCCCCTGGACCGGGTTTTTCCGTCCCGAATTGCTTTCGCCGGAAATCCTCGCGGACATGAAGGCGACGGGGCTGAACGCCGTCGAACTGGGCTCCGACGCGACCTCCGACGCGACGCTGCGCGGCATGGGGAAGGACTTCACCTTCGCGGAGGTCAAGGCCGTCCACGACCGGTTCCTCGCCGCGCAGGTGACGGTTTCGCACTACTTCATGATGGGCGGGCCCGACGAGACCCGCGCAACGGTGGAGGAGGGCATCGCCAACGTGCTGCAGCTGAAAGGCGCCGCCTCGTTCATTTTCCTCGGCGTGCGGATCCTACCCGATACGCCGCTGGCGGCGCGGGCGTTGGCCGAGGGCTTGATCGGGCCCGAGACCAATCTGCTGCATCCTGTCTATTATTTCTCTCCCGCGCTGGACAAAGACTGGCTGCACGAGCGGCTCTTGGCGGCGTTCAAACCCCATCGCCACGTGGTGTATCCGCCCGACGCGATGGACAGTGGGTTGGCCTTCCTGCACCGGCTGGGCTACACGGGCATGTCGATCGATCTGCTGCTCAAGCGGAGCGATCGGCGCGGCGCGCGCGCGGAATGAACATGGCCGCGGAAGAATCCACTGCCCACGCGCCGGCGCGCGCCCGTCCCCGGGGGCGGGGCAACGCCCTGGGATTCTGGTTCTTCCGGACGGCGCTGCGGTTCACGGGCCTGCGGGGAGCCTATGGGCTGCTGTATTTCGTGGCGCCCTATTATGCCTTGTTCGATCGCGCGGCGATCGCGGCGGCCGGCGCTTATTTGCGGCGCCGGTTTCCGGATCAATCGCCGCTGGCGCGCTGGTTGGCGACCTGTCGGCTGTTCATCAACCAGGGCAAGTGCCTCATCGACCGCGGCGCCTACAATGCCGGGGCCGTCGAATTCCGGTTCGACACGGCGCAGGTGGAGCAAGCCGGCGCCGAATTGGCGGGGAAACCGGGCGGATTCATCCTGCTGCTGTCGCATTTCGGCGGGTGGCAACTGGCCTTGCCGCATCTGCGGAACCTGACGGCCGCCCGGCCCGTGTCGCTGCTGATGAACGCGGCGGAAACGCCGGACGTGCAGGCGCACGTGCGCGGCGACGATGCCGGATTCCACGTGATTTCGCCCGAAGCGGGGCCGGCCTGCGTGGTCGAGATGGTCGCCCGGCTCCAGCGCGGGGAGATCGTCTCCATCATGGGGGATCGCGCCTACGGCGGGCAGACCGCGGCCGTGCCGTTTCTGGGCGCCAGCGCCCATTTTCCCGCCAGCGCTTTCGCGGTGGCGCGGGCCGCCCAGAGCCCGGTGCTGGCCCTGTTTGCCGCCAAGACCGGCATCCGGGACTATGCGCTGGAAGCGCGCCTGTTTGCGCCGCCCGCCCGGGACGATCGCCAGGCGATTCGGAAGGGCATGGCCGATTACGCGGCGACCCTCGAGGCGTACGTCCGCCGGTACCCCTTCCAGTGTTTTCTCTTCGACGACGTCTGGCGGAACCCGGAAGCCGGCTGAGGCCGGAAACGAGGCTTTGCGCCGCCGGGCAATTGGAGTATAAAGACCGAAAATCGGATCAAGGAGCGACTATGGACCCCCGCGAGCAAGCCCTGGCAGAAATCAAGAAGAAGCTGAAAGCCCAGTTGATCGATCATCTGAATCTCCAGGACGTCGTGCCGGAGCAGATCAAGGACGACGATCCGCTGTTCGGCGGCGGGCTGGGGTTGGATTCGCTGGACGCCGTGGAAATCGTGGTCGTCCTGCAGCGGCATTTCGGGGTGGAGATCAAGGACATGGAAGTCGGCCGCAAGGTGTTCCAGACCGTGAATTCGCTGGCCGACTTCATCTACGAGAAAACGCACGCCTAGCGCATGCCAGCGGCCGGCATGAAGGCGGAGATCGCGATCTCAGGTCTGGGCGTGCTGTCCGCGGCGGGCGGCGACGTGGCCGCTTCGCTCCGGACCTTGCGCGCCGGCCAACGGCCGGACTGGATCGTCTGCCCGTTCGCCAAGCTGCCCGTAGAATTGCCGATGTTCGCCGTGGCCGGCGGACCCAGCGTCGATCGCACCTTCCATCTGGCCATGCAGGCGGCCGGCCAAGCGTTGGCGGACGCCGGGCTCGATTCCTTGCCGGATGGCTTCCGCCTCGGGGTATGCCTGGGCACGACCGTGGCATGCCAGCTGAACGACATCCCGTTCTATGCCGAGTATTGCGCCACGGGCAATCCCTCGCTGGAACCCGTCGAGCGGTTCGCGGCGGGCAGCCTGGCCGAGCGCGTCGCGCGGGAAACGCGGGCGACCGGTCCGGTCATGACCGTGGTGAATGCCTGCTCTTCCGGCACGGATGCCATGGGCGTGGCCATGGCGTGGCTGCAGGCGGGCCTGTGCGACGCCGTTTTGGCCGGCGGGGCCGACGAATTGAGCCCGATTCCCACCGTGGGTTTCCATGCGCTCGGGTTGACCAGCCCGGAGCCCTGCAAACCCTTCGATCGGACGCGCAGCGGCCTGAATCTGGGTGAGGGGGCCGGCGTCGTCGCGCTGGAACGGGCGGACAGCGCCGCCCGGCGCGGCCGGAAACCCAATCTGTTCATCGCCGGTTTCGGCGCCGCCTCCGACGGTCACCATCTGACGGCGCCCCATCCCGACGGTCTCGGCTTGGAATTGGCTGTCCGCGCCGCGCTGCGCGAGGCGGGCATCGAACCGGCCGCCGTCGATTTCATCAATGCCCACGGCACGTCGACGCCCGAAAACGACCGCATCGAAGGCGCGACGCTGGCGCGGATTTTCGGTCCCGGCGTGCGGGCGATCTCGACCAAGGGCGCCACGGGCCACACCTTGGGCGCGGCGGGCGGCATCGAAACGGTCTTCACGGCCTTGGCCCTGTGCGAGGGGTGGATCTCGCCCAGCATCGGCTTCGCGGAACGGGACGAAGCGATCCCGTTCGCACCCCTGACGGCGGTTACGCCGGTCGTCCGGCGGCATGCGCTGTCCACTTCGCTGGCGTTCGGCGGCAACAACGCGGTCGTGGTGCTGGAGCGGCGGGAGGATCCGGCATGAACCTCGCCGGACTCGGCATCGTGTTTCCCGGCGGGGCGGGCGTGCCCGCGCTGCGGGCGGCATTGTCCGCCGGCCGTCCGCTGACGGGCGAAACGCTGGCCAAGGAACCGGTACCGGTCCTGAAGGTCCCTGCGGCGGCCTTGACGGGAAACCCCGTGCTGGTGCCGGCCCGGCGGGCGGATCGCTTCTGCAAGATGACCCTGTTGGCGGCGACGGAAGCGCTGGCCGGGTGCCAGGCGGATCCGGCGCGCACCGGCATCATCCTGGCCACCGCGTTCGGCCCTCATGGCACGGTATTCAAGTTCGTGAACGATCTGCTGGAATTCGGCGACGAACAAGCCTCGCCGACGGTGTTTTCCCAGTCCGTCCACGCCGCAGCGGCTTCGATGGTCGCGGCGGCCGCGCACCTGCATGGCCCGGCGCTGACCGTGGCGGATTTGGCGTTTCCGTTCGAAGAAGCGCTGGCGCTGGCGGATGCCTGGCTGGCCAGCGATCGCTGCGACGCCGTGCTCGTGGGCGCGGTGGATGAAACCTCGGACGTGCTGGCCCACGTGGTCCGCCGCAAATGGGCGGTCGCGTCGGACGGGATCGCCCGTCCGGCGTGGGCGGAGCCGCCGGCCTACGTGCCGGGCGAAGGCGCCGTTTTCGTGCGTTTGGAACGCGGCAATGGCCCGCAACTCACCACGACCGATGCACCGTCCCCCTCGGCCGCCGCGCACCTGTTCAATGCCGGCGCGCTGGGCGGCGACGACGCGACGCTGCGCCGACTGTGCCCGCCCGCCGTTCCCGCGCAGACGTTCGTGTCCCTCCTCGGCAATACCCGCATCGGCAGCGCGTTCCATTTGGCGGTCGCCGGACTGATGCTTGAAGACCGACGCTTTTTCCCCGACGTGCTGCCTGCGGGCCAAGGCGGATTTTCCGGCGGCGGAACCGGCGCGCCCGGAGGACCGATTCAAGTGCTTTCCGCCTGCGGGGCGCGCATTCGCGCGCTGACCCTCCATGCGGTCGACGAACGAGGATGATATGGCGATTCCCATGGACGACGTGCTGTTGAAGTTGAAGGAACACGTGGCTTTTCTGCTGGGCGTGGATGCGTCCGGCATCGCGGCCGACCAGCCGCTACATTTGCTCGGGCTCGATTCGATGGGCTTCGTCGATTTGCTGGTGTTCATCGAGAAGCAATTCGGCTTGTCGTTGATGAATTCCGGGCTTTCCCAGGACGATTTCGCCTCGCTGGCGGTCTTGGCGAACCGGATCGCCGGGTCCCTGCAATCATGAAGGTTCCGAGTTCTTCGCGCAAACGCTACTTGGGCGGGGCCGACTGGTGCGTGGCCGCGCTGCGGCAGGGTACGCTCGAGACCACCGGCCGTCCCACCACGTTCCACGTGGCGGTGTTCGTCGCGGGGAATCCCGATCCCGCGCGCCTGCAAGACCGCTTCCAGGACTATTGCGCCCGGTTTCCGTTGCTCTGGGGCCGGCCGGCCCGTTGCTGGTGTCTGGCGCCGTACTGGAAAAGTCCTGCGGATGCGACGGCGCGCAAGGCGTCTTTCCGGCATGGGACGGATTTCGGCCCGGCGACGCCGGCGACCGTGGTCCGACGGATCGAAGAACTGGCCAGCGATCCGGATCGGCTGCGCGGGTGCGCCGTCGCGCTGGAACTGCTGCAGGGCCCCGCTGCGGACGACGCGCTGGTGTTTTCGTTCGACCATTTGCTGTTCGACGCGGCCGGCGCCGAGCGGTTCATCGACCTGTTTTGCCGGTTCGCGGATGGGCAAGCGGCGGCCACCGAATTTCCGGATCCGCAGGTGCCGGAGCCGGCGCAGCTTGATCAATGGGGCAAACGGTTTGCGAGCGGGCAAAAACTGAACCGCGCGCTGCGCGAGCTGCTGCCCGGCGCGACGGCCAACCTGGAACTGCCCGCGGACGCGCGGCGGCGTCCGTTCCGGTTCCGGGTCCTGTCCCTCACGGCGGACGAAACGCGCCGCGCGCAAGAACAGGCCTTCGCCACGGCCGGCTATCTGATGTTCACGCCCTACGTCCTGGCCACCGCGGCGGCGACGTTCCAGCCGCGGTTCGCCGGGCGCGTCGCGGCCGACGCCGACTTCGTCGTCACGGTATCGACCAGCCGCCTGCGGCCGCCCGGCGAACGCGCGCCGCACGTGTTCTTCAACGATCTGTCGTTCCTCTATTTCGGTTTGCCCGTGGCCCAGGCCGGGGAACGCGACGCCATGGCCCGGATCCTGCGCGACCAGATGATCGCGCAAGTCAAAACGGGCATGCCCGCGGCCATCGAGGATTCGAACCTGCTCATGCGGATCTTGCCGCCCCGCGCTTTCTGGAAATTCATGTTCACGTTCTTCCGCAACCGGCTGTCGTCGTTCGCGCTGACCTGCCTGGGCGACCCCTTGCTCAAGACGGCGACCGTTCTCGGCTGCGCGATCCGGACCCACGTCCATTATCCGGTCATGCCCGCGCCGCCCGGACTGGGGTTGATCCTGAACCGCAGCGGCGACGTCTACCACGTGGTCCTGTCCTATCTCGAAGGCGTCCTGCCCGAAGACGAAGTCGCGACCTTGCTGGATGAATTCCGGCAGCGGTTGCTGAACGGAGCGCCGCAACCGCAATGAATCCCCGGGCCGAACGATGCGACGTCGCGGTGGCCGGCGCGGGCACGGCAGGCATCGTGGCGGCGCTGGCGGCGGCCCGCGGTGGCGCTCGCGTAGTGTTGATCGAATCCAGCGACCGGCTGGGGGGCATCGCGATCCATGGCCTGCATCGGTTCGTGTGCGGCCTGTTCCGGACCGGCGGCGCGCACCCCGGCGCGCCATTGCACGGCCCCGCGACACGGACGTTTTGCCGGCGGCTCGCCGGCGGCGAACCGGAGCAGCTCGCCGTGCGCCGAGGCCGGGTTTGGCTGCTGCCGTTCGCGGGCGGCGAGGCGCTGGCGGCCTGCGCGGAACGGGAAATCGCGGCGGAGAAAAACATTCGGCTGATCGCGCACGATCCGGCGGTCCGCGCAGAACGCGCCGGGGATCGGTTGGCGGAAATCGGCTTGGCCTCGGGTCTCGTCGTCCAACCGGCGCAGGCCATCGATTGCACCGGTTCCGCCGCGCTGTGCCGGCTGGCCGGCGCGCAGGTGGATTGTCCGGCGCAGCCCGCCTTGGCGGGTTACGGATTCGAAGTGGCCGATGCCGACGAATCCAAGGCCGGGGCGCCGGGCTTGGCCTTGGCGGTGCCGTACCTCCTGCGACAGGCGGTGGATGCCGGCCGGCTTTCCGTCCATTTGTCCTATTCGACCTGGGAGCCGTCGGAAGTCCCGGGGCAGGGGTGGATCAAATTGGCGCTTCCCGTCCATGCCGTTGCCCGCGCCCGGGAACAGGCGGACTTCGCTTGGGGAATCCTCAAAATGGCGCCGGCATTTGCCCGCGCCCGGATCCTGCGCCACGTGCCGGCCCCGTTGGCCCGGGAAACCGGCCACGTGCGCGGCGAGTACGTGCTGACGGAAGACGACGTGCTGGGTGCCCGCGATTTTCCGGATGCCGTCGTCCACAACGCCTGGCCGATCGAGCGCTGGGTAGAGGGGCAGGGGGTGGTGTATCGCTATTTGCCCGATGGCCAGGCGCATGGCATTCCATTGCGGTGCCTGCGGCCGCTCGGCGGCCCGGCGAACCTGCTGTGCGCCGGCGCGGCCGTTTCGGCCGAACCGGCCGCCGCCGCTTCCCTGCGCGTGATGGGCGTCTGCATGGCTCTGGGCGAGGCGGCCGCCGCCCATTGCCTTGCATAGATCACTGCGCTATATTTCCCGAAAAATCTCTTCACAGGAGCTATCGATGAAAACTTCCGGAAAGTTTGCCCTCGCCGCATTGATTGCCGTCATGTTCATTCCCGTTTCCGGCCGGGCGGACGAAGTGGCCGGCAAGGTTGCCGACACGAGTTTCGGAGCATTCATGCTCGACGATGCCGGCACCTTGAAGCAGTTCAACTTGTCCGCGCGCAATACCGTCTACGAGCCGACGACCTGGCGGCCCACCGCCGGCGACGAGATTCAGGTGACCTACACGCCCATCCAAAACCGCCGCGGGGCCACGGTTTTGGCCGTGGATACGGCCATGTTGGTCAAAGCGGGCCCCCACACCCTCACCGACTTGGCCAGTCCCATCGAAGTCGAAATCACCGAAACGGGCCGCAGCGGCATCCGCGGCAAGATTCCCAGCGGCCAAATCGTCCGGTTTGCCTATGATCGCGGCGTCCAGCGCCTTCCTGCCGGCTGGGTGCCCGTCGTCGGCGAAAAAGTCCGCGTGACCTTCCGTCTGGACGCCGACCGCGGCTTCACCGTCGGCTATTGGGCGCAAAGTCTAGAAAAGCTGCCGTAAGCATTCGAAGTCCGGCTTTTTAGCAGATCGAAGTACGGCAGTTGCCTGCGTCCGTTGGAAAGACCATCGTTTGAACAAAGATTCGGTCCACCTCGATTTTCCCGGATTGATCGGGGATGGGATGCCCAATGGGCAGATGGCGGGGACCTATCCCGGCATCGGGGTCATGGGGGACCTGGTCGAGGCCGTCGCGGAATTCACCCGGGATGAAATCGTGTCGCCGCTTCCCAACGCCAACTCGACTCTGAATTTGGGCATGCGGCATTCGCCGGAGGGGGCCTGCTTGCCGTTCAAGTTGATCGCTGGCAGCCTGCTGGAATCGATCGACCGGGGTGCCAATCTGGTTGGAATGATCACGGAGCGGGGTCCTTGTCGCTTGGGCACCTATAGCCTGGGTTTGCGGTTGCTGCTCAAGGAAGCCGGACTGGAAGGAGGCTGGGTCGATTTCGACAACACCAACGTCCGTGCGGGCTATATCCGGCGGTTCAAGGAAATGTATTTCCTAAAATACGACCGGCGTTTGTCGTGGTTCGACATGGGCCGGGGGTTTGTGATGGGATTATTGCGGTTGGCATTCATCGAGGCCTTGGAAGCGGAGCGCAACTGCCGGCTGGCGATTCAGCGGCGGCCCGGCGACGTGGAAACTTGTTTCCAGGAAGGCGCGGAAAAAATCCGCGCGGCGCGCACACCGTGGTCCATGCGGTGGGCCCTCGGCAAGGCGCGGGCGGCCATGCGCTCCATTCCGCTGGATCGCAAGCGCCCCACCGTGCGGGTTGTGATCACCGGCGAGGTGTATTGCGTGATCGATCCGTTCGCGAACGGCCGATTGGAGCAACGATTGGCCCAGTTGGGTGCGGAACCCTGCCGCGTGCTGTGGCAGACCGACTATTTGCTGCATGGCATGGGATTGGGCCGGTTGGGCCATCTCGGCGGACGGCCGGCGGCCATTCGCGCGGCCCGGCCTTACATGGCGGACGACATCGGTGGCGATGCCGCGGCCAACGTGGGACATGCCGTTTTGGCTAAGCGCCGCGGCATGCATGGACTGGTTCACCTGAAACCCTTCGCCTGCATGATGGAATTCATCAGCGAGAACATCCTGCAAAAAGTGTCGGAGGAACTGGATTTTCCCATCCTGAGTCTCACCTTGGACGACGTCAACGGCGCCGAGCGCATCCACGTGCGCCTGGAGGCGTTCGTGGAAAATCTCTTTCGCCGATGCGCAAGCCGGAAAAGCCGGCTCGGCGATGCAGGTGGAAAACGGCCATGAAAGTGGGGTTGCTCAACTGCCTGCTTTACTATCCCCTCGGGCCGTATTGGGAGACGTTTTTCCGGGAACTCAAGTTCGATGTCGTTGTTTCGCCGGCCTTGTCGCGCGACGAATTCGACCGGAGGCGCACGCGTTTTGCGGGGGACATCTGCCTGCCCGTCGAAAGCGTGGCGGGCCATCTGGACTGGATGAAAGGCCGCGTCGATTTCGCGTTCATACCCAAACTGCTCGACCGCCGCGGAGACTTGTACATCTGTCCGGTCTGCGCGGGCCTGCCCAGCGTCATCCGCCACGTGTTCGCGGATGGCCCGGAAGTGCGTTCGTTCCCGTTGACGCCGTTTTCGGAACCGGGTCGCGAAGCCAGGCGCGCCCTGTTGCCGCTGGGCAGATCGCCGGGGGATATCCGCCGCGCCCATGTCGTCGCCCGGGATCGCTATGCCGCGCTGGAAGCCGAGTGGCGCGCGGATCTCCCGGGCCGCAGTCCGGGGCCGGCCGGCGTTCCGCCGCGCACGATCCTGGTTCTCGGCATGCCGTACGTGCTGGGCGATCCGTTGACCAACGGCAATTTACCCGACCTGCTCCGGCAGCGCGGGTGCGAAGTGGCCATGCCGCTGAATCTCGTGCCGCGCTCCATGATTCGGCGCGTGCATGTCGCCGGCTATCCGATCTACTGGTCCTTCGCCGGCATGTCCCTCCACTCCTTGGAAGTCGCATTGAAAGAACGGCGTCCAGACGGGGTGATCTATTTGTCGTCTTTCGCCTGCGGGGTCGACAGCGTCGTCGTGCCGATCGTCCAAGCGGTTTGCCGACGGTGCGAAGATCTGCCCTGTCTGACGGTGACCGTGGATGAACATGCCTCGGCGGCGCACGTCGAAGTGCGAGTTGAGGCTTTCTTGGATTGCGTGGATGCCGGAATTCGCAAAAGGGCGCTTGCATGAACCAAAAATGGACTTTGGGCGTAGATATCGGTTCCGTCACCGCCAAGTTTCTGTTGCTGGACGAGCAGCGGCAGGTTCGTTTCGATTCCTACAACCGGACCATGGGGGATCCGATCCGCGCCATTTTGGCCGGTTTGCGGGAGGCGGAAGCGGCTTTGTCCACCGGATGCGCCATCGCCGCGGTCGGGACGACCGGCAGCGGCCGGCAATTGGCCGCCGCTATTCTCGGGGCCGACATCGTCAAGAACGAGATCACCACCCATGCCCTGGGCGCCCAGTATTGGAACCCCGATGTGCGGTCAATCATCGAAATCGGCGGGCAAGACTCGAAATGCATCCATTTGCGGGACGGGGTGGTGGTCGATTTTTCGATGAACTCCGTTTGTGCGGCGGGAACCGGTGCGTTCTTGGACCAACAGGCCGGGCGGTTGGAAATACCCATCGAACGCTTTGGCGAATTTGCATTGACGGCGGAAGAACCGGTCCGCATCGCCGGCCGATGTTCCGTGTTTGCCGAATCAGACATGATCCACAAGCAGCAAGCGGGCCACGGCAAGGCTTCCATTTGCCTCGGGCTTTGCCATGCGCTGGTGCGGAACTATCTGTGCGCCGTAGTCGGCGGGAAACGGTTGGCCAGTCCGATTTCGTTCCAAGGTGGGGTCAGCCACAACGGCGCCATTCTTAAATGTTTTCAAGAAGCCTTGCCGGGTTGCCGCATCGAGATTCCCCCGCGGCCAACCTCGTGCGGGGCGCTGGGGGCGGCGTTGCTCGCTCAGCCGGTGGCCGAAACAGGGCAGACCCGCTTCCGGGGGTATTCGCATCCGACATATGCCGTGAAAGAGCGCCGATGTTCCAACTGCGTCAACCAATGCGATTTGCTGCATCTGGTCAGCGCTGACGGCGTGGTCGCTCGCTGGGGCGGCCGCTGTGGAAGGGAATTAAGCGAAGCGGCGCCCTAGTACTCAGTTGCGTAATTCC
>DDWR01000044.1 GCA_002347655.1 Verrucomicrobia bacterium UBA2281 | reverse complement strand
TGATATTATGCAAGCAAGTACTAGGGCGGTTTTTTACGGTGATCGCGGCGCTGGACGTGGGCTCGAGCTTCGAGGGCATGGGCGCGAGCCGCGAAGTGCAGTTCGCGACGTTCGCGGAGCCGGCGCTGCTGGTCGGCTTGGCCGCGCTGGCGCGCCATGCGCAGGCCCTTTCGTTGTCGCCGATGTACGCCGGGCTGTCGCTGGCCGCGTGGTCGCAGGCGTTGCCGATGCTGGCGCTGCTGGCCGCGGGGTTCTTCGTTCTTTTCCTGGCGGAAAACTGCCGCATTCCCGTGGACGATCCCAACACCCATCTCGAACTGACCATGATCCACGAAGTGATGGTGCTGGACCACGGGAGCGTGGATTTCGGATTCGTGCAGTGGGGTTCGGCCCTGAAGCTGTGGGTGCTGGGCGCGCTGCTGGTCGGACTGTTTCCGCCGGGCGCGTCGGGCCGCCCGCTGGCGGATCTGGCGATCGGCACGGCGTGGATGCTGGCGCTGGCCGTCGCCACGGGCGTGGTGGAATCCATCATGGCGCGCGTGCGCCTGTTGCGCGTGCCCCAATTGCTGGTGGGCGCGGGCGTGCTCTGCGCCCTGGGACTGCTGCTGACCTTCCGGTGATCGCATGGAAAACGCCATCGACATTCTGCTGGTTTTCCTGGTCCTGACGGATCTGGTCCTGCTGGGCTCGAGCCGGCTGCGCAACGCCATCCGCATCGTCGCGCTGCAAGGGCTGGCGCTGGGCCTGCTGCCGTTGCTGGCGCATGGCCATGGCTTGGTCTGGTCCGCGATCCTCCTGGGCGCAGGCAGCGCGTTGCTGAAGGGCTTCGTGTTCCCCTCCTTGTTGAACCGCGCCTTGCGCGAGACCAACGCGAGCCGCGAAATCGAGCCGTTCGTCGGCTTTATCTCCTCGCTGCTGATCGGGGTGGGGGCGCTGGCGCTGTCGTTCGCGTTCGGCGCGCGGTTGCCGCTGCCGTGGCCGGCGCCTTCGCAATGGCTGGTGCCGGCGGGTCTGTTCACGGTCTGGACGGGACTGTTCTGATCGTGGCGCGGCGCAAGGCCATCACGCAGGTGCTCGGCTACGTCGTGCTGGAAAACGGAATTTTCGCGCTGGGCATGGTGTTGGTGGAAGCCATGCCGCTGCTGGTCGAACTGGGCGTGTTGCTGGATATTTTCGTGGCGGTGTTCGTCATGGGCATCATCGTGTTCCACATCAACCGCGAGTTCGACCACATCGATTCGGACCAACTGGAAGCGCTGAAGGAGCGGGCGCCATGACCTGGACGCTCATCCTCCTGCCGCTGGTGGCCGCGCTGGCCTCCGTGCTGATCCGCAAAGACCGGACCCGCCGCGCGCTGCTGGTGGCGACGGCCGCGGCGCACGCGGCGCTGACGGCGCTCTGCTGGATCGCGCCGCCGACCATCGCGCCGGGCGCCTGGGTGGGGTTCGACGCGGCCGGGCGGCTGTTCCTGGGCATTTCGAGCCTGCTGTTTCTGGCGGTGGCGGTTTACGCCGCGCACAGCCTGGGCCGCGAGGCGCACGGGCGGCAGACCGAGGAAGACACGGGGTCCGTTTTCGTGAATGCGCCGGAAGCGGTGTTCACCGCCTGCCTGCTGGCGTTCCTGTCCACGATGACGCTGGTGGTCGCCAGCCGCCATCTGGGCCTGCTCTGGGTGGCCGTGGAAGCGACGACGCTGGCCACGGCCCCGCTGATCTATTTCCACCGCCAGCCGAGTTCCCTGGAGGCGACCTGGAAATATCTGCTGGTTTGTTCCGTGGGCATCGCGCTGGCGTTGCTCGGCAATTTCCTGCTGGTGGTGGCTTCGGCGGCGGCCGACGGCTCGGACGGCACGCTGCTGGTGACGGATCTGGTCGCGCGGGCAGGGCAATTGCGGGCGCCGTGGCTGAAGGCCGCCTTCGTGTTCCTGCTGGTCGGCTACGGCACCAAGATGGGCCTGGTGCCGATGCACACGTGGCTGCCGGACGCGCACAGCGAGGCGCCGTCGCCCGTTTCCGCGCTGCTGTCGGGCGCGCTGCTCAATTGCGCGTTTCTGGGCATCCTGCGCGCGCATTCGATCTGCGCGGCGGCGGGTCTGGGCGATTTCAGCGGATCCCTGCTGGCCGGCTTCGGCCTGCTCTCGATGGGGGTGGCGGCCGCGTTTCTCGCGAATGCCGCCGACTACAAGCGGATGCTGGCCTATTCGAGCGTGGAGCACATGGGCCTGCTGGCCTTGGGCGCGGGCCTCGGCGGTGCCGCCCTGTACGGCGCGCTGCTTCACGCCGTGAACCATTCCGCGGTGAAGGCGGGACTTTTCCTGCTGGCGGGCAATTTCCTCGCCGCCTACCGCACGAAATCCATCGCGCGCGTCGGCGGGGGCATCCGGTGCCTGCCGGCGAGCGGCTTGCTGTGGCTGGCGGGACTTTTCGCCATCACCGGTTCGCCGCCGTTCGGCACCTTCGCCAGCGAATTCACGATGCTGCGGGAAGCGTTCGCGCAGGGCAAAGCGGCGATCGCGATCGTTGCGTTGGCCGCGCTGGCCGTCGCGTTCGCGGGGATGGCGAAGGCCTTCCTCGGCATGTCGCTGGGCCGCGCGCCGGATGGGGCGCTCCGGCGGAGCGGGAATTCGCCGCGGCCGTTTGGCCCGCGCTGGCGCTGTTGGCCGTTTCGCTGGTGCTGGGCCTTTGGATTCCGCACGGGCTGCAAACGGCGCTGGAGCATGCGGCGCGGTTGCTCGGAGGCGGTGCGCCATGAGCATGTTGACGTTCCGCCATCTGGAGAGCGTTCCCACCGCGCAGATTCCGGTGCTGCCGATCGACGCGTTCCGCGGCACGGTGCTCGACGTCGTCGCCGAAGGAGGCCGCCTCGTCGCGTTCCACGGGACGCCCCAGGGCGACGACGCCATCCGCCTCGTCGCGATCCTGGCTCATGATCGCGCCGGCGAATTGCGCGCCGTGGCGGCGGATCCCGGCGAATCCTACCCGGCGTTGACCCCGGATTGTCCGCAGGCGGCCGGTTTCGAGCGGGAAATCGCGGAACAATGGGGCGTGAAGCCCCTTGGCCATCCATGGCTCAGGCCGCTGCGCTTCCACCGGTCGTATCGTCCGGGCCGCGACGCGTGGGGGCGGACAGGCGAAGACGCGCTGTTGCCCTCCGCGATGGATTTCTTCCGCGTGGAAGGCGAGGGCCTCCACGAGGTGGCGGTGGGCCCGGTGCACGCGGGCATCATCGAGCCCGGCCATTTCCGTTTCCAGTGCCACGGCGAGCAGGTCCTGCATCTGGAGATTTCGCTGGGCTACCAGCACCGCGGCGTCGAGCGCGCGTTGGCGGGCGGTCCGCATCCGCGCACGATCCACCACATGGAAACCTTGGCAGGCGACACCACGATCGGCCACGCGCTGGCCTACGCCCAGGCGGTGGAAGCGCTGGCCGGTTGCCGCGTGCCGGCGCGCGCCCAGGCTTTGCGGGCGGTGGCGCTCGAACTGGAGCGCCTGGCCAACCATACGGGCGATCTCGGGGCGCTGGCGGGCGACGTGGGTTTCCTGCCGACGGCTTCCTTCTGCGGGCGGCTGCGCGGCGATTTCCTGAACATGACGGCGCTCCTGTGCGGCAGCCGGTTCGGGCGCGGGTTCGTGCGCCCCGGCGGCGTCGCCTTCGACGTGGATGCCGCCTTGCTCGCCGAGCTGCGCGGGCGGCTGGACGCGACCTTCCGCGACGTCGGCGGTGCCGCGCACCTGCTGTGGGAGACGGCGTCCGTGATGGCGCGGTTCGAAAACACGGGCACGATTTCGCCGGCAATCGCCGTTGAACTGGGCCTGGTCGGTCCCGCGGCGCGGGCTTCTGGGCGCGAACTCGACGTGCGCCGCGATTTCCCGTCGGGCATCTACCGGTTCGCGCAGCTGCCGCTTTCGGCCGTCGACAGCGGCGACGTGTTCGCGCGCGCCTACGTGCGCTGGATGGAAATCCAGCGCTCGGTTGAATTCATCCGCGGCCAGATCGCGTCGTTGCCGGGCGGGGCGGTGCGCGCGCCGTGCGGGCCGCTGGCGGCGGACGCGACCGTCGTCTCGCTTCAGGAAGGCTGGCGGGGCGAGATCGCGCACGTGGCGGAGACGGACGGGGCGGGGCGCTTTGTCCGCTACAAGGTGGTGGATCCGTCGTTCCACAACTGGCTGGGACTGGCGCTGGCCCTGCGGAACCAGGAAATTTCGGACTTTCCGCTCTGCAACAAGAGTTTCAACCTTTCGTATTGCGGGCACGACCTATGATCCGGGCACTTCTCGAACGCTGGCGCCAGAAACACCGCACGGTGGCCTATCCCGCGCAGCCCCCGACGATTCCCGAACGCTACCGCGGCGAGCCGGAGTTGGCGCCGGAGAAATGCGTTGCCGGCTGCAACGCCTGCGTCGCGGCATGTCCCGTGGGGGCGCTCGCGCTCGAAGACGGCGCGATCCGCATCGATCTGGGCCGCTGCCTGTTCTGCGGCGATTGCGCCGCGGCCTGTCCGCCGGGGGCGATCCGCTTTACGCGCGACCACCGCGTGGCGGCGCGTCACCGGAACGAACTTATCGCCGGCACCGCGGAACGACGGTTGGCCAAGACCCTCGACGAGAAGATGAAAAGCCTCTTCGGCCGCTCGCTGAAACTGCGCCAGGTCTGCGCCGGGGGCTGCGGCGCGTGCGAGGCCGATACCAACGTGCTGAGCACGATCGTATTCGATTTGGGCCGCTTCGGCATCCAGTTCGTGGCTTCGCCGCGGCATGCCGACGGCCTGCTGGTCACGGGGCCGGTGACGGAAAACATGGCGCTGGCGCTGAAGAAAACCTACGACGCCTTGCCCGAGCCGCGGATCGTGATCGCGGTCGGCGCCTGCGCGATTTCCGGCGGTCCCTACGTCGGCCATGCGGAAGTCCGCAACGGCGCGGATGCCGTCGTGCCCGTCGATCTGTACATCCCGGGCTGCCCGCCGCATCCCGTCGCGATTCTCGACGGCCTGTTGCGCTTGCTGGGGCGGCTGGACGAATCCCGCTGATCCGGCGGATCACGCCTTGGCGGGGAACAGCACGCGGAAGGTGCTGCCTTGGCCGGGGACGCTGTGCACCTGGATGGCACCCTTGTGGCCGCGCACGATGCCGAGCACCGCTGGCAAACCCAGGCCGCGCCCGGTGAATTTCGTGCTGAAAAAGGGTTCGAAAATCTTTCCGAGCTGGTCGGCGGGAATTCCCGTGCCCGGATCGCTCACTTCGACGTAGACGTATTGCGCCGCCGCCAGCGGCGCATGGGGCCAGAGCGGCGCGGCGGGCACTTGGTTCGCGGCATACGTGCCGGCCGCCAAATCGATCGTGCCCGGTCGGTTTTCCAGGGCCTCGGCCGCGTTGGCGATGAGATTCATCACGACCTGGCGCACCTGGGTTTCGTCGGCCTCGATGGCGGGCAGGGCCGCGGGAATCCGCAGCTGGATCTGGGCGTGCGCCGGCAAGGTCGTCCGGGCCATCTGGAGGACCCGGTGCAGCATCGCCCCCACGTCCAACGGCTCGATCGTGAACCGGCTTTGACCGGAAAAGGCCAGCATCTGCTGGACGAGTTCGGCGGCCTGCTTCGTGGAGACGCCGGCGGCGACCAGGTCGTCGCGGGCCGGCGAGTCCGCCGGAAGCGCCAGCAGGGCGAGGTCGAGGTTGCCCATGATGGCGGCCAGCAGGTTGTTGAAGTCGTGGGCGATGCCGCCGGCCAGCAGGCCGAGGCTTTCCAGTTTTTGGGCTTCGAGCGTCCGGCGCTCCATCTCGCGCCGATCTTCCTCGGCTTTCTTGCGGTCGGAAATCTCGCGGGCCACGACCAGGAGGCGGTCGGCGGTCCGGAAGCGCACGCGGCGGATCGCGATTTCCACCCAGAACGGATGGCCGTCGCGGTGGAAGGAGCGCCATTCGAAGATCTGGGGGCCTTCCTCGCGGGCCAGGGTCATCCAGCGGACGGCGTCGTCCATCGAAAACGGCGGCTCGCCGCCGGACATGCGGTTGAAGGCCTCGAGAGCTTCGGCGCGCGTGTCGTAGCCGTACATCTCCAGCATGCGCCGGTTGACGTCGACGACGCGGAACGTCTGCGCGTCGTGGATGAACAGGGCGTCGTTGATGGAATCGAAGACCGTCGCGAGATATTCCCGGGATTCGCGCAGTTCGGCGGTCTGCGCGCGGACCCGGAAGGAAAGGACGGCATTGAGCGCCCCCAGCGCGAGGACGGCAGCGAGGACGAGCAGCAGATAGGGGCCCCATTGGCGGACGATTTCACGCAGCAGGAACGGAGCGCCCATCCACTTCCGTTCGATGTCGCGGTATTCCCGGCCCGATATCCGGCCGAACCCGGTCTGGACCAGTTGCAGCAGATCGGGTCGGTTTTTCCGCACCGCGCGGTGGAATTCGCCGGTGTAGAGCACGAACGACTGCCGGAATTCGTCGGCGACCCCGTACTTGTACATGAAATAGAGCGCGGCGGGCTCGTCCACCGAGAAGACCTTGAGCTCCTGGTTTTTCGCGGCCTGGACGATGGCTTCGTAGCTGGGAAATTCCTCGACGGTCTCGATGCCCCGGCTGGCCAGATGGCCGATGACGGCGTCGCCGGCCTTGACGCCGACGTTGAAGCCTTTCAGCGACGAGACGTCCGCGATGCCGCCCAGGCTTTTGTGGGCATAGACGGGCACCGTGATCCGGGCGTAGGGCGGGGTGAAGTCGTAGAGCTGCTTGCGCTCGTCGGTCAGGAACACGGTGTCGATGACGTCGGCTTTGCCCTCGCGCATGAATTGCTGGGCCTTGCTCCATTCCATGGCCTGCAAATCGACGGGCACGCCGGTTTTTCGGGTCCAGAGCGCCCATTGGTCCGGCAGGATGCCTTTCAGGTTGCCGTCGGCGTCGCGGAACACGTAGGGCGGATAGTTGTCGTCGAGCGTCACGACCAGCGGCGGCCGGGAAGTCTGGGCCGGCGCCGCCGCCGGCGCCCATAGCGCGAGCCAGGCGGCCCCTGCCGCGCTGAGCGCGCACAGCGCGGTGCGGAACGTCGGCAGATGCGGGAATCTCATGGCGTTCATGGGCCGAGTTGCGCGAGGTTGTCTCTCAAAATCTGGGCGGAATGGGCCAATTCCTGCATTTCTTCCGGCGTGAGGCGGGCTTCGATGATGTCCTCGATGCCGCCGGCGCCGACCACGCAGGGGATGCCGAGGGTGACGCCGTTCAGGCCGTATTCGCCTTCGAGCGGAGCGGAGACCGTCATCACGCGGCGTTCGTTGCGCAGGATGGCGCGCACGATCTGCGTCATGGCCATGGCGACGCCGAAACTGGTGGAGCCCTTGTAGCCGATGATGTGGTAGGCCGAGCGCCGCACCTGCTCGAGGATCTGCGGCCGGCGGTGGATGAAGTCGCACTTGCGGCAGACGGTGCAATAGTCGTCCATCGGCAGGCCGCCGACGTGCACGAGCGACCAGGCCGCGAATTCGCTGTCGCCGTGCTCGCCGAGGATGGAGGCATGGACGTTCTGGGGCGAAATGCCGCAGTGCTCCGCCAGCAGCCAGCGAAAGCGCGCCGAATCGAGCACCGTGCCGGAGCCGAGAATGCGTCCGCGCGGCCAGTTCGTGCGCAGCCGCGCGACGTGCGTGAGGACGTCCACCGGATTCGTCGCGATCAGCATGATGGCGTCGGGATTGACCGTCTGGACGTCGGCCACGATGGACGTGACGATCTTGGCGTTGATCTGCGTCAGATCCAGACGGCTCTGGTCCGGGCCGGCCTGCGCCTTGCCGGCCGTGACGACGACGATGGCGGCGTTCCGATAGGCTTCGGGGGCGACGTCGGCGTGGATGTTCACGGGACGGTAGAACGGCGCGCCGTGGGCGAGGTCCAGCGCCTGCCCCTTGGCGAGGTCGGCGTTGACGTCGACCAGCACGATTTCCTCCGCGATCCCCGACTGGGCCAGCGCGAACGCAAACCCGGAGCCGACGGCGCCGGCGCCCACCACCACCACTTTCCTCGACTTGAAATTCGCCATGCGTTCTCCGGAATGCTCCTGCACGCGAGGAAAAATATCATGGCGGGTCCCCTCGCAAAAGAAAATAGTCGCGGTGCGGCGCGGACTAATAAACTATAGTAGTTGCAAATACTATACTATTTTGACCCGGGGCAGCCCATCGGACCTGCCGTTTCGGGCGGGGCCAGGCGATTGAGGAGGGCGGACAGGGCGAATCCGCCGGCGAGCAGGCCCAGGCAAATCCAACCGGCCCGGCCGCCAGGCCAACCGGGATAGACGAGCCACAGGGAGCCGACGACGAGGCCCAGCACGCCGCGGGTGGCGGCGCCTTCGGCTTCCTGGAAAAGCCAATGGGCCGCGCGGGCGAACAGCAGGATGGCCGCGCCCGCGCCGAGAATCACGGGGCCGAGGATGCGCGGATCGAGCCGGGCGACGCCGTCGAGCAAGGGGTGGTAGATGCCGAAATAAATCAACAGGAAGGCGACGCTGGCGCCAGGCACGATGCTGCCGAGGCCGATGCCCGCGCCGGCGGCCAGCCAGATGCTCCAGTGGCCGGCCAGCGGTTCGCCGCGCGGCACCAGCCGATCCTGCGCCGCGGCCAGGCCAAGGCAAAGCAGGAACATTCCCGCGAACGCCAGCCAGCCGGCGGGATGCCCGCCCGTGCGCCGGGCTTGGCGGAACAAGTCCGGCAGCACGCCCAGCATGAAGCCCATGAACAGGAACAGGGTGGCCGTCTCGTGGCGCGCGAACGTCGCGGCCAGCGCGCGGCTGCCGACGAGCACGCCGGCGCCGGCCGCGAGGAAGAACAGGCCGAACCGCCTGAGGTTGCTCCGGAAATCCGCGAACGGATGGGCCAGGGCCGCCGTCAAGGGGCGGTAGATTCCGAACAGAACCAACAGCGTGCTGCCGCACAGGCCCGGCAACAATCCGGCCAATCCGACGAGAAAGCCGTGGAACAGCTGGCGGACGAGGCGCATGGGAAATCAGACGGCGCCGCCGCCGGGCAGATCGTGGATGACCGTGTCCCGCCGCATGCTTTCGGCAAGGTAGGGATAGTCCAGCGTGTAGTGCAAACCGCGGCTTTCCCGCCGCAGCATCGCGGAGCGAATAACCAGTTCGGCCACGGCCGCGATGTTGCGCAGTTCGAGCAGGTCGGACGTCACGAGATAGTCGCGGTAATAGGCGCGGATTTCGCGCCGGAGGGTGGCGATGCGCCGCAGCGCGCGCGCCAGGCGCCGGTTCGTGCGCACGATGCCGACGTAGTCCCACATCACGGTGCGGACCTCGTCCCAATTGTGCGTCACCACGACCGCTTCGTCGGACGGCACGGCGTCGCCGGTCTTCCAGGCGGGGATCTGGATCTTGCGCGCCTTGGGGCGGGCGGTGGCCAGCATGTCGCGGGCGGCGGCGTGGCCGCAGACGAGCGCTTCGAGCAACGAATTGCTGGCCAGGCGGTTGGCGCCGTGCAGGCCGGTGCAGGCGACCTCGCCGGCGGCGTGGAGCCCGGCCATCGTGGTGCGTCCGCGCGTATCGGCGGCGACGCCGCCGCAGAAGTAGTGCGCCGCCGGCACGACGGGGATGGGCTGCTTGGCCATGTCGAAGCCGTACTGCTTGCAGGTGGCGTAGATGTTCGGGAAGCGCCGCTTCAGGAAGGCCGCGCTCTTGTGGGTGATGTCGAGATAGGCGCAGGCGTCGCCGCGGATTTTCATTTCGTGGTCGATGGCGCGGGCGACGACGTCGCGCGGGGCGAGTTCGGCGCGCGGATCGTAGCGCTTCATGAACGGCTTGCCCGCGCCGTTCAGCAGGCGCGCGCCTTCGCCGCGAACGGCTTCGCTGATCAGGAACGACTTGGCTTCGGGATGGTAGAGGCAGGTCGGATGGAACTGCACGAATTCCATGTTGCGGATTTCCAGCCCCGCGCGCCAGGCCATGGCGATGCCGTCGCCCGTGGCGACGTCCGGATTGCTGGTGTAGAGGTAGACCTTGCCGGCGCCCCCGGTGGCCAGCAGCACGTGCGGGGCGCGCACGGCGAAGATCTCGTTCGTGGCCCGGTCGAGGAAATAGGCGCCGATGCAGGCGTCGTCGCCCGGCACCTTCAGCCAGCCGGTCGTGATCAGGTCGATCGCCATGGTTTTTTCCAGCACCTGCACGGAAGCTTGCCGGCGGACGCGCCCCGACAGGACGCGGATGATTTCCGCCCCGGTGAAGTCGCCGCTGTGCAGGATGCGCCGGACGGAGTGGCCGCCTTCGCGGCCCAAGTCGTATTCCGCGTCCGCCTCGCGCGGCGGATGGGGCTTGCGCTCGAATTGCACGCCCCAGGCTTCCAGCGCCGCGATGCGCGCGGCGCCGGCGGCGATGATTTCGCGGGCGACCGCGGCGTCGGTCAGGTCCGCGCCGGCGACGAGGGTGTCCTGCAGGTGCGACTCGATCGTATCGTCCCCGGCGATGGGCACGGCGATGCCGCCTTGCGCGTGGGAGGAATTGCTCTCCTCCAGCGTGCGCTTGGCGCACAGGACGACGCGGCCATGCGGCGCCAGTTCCAGCGCGGCGGAGAGTCCCGCGAGGCCGGCGCCGATGATCAGGAAATCGCAATCCAGCGTTTTCATTTACACCAGCGTAGCACCCCGCCCCCCGCGGGGGCAAGGGCGCAACGGGTGGCTTCGGCGCGGATCAATACTTCACGGAACAGCCGTAGGGCTTGGTTTGGGCGACGGGCACGGGCGCGCCGGCCAAGACGGCCTCCAGCGCTTCGGAGATATAGGAACGCGCGCCGGGGATGTCCGCGGAGTCCGTCGAAGGCTTGTCGTCGATGGCGCCGTCGTAGACCAGATTGCCGGCGGCATCGATCACGAACAAGTGCGGCGTGGTTTTAGCGCCGTAGGCGAGGCCGACCTGGCCGTCGGGATCGAGCAGCAACGCCGTGGCCGCGCTGCCTTGCTCGGCAAGAATGCGGTTCCAGTCGTCCGCGCTGAAGTGGCCTTGCTTGCCGGGCGCGGACGAACAGACGGACAGCCAAACCGCGCCCTGCGCGACGTACTTGGTCTGCAGCGCCTGCATGTTTTTCGCGCCGTAATGCTTTTTGACGAACGGGCAGTCCGGATTCGTCCATTCCAGCACGACGGGTTTGCCGGCGAAATCGGCCAGCGCGTGCGCCGCGCCCTTCGTGTCGGTCAGCGTGAAGCCCGGCGCCGGCGCGCCGAGGACGGCCTGGGCCCAGGCTTGCGCGGCGCCCAGCGCCAACGCGGCGATCAGGATCGGGAGGAGGACTTTTGCTTTCATGGGGGATTCCTTTCTGGGTTTGCGGACCGAGGCGGGACCTCGGCAAAGGGCGCAACCACGCGCAAGGCGCGGTGCGGGCTTCCGGCGCGCCACGGTTCGGTGCCGACGAGCACGCCGGAAAGATGTTCAGGCAGCGGCGCGGCCGAATCGGCCGGGACGAGTTCGAGCCGGTATGCCGCGCCATCGCGCCGCCAAGCCTGCGGCGCGTTGTGCCGGATCAGATTCTCGGCGAACGGGAAGAATTCGGCGGCGGGCATGTCGCCGGCAAAACCGGCCGGCGGAACGGCCGTCAGCACGTACCGGCCGTTTTCGCGCTGGGCCCGGTATGTCCAGCCGTCCGGTTCGGCAGGCAGGCGCGCCCGGGCCGCGGCGAATGCGGCGACCTGGGTGGGATCGGGTTCCGCCGGGGCTGCGCCCACGGGCAGCGTCAGTTCGAGGTCGGCGCTGCCCGGCACGCAGTACTCGTCGCAAATGAGCCAATCGACCGCCGCCGCCAAGACGACGCTCGTTTCGTTCCAATCCGACGGCGGCGCGATCGTGGCCAAGAGCCAGACGTCGCCTTCGAGGCCGTAGGTCATGAACGGCGGGGTGGCGATGGCGCGGGGATAGGGGAATTGCAGCTCGCCGGCCGAGAAGCCGTCCGGCAGTTTCCATTCTATGGACGGCGCCAGTCCGGAATCGCCCGGATTCGTCCAGTAGGCATGCCACGGCGCATCGAGCGTCAGACGCAGCGCGACGGTGAAGGGTTGGTCGGGAGCGACGGACTTGGTCTCGGCGACCAATTCGGCCGCGACGGGCCCGATGCGGATCGGAGCGGCGGCGGCGAGCGTCGCCAAGGCGAGAATCCAACTGGTCAGGAGCGCTCTCATCGGCGCACCGTACCGCATGGCAAGCCCGGCCGCAAACGGCTCGGCGCATTTTTCCACGCTACGTAAAACTCGCGCGGAATTTTTCCACGCTACGTAAAACCGCCGGCGGCGGTCGGGTTCAACCGAGCGGGACGAGATTCGCCGGACGCCCCTCGAGATAGGCCCGGAGATTGTCGGCGGCGATCTGGATCAGGCGCTGGCGCGCGGCGTCGGTCGCCCAGGCCACGTGCGGGGTGACGAGACAGCGGGGCGCGGAGAGCAGGGGATTGTCGGGCGCCGGCGGCTCGGTGGACAACACGTCCACGGCCGCGCCGGCGAGCCGGTTTTCGCGCAGGGCCGCGGCGAGATCGGCCTCGACGACGAGCGGCCCGCGCGAACTGTTGATCAAGAACGCGGTCGGTTTCATCTGCGCGAGGCGGCGGGCATCGACGAGTCCCGCGGTGGCGGGCGTGAGCGGGCAATGCAGGCTGACGACGTCGCTCTCGGCGAAAATCCGGTCGAGATCGGCATACTCGACGCCGGCGGGCGGCGGAACCGAAACGTCGCGTCGGTTCGCCAGCACGCGCATGCCCAGCGCCTGGCCGATGCGGGCCGCGGCCTGGCCGATCTGGCCGAAACCCACGATGCCGAGGGTCAGCCCCGCCAGTTCCGTCAGGCGTCCGAGGCGATAGCAGTAATCGGGGTTGCGCGCCCACCCCCCGGCGCGGGCGTCGGCGGAATGCGCGCCGATCTGGTTCGTCAGCTCCAGCAGGAGCGCGAAGGCGTGTTGCGCCACGGAGGCGGTGCTGTAGCCCGGGACGTTGGCGACGACCAGCCCGCGTTGCTTGGCGGCGGCCAGGTCGATGGTGTTGTAGCCGGTGGCCAGGATGCCCACGTATTTCAGGTTCGGCGCCTGCGCGATGGTGCGCGCGTCGAGCACCGCCTTGTTGAGCATGACCGCGTCGGCGTCCCCGACGCGGCCAAGGACGTCGGCCGGGGCCGTCCGGTCGTGGATGGTGCAATCGGCGAGGGCTTCGACGGGCCCCCACGACAGATCGCCGGGGTTGGTCGTGTAGGCATCCAGGATCACGAGGCGCAAGCGTTTCATGGGTCTGAATCTAGGGAACCGGGGGCGGGGATTCAAGCTTGGCGAGTTGGAAGGCGCAACTGGCGCTCTGCCCATGGGGACTTTGGATCGGAGACCCCCACGGGTTTATCCCGTGGGTGAATGAGGTCTGTTCAGACGGGTTGGACGTTCAGACGGGTTGGACGGGTTGGACGTTGACAAATCCGCCGTTAGGGGATATTTCCTCACCCCGTTATGGCTCGTGAGGTTCACATTTCGTTGGGCGAGCGGTCGTACCCGATCGCCGTGGGTTCCGGGGTCTTGGAGCGGCTGCCGGCCGCGCTGCGGGGGCTGCGCGGGTTGGTCGTGACGGATGCCCACGTGGCGGCCTGCCACGGCGCCCGGGTCATGGATTTGCTGGGCGCGGGGTGGGGCCAGATCGTCGTGCCGCCCGGGGAGGCCACTAAATCGGCCGCCGCCTGGGCGGACCTGCTGGAGCAAATCGCCGCCGCCAAACTGGACCGCCAGGGCGTCCTCGTGGCCCTGGGCGGGGGCGTTGTGGGCGACCTGGTCGGGTTTGCCGCCGCATCCTATATGAGAGGCATCCGCTTCGTGCAGGTGCCGACCAGCCTGCTGGCGATGGTGGACAGTTCCGTCGGCGGCAAGACGGGGATCAATCTGGCGGCCGGCAAGAATCTGGTCGGGGCGTTCCATCAACCGATCGGAGTCTTCGCCGATACGCACGTGCTGGCGACCCTGCCTCCACGGGAATTCGCCGCCGGCATGGCCGAAGTGGTCAAGTACGGCGTGGCGCTGGACGCGGATTTCTTCGGCTGGCTGGAACAAAACGCCGCGGCCATCCAGGCGCGTGAACCCGCCGCGCTGGAACAGATGGTGGCCCGCTGCTGCGAGCTCAAGGCCGACGTCGTCTCGCGCGACGAACGCGAAGGCGGTTTGCGCGCCGTGTTGAATTTCGGCCACACGCTGGGGCACGCCATCGAGAAGGTAACCGGGTTTTCGAGCGTGCTGCACGGCGAGGCCGTCGCGCTGGGCATGCCGTTCGCGCTGGCGTGGTCCATCGAGGCCAAAGGCTTCGATCCCCAGGACGCGGGCCGGACGGTGAAGCTGCTGGACCGGTTCGGTTTGAATATTTCCATGTTGAAACCCAAGAACCTGGATTGGCGCGCCTTGCGCGACGCGATGGGCCGGGACAAGAAGGCGCAGGACGGCGCGGTGCGCTTCGTGCTGTGCGACCGGCTGGGGCATGGCGGCCTGCCGGAAGAGGTTCCGGCGGTCGACCTCGACGAATTGCTGAAAGGATGGTGCCGAGATGTCGTCCGTGAATGAAGCCATCGTCCGGGAATATCTGGAAGCGCTGGGGTTCCTCGTGCGCCAGCCGCGGAAATACCAGGTCGTGGCGCGCTCGAAGAGCGTCCATGAGGAAATCGACCTGCTGGCGGTGAACCCCGCGCTCCGTCCGGGCCAACCGCTGCCGAAGGCCAAGATCTGGGGCGCCGCGGAGCTGGCGCAGGTGTCTTGCGCGGTCGTGGCGGTGCGCGGCTGGCACACCGAAAAATTCACGGCGGCCATGCTGGCGAGTTCGCCGGAAATCTACCGGTTCGCGGAACCCGAGGCGATCCGGGCCGTCGAGGCCGAACTGGGCCAGGCCGCGCCGGCCAAGATTCTGTGCATGGCGGACCTGCCGACCGATCCGGATCCGCGCGCCGAAGCGCTGGGTTTCCTGAAATCGCGAGGCATCGACGGCGTGATCCTGTTCCGGCCGATGCTGCTGGAACTGGCCGAACGCCTCGACGTGAAGAAGACCTACGAGAAATCGGACCTGCTGCAACTGCTGCGCATTCTCAAAAACTACGATTTGCTCAAGAGCGGCCAGATGGACCTCTTCGCGCAGGTCCGCCGGCGCAAGCCGCCGCCGCCGCCGGAGAGAACCGGGGAATTGTCTCCCACGGAGATTCACGGAGATCCACAGAGCAAAGACGCGGGGGAGATTTGAAGTGGAACTGAACGATTTGACCGAGAAGGTGATCGGGCTGGCAATCAAAGTCCATCGCATTCTTGGGCCGGGTCTCCTGGAATCGGCCTATGAGCAGGCCCTGATGATCGAGTTTCGAAGAAACGGAATTCAGGCCCAGAATCAGGTGTTGGTGCCCATTGTGTACGAGGGGGAAATCGTCGAGAAGGCCTTTCGGGCGGACATCGTTGTGGAAGATAGGCTCATCCTGGAGTTGAAATCCGTGAAGAAAATGGATGAAAGCGTTTATAAGACTTTATTCACCTACTTGCGGCTTTCCCATTTGAAAGCCGGCCTGATCTTCAATTTCCACGAACGGCTTTTGAAGGATGGCATCAAACGGATGGTCATCTAGTCTCGCTCTGTGGACCTCCGTGAATCTCCGTGGGAAACAAGTGATTTCATGACGATGCGCGCCGCCTATATCGTGCTGAACCGGATCGAAGGGATCGGTCCGGTCCGGGTGCGCGCGCTCGTGGACGGGTTGGGTTCGCCGGAGGCGGTGCTGGCGGCGTCCCCGACGGCGCTGGCCGCGGTGCGCGGCATCGGGCCGAAAGTGGCCGAAACCATCGTCGCGCAGCGGAGCGGACTCGACGCGGCGGCCGAAGAGGCGGCCGCGGCCAAGCTCGGTGCGCGCCTGGTGACGCCGGTGGACGCGGAATATCCCGCGCCGCTGAAGAACATCTACGATCCGCCGCTGTGCCTCTACGTGCGCGGCACGTTGGAAAAGAAGGACGAGCAGGCGCTGGCGGTCGTGGGCACGCGCCGCGCCAGCCACTACGGCGCCGCGCAGGCCGAGCGGCTGGCCTATCTGGCCGCGCAGGCGGGTTTCACGATCGTCAGCGGCCTGGCCCGCGGCATCGATACGGTGGCGCACCGCGCCGCGCTGAAGGCCGGTGGCCGCACGCTCGCCGTGCTGGGCGGGGCCATCGACAAGCTGTATCCGCCGGAAAACCGCGAACTGGCCGAGGAAATCGCCGCGCATGGCGCGATCCTCAGCGAATTTCCGCTGGGCCGCGAGCCGGACCGCACGACGTTCCCGTATCGCAACCGGATCGTCAGCGGCCTGTCCAAGGGCGTGCTGGTGGTCGAGGCCGGGCTGGACAGCGGCGCGATGCAGACCGCCGAACAAGCCCTGGAGCAGGGCCGCAGCGTGATGGCCGTGCCGGGCCGCGTGGACCTGGAAGGCTCGCGCGGGCCGCACCGCCTGATCCAGAACGGCGCGCGGCTGGTGGCGGACCTGCCGGACATCCTCAAGGAATTCGAGTTCCTGTTCCCGCCGGACGAACAGGCCCGCCTGGCCCGCCGGCAGGACGCCCGGCAGCGCCTGACCCTGACGCCGCCCGAAGCGCGCGTGGTGCGCGCCCTCTGGCCGGAACCCGATCTGGATTTCGACGTGCTGCTGCGGAAGACCGGCTTGTCGTCCGCGCAGCTGATGACGTTGGCGATGCAACTGGAAATGAAGCGCGTGGTGCGCCGGCTCCCCGGCCGGCGCCTGGCGCTGCTGGACGAGATCCGCGCGTGGGACCCGCCCGCCGCGGAGGAAACCCCTTCATAGAAAGGACCGGAACGAAATGACGAAGACACTGGTGATCGTGGAGTCGCCCGCGAAGGCGAAGACCATCAACAAACTGCTGGGCAAGGATTACGTCGTGAAAGCCTCGATGGGCCACGTGCGCGACCTGCCGGAACGCGCGCTGGGCGTGGACGTGGAGCACGGTTTCGCGCCGCAGTACGTGCCCATCAAGGGCCGCGCGAAAGTCCTCTCGGAACTCCAGGCGGCCGCCGCGAAGGTCGACCAGGTTTTCCTGGCGCCCGACCCCGACCGCGAAGGGGAGGCCATCGCCTGGCACTTGCGCGAGGCGCTGCAGAGCAAAGTGCCCGTCGAAAAATTCCATCGCGTGACCTACAACGAAATCACCGCGGCCGCGATCCGCAAGGCGTTTTCCGAACCCGGCGAAATCAACCAGCGGCGCGTGGACAGCCAGCAGGCCCGCCGCATCCTGGACCGGGTGGTGGGCTACAAGGTCAGCCCGATGCTGTGGCGGCGCATTCCGGGCGCCTCGAGCGCCGGCCGCGTGCAGTCCGTGGCGCTGCGGCTCGTCTGCGAGCGCGAAAACGCCATCCGCGCCTTCCAGTCGGAGCCCTACTGGATTCTGGGCGTCAAGGCCGCCAAGCGCGTGGATCCCCGCGCGCCGTTCACGGCCCATCTGGCCAAGATCAACGGCGAAAAGGCCGAGATCAAGGACGAAGCGCTCGCCCTGCGGCTGGCGGACGAACTGAAGACCCGCGAATTGCGCGTGGCCGACCTGATCGAAAAGACCATCCGCAAGAACGCGCCGCCGCCGTTCATCACCAGCAGCCTGCAGCAGGCGGCCAGCAGCGCGTTGGGCTTCTCGCCGTCGCGCACCATGCGCATCGCCCAGAAACTCTACGAAGGCGTGGATCTCGGCCACGGCTCGGCCTCCGGCTTGATCACCTACATGCGCACGGATTCGTTTTCCATCGCGCAGGAGGCGCGCGAACAGGCCCGGGAGTTCATCCTCAAGGCGCACGGCCCGGACTTCCTGCCCGAGACGCCCAACGTGTTCCGCAGCCGGTCGAGCGCGCAGGAGGCCCACGAGGCCATCCGCCCGACCGATCCGGCCCGCACGCCGGACAGCCTCAAGGACGTGCTCGAGCGCGACGACTGGCGGCTCTACGACCTGATCTGGCGGCGCTTCATGGCCAGCCAGATGGCCCCGGCGCGCATTGCCCAGCGCACCGCCGAAATCGAAGCCGTCGGCGCGGGCCCCGACACGTTCCAGTTCCGCGCCACGGCGTCGGAATTGACTTTCCCCGGCTTCATGCGCGTGTCCGGCCAGGAGCAGCGCAAGAAGGAGGAAGCCCTCGACGAGAACGGCGACGAAGTGGAAAACCTGCCGCCGCTCGAAAAAGGCGAGGGTCTCGACGCCGTCGAATGGCTCAGCGACCGCAAGGAAACCCAGCCGCCGCCGCGCTTCACCGAAGCGTCCCTGGTGAAAGTGCTGGAAGAGAACGGCGTGGGCCGGCCCAGCACCTACGCCCAGATCATTTCGACCCTTCTGGCCCGCAAGTACGTCGATCGCGAAAAACGCGCCCTCGCGCCCACCGATCTGGGGCTCAAGGTGTTCGATTTCCTGATCGCGAACCTCGACGCCCTGTTCGACGTGCAGTTCACCGCCGGCATGGAAGAGCAGCTCGACGAAATCGAAGAGGGCAAGGTGGGCTGGACCAACATGCTCTCCGCGTTCTACGTCAAGTTCCAGGAATGGCTGGGCGCGGCCCGCGGACCGGCCGCCGACGCCGGCGCGGTCGAGAAAATGCTCGCGGCGCTTTCCACCGTGAAGGAGTGGCAGCCGCCGATGAAGCGCGGCGCCAAGACGGTCTACAGCGACGACAAGTTCGTCGAGTCCATCCGCCGCCAGTTCGACGAAAAGAAACGGCCCATTTCCGGCCGCCAGCAGGACGCGCTGGCCCGGCTGGTCTTCCGCTACAAGGCGCAACTTGCCGACGCGGACGCGCTGATCGCCGACCTCAAGCTCGCCGAACCCGCCGGCGAAGCGGAACGGAACGAGCCGCCGCGCCAGGAAACGATCGGCAAGTTGGCCTTGCTGGAGAAGGTGGCGTTCGATCCGCCCCGCAAATTCGGCAAGAAGGTCTACGACGACCGCGAATTCTGCAATTCCCTGCGGAGCCAGGTGTCCGGCGGCAAGCGGCTGTCGCCCGCCCAGATCGCCTATCTCGACAAGATCCTGCGCAAGTACGCCAAGCAGATTCCCGACTTCGACCGGCACGCGGAAGAGCTCGGCTTGGGCGCCGAGCCGACCGGGCCGTCGGAGAGCCATCTCGGCGAAATCCTGGCCCTGTTCGACGCGGTGAAGGAATGGCGGCCCGCCGCGACCCGCAAGGGGCGCACGTGGGACGACAAGGAATTCCTGGCCTCGCTGAAAACCCAGTTCGCCCAGCGCCACCAGCTGTCCTTCAAGCAGGTCGGCGCGCTCAAGCGGCTGGCGATGTTCTACGCCGCGCAGATCCCGGACTACGCCGGCGCCGTGCAGAAGTACGGCCTGCCGGAGCCGCGCGCGACCAAGAAAGCCGCGGACCGCGCCGAGGCCGAGGAATAGGGAAGCGTCCGCCGGGAGCCGCGCCGCATGGGCGATCCATCCCAGATGCGCGGGCGCGCGGCGGCGCGCCCCGCCGAAGAACCGCTTGCGCCGGCCGTGGCCGGCGCGGTCGCGGACGATCCGGCCGTGGCGCAGTTCATCCGCCATCTGCGGGGCGAGCGCAACGCGTCGGACCATACCTTGAGCGCCTACCTGGGGGATCTCCGCCAGTTCTGCGAGCAGGTCTGGGGCGCCGACGCGAAACCACCGTATCCGTGGAAGTCGCCGGACCGTTTCGCGGCACGCCGCTTTCTGGCCTCGTTCCAGAAGGCGGGGCTGGCGCCGGCGACCGCCAGCCGCAAGATGTCCAGCTTGCGGACGTTCTTCCGGTTCCTCGTGCGCGAAGAGCTGGTGAAGAACAATCCGTTTTCCGGCCTGCAGCAGCCGAAAGCGCGGCGGCGCCTGCCGCAGGTGCTCGGCCGCGAGGAAGTCCTCCGCCTGCTCGACGCTCCGGCGCGCCTGCGGGAAGCCGCCCGGGCTCAGGAACGGCCCGGGGCGGGGGCCTTCGCCGACTACGCCGCCCTGCGCGACGCGGCGATCCTCGAACTGTTCTACAGCACCGGCATGCGCATCGCGGAACTGTGCGGGCTGACCGAGGCGCGCCTCGACCTGCTCTCCGGCACGGCCCTCGTGCGCGGCAAGGGCAAGAAGGAGCGCCTCTGTCCAATTGGCCGGCCCGCGGCGGCGGCCTTGCAGGCGGCGCTGGATGCACGCGACGCGTTGCTCGCGGCGCAAGGTTCCGGCCGGCGGGCGTCGCATCTGTTCGTCAATCGCTGGGGCGGACCGCTGACGCCGCGGTCGGTGGAGCGCGCGCTGAAGAAATATCTCGCGGCGGCCGGGTTGAACCCGGTCCTCACCCCGCACGCCCTGCGGCACAGCTTCGCCACGCATCTGCTCGATGCCGGCGCGGATCTGCGCAGCGTGCAGGAACTGCTGGGCCACGCCAGCCTCTCGACCACCCAGATCTACACCCACGTCAGCGTGGAAAAACTCAAGGAAGAATACGGCAAGGCCCATCCGCGGGCCTGAATCCGTTTGATAGGAGAACCGACATGAGCAAGAAGAACGTATGCGTGCTGATCGCCGACGGCACGGAAGAAATGGAAGCGGTCATCGTCGTCGACGTCCTGCGGCGCGCGGGCATCGGCACGTTTCTGGCGGGCGTCGGCGAGGGCCGGCTGGTGACGACCTCGCGCGGCGTGCGCATCGCGCCCGACGGCGTCTGGGATCCGGCCGAGGGCATGCGCTTCGACGCCCTCGTGGTGCCGGGCGGCGTCGGCGGCACGCAGGCCATGCGCGAGGACGCCAGCGTCCAGCAGGGCATCCGGGATTTCCTGGCGGCCGGCAAGCTCGTCGCGGCGATTTGCGCGGGGCCGACGGTTTTGCAGGCGGCCGGCGTGCTGGCGGGCAAGACCTACACCAGCCATCCGAACAGCCGCGCCGAACTGACGGTCGGCACCTGGGTGGATGAGCCCGTGGTGCGCGACGGACAGTTCCTGACGAGCCAGGCGCCCGGCACGGCCTTCGCCTTCGCGCTCGCGCTGGTCGAGACGCTGGATTCCGCCGAAACGGCCCGGAAAGTGGCCGCCGGCATGCACTACAAGGGCTGATTCCGGCATGCCGCAGGAGTTCGCCATTCCGCCGGTCCTCGAGCGCGTGCCCGTGCCGTTCGAGGTGGGCGATTTGCCCGTCCCGCGGTTCGTGGATTCGTTTTTGGCGGATGCCGAAGACCGCGCGGAGGAATACGGCGACCGCCCCGGCGGCGGCCTGTTCGTGCCCGGCGACGGCCGGTACGTCTTCCAAGTGCTCCAGTGGCTGCTGCGGACGGAGAAATTGGCGCGCGGCGCGGCGTTCCTGGAATGGGGCAGCGGGCAGGGGCTGGCGACGATCCTCGCCGCCGTGCTGGGCTATGATGCCTGCGGCGTGGAAATCGATGAACCTCTAGTCCGCGAATCCCGCGAGCTGGCCGCGCGCTACGACGTGCGCGCGCGCTTCGAGCGCGGCACCTACGATGCCGCCAAGCCCGGCCTGAAGGTCTTCACCGCGCAAGGCCGCGCGGCGGTCTACGTGTACCCGTGGCCGGGCGAAGAGCCGTTCTTCCTCGACCTGTTCGCGGCCACCGCCGAACCCGGCGCCTGGCTGCTGATGGGGCTCGGTCCGGAAGACGTCCGCCTGTTCCGCAAGAAAGGGGCCTGAGCCGTGGAACGGATCCTGATCCATGCCTGCTGCGCCCACTGCCTCGGCAAAACGCTGGCGGGGCTGAAAGCGGAGCCGGTCGCCTACGAGCCGACGATTTTCTGGGGCAACCCGAACATCCATCCGCTGATCGAGTGGCGGCGTCGGCTCAAGGCGGTCAAGATGCTGGCGGATCGGGCCAAGCTGCCGCTGATCGCCGACGAAACCTACGGGTTGGTGGAATTCTGCCGCGCGGTGCACGGGCACGAAGCCGTGCCCGAACGCTGCGCGCGGTGCTACGCCCTGCGCCTCGGCCGCGCCGCGCAGGCCGCGCGCGATGCCGGCTGCCGGGTCTTCACCTCGACGCTGGCGACCAGCCAGCATCAGGACCACGCGCTGATCCGCGCGGCGGGGGAGGCGGCGGCCCAAGCCGCCGGCGTGGAATTTCTGTATCGCGACTGGCGCGCCGCCGAAGCGGACGAAAAACTCGTGGCCATGCTCTACCACCAGCAATACTGCGGTTGCGTGTTCAGCGAATACGACCGCTTCAAGGACACGAAAACCCACCTCTGGCCGCCGCCGGCTTAAGGCGGATTCGCCCCCCGCGACCTTGTGCCGCGGGTGAAGGAGGTCGGCCAGATTCACTGGCGCGACCGCCCGTGGGGGGCTGTTTGCCAGCCCGTGCGGAATCATTTGCGGTCCGGGGGCAACCGTGGGATAATTCGCGGTCTTTTTGATGGGAGCAGCGACGATGGCGAAGAAAACAGGTGCGGCCGAAACGGCCGAAAGCATGGCCAAGCGGCAGCGGGAAATCTCGGTTTCCGAGTTTTTCCTGAAGAACCGGCATTTGCTGGGCTTCGACAGCCCGCGCAAGGCGATCATGACGGCCGTGAAGGAGGCCGTGGACAACTCGCTGGACGCCTGCGAAGAGGCGGGCATCCTGCCGGAAATCGCCGTCGAACTGAAGCAGACCGCCGAGGGCCGCTTCCTGGTGACGGTGCAGGACAACGGACCGGGCATCGTGCGCGCGCAGATACCGAAGGTGTTCGCCAAGCTGCTCTACGGCTCCAAATTCCATCGCCTGCGCATGTCGCGTGGCCAGCAGGGCATCGGCATCAGCGCCGCCGGCATGTACGGCCAGCTCACGACCGGCACGGCCACGATCATTCTCTCCAAGACCAAGAGTTCCCCCAAGGCGCACCGCATCGCCGTGCAGATCGACACGCGCGCCAACAAGCCCGCCGTGCTCTCCGACGAAGAAGCCGACTGGCGTCCGGAATTCCCGCCGGAAGCGGAGGGCAAAGAACCGTCCACCTATGCCCACGGCACGCAGGTCGGCATCGAAATGACGGCCCAATACGTGCGCGGGCGACTGTCGGTGGACGAATATCTCAAGCAGTGCGCGGTGGCGAATCCGCACCTGCGGCTGCATTTCAAGGCCAGCCTGCTCAAGAAGGAGAAGGGCACCGAAGCGGTTCTGGATGAGGGTGCCTGGCTGACCTACGCCCGCGCGGTGAAGACCCTGCCGCCGCCGGTCGAGGCCATCCAGCCGCATCCGCACGGCGTGGAACTGGGCGTCCTGATGCAGATGCTCAAGGACAGCTCCGCCCGCACGCTGAAAAGCGCGCTGGAGGCGGATTTCTCCCGCGTCAGCTCGCGCGTGGCGCTGGAAATCTGCGAGAAGGCCGGGCTGAATCCCAAGGCCAACCCGACCCGCGTCGCGCACCAGGAAATCGAGGCGCTCTACAAGGCCATCCAGGAAACCAAGCTGATGCGGCCGCCGATGGACTGCCTGGCGCCGATCGGCGAGGCGCAGATCCTCGCCGGCCTCAAGAAGGAATTTCCGGCCGACTTCTACACGGCCGTGACGCGCTCGCCCGAGGTCTATCGCGGCAATCCGTTTCTCGTGGAAGTGGGCGTGGCCTACGCCAAGCCCGGCGAAAATCCCGAGCTGGGCGCCGACGATCCCGTGCGCCTGATGCGCTGCGCCAACCGCGCGCCGCTGCTCTACATGGGCGGGGCCTGCGCCATGACCGAAGCCATGGAAGGCGTGAACTGGAAGGCCTACGGCCTGCAGCAGCCCAAGGGCGGCCTGCCTGTCGGCCCGGCCGTCTTCTTCGTCCACATCGCCAGCGTCTGGGTGCCGTTCACCAGCGAGAGCAAGGAAGCCATCGCCCACTATCCCGAAATCCTGAAGGAACTGACCTTCGCCATGCAGGAAGCCGGCCGGCAGCTGTCGGTCTACCTGAGCAAGCGCAAGCGGTTGGCCGAGGCCGACCGCAAGCGCAGCTACATCGAAAAGTACATCCCGCACCTGGCGCTGGGGTTGAAGGACATCCTGGCCCTCTCCGACAAGCAGAAGGCCAAGGTCGAGGACGATTTGACGCAGATGCTGGAGCGGACGCATCTGGAGACGTAGGGATTTTTACGTAGAACGTAAAAACTTTGCGGGAAAATTACGTAGAACGTAAAAACTTTCGGCGGATTTTACGTAGAACGTAAAAACTTTGGACCGGCCGGCGGAAAGAGCGGAAACGATGAGCAAAACGAACGAACAGGCGCCCGAGGTGGTGTCGAAGGAAGCGGCGGCGCGGAAGATCGTCGCGGTCGCCAAGGACATCCACGACGACATCGTCAAGAAGGGGCGCAAGCCCTCGATGACGTTCCCGGTGCGGTCGCTGGCGAACGTGAAGTTCGACGCCAAGCGCGGGCATTTCGAGATATTGGGCAAGAAGGCGGCGCGGACGCTGTCCTACAACACGGTCAAGACCTTCGCGCAGTCGATGCGGCTGCTGGCGACGACGAAGAACGACCTGCTGGACCGCGACGACATCGCCGGCAAGCGCGAGGTGTACTACAACAGCAAGAGCTGGGGCGAGTGCCGCTTCGACGAGCAGCCCGAGAGCGACACGCTGCTGGACGACATGGAGGCCATGCTCGGCGTGAACCGCGAGCAGCTCGGCTACATCCCCGAAGAGCGCGGCGGCGACGTCTGCGGCGAGTTGGTCGTGATCGACCGCGATCCGCAGAGCGGCGCGGACGTCAAAATCAACTGCGCGAAGATGGGCAGCGGGGCGTGGAGCATCCCGTCGCGGGTGGAGCACCTGCGCTTCGAGACGAAGGCGAAGCTGGTGCTGGTGGTGGAGACGGCCTCGCTGTTCCAGCGCCTCGTGCACCACCGCTATTACGAGAAGGCCAACTGCGTGCTGATTTCGATGAGCGGGGTGCCGACGCGCGCGTGCCGGCGGTTCATCCGGCGCCTGGCGGACGACCGCAAGCTGCCGGTGCTGGCGTTCACCGACGGCGATCCCTACGGCTATTGCAACATCTACCGGACGCTGAAGGCGGGCTCGGGGCAGGCGGCGCACATCAACCGGTTCTTCTGCGTGCCGCAGGCGCATTACCTGGGCGTGACGCCGCAGGACATCCTCGACTACCATCTCGAAGACGCGACGCACCCGCTGGAAGAGGTCGACATCAAGCGCGCCAAGGACGCGCTGAAGAACGACCCGTTCATCCTGCACCACAAGGAATGGCAGGCGACGCTGAACCAGATGCTCCAGATGGGCGTCCGCATCGAACAGCAGGCCTTCGCCAAGCACGGCCTGAACTTCGTGTTGGACGTCTACCTGCCCGAGAAGCTCAAAAAAGGCAAATTCCTGCCCTGAGGTTGGGCCGAGGCTGGAGGGGCGAGGGGCGGGGGACGAGGTTGGAGGGACCAGGGACGGTGGCGCGGGGGGGGGGGATTCCATCATTTCACCCTTCCACCATTCCATTTCCGTCGGCATTCCATCCTTCCATTCCTGCCGATGCCGGCGGCGGCTCTATGATGAAGGAGTGGGATCAGATCGCCCTTTCAACAAAAATTAAAAGCCTGTTAGGGCGGGGATCGGGACTCGACAGGGGTGGGGACAACTGCAAAATGGCTATTGTTCCCACAGGGAGTTAGCCATCAATCGGTTCGGCCATTTCACCGCGGATGGACAGGCATGCAAACGAATCACAGCGCAGATCGCTTAGGGGGACCTCGTGCCACAATTTTGTATTCATCCGTGGCTTGAATCGATTTCAAAATGAACGCAAGGGAGGACGGAACATGAACCGCACAATCCGGACGAAGGCGATCGTGATCGGGTGCTCGTTGGCGCTGCTGCTGGCGGCCGCTTCGCAGGCGCAGGAGTTGGTGCCGACGATGATGAGTTACCAGGGGCGGGTGACCGCCGGAGGCACCAACGTCAACGGCACGGGCTGGTTCAAGTTCTCGCTGGTGAGCCAATACGGCGATACCGCCTACTGGAGCAACGACGGCAGCAGCGTCGGGGGCGAAGAGCCGGCCGACCCGGTCGAAATCACGGTGACCGACGGATTGTTCACCGTGATGCTGGGCGACACCTCGATTCCGAACATGGTGGAGATGCTGCCCGAGATCCTGGATTGGCGCAACGACGCCCACCTGCGGATCTGGTTCAGCGAGGACGGCATCGCGTTCACCCAGCTCACCCCCGACCAGCCGGCGGGATCGACGCTGTACGCCCTGTTGGCCGCCCGTGTTCCGCCCAGCGCCATCGGCAACGCGCAGTTGGCCAGCGACGCGGTCACCGCCAGCAAGATCGCCAACTTGTCGGTAACGGGAGCGAAGATCGAAAACAGCACGATCACGAGCAACAAGATCGACTGGAGCACGATGCCGGCGTTGCCCCCGCCGCTGATGGGGTATGCGGAGAACGGCGCCTTTGCGACGGCGCCGGTGGCGAGCGGCGACAACGCCATTGCGATGGGGTACGGGGCGGTTGCCAGCGAGGACTACGCCAGCGTGGGCGGCGGCGTCGGCAACGCCGCCGGGGGCTACGCGGCGACGGTGGCGGGCGGCGACGCCAACCTTGCCAAAGGGGCGGGGGCCACGGTGGGCGGGGGCGAAAGCAATCTGGCCAGCAACCAATACGCCACGGTATCGGGCGGTTCGCGCAACACGGCCGGCCGGCCCCACGCGACGGTGGGAGGCGGCTACCTGAACCGCGCCACGGGCACCTATGCCACGGTCGCCGGTGGCAACGGGAATGTGGCGGCCGGTGCCGCATCGACCATTGCCGGGGGGGTGAACAACTGGGCGCCATCCAATGCGGCGACCGTCGGCGGGGGAGAGAGCAACTGGGCCCGCAACGACTATGCCCTGGTGTGCGGCGGCACCGAAAATTACGCATACGGCCTGAACGCCGTTGTCGTGGGCGGCAACAACAATTCCGCCAGCGGCAAATCCGGGATTGTAGGCGGGGGCTATGACAATAGCGCGGATGGGGATGCCGCGGTGGTCGGCGGCGGTGTTGCCAACTCTGCTGGCGGCCTCGAGTCAGTCGTCGGCGGGGGATATGCGAACCAGGCCAGCGAGGGCCATGCGACCGTCGGCGGGGGCACCGGCAACACCGCCAGCGGCTCTCGCTCCACGGTCGGCGGCGGCGAGGTCAACACCGCCAGCGGCTGGTACGCCACGATCGGCGGGGGGATCGAAAACACGGCCAATTCCACGGGGGCGACCGTTGGCGGCGGACGCACCAACGTCGCCAGCGCCGGCTTTGCCACGGTCGGCGGGGGGTGGCAAAACATCGCCAACGGCGATGCGGCCACGGTCGGCGGCGGTTATTCCAACGTCGCCAGCCGTCCGGCCGCCACGGTGGGCGGCGGGGCGCGAAACGCCGCCAGCACCAACTACGCGACCGTGAGCGGCGGCATATCGAACCAGGCCAGCGGCGAGGCCGCAACGGTGGGGGGTGGGTTGGTGAACGTGGCGAGCACCAACTTCGCGACGGTGGGCGGCGGCGTATCGAACCGGGCCAACGGCTTGGCCGCGACGGTGGGCGGTGGATGGACCAATACCGCCAGCACCAACTTCGCGACGGTGGGCGGCGGATATTCCAATGCCGCCATCGGCCTGTCCTCGACCATCTCCGGGGGGTCGAACAATCTGGCGCGGAGCGAAGGGACCACCGTGGGCGGGGGCATCATGAACGTCGCGAGCGGGGACTATGCCACCGTAAGCGGCGGGGCCTTCAACCACGCAACGGGCCGCTATTCGGTAGTGGCCGGGGGATGGGAGAACCGAACGGGCAACGACGCCGATACGGTGGCGGGGGGCTATCAAAACCGCGCGACCGGAGCGGAGTCCTTTGTCGGCGGCGGGGTGCGAAATCAGGCGGTCATGCTGGGGGCGGTGGTGGGCGGCGGCGAGGACAATGTGGCATCCAATTATTATGCAACCGTAGGCGGTGGCAATGAAAACCGGGCTTCCGGCTCGCGCGCGACGGTGGGCGGCGGCAATAACAACCAGGCGGAATCAACCAATTCAACCGTAGCCGGAGGGTACTACAATCGGGCGGTTGGACCCTATGCGGCGATCGGCGGCGGGTATGGCAACTGGGCCACCGGGCTGTATGCCACCGTGAGCGGCGGCCGAAACAACAATGCCTACGGGCCGTTTTCCGCCGTGGCGGGAGGCTCCAACAACATGGCCCGGGGCATGTATTCGATGGTCCCGGGCGGACTCCTGTGCACGGCCAGCGGTCCGTATTCGTTCGCCGCCGGCCGCCAGGCGGAGGCGACCAACTCCGGTTCGTTCGTGTGGGCCGACGGATCGGCGTCCGCTTTTTCATCGACCGCCGACAATCAGTTCCGCGTGCGGGCCAACGGGGGCTTTCAACTGGTGTCGGGAGGTCTCTGGGATCTGGGGATCACGGAAGGCGACCTGCGCATCGGCAACGACACCTACAACCTCAAGGTCGGCGTGGCGCTGGCCGGGGGCGGCGCGGGGGCGGCGTGGTTCCGCGCCCAGCAGATCCACCTCTGGGCGCCTAACGGCACCTGGGTGTATTCCGACACGAACAAAACCCTGGGAGTTCGGTTGGCGGCGAACGCCACGGCCTGGTCGGCGTTGTCGGACCGCGAGGCGAAGGAGAACTTCGAGGCGATCGACGCCGCGGACATTCTCGAGAAGCTGGCGGCGCTGCCGCTGACGTCGTGGAACTACAAGGCCGATCCGGACCGACGCCGCTATGTCGGCCCGGTCGCGCAGGATTTCCATGCCGCGTTCGGCCTCGGCGACGACACCAGCATCAACACGCTCGACACCGACGGCGTAGCGCTGGCGGCGATCCAGGGGTTGGCAGCGGAGGTCCGGGAGCAGGGGGCAGAGGTCAGAGATCAGAGGACAGAGCTCAGCCGGCTGACGGAAGAGAATGCGGATCTGCTCCAGCGCCTGGAGCGGCTGGAAGCGTTGATCGCGGGCGCAGAGTAAACCGGAATATAGGGAATTGGGATCTGAAGTTGCATTCGGCGGGCATGGCCTTGTCGCGGATATGAAAAACCAGAGGTAAACCGACATGAAAACGAACCCGAAAATCCTAGCCGTATTCGTTGCCATTGGGTTGCTGCTGGCGCTGGCGGCGCAGGGGCAATACGCCATCGATTGGCAGACGATGGATGGCGGGGGAGGAACCAGCACGGGCGGCGTGTATGAGATCTCCGGAACGATTGGCCAGCCCGACGCAGGCGCGTCGCAGCAGGGCGGCGACGTGGCGCTGCAGGGCGGGTTCTGGGCGCTGATCGGCGTGATGCAGACGGAAGGGGCCCCGGAGTTGCGCATCGCCAACAACCTCGACGGTACGGCCACGCTGTCGTGGACGATGGCCGGGAGCGACGGCTTCCAGCTCCAGGTGGCCACTGTATTGATCGATCCTGATTGGGACGACGTGCCGACCGCGCCGGCCGTCGTCGGCTCCGATTATCATGTGATCGTCGCGCTGACGGCCGACAAGCGCACCTATCGGCTGTGGAAACCGTGAGGTTAAAACGCCGGGAGGGGTTCAAGCGGGGGCTGCGCAATTGTTAATAAATCATTATATTGCGGATACTGATCAGTCCTTGGCATAAG
>DDWR01000048.1 GCA_002347655.1 Verrucomicrobia bacterium UBA2281 | reverse complement strand
AGTAAATCTGAATTTGCTCTAGCCGTTAGCGCGAATCCGTCTTGTCTCCCGCGTTGACGGGCATGGATTCATTCTATATATTTATCCCATGAATTCTACATATTCCATCACGCAGGCCCAGGCGAAATTCCCGGGGCTGGTGCGCGAGGCGCAGGCCGCGCCCGTTCTGATCACCCGCCACGACGAAACGGTGGCCTACGTGGTGTCCAAGCGGCGCATGGACGCCATCGCCGAGACCTTGGAACTGCTGGCCAATCCCGCCGCCCTGAAAGCCCTGCGCGCGGCCCGCAAAGGCCGTGCGCGCTATGCCGCGCTCGATGAAATCGCCGCGGATTGAAGTGTCGCCCCAGGTGGCGGGCTTCCTGCGCACGCTCGCGCCCGAACCGCGCCGGGAGCCGCGCGCCGCCCTGCGGGCCTTGGCGGAGGGCCACGGCAACGTGCTCGAGCTGGAACACCCGCTGGACGGCTTTTGCCGGTTGCGGGTGGGCCGCTACCGGATCGTTTTCCATTACGCCGAAAACGGCCGGGTCATCCGGTGCGATTTCGCCGAACGCCGCAAGCTGGTCTACGAGCTGTTCGCGGATCTGATCCGGGGAGAATAGCGGATTATACGGCGGGTTGGGTAGGGCGACTTGGCCCAAGTCGCCGGAATCGAAGGCGCGGCGGGTTGGGCCAACCCGCCCTGCCAACGAACCCGGATTGGCCGTTTATTCGCTCTTTCAATCACCCAAGCTTCTTCGCCACCAGCGCGTCCAGCGACCACTGGCCGGCGCCTTTGAGCAGGAAGAACAGGGCGGGGACGAAGTACAGCCACGCCATTTCCTGTTCGCCGAAGCCTTGGCCGCCGTGGACCTTGATTGCGGCGCCGGCCATCGTGGCGGCGATCAAAAACGCCGCCGGGCGGGTCAGCAAGCCCACCGCCAGCAGGATGGCTCCGATGCTTTCGGCGAACGCGGCCAGGAAGCCCAGCAGCGTCGGGGCGGGAAAGCCCATCTTGGCCACGCCGTCGATGAAGCCGCCAAGTCCACCGAACATCTTGCCCCAGCCGTGGGTCAGCAAGGCCCCGCCGATGAAGACGCGAAGAATGAGCAGGCCGACGTTGGCATCGGTGTCGGCGCCGACGAGGATTTTTTTCAGGTTCATGTGTTTGCTCCTAGGTTCGGGTTCAGCGCCAGTTGCAGGCAACCGGCGAAATTTTTAAAGGAATAGTTGCGCACGCCGCACATCAGGTGGTGCAGGCGCACGCCGAGGCGGCCGCGCACCCACAGGCCGCCGAACAGGCGGCCGATGCTCGTCTCGCGGAACGGCACGACCCAGCCCAGATCCACGGGCCGGAAGGGACGGGTCGGACGGCCGCGCAGCCGCCGGGCGATGTTCTGGCCCGCCCGCCGCCCGCCGTAGTAGGCGAAATTCACCGCCTTGCGCAGGGGCTGTCCGTTGCGCTCGATGGCCGCCGCGTCGCCGGCGGCGAACACGTGGGGATAATTCGGCAAGGAGAGATCCGGCGCGACCTTCAAGCGTCCGTCGCGAACTTGCGCGATGCGGCCCTTGATCTCCGGCACGGCGAGTTTCGAGCCCGCCGCCCAGCAGAAAAAGACGTTCGGGTAGGTTTTTCCGCCCGCCACGGCGTTGCGGCCGTCGAACGACTCGACGGCCACACCGAGCCGGACCTCCGCGCCTTGCGCGACCAGGAAATCCAGCACGTACCGTCGCTGTCTATCCGGCAGCGAAGGCAACAGGACCGGTTTCGGATCGACGATGGTGACGCCGCACGATTTGCCGGCGGCTTTGGCGCGGAAGAACAGGCTCATCGCCAATTCCAGCCCCGTGTAGCCCGTGCCGGCCACGAGCAGATGCGGGGATTCGGTCCGCCCCAGGTATTCTTCGAATTCACGGCGGATGCGGCGGGCATCGGCCAAGGTTCCCAGCGCGTGCATTTGCTCGTGCGGGAAGGGCGAATCGTAGAAATTCGGAACGGACCCGGGGGCAATCAGCAGATAGTCGTAGGCGAGGGTTCGATCGTCGGCTTGGACCGTGCCGGAATCCAGATCGATCGAGGAAACCGTCGCTTGCAGATGCTCGACGTTCGCCGGCAGGATCTCGCGGAAAGGCCGCCGGACGAGCCGCTCCGGTACCCAGCCGCCAGCCAGATCGGGCAGGGCGGGAAGCATCGTGGGGCCCGGATTCGGATCGATCAGCAGAATATGTTCTTGGCTCCGGCGCAGCGCGTTGCAGGCCTGCTGGCCGGCAAATCCGCCGCCGATGATGACGATCTTTCCGCTCATATTCTCCACCATGCTACTTTAGAATGCCGAAAATGCAAACGAGGGCGGCAACAACGGAGGGCTCGGCGGGTTGGGCCAACCCGCCCTACCGGGGATCCATCGGAAGGCGGCCGGTAGGGCGACTTGGCCCAAGTCGCCGGGTATGGAATCTTCCGCAGCGGATTTCTGGGGGCCAGGGCGCTGTCTGGAGGAGAAGAGAAATCTCCATGTCCGACAACCAACAGCCCATGTCCAATCAGGAACCGGGATGGCGCGGCGCGCGGATGCGGGGGAACCAGCGCAGGGCGTGGCGGATCTGCTCGGCCTCCGCGGCGGCTTGTTCCTGCAGGTCGGCATAGAGCGCCTGGTAGCGGTCCAGCACGCGGCGGACGTCGTCGCCCGCTTCCTTGTGCGAAAACAGGCCGCGGGCGCGCGGCTCGAAATCGAGCTGCGGCTGCAGCGCTTTCCGGGAGAACTCCGGGCCCAGATCGCAGTTCGTCAGCAGCAGGCGCCGCTCAGGGTTGCGCACGCGGGTGCATTCGTCGAGATACCACGTCGCCGACCCGTTGCAGTCGAAGTGCAGCAGTTGCAGCAGGTGCTTCTCGGTTTTCCAGAGTTCGACGAGATTCTTTTCGGGAATGCCGAGCAGTTCCAAATGGACGATCTTGCGCAGCAGGGCGAAATAGGCCGGCGGATAGGCCGCGCCGGCCAGCATCGGCAGCTCGAAGCGCTTCTGGAGGCTGGTCAAATAGATCGCCGGGCGGTTCAGCGCCTTGGCCATGTCGCCCAAGGTCATTTTGGCGGGCACGGAACACCTCCTTCGGTCCGGGGCAGGCGGCGGTATTCGTCTTCGAGCGCGGGCGAGAAGATCCCGGTGCCGAGCGCGGCCTCGATTTCCGCGCAGGTCCAGAACCGCACCTCGTCGATTTCGCCGGGATCGGGCGCAAACGGCCCGGCATGGACGGTGGCGAAGGTGGTGACCCATTCGCTTTCGACGGGCGAACGCATCAGGAAACGGTGCAGGCAGACCAGTTCGCCGGCGTCCACGCCAAGTTCTTCGCGCATTTCGCGGCGGGCGGCGGCTTCGGCTTCTTCGCCGGGCAGGAGATGGCCGCCGACGGCCAGGTCCCACTTGCCGGGCTGGATGTCTTTGGAGAGCGAGCGCCGCTGCAACAGCAAGCGGCCTTGCGCGTCCCAGACGTGGATGCGGGCCACGGCGTGGATGAGCGATTTGTCCGCGTGGCACGCGCCGCGCGTCGCGCGACCGATCACGCGGTACTCGTCGGCCGCATAGAGTTCGAAGATTTCGCCCGGATCGCTCATCGGAGGCATTCTCCCAAAAACGGCCCGGAGAAACAGCCCGAATTTGCCGCCGGAAAACGGACCGCCCAACTCCGGATTGCGCGGACCTCGACCCCGGACCCGTCAACCCGGGGTACGGCTTTGGACTGGCCGCGCGCGCGGGCGGCTGGTAGATTCCCGCGCATCATGACAAACGACTGGAAAAGCCTGCGGGACGAAGTGGTGAAGTTCCGCGACGCCCGGGACTGGAAGCAGTTCCACACCCCGAAGAATCTCGTGGCCGGCCTGGCCATCGAAGCCGCCGAACTGCAGGAGCAATTCCTGTGGTGCACCGACGCCGAATGCGAAGCGCGCATCCGCGACCGGAAGCGCCGCAAGGCCATCGCCCAGGAGCTGGCCGACGTCGTCAACTACGCCCTGTTGCTGGCCGACCGCATGGATCTCGATCTGCCGACGGAAATCCGCAAGAAAATCCGGGTCAACGCCCGCAAGTATCCCGTCCGCAAGTCCAAAGGCAGCGCCAAGAAATACACCGAGCTGTAAGGGCCGGAATACCGGCCCGGGGTTTCGCGCGCGGAGGAGTTCTTGCGAAATGCGGGCGGGCGGGTAGGGTTGGGGGCATGAGCGAATCCTGGAAACCGGCGGAATTGGCGCAGGTACGGACGTCGTACGATCGGGGGGCATTGGCGGAGGGGGATTTGCCGGCCGCGCCGCTGGCGCCGTTCGCCGCGTGGCTGCGGGAGGCGACGGAAGCAGGGCTGGCGGAGCCAAACGCAATGGCGCTGGCGACGGTGGACGGCGCAGGGCGGCCGGCGGCGCGAATGGTCCTGCTGAAAGGGGTGGATGCGGCGGGGTTCCGGTTTTTCACGAACTACGGCTCGCGCAAGGCGCAGGCGCTGGCGGCGAATCCGCAGGCGTCGCTGCTGTTTCCGTGGCACGGCCTGCATCGGCAGGTGGAAGTGCGGGGCGCGGCGGAACGGATGTCGACCGAGGAAAGCGCGGCCTATTTCCGGACGCGTCCGCGGAATTCGCAGCTGGCGGCATGGGCGTCGGAGCAATCGGCGCCGCTGGCGGGGCGCGCGGCGCTGGAGGCGCGGATGGCGGAGTTGCAGGCGCGCTGGCCGGAGGGAACGGAGATTCCGGCGCCGGAATTCTGGGGCGGCTATCTGGTGCGGGCGGAGTCGGTGGAATTCTGGCATGGCCGGGAGTCGCGCCTGCACGACCGCCTGCGCTACGAGGCGCTCCGGCCGGCTGCGCCGCTGGACGATCCGGCGGCATGGCGGGTGCGGCGGTTCGCGCCGTGAGGAGCGCCGGCCGGGCTTGACCGGGCGGGGGCGGTACGGCAATCTTCGGCGCCATGTGCGATCATTTATCCGGATTAGGCGGGGACCGATGACGACGCGACGTAAGGCGCTGGGCGTGCTGTTCGGCTTGTTGACCAGCGGCGGCATCTTCGCGCTGGGCGCGGAGGCGGTTTTCCGGATCGTGCCGAGGGCGATTCCCGCCAAGGCGCTCGTCTACTTCGAACCGAACCTGCGCGCGAAGCTGGCGCAGGGGCGCTTCCCCACGCGGGCCGACACCGTCCTGATGCCGCGCGACGACGGCGGCGAGCCCATCCGGATTTTCAAGCCGTTTACCGTGAGGCCCTATGTCCCCGACGTCTGCGGCGCCGTCGAGCAGGTGCCCACCGATGAAATCGGCTTCGGCAACCCGCCGGGGATCTACGCGAGCAACGCGACGCTCGCCGTCGTGGCGATCGGCGATTCGTACACGTTTCCGACCGCCGTGCATCCGTCGGACGCCTGGCCGCACCGGCTGGGCGCCGCGCTGGACCGCACGGCGTACAACCTCGGCCGGGGCGGCCAGGGTCCCTGCGAATACCTGCAGATCCTGAAGCGCTTCGGCCTGGCCAAAGCGCCGCGCACGGTGGTCATGAACGTCTACGAGGGCAACGACCTCCGGGACATGGCGGAATACCTGGCGTATCGGTCGGGGCAAGCGCCGCTCGTCGCCGGCGACGGTTCCGAAGGGAAGACGGGTTTCCTGTGGCGGCACAGCTACGCCTGGAACCTGGCGGCAGGCTCGGTCATCTATCTGCGGGACCATGCGCGCGCCGAACGGCTGGAAGGCCACGTGGACTATCGGTTCCAAGTGGGGGCCGTTCCGTTCAACGCGGGGCAGGGCAACCGCGACGAGATCGTCTACGCGCGGAAGGCCGTCGCCGGCGAAATCGCCTATGCCGTCTTCGCGGAGCCGCTCCGCGAGTTCCAACGGCTGGGCGCCGCGCACGGCTTCCAGCCCGTGCTGGCCTACACGCCGTCGGCGGCCATCGTCTATGCGCCGGTGGATTTCCGGGATCCGGAGGTGGGCCGCGTGCTGGATCGATTCAGCCGGGAGCAGCGGGCGTATCTGCGGGAACTGGCGCAGGAATCGGGCCTGCCGTTCGTCGATCTGACCGAACCCCTCCGGCAGTTGGCGCGGCAAGCGGCCCCGACGCCGGAAAACCTGCTCTATTTTCCGGGGAACATCCACCTGACGGCGCGGGGGCACGCCGCCGTGGCCGAAATCCTGGCCGCCGCCTTGGCGGACCTGCCGTAGACGCCGGCCGGTCGGGGCGTTTTGCGGGCACCGCAAACCCGTCCGGCGAGTTTTACGTAGAACGTAAAAAGTTTCAGCCGGTTTTACGTAGAACGTAAAAACTTTGCCGGAAAATTACGTAGAACGTAAAAAGATGGCGCGGCGCCGCGATCAGGCCGGATCGGCGGCGATGCGGCGGGCGATGGCGGCGGGTTTCAGCGCGAGGAAAAGCCCGAGCGCCAATTGCACGAGGTGGGGAACCATCTGCTTCGCCACCAGCCGCAGCGGCGCCATGGCCCATTGATCCCGCAGCCCGATCAGGGTGCCGACCAGGTTGGGCAGGGCCCGCACCGTCACGAAAACGCCGATGAGCGCGATGCCGACGATCAAGGCGGGGACGCGCTCGAGGCCTTCGATCGGCGCGTCGTCGCGGATGCCGACGAGGTCGGCCAGCCATTCCGTGCGCTTCAGCAAGACCCAGGCGATGGCCAGCGCGACGCCGGTGTAGAGCACCAGTCCGCCCAAGCTCACCGCGGCGGTGAACGGGTTGATCGCGCCGCGGAGGACCATGGCGACCATGGCGAACATCTGCAGAGCGGCCACCGTCGTCGCGTACAGCTGCACCAAGCCCAGCAGCTTGGCGAAAACGAGGAACAGTTTTTTCATGGAGGCTCCTTAGGGGCGGCGTTCGATCTGGATCGCGCAGGGGTGGCCGTTGACGTCGACGTCGCCGGCGCCGGGGGCGGCGTCGAGCTTCTCGGCGAGGGTCTCGGCGGCGATGGTTTCGCGGTGGGCTGCGACGGCGGCAAGCAGCTCGGCGTCGCCGGAAATCTTCAGCGCGATGCGGTCGGCGACGTCCAGGTCCCGGTCCTTGCGGAGGTTCTGGATGCGGTTGATGAGTTCGCGGGCGTGGCCTTCCTGCACGAGGGCGGGGGTCAGCGCGGTTTCGAGGGCGACGACGAGGGCGCCGCTGGAAGCGACGGCCATGCCGGCCTTCGGCGTGCGCTGGATCAGGACGTCGGCGGGTTCGAGGTGGACGGGTTTGCCTTCGACGACGACGACGACGGTCTGGCCGTCCAGGATCTGGGCGAGTTCTTCGGTGCCGAACGAATCAACGGCGGCGACGGCTTTCCTCATCAGGCCGCCGAGCTTGGGACCGAGGGTCTTGTAGTTGGCCTTGGCGGAAAGGTGGGCCAGCGCGGTTTCGTCGCGCCCGAAGCGGACTTCCTTGACGTTGAGCTCGTCGGCGACGATGTCCGCCAGCGGGCGGACGAGGTCGAGGAGGGCTTCGTCGCGGCAGACGACGTGGAGAGCGGCGAGGGGCTGCCGCACCTTGAGGTTGAAGTCGGCGCGGAGCTGGCGGGCGAGGCCGACGACTTCCTGCACCTTGGCCATCTGGGCTTCGAGGGCGACGTCGCGGGCGAGGCCGCCGGGGAGCGGGAAGTCGCACAGATGCACGGATTCCGGCATGCCGTCCACGCGCAGGTTGCGGTAGATCTCTTCGGAGATGAACGGCACGAAGGGCGCGGCGATCTGGCACAGGCGCAGCAGCACGGCGTGGAGGGTTTCGTAGGCGCGCGTCTTGTCGGCGTCGTCCTCGCTCTTCCAGAAGCGGCGGCGGGAGCGGCGGATGTACCAGTTGGTGAGGTCGTCGATGAACTGCACCAGCGGCCGCACGGCCTGCTGCAGGTCGTAGGCGTCCATCGCGGCGACGACTTCGCCGGTGACCCGGTCGAGGGTCGAGAGGATCCAGCGGTCCATCAAGGAGCCGCCGCCTGCGGCGGTTGTTGGTTGGTGGTTGGTGGTTGGTGGCCGATCCTGAACCCCGAACCCTGAACCCTGTTTCCCGGGTTGCCACCCATCCACGTTGGCGTAGGTGACGAGGAAGGAGTAGGCGTTCCACCACGGGATGAGCAGGTGGCGCAGCGATTGCAGGACGCCCTGTTCGGAGAAGCAGAGATCTTCCGCGCGGACGATGGGCGAATTGATCATGTAGAGGCGCAGGGCGTCGGCACCGTAGGTGTTCAGGATGTGCGCCGGGTCGGGATAGTTCTTCAGGCGCTTGGACATCTTGCGGCCGTCTTCGGCGAGGACGAGGCCGTTGACGATCACGTTCTTGTAGGGCGATTTCCCGAACAGCGCGGTGCCGAGCAGCATCAGCGTGTAGAACCAGCCGCGGGTCTGGTCGAGGCCTTCGGCGATGAAGTCGGCGGGGAAGAATTTCTCCAGCTCGTTCGCGCGCTCGAAGGGGTAGTGCTGCTGGGCGTAGGGCATGGAGCCGGACTCGAACCAGCAGTCGAGCACTTCCGGCGTGCGGCGGTAGGTCTTGCCGTTGAGCTGAAAGGTGATTTTATCGACGTGGTGCTTGTGGAGATCGGTCACCTTCTGGCCGGAGAGCTTTTCCAGTTCCGCGATGGAGCCGACGCAGACCATGTCTTTTCCGTCTTCCGACACCCACACCGGGATGCAAGAACCCCAGAAGCGGTTGCGGGAGACGTTCCAGTCCTTGGCTTCCTTGAGCCAGTTGCCGAAGCGCTTCTCGCCGACGGCCTGCGGCACCCAATGGACGGTTTCGTTGTTGGCGGCAAGTTGGTCGTGCAGATCCTCGACCCGCACGTACCACGCCTCGATGGCGCGGTAGATGAGGGGGGTGTCGGTGCGCGGGCAGAAGGGGTACGAGTGCACGAGCGTGGACTGGTGCACCAGCTTGCCGGCCTCCTTGAGCGAGCGGATGATCTGCTTGTCGGCGTCCTTGCAGAACACGCCGTGGTATTCGGGGACGGATTCGGTGAAGGCGCAGACGTCGTCGAGGTAGTCGCGCAGGGGAATGCCGGCGGCCTTGCAGACGCGGAAGTCGTCCTCGCCGAACGCGGGGGCCATGTGCACCAGGCCGGTGCCGTCTTCGGTGCTGACGAACCCGTCGTTTTGGATGCGGAAGGCGTTTTCGGTCCCCGCGAAGACGGGAAAAATCGGCTCGTAGGCCAGGCCGAGGAGGTCGGCGCCCTTGAAGGCGGCGAGCTTCTCGTATTGCTCGGCCTTCTTGTAGTAGGCCGGGAGGCGGGCTTCGGCGAGGACGTAGACGTTCTGGTCCGAGAGGTCGCGCACGGCGACGTAGTCGATGTCCGGCCCGGCGCAGATGGCGAGGTTGCCGTAGAGCGTCCAGGGGGTGGTCGTCCAGACCAGGGCGAAAACCGGCGAACCCTGCGCCGCGAGGCCGGGCGGCAACTGCGCGAGCTTGACGCGCACGGTGATGGAGGGATCCTGCACGTCCTGGTAGTTGCTGCCGGCCTCGAAGTTCGAGAGCGGCGTGTTGAGCTTCCAGGAATAGGGCATGATGCGGTGCGACTTGTAGACGCGGCCCTGGTCCCAGAGCTGCTTGAAGACCCACCAGATGGACTCCATGAAGGTGACGTCCATCGTCTTGTAGTCGTTGTCGAAATCGACCCAGCGGCCCATGCGGGTGACGGTCTTGCGCCATTCCTCGACATAGGTCAGGACCATGGAGCGGCAGGTTTCGTTGAAGACGTCGATGCCCTTGGCGACGATGTCGGCGGCGCCGGAGAGACCGAGTTTTTCCTGCGCGAGGGCCTCGATGGGCAGGCCGTGGCAGTCCCAGCCGAAGCGGCGTTCGACGACGTGGCCGCGCATGGTCTGGTAGCGCGGGGCGATGTCCTTGATCGTGCCGGCGAGGAGGTGGCCGTAGTGCGGCAGGCCGGTCGCGAAGGGAGGGCCGTCGTAGAAAATGAATTCCTTGGCGCCCTGGCGCTCGGCGATGGACTTCTGGAACGTGCCGTTTTCCTGCCAGAACCGGAGGATTTCCTCCTCCATCTGGGGGAACGACAACTTGCTGGAAACGGGCTTGAACATGGGTTTTCCTCGTTGGGGCGGATCAGCGGCACATTCAACGGCGACGGGGGGCATTTGTCAAGGATGGGGCGGAACGCGGAAGGTTGTCTCCGGTCCAGACGCGGTTCCCAAAACTATAATAGTTGCAACTAGTATAGGTTGTGGGGTGCGCGATGGGCCTGAGGGACAATGCCCAGATCCCCCGACAAGCTCGGGATGACGGTCTCGAGCCGCCGAGTCCGCACACATGGAAGGGGGCCGGAAAAGATCGGGCCATTTTGAAATTCATCTGGCATCATCCGATCGTTTGGCGAAGGAAACGGCGATGGCAGGAATGGAAGAATCGGTGGGGCAGGCGGCGGAAATCATCCGCGGCGCGCGGCATCTCACGGCGTTCAGCGGGGCGGGCATTTCCGTGGAGAGCGGGATTCCGCCGTTCCGCGGTCCCGGCGGCATCTGGAACCGGTACGATCCGGACTGCCTGGATCTGGAGGTGTTTCGGCGGCATCCGGAGCGGGCGTGGCCGGTCATCCGCGAGATGTTCATCTGCTTCTTGGGCGCGGAGGGCCGCTCCCCGGCCCAGCCCAATGCCGCACACCGGACGTTGGCGGAATGGGAAGCGGCCGGCCGGCTCCAGACGACGATCACCCAGAACATCGATGGGTTGCATGCGGCGGCGGGCAGCCGGAATCTGGTCGAATACCATGGGCATTGCCGCAGCCTGACCTGCCTGGACTGCGGACGAGGCATTCCGCTGGACGCGGAAACGACCCGCGCGATGATTCCGCGCTGCGCCTGCGGCGGCCTGCTCAAACCCGACTTCGTGTTTTTCGGCGAAGACATTCCGCCGGCGGCCGCCGCGGCCGCGCAAGAGGCCGCCGAACGGACGGATTGCATGCTGTTGGTCGGCACCTCGGGGGTGGTCTATCCCGCGGCGGCGCTGCCGGTTTGGGCGAAACGCAACGGGGCGCGGATCGTCGAGGTGAATCCCGAACCGTCGGACTACACGGACCGGATCGTGGACGTGTTTTTGCCGTTGCCGGCCGGGACGGCGTTGACGCGGCTGGCGGCCCTCCTTGGGAGGTAAACCGTTTTTTGCTTTGAGAATTCCGCGATTCGGGGATTGACGCGGGCGGGGCCGGGGGCGTATGGTGTCGCGCAATTCCGCCGGTTTGCGGGCGGAACGAAACGGTAATTTAAAAAGAAAACACACGGAGATCACGGAATATGGCTATCAAGGTTGGCATCAACGGGTTTGGACGCATCGGCCGCATGGTGTTTCGCGCGGCGATCAAGAATTTCAAGGACATCGAGATCGTCGGCATCAACGATCTGCTGGAGCCGGAGTATCTGGCGTACATGCTGAAGTACGACAGCGTGCACGGCCGCTTCCAGGGCACGGTCGCCATCGACGGCACGACGCTGATCGTCAACGGCCAGAAGATCCGCCTGACGGCCGAGAAGGATCCGGCGGCGTTGAAGTGGAACGAAGTCGGCGCGGAAATCGTCGTCGAATCCACGGGCCTGTTCCTGACGAAGGAAACGGCCGAAGCGCACCTCAAGGCCGGCGCGAAGAAAGTGCTGTTGAGCGCGCCCTCGAAGGACGACACCCCGATGTTCGTGTTCGGCGTGAACTCCGCCAGCTACAAGGGCGAAGCGATCATCTCCAACGCGAGCTGCACGACGAACTGCCTGGCGCCCGTGGCCAAGGTCCTGAACGACGTCTTCGGCATCGAAAAGGGCCTGATGACGACGGTGCACGCGGCGACCGCCACCCAGAAGACGGTGGACGGCCCCTCGAAGAAGGATTGGCGCGGCGGCCGCGGCATCCTCGAAAACATCATTCCCAGCAGCACCGGCGCCGCCAAGGCCGTCGGCAAGGTCATCCCCGAGCTGAACAAGAAGCTCACGGGCATGGCGTTGCGCGTGCCGACGAGCGACGTCTCGGTGGTGGACCTGACGGTCGTGCTGAAGAAGGAATGCACCTACGACGACATCAAGGCCGCGATGAAGGCCGCCAGCGAAGGCGAGCTCAAGGGCGTTCTCGGCTACACCGAGGAAAAGGTGGTCAGCACCGATTTCGTCGGCGAGACCCTGACGAGCGTGTTCGACGCCGGCGCGGGCATCCAGCTCGACCCGACCTTCGTGAAGGTCGTGGCTTGGTACGACAACGAGTGGGGCTATTCCAACAAGATGCTTGAAATGGTCCGCGTGATGGCCAAGTAGGCCGGAGCCGGCTCCATTCCATTCCGCCGGGGCGCGCGCCCCGGCGGAATGTTTCGCGATCGCAGCCAACGCACCCCGGACGGAACCGATGAACAAGAAGACCTTGAAAGACGTGGATTTGCAGGGCAAGCGCGTGATCATGCGCGTGGATTTCAACGTGCCGATCAAGGAGGGCAAGATCAGCGACGACACCCGCGTGACCGCGGCGCTGCCGTCGATCCGCTACGTCCTCGAGCAGGGCGCGAGCCTGACGCTGATGAGCCATCTGGGCCGGCCGAAAGGCAAGGGCTACGAGGCGGAATTCAGCCTGAAGCCGGTGGCGGACCATCTGGCGCAGCTGCTGGGCAAGCCGGTCGCGTTCGCGGCGGACTGCCAGGCCGCCGGTGCCGAGGTCGCGGCGCTGAAACCCGGCGACGTCCTCGTGCTGGAGAACACGCGCTTCTACAAAGAGGAAGAAGCCAAGGTCAAGAAGACCGACGACATGACCGACGCCGAGCTCAAGGCCAAGAAGGCCGAGCTGAAGGAAAAGCAGAAGGCGATGGCGCAGAAGCTGGCGTCCTACGGCGACGTGTTCGTGAACGACGCCTTCGGTTCGGCGCACCGCGCGCACGCCTCGACGGCCGTCATCTGCAAGTACGTCGGCGCCAGCGTGGCCGGTTTCCTGATGGAGAAGGAAATCCAGTACCTGGGCAACGCGGTGAACAGCCCCGTCCGCCCGTTCGTGGCGATTTTGGGCGGCGCGAAGGTCAGCGACAAGCTGGCCGTCGTCGACAACCTTCTCGACAAGGTAGACGTCCTGATCATCGGCGGCGGCATGGCCTACACGTTTTTGAAGGCGCAGGGCCACGACGTCGGCAACTCGCTGTGCGAACTCGACCAGCTCGACTACGCCAGCCGGATGCTCGAAAAGGCTCAGGCCAACGGCAAGCAGTTCCTGCTGCCGGTGGACAACGTCGCGGCGGACAAGTTCGACGCGGCGGCGGCCACGCAGGTCGTCGGCAAGGACATCCCGGCCGGCTGGATGGCGCTGGACATCGGCCCCCAGACCACCGCGCTCTACGCGGCGGCGATCCAGCGCGCGAAAACGGTGGTTTGGAACGGCCCGATGGGCTGTTTCGAGATGAAGCCGTTCGCGGCGGGCACCTTCGGCGTCTGCCAGGCGGTGGCCGCCAGCGGCGCCACGAGCATCATCGGCGGCGGCGACAGCGTCAGCGCCGTGAACAAGAGCGGGCTGGCGGCGAAGATGACCCACGTCAGCACCGGCGGCGGCGCCAGCCTCGAATTCCTCGAAGGCAAGGAGCTGCCCGGCGTGGCCGCCCTGGACGACAAGTAGGCAGCGAATCCCCGACGACCTGAAGAAAGCAAAGGACTGAACATGCGCAAGAAAATCGTGGCCGGCAACTGGAAGATGAACATGACCACCGCGGAAGCGGCGACCCTGGTGGGCGCCCTCAAGGCGGATCTGGCGAATTTCCGCGAAGTGGAAGTGGTGGTGTGCCCGCCGTTCACCGCTCTGGGCACGGTGAGCAATCTCGTCCAGGGCACGCACCTCGACCTGGGCGCGCAGAACATGCACTGGGAAAAGAGCGGCGCCTTCACGGGCGAAATCTGCGCGGGCATGCTGCGCGAGCTGTATTGCCACTACGTGATCCTCGGCCACAGCGAGCGCCGCCAGTATTTCGGCGAGACGGACGCGATCATCAATCGCAAGGCGAAGGCGGCGCTGGCGTCGAGCCTGCATCCGATCGTCTGCGTGGGCGAGACCCTGCAGGAGCGCGAAGCGGGCCAGGTCGAAGCGGTCATCACCACCCAGGTCAAGGGCAGCCTCGCCGGTCTTTCCGCCAAGGAAGTGCTCGATTCCGTGATCGCCTACGAGCCGGTCTGGGCCATCGGCACCGGCAAGACCGCCACCAGCCAGCAGGCGCAGGACGTGCACGCCCTGATCCGCAAGGTCCTGGCGGAAATGTTCGACGCCACGGTCGCCCAGGGCGTCCGCATCCAGTACGGCGGCAGCGTCAAGCCCGCCAACGCCAAGGAACTCTTCGGCATGCCGGACATCGACGGCGGCCTGATCGGCGGCGCCGCCCTCGACGCCAAGTCGTTCATTGACATTGTCCGCGCGGCGGTCTAAAAGAGACGTCCTTTCAATCGCTAGGAGCTCCCGATGTCCATTCTCATCAGTCTGTTGTTGATCGTCGAAGTCCTGTCCGCGTTTCTGCTGGTCGTGGTGATCCTGGCCCAGAAGTCCAAGGATCAGGGCCTCGGCATGGCGTTCGGCGGCGGCATGGGCGAGAGCCTGTTCGGCAGCCGCGCCGGCAACGTCCTGACGCGCATGACCATCACGCTCGCGGCGGTCTTCATGCTGACGACCATCCTGCTGGGCATCCTGTTCGCCCGGCGCACGGGCGGTTCCGGCTCCGTGATGGACGCGGCCGACGCCCTGCCGATGGCCCCCATGGCCGCGCCGGTTTCCATGCCCGGTCCCGCGGCGGAACTCCCGGCGCTGCCGGACGAAGCCTCCAGGGCCGTCCCGACCGCGCCGCAAGTCCTGCAGATGGACGCGGACGGCGAGCTCGCCCCGGTGGAAGCCCCCGCGGCGGAAGGCGAGCCCGCTCCGCAAGAGTGATGAGCCCCTTCGGGTCGAACCTCTCCCCGCGCAAGCCCTGCGCGGGTTTTTTGTTTCTGAACTGGCGTTGCTCCGCGATGCCGCCCGGCTCGGCAAGGATGCCTCGCCCTACCACAAGCCGCCCCGACGGTTTCAAGGTAGGGCGAACCCTCCGGGTGAGCCGCCCAACGAAATCCCTTCTGCGCCGCGCGGCGCGGGGCGTGGCGCTGGCCGCGCTGCTGGCCGGCTGCGGTCCGGCGCCGGAAGCCGCGCGCGACGCCGTCCCGACCCTGCGCCTGACCACGGCGCGAATCCGGGGGTTCGATCCGGCGCACGCGTCCGACCAGGCGTCGCTGCTGGCCGTGGGTCGGCTCTACGAAGGCCTGCTGCAATACGCCTACTGGGACCGGCCGTACCGCGTGGAACCGCTGCTGGCCGCGGCCATGCCGGACGTTTCGCCGGACGGCCTCGTGTGGCGGATCCGCCTGCGCCCGGGCATCCGTTTTTCCGACGATCCCTGCTTCGCGGCCACCGGCGGCAAGGGGCGCGAGCTGGTCGCGCAGGATTTCGTCTATGCCATCCAGCGCATCGCCGACGTGAAAGTCGGCTCCGGCGGCTACTGGGTCTATCGCGGCAAGATCGAAGGCCTCGACGACTTCCGCGAGGCGAGCCGCGGCGACGCCCCGACCGACTACGACCGGCCGGTGGCGGGCCTGCGCGCCGTGGGTCCGCACGAACTGGAAATCCGCCTGACGGCGCCGTATCCGCAACTGCCGTGGGTGCTGGCGATGCCGTATGCCTTCGCCGTCCCGCGCGAGGCCGTGGAATTCCATGGCGCCGATTTCGTCAACCGCCCCGTCGGCACCGGGCCCTACGTGCTGGCCGCGGCGCGCCAGAACTACCGCTACGAATACCGCGCGAATCCGAAATGGGCCGAAACGGGCCGCGCCGACGCGATGCCGGCGGACGCGCCCACCCCCGACGCCGGGAAATCCCTGCCGCTGACTCCGCGCATCGTGGACGTGGTGGTGGGCGACCCCTCGACGGCCTGGCTGATGTTCATGGCCGGCCAGCTCGATCTGGTGGACGTGAGCCGCGACCAGTGGGACAGCATCATCACGCCCGCCAAGGAACTGCGGCCCGAACTGGCCGCGCGGGGCATTGAACTGAGCCAATCCCCGCAGCTCAACGTGACCTATACGGCGTTCAATCTGGACGATCCCGTGGTGGGCCCGAACCGAAAACTCCGCCAAGCCCTGTCCTGCGCGTTCGATGCCGCCGCCTGGCTGGAATTCCAGAACGGGCGGATCGTGACGCCCCGCGGCCCGGTCCCGCCCGGCGTGGCCGGCGCCCGCGAAGGGGATTTGCCCTACGGCTTCGATCTGGCCCGCGCGAAACGCCTGCTGGCCGAAGCCGGCTATCCCGACGGCCAGGATCCCGCCACCGGCCGCCGGCTCAAGCTGACGCTGGAACTGGGGTCGGCGGACAACCCCGAAACGCGCCAAGGCGCCGAGGTGCTGGCGAGCTTCATGGAACGCATCGGCGTCGTGGTGGAACCCAGCTACAACAACTGGCCGGCGTTCCTGAAGAAAATCGAACGGCGCCAGGCCCAGACGTTCACGCTGACGTGGGTGGGGGACTATCCCGATGCCCAGAACTTCCTGCAGCTCTTCGCCAGCGAAAACGCCTCGCCCGGCCCCAACCGGGCCAACTACCGCAGCGCCGAATTCGACCGGATCTACCGCGAGCTGATCGCCTTGCCCGAATCGCCCGAACGCGAAGCTCTCTGCCGAGCCGCGGCGGACGTCGTGCTGGAAGATTGCCCCTGGATCCTCATGGCCCACCCGATGGCCTTCGGCGTCCGCCACGCGCGCCTGCAAAACTACCGCCGCCACGACTTCAACTGGGGTCTCGAAAAATACTGGCGCGCCGCGGATTGAGCCGGCCGGAACATCTCCAGAGTCCAGAGCCCAGAGTCCATCGTCTGCGGGCAACGGCTGCCGGATAGAAAGAAGGCCCTATTTGCCGCCGAACTTCCAGCGGCCGGTCAGGGTATCCGGATGCGGTCCCCAGGAGCTGTTGCTGTCTTGGGGGTAGCCATCCCGCTTGTTCTGCCAGGTGATCGACATGGTGCCGGAGCCCGTGCTGGTTCCGCGGAAGGACCCGTCCACGCCCAAGGTCAAGACCAGGTCCGTGGTGCTTTGCGAATAATATGTTCCCATCGGGCGGCCCTCGCCGACTGTTTCCCAAGTCGTCACGCCCTTCCAGCGTCCGTGGATCTCGTTGTCTTTCAGGCGGCCGGTGAACGTCAGCTCCTGGCGGTGATTTCGCACTCCCGTGCCCAACTGGGCCGGGGTCAGCATTCGGCCGGCGATTTCGTTGTCCTGGATCTGGAAGACGATTTCGACCTTGTATTCGGGATGCGCCGGATTCCACGCCGTCAGGTGCAGCGCGCAGTCCGCGGGGATCACGGGGCGCGCGTCGTCGGGAGCGGCGGCCTGGGCCTGCCGTTCCAGATGGGCGGCGCGGTTGCGGCGGGCCTCTTCGATGAGTTGTTCCTTTTCGCGCCGGAGGGCTTCTTGCCGCTCCAGATGCTCGCGGCGGTTCTGGCGGGCTTCCTCGAGGTAGGATTCCTTGGTGCGCTCGGTCAGGTAGTCCGCGCCGCGCTGGAAGGCGTCGCCCAGCAAATAATCGTAGCCGCCGGCAGCGACAATGGCGGTGGACGCCGCGGCGACGGCGCCGCCCACCACCATGCCCACCGGGCCGAAGGTGGTCCCCGCCAGGGCGCCGGCCTTGGCGGCCGCCCAGGTCGTCAGACCCGAAACCAGCGCGGTCTTGGTGCCTTCGTTGAGGACTTCCGCGGCGGCGCCGGCCATGTCGCCTTCGTAGATGCGGACCGGCGCGGAAATGCCGGTTTCAACGACTTGCAAGCCGATGGACAGCAACGAAATTTTGGTTTTTTTCACGAATGCGTTGACCTTGGTCGTCAGCTCGTTGGCTTGGGCGGCCAGTTGGACTCGGATTTGGCGGTTGCCGAGGGCCCGGTCGAGATCGCGCGCGCGCACGGGGTTGGCCTCCAGATCGGCCAGATGGCTGCCGGCCGCATCCAAGCCGGTTTGGACGAGGACCGTCGGCGTCCGGAGAAACGATTCCTCCGTATCGGTCCAGAAGGATTCCGCGCGGGCAGGGGCCGTCGACGAAGCGGTGGCCGCCCACAACGCGGCCAGCAGGCTGGCGCGGGACCGGGGGGTCATGGCGTTTCCTCGGGCAGGGTGGCCTGATACAAGCCGGCGTAATGGATCAGGTCGATCCGGACCAGTTGGCAAGTTCGGCGATCGGCGCGAAACGCGAAGGACAGGCAGAAATCCGCTTGGCGCGGATCGACGGCGAAGACGAAGGCCGACTCGGGACCAAGGAGGACATGGGCGACGTGCAGGTCGCGGAACGCGTCCGGACCGGCCGCCCGGATGGCCTCCGCGGAGGGCGGGGGCGTGGCGGACGCCGCGGCCAGGACGTCGAGAAATTTCCCGGCGGCGGCTTGGCGGCGTATGTTCTCCATGGCCGTGCGGAGGGCGGGGGCGGCGGCCGGTTCCTCCGGAACCGGAAAGCGGAATTCATCCAGGGCCAGCAACGCCTGACCCAGCAGCAGCGAAGCGGCCGGACGCAAAATGGTTTCCGCGAGTTCCGGCGGCTCCAGCCCGAGCCGGGTTCGCCACGGTTTGCGGGAGATCGGCGGGACCAGCCCCTCCCACGCGTGGATCGTGTCTCGGAACCGCCGTGCCATACCTTCGGGCGGGTACAACCCGGGATCGTGCCATGGGTAGTTCAGATTGAACGGGGGTTGCCCTTTCCGGCGCAGGACCTCGGCCGGCAGGCATTCGAGGTCGCGGATGCGGTAGCCGTCGCCGTGGCGTTCCCATTCCAACACCAAGGCGACGTCTGCGAACGGTTGGTAGAACACGCAAACCGGACGGTCGGCATCGACGGCGCCGAAGGTGAACGGAGCATGGTTCAGGAACCACGACCAGCCGGCGGCGGGGCGGATGCAGGTCCAGAGCGCGGCTTCCAATTCTTCCAGTCGGCGGCGCGCCCGCGGAGCGATCCGCGCGGCCCAGACCCCGGTGCCGTCGCGCACGGCGTGACGGCGGAAATCCAGCACGGCGGCGATCCACGGGGCCGGCGCAACCGGGTCCGGCGCATAGGGCCGCGCCGCACCGACCATCTGCGGACCGCCGGTCAAGGTGCCGCCGGCGGTGGCGGATATACCGAGCCCGCTTGTCCCGACCGAAAAATCCACGGAGCCGACCGCGCGCCGGTTGAGCAGGAAAGTGGCGCGATAGCGGCCGGGCGCGAGTCCCTCGCGGACATTGAAGGCGACGTGGCGGTTGCCTTCGGCGCCGGTGATCATCCGGATGCCGAGCGAGCGCGGGGGCGAAGGGCCCAGATCCAGGAGTTTCAGGCCGACGGCCGTTGATTTCTGGCCGTCCGAGAGCAGGGCCGTGGCCCAGATTTCATCGGTATGGGCAGAAAAGGCCGTTTTGGATCCGATGGGCCGGCGGTCGTCGGGATCGACGCGGTCGGTGGTGGTGAACTCGCCGAGGGTCGTTGCGCGGCACACGGAAACGATCGTCCCGAAGGCCCAAACCGCCAGCAGGCGGAGAAGCCAACCGCAACGGATTTGCGCTGTGAGGCAGCAGGGCATGGCCAGGCCTACATCTCCGCTCCGATGCCGATCAGCTTCCAAGCGCCGTTTTCGGGGATGAAACGCAGGCGGAAATGGAGCGGTGCGAGCGCGTGGCGGTAGGTGCCCGCGATCCCGAGCACGCCGTCGGCGTCGCAGGCGGGCGGATTCGTCAGCACCGGCTCCGCCTGGACGACGTCCGTCAGATCGAGACCTTGCTCGACGAAATCCGCGAAGATGCCGCGCAGTTCTGCCGGGGTGGTTTGGGCGCGCCACAGGTCGGAAATGCCGCGGTGGAGGATCGTGAAATCGTCCTGCCGGATGGCCTCGGCCAACAGCGAAATGCCGGCGGCGACCAGCCGGTTGGCCTCGGCCGTGTCCGGCACGGCCGGCTTGGCGGACGGCGCATCCACGCCGGCCGCGGTTTTGCGGAGGCGCCAGACGCGCCAAGTTCCGGATTCCTTCACGAATTCCAGCTCCACCGGGATGCGGCCGCCGTTGCGCACCGCCACGGTACCGGCCAAGCGGCCAACGGCATTCTCCACGGAGCGGGAATTCCACGAAGCGCTCCGGTAGTCGCCCAAGGCCGAGGTGCGCAGGAAGGTCTCGAACTGGGCCAGCGGCGTGGCGGCTTGGAATTCGGCGGCGGTTGCGCGCCAAGCGCCTTCGACGTCGCCGGCGGCGATGCGGGTGAAAAAGGACTCGGCGGCGGCGGGCAGCCCGCAAGTGGCGGCCAAAGCCAATCCGGCCACGACGGCGAGAAACGCCAGAATCCCGCCGAGTACGAGCCCCGCTTTCTTCACGGGCCCTTGGTCTCCACGCTGGTCGGGTTCGCAATCGACATGGACGCGATTATGGATTTTCAATCCCGCGCGAGGCAACCCAAAACATGTTCGTCGATATTTGAGCGGCGGCGGGGGCTAGGGTTTGGGCGGCGGCGCGAACTTTTTATCGGGCAGGAAGGCGAAAAGGGCGAGGCCGATCAGGAAGAGGGCGAGGGAGGTGACCTGGGCGACGTCGAGGGCGAGCCAGGACTGGCGTTCGTCGCCGCGCAGGTATTCGAGGGCGAAACGGACGGGGGGATAGAGCAGGAGATACAGCGCGAAGACGACGCCGTCCTTCTTGCGCCGCGGATAGGCCCGGAGCAGAACGGCCCAGATGGCGAGCAGGGCGGCGGATTCGAGGATCTGCACGGGGAAGAGCGGAACGCCGGGAAAGAGCTTGCCGGGTTCGCAAACGGGGGGATAGGCGATGCCGCAGGCATGGTCGCCGGCGGGCCGGCCGTAGCAGCAGCCGTTGAGGAAGCAGCCGACTCGGCCGAGGGCGTGGCCGATGGCGAGGGCGGGAATGGCGAAGTCGGCCAGGTGCCAGACGGGCAGGCGGTGGTGGCGGGCGAAGAGCACGAGCGCGACGCAACCCAGCAGAAAGCCGCCGTAGAAGATGAGCCCGCCTTGGTCGATGCGGACGATTTCAAGAGGCGCGGCGAGGTAGTAGGACCCGTTGGCGACGACGTAGGCGAGACGGGAGCCGACGATGCCGCCGGCCATCAGCCAGAAGCCGAGATCGGCCGCAAAGCCCGACGGGCGCGACTCGCGGCGCGCCATCCAGACCCAGGTCAGGATGCCGGCCAGGAAGCCCAGCGCGGCCATGACGCCATAGCTGTAGATTTCCTTGCCGAACACGCTGAACAGAACGGGGTGCATGGGAAATACACTTAGCAGGGCTGGACGGCGAAATCCAGCGCGAAAGTGGAAGAACGGAGCGCGGAGTGATAGGTTTCAATGCCATGGAAAAGGCGATCCATCTGATTGGCGAAGTGGCGCGGCACACGTGGGCCGTGCTGGGCGAGATGGCCCCGTGGGTGCTGGGCGGATTCGCGGTGGCGGGCGTGCTGTCGCTGTGGCTCAACGCGCGGGTGGTGCGGGAGCATTTCGGCGGGGGGCGGTTCGGCGCGATTCTGAAAGCGGTGGGACTGGGGATCCCGCTGCCGGTGTGTTCGTGCGGGGTGATTCCCCTGGGGGCGTCGCTGCGCAAGCACGGCGCGGGCAAAGGCCCGACGGCCGCGTTCGTGATGAGCACGCCGCAGACGGGCGTGGACAGCATCGCGGTGACGTTCGGCATGTTGGGCGGGCTGTTCGCGGTGTTCCGCCCGCTGGCCGCGCTGGCGTCGGGCGTGGCGTGCGGCTTCGCGGTGGAGGCGCTCGACGGCGCCGAGCCTTCGGCGGCTTCGCTGGCGGAGCCCGAGATCGAAGCGGAAACGCGCCCGTGGTGGGTGCGCGTATTCCGCAACGGGTTCGTCGTGCTGCCGCGCTCGGTGGGCGGGGCGCTGGTGCTGGGCGCGCTGGTGTCGGCGCTGGTGATGGCGCTGGTGCCGCCGAACTACGTCGCGGAAAAAATTTCGAGCCCGTTTCTGCAGATGGTGCTGACGCTGGCGGTAGGGGTCCCGATGTACATCTGTTCGACGGCGGCGGTGCCCTTCGCGCTGGGGCTGCTGGCGGCGGGACTGGCGCCGGGCGCGGCGATGGCGTTTCTGGTCGGGGGGCCGGGGGTGAGCGCATCGACGATTCTCGCCGTCTGGAAGCTGCTGGGGGGGCGCGCGACAACGGTCTACGTGGTCGTGCTGGTTCTGTGCGCGCTCGGGTTCGGCTTGCTGGTGCAGGAACTGGTACCGGCCGGCTGGGTGCCGCCGGGGGCCCGGCTCGTGGATGCCCACGCGCATGGCGAAACCGGCCTGCCCTGGAACGTGCACGCGCAGGCCGTCGCGCTGCTGGGGGTCGTGGCCTGGGCCAAGTGGGGCCCCCGCAAACCCGCCGGCGCCTGAACCGCGCGGCGCGGCCGGACGGGACCATTTTGGGCTTTGAATCGGCCGCGGGGCGGCTTATGATTTCGTCCGAACCGGGAGGTACGTCATCATGAGCGGAATCAAGGTCAGGCCGGCGACGGCGGCGGAGGCGGGACGGATCGCGGATTTCAATCGCGCGCTGGCGCTGGAGACCGAGGGGGTGGCGCTGCACGAGCCAACGGCGATGGCCGGCGTGGTCGCGCTGATGGGGCATCCGGAGCGCGGGTTCTACCTGATCGCGGAGGCGGACGGCGTGCCGGCGGGGTGCCTGCTGGTGACCTACGAGTGGAGCGATTGGCGCAACAAGACGTTCTGGTGGATTTCCAGCCACTACGTGAAGCCGGAGATGCGGGGCCGCGGCGTGTATGCGGCCATGGACGAGGCGCTGCAAGCCCTGGCCGCCCGCGACGGCAACGTCTGCGGGTTCCGCACCTACGTGCACAAGAGTTTCGCGTCGGCCCAGGCCGTCTACCGCGGCCTCGGCATGGTCGAGAAGGACTACGTCGTCTTCGAAGACCTGCGCTGAGGCTAGGCCGTCGCGGGGGTGTGCAGGCGCGTGCCGGCGGGGATGCGCGCCGGGGTTGCCGTGGGATTGCGCAGATGGACGGCGCCTTCGATGCGCACGTCCGCGCCGAAATGGATGTCGCCGTCGATTCGCAGCGATTCGCACTGGAGCAGCGACGGCGCGCCCTGGGCGAAGCGTTCCTCGAAGTCGGCGACGTTCTTGTAGAAGCGCGGATCGAGCAGGACGTCGGGGGGCGGGGCGAAGCGCAGCGGGTGGAGGGCGACCTGGTGCTCCGCGCCGAGGGTGTAGAGATCGGAGCGGATGGCGAGCAAATCGTTGGTGGTTTTGACGGGGGCGAAGCGGGCGCGGGGCACGACGAGCGCGGCGGCGTCGGCGAAACAGGCGATGGCGGCGCCCATGGCGGCTTCGAGCTGGACGACGGCGGGCGAATCCACGCGGACGGGATCGACGGTCTTGCGGTTGACGATCAGCGGCAGCGCCGGCAGGCCGCCGCAGCCGGCCAGCATGGCGCGCAGGGCGGCGAGATCGAGCCAGAGGTTGTTGGTGTTGAATAGCGAATGTTTCCGCACGTCCTGGAAATCGGCGGTTTCGTCGGCGGGGCATTGGGCGGACTCGCGCAGGAGCAGGCGGCCGGTGGCGCGGTCCCGGGCGAGGTGCCCGCCCTTGCGGTCGCATTCGGTGCGCGCGGTCACTTCCATCAGGAACGGAAGGCCACGGGCGGCGACGTGGGCGAGGATCCCCATGTGCAGCAGGGCGCCGAGATTGTCGGAATTGGAAACGAAGGCGTAGCGGAAGCCCAGCGCCAGCAGGCGGTCCAGCAGGCCCGTGGTCTGGAGGGCGTGGTAGATGTCGGCATGGCCCGGCGGGCACCATTCCAGCGCGGGATTCTCGGGCCAATCCACGGGCGCGCCGGTCGCGACGGCCAGCTTGGGCACGCGGTGCTGGCAGAAGGACAGCGGCAAGCCGCCGGGATTGCCGAAGTCCGGGTGCTTCTCCGCCAGGGCGGCGCGGGAATCGGCCTCGGTGGAGAAACTGTTCATCAACAGCAGGGGCAGGGGCGCGCGGCAGCGGCGGCGCAGGAATTCGACCTGGCGGACGACGACGTCGAGAAAGGTCAGGCCGTTCTTGGCGACGATGAGCGACTTGGCGCGCTCGAGGCCCATGCTGGTGCCGAGGCCGCCGTTGAGCTTGATGAGCACCGTGCGGGCGATGGCCGCCTCGCCGGCGGGATCCAGTTCGTCGAGTTCTTCCAGGCGCGGCAGGGGGCCGAGCGGCGCCAGGGCCGCGCCGGAAATCGTGCCGAGTTCGCCCGCGCTCCAGCGGCGCACGTTCTGCAGGAAGGCCTCCACGACGAGCGCCGGCAGGCCGTCGGCGACCATGCGGCGGCGGATCTCGGCTTCGTTCGGGCGGGACTCCATGACGGCGGGTTCCGGGCTAGGGCGCGCCGGCGGGCAGCTGGGCTTCGATGGCCTCGCGGAGCTGCGCGATCTTCTGGTCGCGCTCGGCCTGGAGAGTCTGGTGGACGCGGAGGACTTCGGCTTCGCGCTGGCGCCGGGGCAGCGCCAGCAGCGGGTCCACCGGCAGGAAGGCGGCGACGCCGGGATGCAGCTCGCTCAGCAGATACGTCGCGGTGCCGCCGGCGAACAGGACCGACACCTTGTCGCCGTCGACGCCGCCGACCACGGCGTCTTTGCGCAGTTCCTGGCCGTCGGGGCCGGGCAGCACGGGAAAGACGATCTTGCGGCCCTGCACGCCCTGGCCGGGGCCGACGTCGGTGATGACCGGAGCGGCGGGCAGATCGTTCTTGGCCGCCTGGACCACCTTGACCATGTGGCCGCGCAGCAGCCGCATGCGGTCCTCTGCGCTGCTTTCCAGCAGCCGCTGGCCGACGCGGTCCAGCTCACGCGCGAGTTCCTCGGTCTCCGCGACGGCCGCCAGCGCGGCCTGGGCCAGCGCCTGGGGCTCGCGCTTCGGCCGGGCGGCCAACTCGCCTTGCAGGCGTTCGAGTTCGGCGCCCTGCGCCAGATTCAGCGCCTGGGCTCCCTGCACGGCCTCGCGCAGCGGCGCGAGCTCGCCGGCCTGCCGTTCGGCCTCGCGCGCGCGGGCCCACAGGAAGAGATTCGCGGCGAATAGGCCCAAGATGGCCAGGACCGTGGCCGCGGCGACGGCGGCTTTGCGGATGCGGTGGGATTTGGGCAGCTCGGGAATCTGCAGGGGATTGCCGCATTCGGGGCACTTGACGATGAACCCCGCGCCGCCCTCGTCGACTTCGAGGTTGTGGCCGCATTCGGGGCAGTCGAAATTGATGAGCGCCATGGTTGCCTTCTTTCCAGCGCAGGATAGCCTGCAACCGGCAATATAGGCGGTGAACGCGGCGGCCGCAAGCACTTTGGCCGGGCGGAAATCCGTTGCGCGGCGGCGGCGGGACGGGTATCGTCCCCGCATCATGAAAAAGCGCAAGGCCATCGTGGCGCGGAATACGCGCGAGACGCAGATCCGCGCGGAACTGGACGTGGACGGCAACGGGCGGTACGAGATCGACACCGGCCTGCCGTTTTTCAACCACATGCTGGAACTGCTGGCGAAACATTCGCTGTTCAACCTGAACCTGAAGGCGACGGGCGATTTGGCGGTGGACCACCACCACACGGTGGAGGACGTGGGCCTTGCGCTGGGCGACGCGCTGAACCAGGCGCTGGGCGACCGCAAGGGCATCGAGCGCTACGGGTTCAGCCTGATGCCGATGGACGAGACCCTCAGCCGCGTGGCGCTGGATCTCGGCGGCCGGCCGTACCTCGTGGTGGAGATGGCGAACAAGAAGAAGAAGATCCTCGATTTCGAGCTGAGCCTGCTCGGCGAATTCCTGCGCGCGTTCGCGACGCAGGCGCGGATGAATCTGCACGTCCGCCAGTTCTACGGAACGGACGCCCACCACGCGTGGGAATCGGTCTTCAAGGGCTTGGCGCGCGCGCTGAAGGCGGCGTGCCGGCGCGACCCGCGCGTGAAAGGCGTGCCGTCGAGCAAGGGGATCCTGTAGCGCCCATGATCGGCATCGTCGATTACGGAATGGGCAATCTCGGGAGCGTGGCCAACGCGCTGGCGTTCCTGGGCGTGCCCGCGCGCATCCTGGCGGGACCGGCCGAGATGCCGGACTGCCAGGCTCTGGTCCTGCCGGGGGTGGGGGCGTTCGGCGACGGCATGGCGAACCTGGGGCGGGCCGGCTACGTGGAGCCGTTGCGCGAGTGGATCGCCGCGGACCGGCCGCTGCTCGGGATTTGCCTGGGCCTGCAGATGCTCTGCACCGGCAGCGCGGAATCGCCCGGCACGGCCGGGCTCGGCATCCTTCCCGCGCCGATCGAAAAGTTCGCGCTGCCGCCGGAGTGGAAAGTGCCGCAGATCGGCTGGAACCGCGTGCGTCGCGCGCCGGACCGCGCCGAGTGCCCGCTGCTGCGCGGCATTCCGGACGGCACCTATTTCTATTTCGTGCATTCCTTCTATCTGCCGGGCGCGGCGGGCTGGGACGCGGGGCGGACGGACTACGGGATCGACTACACCTCGCTGGTCTGGCGCGGCCGCACGGCCGCCGTGCAGTTCCACCCGGAAAAGAGCCAGCAGGCGGGGCTGCGGATGCTGCAAAACTTCGTCGCGTGGAGCCGGGAGTAGGAACGATGGGCGAATTCACGATCTTGCCGGCGGTGGACCTGAAGGGCGGCCAATGCGTGCGGCTGCGCCAGGGCCGCGCGGACGACGCGACGGTCTACGGCGACGATCCGGCGGCGCAGGCCCGCGCCTGGGCGCAACAGGGCGCGACCTGGATCCACGTGGTGGATCTCGACGGCGCCTTCGCGGGGCATCCGGTCCATGTGGACGTGATCGGGCAGATGGCGGCCGCGGCAGGCATCCCCGTCGAATGCGGCGGCGGCCTGCGGACGGATGCGGATCTCGACGCGCTGCTGGCGCGCGGCGTGCGCCGCGCCATCCTCGGCACGCGCGCGCTGGAACGGGCGAACGAGCTGGCGGCGCTGGCGGAGAAGTACGGCGAGCAGCTGGCCGTGGGCATCGACGCGCGCGACGGCTTCGTGCAGGTGAAGGGGTGGACCGAGACCTCGCGCACGACGGCCGTGGACCTCGCGCGGCGCGCGGCGGCCGCCGGCGTGAAAACGATCGTTTACACCGACACGGCCACCGACGGCATGCTGCGCGGACCCAATTTCGCCGGGACCGCGGAGGTCTGCGACGCGGTGGGGCCCGACTGCCGGATCATCGCCTCGGGCGGCATCACGACCGCGGACGATATCGCGCGGCTGCGCCGGCTGGGCAAGGCGAATCTGGCGGGAGCCATCGTGGGCAAGGCGCTCTACGAAGGGCGCACGTCCATGGCGGAATTGCTGGCCGCCGCGCGCGCCTGAGCCGGGCGGCGGGGAATCAGAACAGGTCGGCGAACGCCAACGCCATGACCTGCGTGCCCGCGTCGTTGGGGTGCAGGCCGTCGGCATTCATGAGCGCGCGATCGGTCTCGGTGCGGCCGGTGACGGGATCGCGCCCGCCCGCGAATTCCTTTTCGAGATCCACGCAAGGCACGCGGAGTTCCTTGGCCAGGGCGCGGATGCCCAGATTGAGCGCGACGGTGCGGTCGGCGAACACGCCGTGGCTGCCGAACGGAACGGGATAGGTGCCCAGCACGGGCACGACCTGGCTTTCCCGGCAGATCGCGACCATTTTCCGCAGCGCCGCCAAGGTGCCGTCGGTGCTTTGCCCGTGGATGCCGTCGTTGACGCCGTACAGGATGAGCATGAAGCCGGGGCGGTTCGCGGCGATGACGCCTTGGATCCGGTTCACGCCTTCGCGCGCCGTGGTGCCGTTGATGCCGGCGTTTACGACGACCTTGCCGACAAGGCCAGCCAGCCGGGCCGGATAGGGGGCGCAGGCGCACACGTTGCCCATCGTGATGCTGTCGCCGAAGGCCACCACGACGCCGACGTCGTTTGGACCCGGATTTTTGTTGGACAGGCCCCCCCCGCCGCCGTCGCCGCAACCCGCCATCAGGGCCGCCGCCATCCCGGCGGCCGGTACGACCCATCGGAACGAAAGCGCGCGGATCGCCATGCCCGGCCGCCTAGAACTGGTCGGCGCAGGCCAGCGCGATGACCTGCGTGCCCGCGTCGTTGGGGTGGAGGCCGTCGGGTTCCAGCAAGGAGAGATCGCTGAGCCGCCATTCGGGATTGAGCGGATCCTTGCCGTCCGCGAACTCGCGCTCGAGATCGACGCAGCGGATCCCTTCCGCCCGGGCGAGGTCCCGGATGCCGCGATTGAGCGAGAGCGTGGGGCCGGCGAACAGGCTGTGGCCCAGCATCGGCCGGGGATAGGTCATGAGCACGGGCACGACGTTGTTCTGCTTGCAGATCTGCACCATCTGGCCCAGGGCCGCGACCACGTTGCCGGGATTGGTGCTGTGGATGACGTCGTTGATCCCGTAGAGGATGAACAGGTAGGCGGGGTGGTACTTGTTGATGGCTTCCTGGGTGCGGCCCACGTTGTCGGTCGCTTGGCTTCCGCCGACGCCGGTGTTGTAGACGATCTTGCCGATCAGGCCGGACAGCCGCCCGGGATAGGGCGCGCAGGCGCATTCGCTGCCTTTGGTGAGGCTGTCGCCGAACGCCACCACGACGTTGAGATCGTTGTTGCCGGGATTCGAGTTTTTCAAACCCGAATCGCTCGACCCGCCGCACCCCGCCAGCAGGAAAGCGGATACGAACGCCGCCGCCCCGGAAAACGAAATCCACCCACGTCGTGCTTTCATGCTGAATCCCTCCGCAGATATCTCCATATCTGGTTGGAGGATACGAAAATGGGAATGAACGTCTAGGCCAAAACGATGAAAATCACGTCAAAAGCCGAAAACCGGCCAAAGCCGATCCTAGAACAGATCGGCGAAGGCCAACGCGATGATTTGGGTTCCGGCATCGTTGGGATGCAGGCCGTCTTCGATGAAGAGGTTGTCCCCGCCGGCGAATTCTTTTTCGAGGTCCACGCATTCCAGGCCCAGTTCGGCCGCCAAGGCCCGGATGCGGCTGTTGAGCAACAATTCGCGCGGGGCATAGGCCGCGTGGTCGCCGATCGGTTCCGGATAGGTCGCGAGCACGGGCACCACCTTTTCCGCGAGGCAGATTTCGACCATGGCGCGCAACGCATCGACGATGCTGCCGATTTGGGTGCCGTGGGCGACGTCGTTGTGGCCATAGAGGATCAGCATGAATCCCGGCCGGGTCTGTTGGATGACCGCCCGGGCGCGCTCGACGCTTTCGGTCGCCTGGCTGCCGCTCACGCCGGCGTTGACGACCGTCTTGCGGGTCATGGCCTGCACGCGGGCGGGGTAGGGCGTGCAATCGCAGCGGTTGCCGAGCGTGATGCTGTCGCCGAACGCCGCGACCACCCGCACGTCGTTTGCGCCGGGGTTCTTGTTTTGGAGACCGCTGGGCGGACCGCCCTCGCCGCAGCCGGCCAGGACGGCGAGGCCCATCACCAACGAAAACGAGCGGATGCGATTGCAGTTCATGCGGATTCTCCTTGAAGACGATGCGGTCCAGAGTAGCGGATTCGCGCCGTTTGGCCAGCGCAGAAATCGCCGCGCGGCGGCGCGGAGGAAAAATGTGGCGCGGCGGGGGGGGGGGAGTGTTTAATGGGCGCCATCATGAATTGCGGTGGATCCTGGATCGAAGTGGACGTGAATCGGCTCCGCGGCAACGCAACCGCCATCCGGACCGCGTTGCGCGGCGCGGACCTGATCGCCGTCGTGAAGGCCGACGCCTACGGGCACGGCCTGGCGGCGGCGGCGGCGGCGCTGGCCGGCGCGGGCGTGCGGCGCTTCGCCGTGGCCTACGTCGCGGAAGCCGCGGCCGTGCGCGCGGCGGCGCCGGCCGCCGAGCTGATCCTCGTGCTGGGCGCGGCGCAAGCGGCGGACGTGCCGCAAATGCTGCGCGACCGGATCGTCCCCGTCGTGGTGTCGGCCGCGCAGGCGCAGGAACTGTCCGCGGCCGCCGTGGCCGCCGGCGGGCGCCTGCCCGTGCACCTCAAGCTGGACACCGGCATGGGCCGGCTGGGGTTCGTCGTGCCCGCCGAACTCGATCCGGCGGCTGCCGTCGCGTGCCTGCCGGGGCTGGACGTCCAAGGCGTCTGCACCCATTTCGCCATGGTGGAGCCGGAGCGCAAGCCGACCGCGGCCAGGAGCCAGGCCGATAAATTCCGGCAGGCCTTGCCGGTGCTCGACGCCGCGGCCGGCCGGCGCCTGTTCCGGCACATGTCCAGCAGCCGCGCGGCGCTGCTGCTGCCGGACTGCGACCAGGACGCCGTGCGCGTGGGCATTTCGCTCTACGGCTATGGCTCCGCCGATCCGGCCCAGCGCTTCGCGACCGTCCCCGTGCTGAGTTGGAAAACGCGCGTCATGCAGGTCAAGACGGTGCCCGCCGGATTCCCCGTGGGCTACTACGGCAGCTACCGGACGCCGGCGCCCACGGATCTGGCGACGTTGAGCTGCGGCTATGCCGACGGCTACCAGCGGCATCTCGGCAACAAGGGCCACGTGCTCATCGGCGGAAAACGCCGGCCCGTCGTCGGCCGCGTCAGCATGAACTGGATTTCCGCCGACCTCGGCCCCGCCAGCGGCGTGCGGGCGGGCGACGAAGCCGTCTTGATCGGGGAACAAGGCGGCGAAGCCATCTGGGCCGACGAGTTGGCCAAGCACTGCGGCACCATTCCCTATGAAATCCTGACGGGCATCTCCCGCCAGATCGAACGCCGCGCCGTCGGCGCCTGAAACCGGAAAGGGGCCCATGAAAATCCTGATCGCTTCCCGCAATGCCCACAAGATCCAGGAAATCCGCGAGATCTTCGTCCTGCCCGGCGTGGAATGGATTTCCACGGCGGAATTTCCAGACCTGCACGACGTCGTCGAAGACGGCGACACCTTCGAGGCCAACGCGCTCAAGAAAGCGACCGAGCTGGCGCGCGCGACGGGCCTGTGGGCGCTGGCGGACGATTCCGGGCTTGAAGTGGCCGCGCTGGGCAATGCGCCGGGCGTCTATTCGGCGCGCTACGCGGGCGAGCCGTGCAACCACGCGAACAACAACGCCAAACTGCTGCGCGAACTGGCCGGGAAGACGGACCGCTCCGCGCGGTTCCGCTGCGTGGCGGCCTTGAGCGATCCGACCGGCCGCGCCGAGACGGTCTCGGGCTCCTGCCCGGGGCGCATCGTCGACGCGCTGCGCGGCGCGCAGGGCTTCGGCTACGATCCGCTGTTCGTGCCGGACGGCTACGACCGGACCTTCGCCGAGATGGGCAGCGAACAGAAGAACCGGCTCAGCCACCGCGGCCGCGCGCTGGCGCTGGCCAAGGAAAAATGGGGCGCGCTGATCGCCGCGTCCGCTCCGGCGTTCCCGCGCTGAGCGGTTCTACGTCGGCAGCGCGCCGGACCGGACCAGTGCCGCCACGAGCGCCAAGTTCGCCGCGTTGAAGATCGCGTGCATCGCCATCGGCACGAGGATCGTGCCGGTCCGCGCATAGGCCAGCGACAGCGCCACGGAAAATACCGCCAGCGCCGGCAAGCTCTCCAGTCCGTGCAGCGCCGCAAACCCCAGCGCGACCAGCGTCAACCCGGCCAGTGGCCCGGCGTGCCTCACCAGCAGGGGCAGGAGCAGGCCGCGGAACAGCGCTTCCTCCGCGACGGGCGCCACGACCACCGCGAAGAACACGAACCGGAAGCGTTCCCCCGGCGTCTCGGTTTCCAGAAAAAGCTGGATGGCCTGCTGGAAACCCGGCTCGTGGCCCAGCCGGCTCAGCGCCAGGTTCCAGGCAAACCCCACGAGCCACAGGACGGGCAGGATGGCCAGCCAGCGCAGCGCGCTTTCCGCGAAGACCGTCCGCAGGGGCGGCGCGCCGCCCAGCGCCTGCGCCTTGCCGCGCAGTCGCCAGAGAATGGCCGCCAGCAGCGCGAACTGAAAGCCCAGCACGTCCAGGAAAACGGACGGCGGTCCGAACGATCGCAGGAACTGGGCGGCGGCCAGCACGAGCGCGACCGCCCAGAGATCGGCGTTCCGCCAGGGGCTGGCCGCGGCGAACTGCGCCAGCGCCGGCCGCCAGGCCGGCACGAACCGGCGCCGCGCGGCCAACCGGAACCCCGCGGCCACGCCCGCCGCCAGCCCCGCGCCCAGCGCGGCGACGAGCGCCGCCAGCCCGGGCGAAATGCCGGATCCGGGCATCAGGCGCCGGAGGAATCGAAGGTCTCGCGGATCGAATAGATGGGCTTGGCCTGCGATTCGTGGTAGGTGCGGATCTGCACTTCCGCCAGCAGCCCCATCGAGAGGAACTGCATGCTGAACGCCAGCAGCATGAACGGCGTGATGACCCAGAACGGGCGCTTGATGAGGTTGAGATGGTCCGCGCCGACCAGATCGATCACCTGGTCGAACAGCACCACCCCGAGCATCAGCGCGCCGAGACCGCCGAAAAAGAACGCGAATTTGCCGAACAGCTGCATCGGGCCGCCGGTGAACCGCAGCAGGAACTTCACCGTGAACAGGTCGAGGATCACCCGGAACGTCCGCCCGATGCCGTACTTGGATTTGCCGGCCAGCCGCGGATGGTGCGTCACGACCACTTCGGCGATGTCCCCGCCGACCCACGAGCACAGCGCCGGAATGAAGCGGTGCATTTCGCCGTAGAGCCGCACGCCCTGCAGCACGTCGCGGCGGTAGGCCTTCAGCGTGCAGCCGTAGTCGTGCAGCTTCACGCCGGTGATGTTCGAGATCAGCCCGTTGGCGATCATCGAGGGCAGCCGGCGGTTGAGGAACGGATCCTTGCGGTCCTTGCGCCAGCCGGACACCACCGCGTAGTCGTTCGTTTCCATTTCCGCCAGCAGCCGGGGGATGTCGGCCGGATCGTTCTGCAGGTCGGCGTCCAGCGTCACGATCACGTCGTGGCGCGCGGCGTCGATGCCCGCCGACATCGCGGCGGTCTGGCCGAAGTTGCGGCGGAAGCGGATCAGGCGGAAATGCGGATAGGCCGCGCAGGCGCTCTTCAGGTGTTCCCAGGTGCCGTCGCGCGAGCCGTCGTCCACGAGAATGATCTCGTAGGCGCGGCCGATGCCGGCGAGCGCCGCGTGGAGCTTCTGCGCCAGGGCGGCGACGTTCGGCTCTTCGTTGTAGACGGGAATGACGACCGACAGGCTCGCAGGGGAAGTTGTCATGCGCGCAGTATGGCGCAACCCCGCGCGCAATTCAAGCGGGGTTTGTTTTGACAGGGCCTTTTGCGGGATGCTACAAGCGAAAGCCATGTGGGCGGCCTGCGCGCGCGCCCGGAGGAGTCGTCCATGGCCAAAGTCGTTCTCGAAAACGTGTTCAAGATCTATCCCGGCGACGTGACCGCCGTCCACGACGCCTGCCTGGAAATCCAGGACCAGGAATTCGTCGTGCTCGTCGGCCCCTCCGGCTGCGGCAAGTCCACCACGCTGCGCATGGTCGCGGGCCTCGAGGACATCAGCCGGGGCTCCATCTTCATCGACGGCAAGAAGGTCAACGACATCCCGCCCAAGGATCGCGACATCGCGATGGTCTTCCAGAACTACGCGCTCTATCCGCACATGAGCGTCTACAACAACATGGCCTTCGGCCTCAAGCTGCGCAAGTATCCCAAGGCCGAAATCCACAAGCGCGTGATGGAAGCCGCCGAAATCCTCGGCATCGTCGACTACCTCGAGCGCAAGCCCAAGGCACTCTCCGGCGGCCAGCGCCAGCGCGTGGCCGTCGGCCGCGCCATCGTCCGCAAGCCCAAGGCGTTCTTGTTCGACGAGCCGCTGTCCAATCTCGACGCCAAGATGCGCGTGCAGATGCGCGCGGAAATCAGCAAGCTGCACAACCGCCTCAAGAGCACGATGATCTACGTGACCCACGACCAGATCGAGGCCATGACCATGGGCGACCGCATCGTCGTCATGAAGGACGGCTGGATCCAGCAGGTGGACACGCCGCTCAACATCTACAACCAGCCCGCCAACCAGTTCGTCGCCGGCTTCATCGGCAGCCCGCCCATGAACTTCTTCAAGGGCCGGATCGTCCGGGAAGGCAACGCCGTGTTCTTCGACGAAGGCCAGTTCCGCCTCGCGGTGCCCGAGCCCGCCGCCGGCAAGCTGGCCCCCCACGCCGGCCAGGACGTCGCCCTGGGCATCCGTCCCGAGCACGTGCACGAACGCGGCGAACGGCCCGAGGCCGATCCCGCCCGCGTGGTGCCCGCCACCGTGGAAGTCGTCGAAATGATGGGCTCCGAAGTCTATCTCTATGCGTCCACCGGCCGGTCCAATTTCACCGCCCGCGTCCAGGCCGCCTGCCGCAGGCAGATCGGCGACGCCGTGGAGGTCGTGCTGGACATGGAACGTGCCCATTTCTTCGGCGGCGCCGACGAAAAGGCCCTGCTGTAGGCCGGGAGCCCGCCGTGAGCCTCGCCCTCAGCGAACTGGTCCAGACCGCCGCCGTCGCCGTGGTCGCCTACGTCGTCCTGACCGCCTTGGCGCTGTTTTTCAAGGCCGAAGCCGCCACGGCCCGGAAGCCCGAAAACCCCGCGCCATGAAGCTGGGCGTCAACGTCGACCACGTCGCCACGCTGCGGCAGGCGCGCGGCACGACCTATCCCGCGCCGCTCGAAGCCGCCCGCCTCTGCGAGCGCGCCGGCGCCGACGGCATCACCATCCACCTGCGCGAAGACCGCCGCCACATCCAGGACGCCGACGTCGTCGAATTCCGCCGCGCCCTGACCATCCCGCTCAACCTCGAGATGGCCAACAGCCCCGAGATCGTGGCCATCGCGCTCGCCGTGCGGCCCGCCGAAGTCTGCCTCGTGCCCGAACGCCGGCAGGAACTGACCACCGAAGGCGGCCTCGACGTCGCCGGACAGTTCGCGGCCCTGAAACCGTCCGTCGCCAGGCTGAAGGCGGCCGGCATCGAAGTCAGCCTGTTCATCGAGCCCGATCCCGCGCAGCTCGACGCCGCCGCGGCCCTCGGCGCGCCCGTCGTCGAACTGCACACCGGCAAATACTGCGAGCTGGCCGGCCCCGCGCAGGCGGATGAACTGCGGCGGCTGGCCGCCGCCGCCGAATACGGCCATGCCCGCGGCCTGCGCATCAATGCCGGCCACGGCCTCAATTACGACAACTTGCCGATCTTCCTCCGGACCGTCCCGCATCTGGAGGTCCTCAACATCGGCCATAGCATCGTGGCCCGCGCCGTGATGGTCGGCATGGAACAGGCCGTGCGCGAAATGAAGGTCCTGCTCGCATGAAATTCATCGCCTCGGAAACGCTGCGCAAGGCCGAGGCCCGGGCGATCGCGAAGGACAACTCGCTGGCGACGGGAATGATGGAGCGCGCCGGCCGGGGCTTGGCCCGCGCCATCCACGAAATCGCCGTCCAGATGGACCGGCCGGCCGTGCCCGTCCGCTTTTTGGCCGGACCGGGCAACAACGGTGGCGACGCCTTCGCGGCGGCGATCGCCCTGCGCGATCTCGGCCAGCCGGCGGAAGTCTGGCTGACCTGCCCCAAGGAAAAACTCCGCGGCACCGCCAAGCAATTTTTCGATGAAATGGCCAAGCTCGGCGTGCCCTGGCGCGAAACGGTGGGCGATCGCGCCTGGCAGCGCCAGACCGAAACGACCCTGGCCCCGCCGATCCTCGTGGACGCCCTGCTGGGCACCGGCGCCCGCGGCGAGCCCCTCGGCGACATCCGCCGGGCCATCGAATACGTCAATTCCAAGCGACCGTTTTCCATCGTCGTCGCCGCCGACGTGCCGACGGGGCTGGACGCCGACACCGGCGTGCCGGCCGAATGCGCCGTCCGCGCCGATTTCACCGTCACCATGTGCCTGCCCAAAATCGGCATGGCCGCGCCCTCCGCCCGCGAGCATCTCGGCTCGCTCGCCCTGGTGCCCATCGGCATTCCGCGCGAATACGTCGAGGACATGCCCGACGCCAGTCCCGACCTGCAGATGGCCACCGTGATGGACGTGCGCCGGCTGCTGCCGCCGCGTCCGCGCGACGCCCACAAGGGCACCTACGGCACGGCGCTGCTGCTGGGCGGATCCGCGCGCTATCCCGGCGCCATCGTGCTGGCGGCCGAGGGCGCCGTCCGCTCCGGCGCGGGCCTCGTGCGCGTCGCCACCGTCGAAAGCGCCACGGCCGCGCTCGTCGCGCGCGTGCCCGAAGCCATCGCCGACGTCCGCCTCGCCGCGGAACCCGATCTGGCCGGCGCCGACGCCGTGCTGGCCGGCCCCGGCCTGGGCCGCGGCCCCGACGTCGCCGCGCTCGTGGATTACCTGTTGCGGTCAACGCCCGCGCCGCTGCTGCTCGACGCCGACGCCATCAACGCCCTGGCCGGCCGGCCCGAAGCCGTCCGCGCCTGCGCGCAGCCCGTCGTCCTCACGCCGCACCCCGGCGAACTGGCGCGGCTGCTGGGCACCGACGTCGCGACCATCCAAGGCGATCGCCTGGCGGCCGCGCGCGCCGCCGCCGCACGCACCGGCGCCATCGTCGTGCTGAAAGGGGCGGGGACGTTGATCGCGCAGGCGGGCCATCCCACTTGGATCAACCTGACCGGCAATCCCGGCATGGCCTGCGGAGGCTGCGGCGACGTCCTCGCCGGCCTGCTCGTCGGCCTGCTGGCCCAGGGCCTGCCGCCGTTCGACGCCGCCTGCGCGGCCGTCTGGCTCCACGGCAATGCCGGCGACTATGCCGCGCTGCGCTACACCCAGTCCGCCATGCGCGCCAGCGACGTCGCCGCCGCGCTTCCCGACGCCTTCCGCTACGTCTCCCTGCGCTGAGCCTGCCCGATCCGCGCGCGCCGAGCGGTTCGGAAGATCCCAACATCCAACAATCAATGTTCAAGGAGATCGGCAGGTAGGGTCGGTTCTCCGAGCCGTCCGGGCTGTTTGGTTTCGTTGTAGACGGGGAGGTTGCCTGCGCCTGTGGAGGGTTCCCGGCGGGATTCGGGCGGGAAAACTCAATATCCAATGTTCAATAATCAATCTGCAATGTTCAGCGGCAGAGCGGGGCGGGGAGCGGTAATCCGTTCTCGCGCGGAGACGCGGAGAGCGCGGAGAATTTTCCGACGGGGTCGGTTCCGAGGCGCGATTAATATAGAGGATCGGCCCCTTTTCGTGCGGGAAAGGGCGCCTTGGTGCAGCGATGCCGGCCCGTTGGCGGCCGCTTGCGGCGAAGCCCTCGTTTGGGGTCCCGGTTCCATCTCCCAGGCTCACACGACCAACGAATACAACGAAGCCGCTGCGCTCGAAACCGACGCCGCCGTCCTCCGCCGCTTCTTCCTCGCCGCCGCGCGAGGATAGGGGTGCAGATCGCGGCGGGTTGAGCCAACCCGCCCTACCTTTGGATCAATTGGTGGACGGATTTCTGAACCAACTGGGCTGTTTGGTCCAGGGGCAGGGCGGCCCCGCTGAGGGCGCCGGGCTGTTCGGATCGATTGCAACCGGCCTCGTCGAGGCTCGGGGCCTTCTATTCAAGGCCGCCTCCGACGGAGCTTGCTACGGATGATCGGCGCCGGCCGGACATCCGCCAAACAACCGGGATGCCGGCCAGCGAAAGGATCGACGCGGCGAGCAAGGCGCCGAACAAGGCGAACCCGACGATCTCGACCAGCGAATCGAACTTGCGGTTGGCCAGCCACGTGCCCGCCGCGAACGTGGCCGCGAAAGCGATCCGGAACCATCTCCGGCGCAGCGCCAAGAAACGCCGGAAACGGGCGGGATCGTTATCGGACAAGCTCATCGCGGAACGCCATCTTCTGCATTTGCAGTCATTTCTTGGATAGTGTCAGGGTCCGCGTGCAGGCGACTGACGAAATCGAGCTGTAGGACAGGGGTTCATTAAGCCGCAGAACTGCGTTTCTTGTTTCCACAATATTGGATTCATCAGACATCCATTCAGAAAGGGTAATATCAAGCGAGAAAGCCCCGTCACCAGATGGAGCAAGAATGCCGCTTATGGCATTCCGAACGTCTCCATTCCTGCTAAGTGCAGCAAAAGGCGTGTGAATGGTTATCGGCGTACTAAAGGTGAAGTCTCTGTTGTAGGGAGACTGCAATCGCGTGGTAAGAATATATGTATCGGCCGAATTTTTCGCCGCAGTGCATGCGCCGGTACCCGCCATAAGCGCTAGGGTAAGCATGGCGATTGCTATTGTCATCTCGTTTATCCATGCAGAACGTCAGGGGTCAGGCCGAGGCGCGACTTCGCGCCGATAGCCTGGAATGCCTTGTTCGCCGCGCTCATTTCTTGTCTCCCCATCGCCACGCTGGTTTTTCACCTTTCCACAAACAGATCAGGACAAACAAAACTGATAGCACAAAGAGTAAGCCGATCCACATCAATAGGCGGGGAGTGGAGTCGATGATGCAGCTTGTCGCAATGGCAAGGCCGATATATGCGAGGAATACAACCCACCCCTGCCAAGCACAGGGGAATCCCCAGCCCCACCCGTATTTTTTAGCAGGGAACCAAACCCGTTTACTCTTTTCATTCATAATCATTCTTTTCGTCGAACAGTTTTTGGGCCGGTCCGAGGTTGGCTTTATGTGGCGTGGTGATTTTTCCTCATTGGCAAAAGAATTGCGAAAAGGCGGGGGCGGGTCAACGGCGCAACGGGCTGCGGTTTCGGGAAATAGGGCGCGGAAATAGGGCGCGGGCGGGCAGGCCGGGAATGCGCGCGAGCTCGGCATTATGCCGGTTTTGGGGCGCCTGTAATGCCGATCTCGGAAATGGGGCCTCGCGGAGGCCTTTTGGGGCGGAAAACTCCCGCGAAAGGCGTTTCCGGGGCTGAAAATGAGTCGCAACGGGGCTGGAAAGGACCGAGGTCCGAAGTCGGAGGTCCGCGGTCGGAAAACCGCAATCCGTGTCCATCCGTGGTTGGTTTTGGGGCTTCGGAGGTCCGAAGAGGGCTGAAAACGGGCGAGAAACCACGAAAATCGCGAAAAATGGGGCTGGGAAAGGGGCTGGAGGCACATTTTGGGTCGATTTTTGTCGTTTTGGGGGCTCCGGAGGGCCTGCGAAGTCGGTTTCCGACCGAAAATGGACGCAAATTCATGCAAATGGGAGCCCAGGACGGGGAATTTCAGCAGGAAAACAGGAAATACAGGAAATCAGGAGGGGAAAAGAAGGATTTTTCGTGTTTTCGTGTGTTTCCTGTTTTCCTGCTTAGTCGGGGGTTGGGGGTGGCTCCGGAGGGCCTGAAAAGGCCGATTTTCTGCCCCAGCGGCCGATGTTGGGCCGCGGGGAAGCTCGAGTCGCAACGGGTGGCGAAACGGAAAGAGGGAATCAGTCCGGGATGAAGAGTTTTTGGCCGACGCGGATGTTGTCGGGGCTCGACAAGCCGTTTTCTTCGACGAGGACGCTCATCCGGACGCCGTAGGCGGCCGCGATCTTGGAGAGGGATTCGCCGGGCTGCACGACGTGTTCGATGCCGGTCTGGGAGCCGGACCGCGGGCGGGACGGGCGGGAGGCCTGCGCCGGCGCGGAGGTCTTCAGGATCGTGGCGATCTTCTTGGAAATGTCGTCGTAGATTTCCTTCTTGTCCTGCACGCGCGCGGCGTCGAAGGCGCGGATCTGGCGCTGGAGGTCTTCGAGCTGGGTCTGCAGCGACTGGACCTGGGCGGCGGAAGCGAAGGCAGACTGGCCGGCCTGCGCGGACATCATCTCGCCCTGGAAGCGCCCGAGCTCGGACTCGGACGCGGACTGGCGGTCGCGCAGGCTGCGGAGTTCGCCGCGCAGGTAGTCGACTTCGGCGCGGGTGGCCAGCGGGACGTCGTCGTCGGAATCGACCATCGTGGTGCAGCCGGGCGCGGCGAGCAGCGCGGCGGCGAGGGGCAGGAGGAAATAGATGGATTTCATGGCGGGCAGGATAGGGATTCCCGCCGCGGGGCGCAAGCAAATGCAGGCCGGAACCGGCGGCGGGAAAGATTGCCTTTTTGGGGGGCGGTGCCGTAGGATGCGCCCTTCATATGCACGGTTGGCGTTCCATCGGAAGGATTCTCGCGCTGGCGCTGGGCGTCGGGCTGGCGGCGGCGCCGGCGGCGACCGCCCAGGTCCGCACGCTCAAGGCGGTGGCCGTGGCCGGCAAGCGCTACGTGGCCCTGAAGGATCTGGCGGCGATGTACGGGTTGCCGCTGACGACGCCGGGCGGCAAGACGTTGCTGATCCGGGGGCAGTACACCAGTTTGCAGTTCACGGCGGACGGCCGCGAAGCCATGCTCAACGGCAGCAAGGTCTGGCTGCACGTGCCGGTCATCAAGGTCCGCGGCGACTGGTCGCTCAGCGACGCGGACGCGCAATACGTGGTGGATCCGCTGGTGCGGCCGTCGGCCTATCTGGGCACGCGCGGGGCGCGCACGGTCGTGCTCGACGCCGGCCACGGGGGCAAGGATCCGGGCACGACGTCCCGGACCGGTTTCAAGGAAAAGGATCTGGTGCTGGACATCGCCCTGCGGACGCGGGCGCATCTGGCGGCGGCGGGCGTGCGCGTGGTGCTGACGCGCGACAGCGATCGGTTCTGGGAACTCGACGACCGGCCGTATCTGGCGGCGCGGGGCGGCGGCGACGTGTTCGTGAGCCTGCACCTGAACGCGGCGGCGACGCGGACGGTCCAAGGCATCGAGACGTTCGTGACGGCGGCGGAGAACTATCCGCCCACGGCCGGCACCGGCAGCAAGTTCCCGGCCGTGCCGAACAACCGGTTCAACCATTCCAACCACGTGCTGGGCAACCAGCTCCAGCGCGCCTTGGTCGGCATCACCCGCGCGGAAGACCGCGGGCTGAAGCATGCCCGGTTCGCCGTGCTGCGCAATTCCGCGATGCCGGCGGCGCTGGTCGAATGCGGCTTCCTGTCGAGCGCGCAGGAAGCGCAGAAACTGGCGACGCCGTCGTACCGCGAAACGGTGGCGCTGGGGATCGCGCAGGGCATCCTGAACTATTTCGCGCTGGTGAACCGGGCCAAGGTGGAACTGGGCGCGCCGCTGCAGCAACGCCCGGCGCAGATGGCCGCGCCGCTGGCGCCGGCCCCGGCGCCGCCGCCCGTCGCGCCGGTGCCCATGGCCGCGCGCGCCGCGGCGACGTCGCTCGTGGTGGCCGCGCCGGCGCGCTATGCGGCGGCCCCGGCTCCGATCCTGGCCGCTCCGCCTCCCGCGGCGGTTCCCGTCCAGGCCCCGCCGGCCCCGCCGGCCGTACCCGCGCCGGCGCCGCCCCCGGTCGCCGCCGCGCCGTTGCCCGCCGTGCGACCGGCCATCGCCCCGCCGCCCATGAGCTTGCTGAATCCCAATCTGGTTACCCGCGCGCAATAGAGAATGCCGGAAGGAAGCGTCCGCATGAAGAAAACGAGTTTGGATTTCCTGAAGCGCCTGATGTCCGCGATTTCCCCGTCCGGCTACGAACTGGACGCCGTCCGGGTTTTCCGCCAGGAAGCCGAAGCCTTCGCGGCGGAAGTCCGCACGGACGTGCACGGCAACGTCGACGTGGTGGTGAATCCCGGCGGCGCGCCGCGGGTGATGCTGGCGGGGCATTACGACGAGATCGGCTTCATCGTGACGCTGATCGACGCCAACGGCTATCTCTGGATTTCGCCCATCGGCGGCTGGGACGCGCAGATTCCGCAGGGCCAGCGCGTGTCGATTCGCACGGCCAAGGGAATTGTGCCCGGCATCATCGGCAAGGTGCCGGTCCACGTGCAGAAACCCGACGACCGCAACCGGGTGACGCCGCTGACGGACCTGTGGGTGGACGTCGGCGCGAAGAACCGCAAGGAAGCCGAAAAGCTGGTGTCCGTGGGCGATCCGATGGTGATCGACCAGGGCGTGGCCGAACTGCCCAACGGGCGGCTGGCGGGGCGGGCGTTCGACGACCGCGCCGGCGCGTTCGTGGTGCTGGAAACGGCCCGGCGACTGGCGGAAATGGCGCCCCAGGCCGAAATCCACGCCGTCGGCACGGTGCAGGAGGAAATCGGCAGCCGCGGCGCGACGACCTCCGCGTTCGGCATCGCGCCGGACGTGGGCATCGCCGTGGACGTGACGTTCGCAACGGACCACCCGATGATGGACGGCGCGGAAAAGCGCGAGGGCAAGGTCGCGCTCGGCGGCGGCCCGGTGCTGTCGCGCGGGGCCAACGTCAACCCCGTCCTCTACGAGCACCTGCGGCGCACCGCGAAGAAACGCAAGATTCCCGTGCAGATCGTGGCCGACGGCCGCGCGACGCCGACGGACGCCGATCCGATCCAGCTTTCCCGTGCCGGCGTGGCCGCCGCGCTCGTGAGCATCCCGTTGCGCTACATGCACACGCCCAATGAAATCGTCGCCGTGGACGACCTCGACCGCACGGTCGACCTGCTCGCGCACGCGATCGCGGCCATGAAGCCCGGGCAGACGTGGATTCCGTTTTGATGCGCGAGGGTTCAGAGTTCAGGGTTCAGAGTTCAGGAGTCGGACGATGATCAAGGTCAAGGTGGTCGGTTGCGGGGGATACGGCGGCGTGGGGATCGTGGAGCTGCTGCTGCGGCATCCCGAGGCGAAGATCCAGACGCTGGTGGCGGCGACGGAAACGGGCATGCCGATGAGCGAGCTCTATCCGCACCTGAAGGGCTTCTGCGACCTGCCGATCCTCAAGCCCGACGATCCGGCGGCGCAGGAGCCGGCCGACGTGGTGTTCTTCTCGACGCCCGACGGCGTCGGCATGGTGCAGGCGCCGGTCGAACTGGCCAAGGGCGCGCGGGTGATCGACTACAGCGGCGATTTCCGCTTCAACAACGTCGAGGACTACGCCGAATACGCCCGGCGCATCGGCCGCGATCCGGTCCACAAGACGCCGGAGCTGCTGCCGCAGACCGTCTACGGCCTGCCCGAGCTGAACCGGAAGGCCTATTCGAAGAACCAGCGCCTGGTCGGCAATCCCGGCTGCTTCGCGGTGAGCTGCCTCGTCGGCCTGGCGCCGGCGGCGTCGGCCAAGCTGGTGGATTTCAAGAGCCTGATCTGCGACTGCAAGACGGGCGTGTCGGGCGCCGGCAAGAAGGCCACGCCGATCCACCATTATCCGGCCCGCTACGAGAACATGCAGGCCTACCGCCTGAGCGGCCACCAGCACGTGATGGAAGTCGAGCGCATGCTCGGCGGCCTCGCGGGCGAACCCGTGCCGGTGACCTTCACCGCGCAGGTGGTGCCCGTTTGCCGCGGCATCCTGAGCTGCCTCTACGGCACGCTGCGCGACGGCATCGGCCTGGCGCAGGTGCGCGAGGCCTACGCCGAGTTCCACAAGGGCAACCCCTTCGTGCGGCTCTTCGACTCCAAGGCCGTCGTGGGCACGGCCCACGTGCGCGGGTCCAATTTCTGCAACCTGACCATCGACGTCGACGAACGCACGCGCCGCCTGCGCGTGATCTCGCACATCGACAACCTCATGAAAGGCCAGGCCGGCAGCGCCTTGCAGAACATGAACCTGATTTTCGGCCTGCCCGAAAACCTCGGGCTCGACCATCCCGGCGCCTATCCGTAGACTGTCTTCCGAAAGGAGAGGACCATGAAGAATCTCGTGTTGTTCCTCGGTTTGCTTCCGCTCGCGGCGCTCGCCGCCGGGCCGCAGGTGACGATCTACAACGACGGCTTCGCGACCGTGAAGGAGGATCGGACGCTGGCCCTCGCGGAAGGGGTTTCCGAAGTGCGCGTGACGGACATGTCGCGGCAGCTCGAACCCGATTCCGTCATGCTCCGGGAATTGTCTGCCGAGCCCTTCGGCGTGCAGATCCTCGAACAGAGCTTCGTGAACGATCCGCTGACGGAAGGCCTGCTGCTCTACCAGCTGGAAGGGAAAGAAGTCCGCTTCGAAGAAAAGCGCGAGGACGGCACGGTCAAGGAACACGTCGGCAAGCTGATCCGCAGCGGCTACGTGCCCGGCGGCGGGTCGGAACAGCCCATCGTGGAAGAAGACGGCGCGGTGCGCTTTTCCCTGCCGGGCCAGCCCGTGTTCGAAGGCATCGATCCGAACGCGTTCCTGAAGCCGTCGCTGGTGTGGCAGATCGCCTCCAAGAAGGCGGGGGAGTGCCCGATCGAAGTCGCCTACGTCACGGCCGGCATGAGTTGGGAGGCCACCTACAACCTCGTCATGCCCGCCGAGGGCGGCGACGTCTTCGATTTCTCCGGCTGGATTTCCCTGCGCAACGGTACCGGAAAGGACTTCGTGGACACCGCGGTCAAGCTGATCGCCGGCGACGTGCAGAAGATACGGCCGCCGCCGCGCATGCGCCGCCAGCGCGTCGCCTTCGCCGCCGCCGTCGCGGAAGACGAATTCGGCATGCCCGAGGAGCGCGCCTTCGATGAATTCCATCTCTACACCTTGCCGCGGCCGGTCCGGATGCGGAACAACGAGCTGAAACAGGTGGAATTCCTGCGCGCCCCGGGCGTAAAGGGCCACCGCTATTACGTCTACAATCCGCTCGTCGGCTTCGGCTATTACGGCGGCGGCATCAACACCGATCCCGACTACGGCATCACGGCGGAGCGTAAGGTCGGCGTGCGCATCGAGATCTCGAACAGCGAGACCAACGGCCTGGGCGTGCCGTTGCCGAAGGGCCGCATGCGCCTGTACCGTACGGACGTGGACGGCCGCCGCGAGTTCACCGGCGAGAACCAGCTGGACCACCTGCCCAAGAACGAGCTGCTGAAGCTCGACATGGGCAGCGCCTTCGACCTCGTCGGCGAGCGCAAGCGCATGGATTTCAAGGTGGACACCACGGGCAAGACCATGACCGAGACCTTCGAGATCAAGCTGCGCAACCGCAAGGAGCAGGCCGCCGTGGAAATCCGCGTGGTCGAGCCGCTCTATCGCGGCGCGAACTGGAAGATCGCCGCCAGCAGCCTGCCCTACGAAAAAATCGATTCCCATAAGGTCGAGTTCCGCGTGCCCGTGCCGGCGGACGGCGAGACGGTTTTGACCTACACCGTGAACTACCGGTGGTGAGGCGCTTTCCGCGCCGCGGAAAAGGTTTTCCATGGCGCGGAAAATTTGCGATGGATGTTCCCCCCTGCGGTAGATTTGGAGGAAACATGGATTTCAGACTGAAAACGATTTCCGCCGCCTTGGCGCTGGCGCTGCTGGCCACGCCGGGCTTCGGCGTGCCGGCCATCGTGCACGATCCGATCAAGGTGGCCGAAAAAGGCCAGCCGCTGGGCGTGCGGGCCACGGTCCGCGACGCCGCGGCGCCGGTGGAGTCGGTGGCGCTGTTTTATTCTTCCTCGCGGGGCATGACGCCGTTCCGGGCGGCGATGTCCAGTTCGGGGGCGGGGACGTGGTATGCCACGATTCCCGGCCACATGATGGGGCCGGGCGCGCAGATGTTCTACTACATCCAGGCCGAGAACGCCGACGGCGAGACGCGGGAAACCGACTGGCTGACCGTCAAGCTGGTGGATGCCGGCGTGGCGCCGGAAGCGATTCCGGCGGCCAGCGCGGTGGCGCAGCAAGCCCGGCAACAGGCCGTGCCGGCCGCCCAACCCGCGCCGGCCGCCGCCCCGGCCAAGAGCGGCAAATCGAAGTATCTGCTCCCGGCCGCGGTCATCGTCGGCGGCGGGCTCGCCATCGGCGGCGCCCTGGCGATCGCGACCTACGACAGCGGCGGCGGGGGCGGGGGCAGCTCGAAGACCGTGGACGGCAACTACGGCGGCAACTACAACCTGTGCTTCGTGCCGGGCGCCTCCACCAACGGAACGTCCACCAGCACCGTCTGCGACAACGGGCTCGTCAACGTCTACGTGACCAACGGCACGGCCCGGGTCGTCGGCCTCTGGGGCGCCGAGACGCTCAGCGGGACCGTGAACGGCAGCCTGTTTTCCGCCGTCGCGAACGTCGGGGCCACTGCCTCGTTTCCGGCGGCCCACCTGATCGCGTCCGGCGAAATATCCGGCACAACCTGCACGCTGCGGCTCGACGGCTATTCCACCGACCCGCTCCAGCCCGGCGATTTCAGCGGGCGGGCGGACCTGACGAAGAGGTAGGACGATGCAAAAGACGGCGTTCCTGGAGTTGGCGGAAAAACGGCGCAGCGTGCGGGCCTACAAGCCCGACGAGGTGCCGGAGGACCTGTTGCAGGCGGTGCTGGAAGCCGGGCGGCTCGCGCCCTCGGCCTGCAACAAGCAACCTTGGCGGTTCATCGTGGTGCGCAGCGAGACCGGGCGGCGCGCCTTGGGCGCGGCCTATGCCCGCGAATGGTTCTGGAAAGCGCCGGTCGTGATCGCGGTCTGCATCCTGCCCAAGGAAGCCTGGACGCGGTCCTACGACGGCCAGAACTACGCCATGGCGGACGGCGCCCTGGCGCTGGACCACATGACCCTGGCCGCCGCCGAGCTGGGCCTGGGCACCTGCTGGATCGGCGCGTTCGATCCGGCCGCCGCCCGCGAAATCCTGAATTTGCCCGACGGCGTCGAAATCGTCGGCATGACGCCGCTGGGCTTCCCCGACGTGGACCCCAATCCGCGCGTCCGCTCCCGCCGCCCGCTGGGCGAAACCGTCATGAAGGAACGCTGGGGCTGAACCGCCAAATGCAAACTACGAATCACTCGAATGATACGAATGAAATCTCGGAAACCCCATTCGTTCAATTCGTGCCATTCGTAGTTGATTCCGGATTTCGGATTTCGGGGTCGTATGGCCTCGTTTGAACTGGTCTCGGATTTCCGGCCGACGGGCGACCAGCCCGACGCCATCGCCGCGCTGGTGGCCGGCTTCCGCTCCGGCGCGCGCTGCCGCACGCTCGAAGGCGTGACGGGCTCGGGCAAGACCTTCACGATGGCCAACGTGATCGCCCAGCTCGGGCAGCCGACGCTGCTCGTCTCCCACAACAAGACCCTCGCCGCGCAGCTCTACTCCGAGCTCAAGGAGTTCTTTCCCCGCAACGCGGTGGAGTACTTCGTCAGCTACTACGACTACTACCAGCCCGAAGCCTACATTCCGCAGACGGATACCTACATCGAGAAGGACTCCAGCATCAACGAGGAGATCGAGCGCCTGCGGCTGGCGGCGACGGACGCCCTGATCAACCGCGAAGACGTGATCATCGTCGCGTCGGTCTCGTGCATCTACGGGTTGGGTTCGCCCGAGGACTATCGCGGCATGCTGGTCACCCTGCGCGTGGGCGACGAATTTCCCCGCGAGGAGATCATGCGCAAGCTGGTGGACGTCCAGTACGCCCGCAACGACCTGGCGACGCTGCCGGGCACGTTCCGCGCGCGCGGCGACGTCCTGGACGTCTTCCCGGGCTACAGCCGGGACGGCGTGCGCATCGAGTTCTTCGGCGACCGCATCGAAGGCCTGAAGCGGATCGATCCGCTGACCGGCAAGACCCTCCAGGCGTTCGACCACACGACCATTTCGCCGGCCAAGCACTTCGTGATGCCCGCCGAAAAGATCGCGCCGGCCGTCGAACGGGTCCTGGCCGAGATGGAAGCGCGCGTGGCGGAGCTGGAAAGCCAGAACAAGCTGCTGGAAGCCCAGCGGCTGCGCATGCGCACCACCTTCGACATGGAGATGCTGCGCGAAGTGGGCTACTGCAGCGGCATCGAGAATTATTCCGGTCCGCTCTCGGGCCGGCCGCGCGGGTCGCGGCCGTACACCCTGATCGATTTCTTCCCGCCGGGTTTCCTGACGATCGTGGACGAATCGCATGTGACGCTGTCGCAGATCCGCGGCATGTTCAACGGCGACCAGGCCCGCAAGCGCACGCTGGTGGAACACGGGTTCCGCCTGCCGTCGGCCCTCGACAACCGGCCGATGGATTTTGACGAATTCATGGGCGTGACCGGCACCATGTTGTTCACGTCCGCCACGCCGGGCCCGCTGGAAGGCCGCCTCGCCGGCGAGCCCGTGCGCCAGGTCATCCGCCCGACGGGCATCCTCGATCCGCTCGTCGAGGTGCGGCCCCTGAAGGACCAGATCGACGACCTCATCGAGGAAGTCCGCCGGTGCGCCGAGAACAAGGACCGCGTGCTGGTCACGACGCTGACGAAAAAAACGGCGGAGGATCTCTCGGCCTATCTGCAGAACATCGGCATCCGCTGCAAGTATCTGCATTCCGACATCACGGCGCTGGACCGCGTGGCGATCCTCAAGGGCCTGCGCAAGGCCGATTTCGACTGCCTGATCGGCATCAACCTGCTGCGCGAAGGGCTCGACCTGCCCGAAGTGGCGCTGGTGGCCGTGCTGGACGCGGACAAGGAAGGCTTCCTGCGCAGCGAAACGTCGCTGATCCAGACGGCTGGCCGCGCCGCGCGGCATCTCCAGGGCCGCGTGATCCTCTATGCCGACCAGGTCACCGATTCCATGCGGCGCATGATCGACCTGACGCAGGAGCGCCGGCGCGTGCAGGAAGAATACAACCGCGCCAACGGCATCACGCCGACGAAGATCGAAAAAGCCATCAGCGAAAGCCTGGTCCAGGCCGAAAAGGCCCGTGAGACCGAGGAATTCGTCGTGCGCGAGGCGGGGGAGGACTACGACGTCGTCCGCGCCATCGCCGAAATGGAGCGCGAAATGGCCGAGGCCGCCGAGGCCATGGAATTCGAGCGCGCGGCGCTGCTGCGCGACCAGATCTACGAGCTGAAGCAGGCGGATAATCCCTTCAAGGGCACCGTCCAGGTCAAGAAACGGAAGAAGATCGCCTACCATCCGGGCCAAGGCCGCCCCGGCGGCCGGAGGAGGAAGCCATGAGCGAAGACGTGTTGCCGCTGGAACAGGATCCCGAAGTCCGCGAACTGATCGCGCGCGCGCTGGCCGAAGACGTCGGTTCCGGCGACGCGACGACCTTGGCGCTGGTGGATGCGGACGCGACGGCCAGTGCCCGCATCGTGGCGCGGCACGAGGTCGTGCCGGCCGGCCTCGCGGTCGCGGCCGAAGTCTTCCGCCAGGCCGATCCGCGCCTGACGTGCGAAATGCTCTGTCCCGACGGCGAGCCGGTGGGACCGGGGACGGCTTTGCTGCGCGTGTCCGGACCGGCGCGGGCGCTGCTGACCGCGGAGCGGACGGCGCTCAATCTGGCGCAGCGCATGACGGGCATCGCCACGGCCACCGAATGCCTCGTGCGGATCGTGGCCGACTACGGCACGCTGATCCTCGACACCCGCAAGACCGTACCCGGCCTGCGGCGGCTGGACAAGTACGCCGTCAAGTGCGGCGGCGGCACCAACCACCGCATCGGCCTGCACGACGCCATCCTGATCAAGGACAACCATCTCGCGTTCTGGCGGCGGACGCACGCCGGCACGCTGGCCGACGCGGTCCGCGCGGCGCGGCAGGCCTATCCGGGGCTGAAGATCGAAATCGAGGTGGATACCTTGGACCAGTTGCAGGAAGCGCTGCCCGGGCAACCCGACTGGGTGCTGCTGGACAACATGACGCCGCAGCAAGTGGCCGCGGCGGTCATCCTGTGCAACGGCGCCTGCAAGACCGAGGCCTCCGGTGGCATCACGAAGGACAACGTGCGCGAATACGCCCGCGCCGGCGTCACGGCCATCTCCATCGGCGCGCTGACGCATTCCTCCCGCGCCGCGGACCTCGGTCTGGACTTCGAGTAGGCCTCATGGCCTGGGGCTATCCACGGCGCTGGCTGGCGGAGACGGCGTCCACGAACGACGTCGCCCGCGATTGGGCGTTGGCGGGGGCGCCGGACGGCGCGCTGGTCGTCGCGGCGCGGCAAACGCGCGGCCGGGGCCGCCGCGAGCGCATCTGGGATTCGCCGGCGGGCGCCGGTCTCTACGCCTCGTTCGTCCTGCGGCCGGAGTGGCCCGCGGAACAGGCGCCGAACTTGGCGATCGTCGCGGGCATGGCGGCGTACCATGCCCTGGAAAAGGCCGGAGTGGCGAATCTGCGCATCAAGTGGCCCAACGACGTGTTGGCCAACGGCAAAAAAATCTGCGGCGTGCTGGTCGAACCGCGCCTCGGCGCGGGGCGCATCGAATTCGCCGTGGTCGGCATCGGCATCAACGTGGGGCAGGGCGCCGGCGATTTTCCGGCGGGTCTGCGGCTGCCGGCCACGTCGTGCCGGCTCGAAAGCGCGCCGATTTCGGTGGACGACCTGCTGGCGCTTCTGGTGCAATCGCTGCACGACGCTGGCCGGGCGCCGTTCGGCGCGCTCCGCGCCGCATGGATCGCGGCCGGCGCCCAGGAACAGGAGCCGGAACTATGAACGTCTTGGCGATCAACGTCGGCAATTCCCGCACGGCGGCGGGCTGGTTTTCCAAAGGCAAAATCCGGCGCTCGGCGCGTAGCGAAACGGCCAGTCCGGTGATTCTCGAAGCCGTCGCCAACGACGAGACGCCCGACGGCATCATGTTGGGCTCCGTCGCGCCGAAACGGAACAAGGCCTGGGCGCAACTGGTGAAGAAAACGTTTCCGAAAGTTCCCGTGCTGTGGATGGATTCCAAACTGGATTTCGGCATCGGCGTAGACCTGAAGCGCCCCGACCAGACGGGACACGACCGATTCGCCGACGCGGTGGCCGCCGCGGAACTGTGCGGCACGCCGTGCATCGCGTGCGATTTCGGGACAGCGACGACGTTCAACCTCGTCCTGCCGAAGCGCGGCTTCGCGGGGGGCGTGATCGCGCCGGGCTACGGCATGTGGTTCGACGCCTTGGCGCACGCGGCGCAACTGCCGAAGCTGAAGCCGGGCGGCATCAAGCTCAAGACCGGTCGCAACACGGAAGAGGCCATGCGGCTCAGCGCGCGCTGGGGCTATCGCGGCATGGTGACGGAAATCCTGTGGCAACTGGGCAAGGCCTGCGGAAAGAAAGACCCCTTCATCTGCGCCACCGGCGGCTACGCCAAGTCGGTCCTGGCCGACGCAGGACTGAAAATTCCCGTTTTTCCGGACCTGACGCTGCACGGCCTGGCCCGGATCTACGAGCTCAACCGCGGTTGAGGATTCGTCTTCGCTGCGAATGCGCCTTTACCGGGCGCCCGCGAATTCCCGCAAGGAAACGGCCAGTCCGGGGAAATCGCGAAGGATCTGTTTGTCGGACGTGACCAGCCTCGTTTTCAGGTCTTCGGCCAAGGCGACGTACTCGCAGTCGTAGGCCGAACAGGTGGAACCGGCCACTTTGCGCATGACGAGGGAACTGGGCAGAACGTATTCGCAGCCGGACAGTTGCGATTCAGCCCCTTCCAGGCAACGCTGGGCGGCGGCCGACCCGATGGACCCGCGCCGCAGATATCCGGCCAGAATATTCCGGAATTCCGAGCGCCACAGGATGGACGTCGCCCACTGGGCATCCCGCGCCAGCGCCTGCACCGCCAGATCCGTCCATTCGCCCGGAATCCAGAGATAGGCCAGCACGTTGACGTCGACGACGATCATTTGCGACCGGCCTGCTTGAAGGATTGCAGGTCCCGTTGCGTCAGATACACGCCCATGGTTTCGCGCACGGCGCGGGCATGCTCGCCGATGGCCTTGGCATCCACGACGGCGCCATGGACGTGGGTTTCCAGCACGACGAGGATTTCCTTGTTGAGGCTGCGGCCGTTGCTCTCCGCCCGGGCGCGCAAGGTGCGGTGCAGGACGGGCGGTACGTTTTTCAGGGTGATCGTGCTCATGATGGAACCATAATGCATCCATAACGGATGTCAATGGCGAAGCCAGGCGGAATTTCCCGATCCTTGAACCGAAGGCCGGCAAGAGGTAGGATCGCCCCCCGATGAAACACCTGACTCCATTGACGGTGCGGCCCTACGAATGCGACTCGTACGGGCACGTCAACCACGCCGTCTACGTCAACTATCTGGAGCATGCCCGGATGCAGTTCCTGCATGCGGCCGGATTCGACTACAAAGGGTTGATCGCGGACGGGTTTTTCACCGTCATTTCCCGGCTGGACGTCTCGTACCGGGCGCCGGCCTATGCCGACGACGCGCTGACGATCGAAACGGAGGCCACGGACATCCGCCGGATCGGCGGCACGTTCCATCAGGTCATCCGGCGGGGCGACGTGGTGGTGGCCGAAGCCGACGTCTACTGGTGCATGGTGAACGGGGCCGGCCGGCCAGCGCGGCCGCCGGAGAAGTACGATTTGCGGAGGCTGCTGCCATGAAACAGAAACTGCGCGAACGGGCCCACGGCCGGCGGGCGTCGAAAAGCGCCTCGGCGGCGATCCAGGAACGGCTGATGGTCGCGGACTGGTGGGCGGCGGCGTTCCAGGTGGGACTCTACCGGTCGACGCCGACCGAGCCGGCCACGGAAGCCTTGCTGGCCGATTTGCTGGCGCGCGGCGCCCAGGTGGCCGTGCCGGTGCGCCGGAAGGCGGACTATGCCTGGGGTTGGGTGGATGCCTCCACGAGCTGGAAAAGAGGCGCCCACGGCATCTGGGAACCGCGGGAAACCAAGCCGGCCGCAGCGGAGGACCTGCGCCTGATCGTGGTTCCCGGCGTGGCGTTCGACGCCCAAGGCGGCCGGCTCGGACATGGCCGCGGCCATTTCGACCGCTTGCTGGCGCGGAGCGAGGCTTTGCGGGTAGGATTGTGCTTCGAGAACCGCCTCGTGGAGGCGGTGCCCATGGAATCCCACGACGTCCGCATGGACGTCGTGGCGACGGAAAAACGAACGCTCTTCGCCCCGACGGCGGCGGCGAAACTGGAACGATTGATCGGGTAGATGGCGGTGTTTTGGGAATGGCTGTGGCCCACGCTGACGGCGGCGGGCTTCGCGCTGATCGGATTCTTCGGCCATGCGCTGTTCGTGCGCGTCCGCGACGCGGCGGCGAACCGCGCCGCCGGCGACATCCTGCGCGATGCCCAGCGCGACGCGGAGGTGTTGCGCAAGGAAGCCCAGCTGGCCGTGCGCGACGAGCTGATGCGCAACCGCGAGAAGGCCGAAAGCGAACTGCGGCAGCGCCAGCTCGTGCTCTCGGCCGCGGCCGACCGCCTGGCGAAGCAAGACGAACGGCAGGAGCGCGAGGGCCACCGGCTGGAAGAACGCGCCCAGGCCTTGGATCTCCGGGCCGAGCAATTGGAAAAAGACCGCGTGGCGCTGCAGGCCGAGCGGGACAAGGTGGCGCAACTGGCCAGCGTGGAACTCCAGCGGCTGGAAGGGCTGGCCGGCCTGACGGCGGACCAGGCCCGGCAGGCGCTGCTGGAACGGCTGGATGGAGAGCTGACGGACGAATCGGCCGTGCTGATCCGCAAAAAGCATGAAGACGCCTTGGCGACGGCCGAAGCGCAGGCCCGGCAGATCGTCACCGCCGCCATCCAGCGGGTGGCGGCGGACCAGGTGGCGGACGTCACGACCGTGCCCGTCCATTTGCCGGACGAGACCATGAAAGGCCGCATCATCGGCCGCGAAGGCCGCAACATCCGCGCGCTGGAAATGGCGACGGGCGTCACGGTGATCATCGACGACTCGCCGGGCGTGGTGGTGCTGTCGTCGTTCGACCCGATCCGCCGCGAAATCGCCAAGGTCACGCTGGAGCGGCTGGTGGCGGATGGCCGGATCAATCCGGCGCTGATCGAGGAAATGGCCGACAAGGTCACCGCGGAACTCGACGACCTGATCCTGAAGGCGGGCGAGGAGGCGGCAGAGGCGCTGCGGTTGGCGCGCGTGCCGCGGGAACTGCTGAACCTGCTCGGCCGCCTGAAATTCCGCACGAGCTATTCCCAGAACGTCCTGCGGCATTCGGTCGAGGCCGCGCATCTGGCGGGCCTGATGGCGCCGGAAATCGGCCTCGACCCCGAAATGGCCAAGCGCGTCGCGCTGTTCCACGACCTCGGCAAGGCGGTGGACCACGAGGTGCCGGGCCGGCACGCGGACATCGGCGCGGACCTGCTGGCGCAGGCCGGCGAAAGCGAAACGGTGGTGAACGCCGTGCGCGCCCACCACGGCGACGCCCCGGGCGGGGCCTATGCCGCGCTGGCGGCGGCCGCCGACGCCATCACCGCGGCCCGGCCGGGCGCGCGCGCGGAGACGACGGACCTGTTCCTCCAGCGCATGGAAAATCTGGAAGGGCTCGCCAAGACCGAGCCCGGCGTGGTGCGCAGCCTGGCCATGCAGGCCGGCCGCGAACTGCGCGTGTTCGTGGAGCCGACGGCCGTCGACGACGCGGCGGCGATCCAGTTGGCGCGCCGGGTCGCGCAGCGGATCGAAGACAAACTGGATTATCCGGGCCAGATCAAGGTCACGGTGATCCGCGAAACCCGGTGCGTGGAATATGCCCGCTGAGCGGCAGGAAACGAGGGGACCATGAAAATCCTGGTGATCGGAGACATCGTCGGCGGACCGGGCCGGATGGCCATGGCGCGCGTGGCCACGCGCTACAAGGCGGAAGGCCGGGCGGACGTCGTGGTGGCCAACGCGGAGAACAGCGCCGCCGGGCGCGGCATCACGGCCGCGCTGGCCGAAGAGCTGTTCGCGGGCGGCGCGGACGCGCTGACCATGGGCGACCACGTGTGGGACCAGAAAGAGGCCGCGGCCTATTTCGACCGGGAAACCCGCATCGTGCGGGCCTTGAACCTGCCGCCCGGCGTGCCGGGGAAGGGGGCCATCTCGATCCAGACCAAGGCCGGCCCGCTGGCGATCGTGCAGCTCATGGGCCGCACGTTCATGAACGCTTCGGCCGATTGCCCGTTCCGCACGATGGACGAGTGGCTCAAGAAAAACGGATCCCAGTACAAGCTGATCCTCGTGGACATGCACGCGGAGGCCACCAGCGAGAAGGTGGCGATGGGCAAGTTCCTCGACGGGCGCGTGACGGCCGTGCTCGGCACGCACACGCACATCCAGACGGCGGACGAAGCCGTCACGGCCAAGGGCACGGCCTACCTGACCGACCTGGGCATGACCGGGCCGTGCGATTCCGTCATCGGCCGCACGACCGACGCCATCCTGACGCGCTTCCTGACGGGCATGCCGACCAAGTTCGAGATCGCCAGCGGCGACGTGCGCCTGCACGGCGCGCTGCTGACGGTGGATCCGGCCACGGGCAAGACGCTCAAGATCAAGCGCGTCGAGGAAATCCTTTCCAAGCCCAACGGATGAAGCGGATCCTCGTCATCAAGCTGAGCTCGCTGGGCGATATCGCCCATGCCTTGCCCGCCGTGCGCGCGCTGAAGGAGCGCACCGGCGCGGAGATCGATTGGGTAGTGCAGCCGGAATACGCGCCGTTGCTGGCCTGTTGCACCGACGTGGCGCGGACGATCGCGTTTCCGCGGCGGGAATTTCTCCGCGGATTCTGGCCGTTCTTGCGCGAGCTGCGGCGCGAGAAATACGACGCCGTCGTGGATTTGCAGGGACTGATGAAGAGCGCGCTGGCCGCGCGGTTGGCGCGCGGAAAACGGCGGGTGGGTCCGGCCTGGGCGCGGGAAGGCGCGCCGCGGTTCTACGACGCCCAGCCGGCGAAAACCGCCGGACCGCGGCGCCATGCCGTCGAGGAAGCGATGGACGTGGTGAATCTCGTCGCGCCCGGCGCGGCGACGCCGCCCGAACCGCGACTGGCTTTTCCGGAGGCCGAACCCGACGTCGAGCCGGGACCGCACGTGGCGTTCGCGCCGTTTTCGCGCTGGGTCACGAAGGATTGGCCCGTGGAAAAGTTCGCCGAACTGGGCCGGCGGCTGGCCACGGAGATGGGGTGCCGGATCCGCATCGTGGGCGGGCGCGACAACGAGGCCGCGGGCGAAACCATGGCGCGCCAGATCGGCGAGGGCGCGCTGAATTTATGCGGCAAGACCGACATGCCGGGGCTCTGTTCGCTGCTGAAGAACATGGATCTGCTGGTGACGGTGGACTCCGGCCCGATGCACTGGGCGGACGCGCTGGGCGTGCCGCTGGTGGCGATCTTCGGCGCGACCGATCCCGCCCGCACCGGCCCGTACCGCCAGCTGGCGCACGTGGTGGCGAAAGCAGGCCTGGAATGCCGACCGTGCCATTCCCGCACCTGCGCGCGGGGCGACTTAGCCTGCCTGCGCACGCTGGGCGTCGAAACCGTGTTCCAAGCCGCCTTGAAACGCCTATGAAGGCCATCCTTCGCATCGGCATCTTGGCCGCGCTCGGCGCGGGAACGGCCTGGGCCGGCAGTCCGCTGCGGGTGCCCGTCCATTTCGCGATCACCAACGATGCCGGCTTGGGCTACGAATGGTACGTGGTGGGCAGCCATCCGGACGTCGGCGCCTGGGATCCGGCGCAGGCGATCAAGCTGGTCTGGTCGACGGGCGACGTCTGGTGGGGCGTCGTCGGCGTGCAGGCCGGCTCGGCGCTTCAGTACAAATTCGTCAAGCGGTCGATGGCGCCCGGCGACGTTTGCGATTCCGGCAATGGCAACTGGTGGCCCGGCGGCGCCAATCTGCAAACCAACGTGCCGGCGGAGCCCGCGGCTCCGATGGCGGGGAAGCGCCTCGAATTCTATTCCGACCTGACGAACGTCTCGTTGACCTATTCCGTCCTGTCCGCGGCCGAGTTCGGCGCGACGGGCACGTGGCAGTCCGTCGGCATGACCTTGGCGGGCCCGGGACTGCGCGCGGGCGAGTGGCGGCACGTGGCGGAGGGCGTCGGGACCGAAGGGGAGTGGCTGCGGTTCACGTTCAACGGCTGGCGCAACGAAACGAACGTCTGGGAAAGCGCGTGGGACGGCAACGACTACTGGACGCCGCTGGACGCGCTGATCGTCCGCGACCGGCAGGTGTTCAATTACCGACCGCCCTCGAATGGCGTTTCGGCCAGCCGGATCGTCACCAACTACGTCGGGTCTTCGGCGCCGCACGTGACGGGGCGCTGGGTACGGGTCTATCTGCCGCGCGGCTACGACGAGAACGCGGACCGCCGCTATCCGGTGGTCTACATGAGCGACGGAGAGAACGTGTTCGTGCCGGGCGGCACGTTCGGCTGCTGGTATGCCGACACGACGGCCGACGCGGAAATCCGCGGCGGGCGCATGCGGGAAACCATCGTCGTCGGCGTGCCCTCCGCCGCGAACCGGCAGACGGAATACCTGCCGCACATGGATACGGATCCCGACCGGCCGCCCGGCACGGTCGGCCGCGCCGACTACTATGCCGACTATCTGGTCCACAACGTGCGCCCGATGGTGGATTTCGGCTTCCGCACGAAGAACGACCGCGCGAACACGGCCTGCATCGGGTCGTCCTCGGGCGGATTGCTGGCGACGTATCTGGGCACCTGGACGAACGTGTTCGGGCTGGTCGGGGCGATGTCGGGCGTCTACAGCGCCGATTTCTGCCCGAACTTCCGGACCTGGCTGGAATCCGCGCGGCCGCACGAGGCGCGGTTCTGGATGGACGTCGGGACCGTCGGCGGCGAAACGAACATCGGGGGCATCAGCCTCTACACCGACAATTACGACCTGTACTGGTATCTGACGAGCTTCGGCTACGTCCCCAACGCCGATCTGCGCTTCATGATCGGCTGCGGCCACGACCACAACGAGTGGGCGTGGAGCCAGCGCCTGCCGCACGTCTACCGCTTCCTGCTCGACGTGCGCGAGGAGCCGAATCCGCTGCGGACGCCGGAGCTGGAAACCGCCGTCGCGAGCGGCGAAATCTCGTTCCCGGTTTTCGAGGGCACGGCCTATGCCGTCGAATGGACGGACAACCTGACGAACGGCTGGACGGCGGCGACCAACTGGGCGCGCGAAACCCGGCCGTGGAGCACCCGGACCGTGAATCTCCCGGCGCTGAAACCCGCCGGCGGCTATTTCCGGGTCCGGGGCGACTGATTGACGGCCGGCCGCCGAAGGACTACAAGAAACGGAACGAATTTCAGGAGACGACGATGAGCGCGGACATGTCGGGCAAGGTGCTGGTGACGGGCGGCAGCGGATTTCTGGGGATCAACCTGATCCGCTATCTCATGGCCAAGGGCCTGACGGACGTCCGGTCGCTGGATCTGGTGGAATTCGACTATCCCGAGAAAGACCGCGTGGACGCCGTGGTGGGCGACATCCGCGACGAAGCGCTGGTGGCGAAATGCATGCAGGGCGTGCGCTACGTCATCCACTGCGCGGCGGCGCTGCCGCTGTATTCGGAACACGACATCTACACGACCGACGTGGTCGGCACGCGCATCGTGCTGGCCGCCGCGCACCGGGCCGGCGTCGAGCGGTGCGTGATGATTTCCAGCACGGCGGTCTACGGCATTCCCGACCACCATCCGCTGCTGGAGACCGATCGGATGATCGGGGTGGGTCCCTACGGCCGAGCGAAGATCGAGGCCGAAGGCGAATGCCTAAAGATCCGCGAGAAAGGCTTGTGCGTGCCGATCATCCGGCCCAAGTCCTTCATCGGGCCGGAGCGGCTGGGGGTGTTCGCGCTGTTCTACGACTGGGCCTACACCGGCCACGGATTCCCGATGATCGGCAACGGCAAGAACCGCTACCAATTGCTCGACGTCGACGACCTGTGCGACGCGATCTGGCTGACGCTGACGCTGGACAAAGCCAAGGTGAACGACGTCTTCAACATCGGCGCCAAGGATTTCCAAACGATGCGCGAGGACTACCAGGCGGTGCTGGACGAAGCGGGATTCGGCAAGAAGATTCGCGGGTTCCCCGCGGCGCCGATGATCTGGACGCTGCGGTTCCTGGAACTGCTCCGACTGTCGCCGCTCTACAAGTGGGTCTACGAGACCGCCGCGGAGGATTCCTTCGTCAGCGTCGAGAAAGCGGAAAAGATCCTCGGCTACCGGCCGAAATACTCGAACCGGCAGGCGCTGGTGCGCAACTACCACTGGTACGTCGACCATCTGGACCAGTTCAAGAACGCCAGCGGCGTGTCGCACCGCGTGCCGTGGAAGCAGGGCATCCTGCGGCTGGCCAAAATCTTCTTCTGACCATGAAGGGCAAGGAACCGGCCAAGGTCGAATTGCGCTGTCCCGCCTGCGGGCAGGATGCGTGGCTGTCGCGCAAGCCGACCTACGACGGGTTCACGAAGGTCGGCGAAACGCTGAGCTGCGCGCTGTGCGGACACGCGTTCGCGTCCGAAGACGAGATTCCGTTCAAGGACAACCGTCCGAAGGTGTTTTCCGAAAGCGACCGGCCGCGGCCGGTGAAAGTCTTCCGCGAAGACGAGAAGGGGAAGATGTGCCGCTACTGCGCGGAATACGTCGTGAACCCGTTTTTGCAGCGCTGCGCCCTGCACCGCTGCGAGGTCGAGGCCACGGACACGTGTCCGCATTTCCGGCCCAAACCGGAACCGCCGCCGGCGGCCGCGGAGCCGGACGCCCCGAATCCGCTGCGGCTGTGACCGGGGCCGTTTTACGTAGAACGTAAAACGGGCGCCGGGAACGGGGCGGGGAAGCGGCCGCGATGGGCGAGGGCATAGGCGCTGGCGGCGAGCAGCGCGCCGAGGCCGTCGGCCAGCATGTCTTTCTGCGCGTCCCAGATATCGCCCTGCGAACCGAGGAATTCCGCGCCGGCGACGGGGTCGGCGGAGACGGCATAGAGCCATTCGACGATCTCGAACAGGGAGGCCACGGCGAAGATCATGGCCACGGCGAAGACGAAACTGAAGGCGCGGTGCGTGCTGAGGCGGCGGGTCTCGACGAATTCCATCAGCGCCCAGGCGTAAAAGCCGACGGAAAAATGCGCGATCCGATCGAAATGGTTGCGCTCGGCGCCGATGAGATCCGTGACCCATCCGAAGGGCACGAGCGAGAACGTGAAGTGGCCGCCGATCGTGTGCAGGAAGATCAGCACCGACATCAGCAGATAGGCCGCGTTGGAAAAGCGGATGCCCTTGAGGTACATCCAGACCAGCGGCACGACGATGCACAGCACCGTTACGTTTTCGGAAATCCACGTGCCGCGCGAAACCGGATTCACGGCCAGCACGGCGAATTCGACGAGGTAGAGCGCGAACAACAGGAGGGGCAGGCGATTCTTCATGCGCCGGAGCGTAGCCGAGGCCGCCGCCGTGCGAAAAGATTTTTCGACGTTTGGGCTTGCATTCCGGCATTGGGGACGTATAGTACCCACGCATTCTTGAACAGATTGCGGGGTGGAGCAGCCCGGCAGCTCGTCAGGCTCATAACCTGAAGGTCCTTGGTTCAAATCCAAGCCCCGCTACCATTTTACTGATCAGTCCTTGGCATAAGCTACACTTGGGGCGTGAAAAAAGGAGCGTACCAGGCGGGGGTTCGCCCGGATGGCGGCCAGATCTTCCGCCACGCGCCGTTTCAGCGACTCGTTTTTCCGCAGGGGCTTCTTGGAGACGCCATTGGTCTTGGCGTGTTGCCAGACAAACTCGTCCGGATTGAGGTCGGGGGCATAGCCTGGCAGGAAATGCAGTTCCAGCCCGCCTTGGGTTGACTGGACGTATTTCTTCACGGCGTTGGCGCGATGGCTCGGTTTGCCATCCACCACCAGGAACACCTTGTTCCGCCGGCCCCGGCGGAAGCCCCGGAGGAACTCGATGAAACGGCCGGCGTTCAACCCGCCCGTGTAGACCTGGCTCCAGAACTCGCC
>DDWR01000019.1 GCA_002347655.1 Verrucomicrobia bacterium UBA2281 | reverse complement strand
TCCTGCTGCTGGACGAACCCACCAACCACCTCGACGTGGAGTCCATCGAGTGGCTGGAAACCTTCTTGCTGCGCTTTCCGGGGGCGATCCTGTTCGTCACGCACGACCGGGCGTTCTTGCGGAAGCTGGCCACGCGCATCGTGGAACTGGACCGGGGCCAGTTGCGGTCGTGGGCGTGCGACTACGACCGGTATCTCGAGCGCAAGGCGGCGGCGCTGGCGGACGAGGAGCGGCAGCACGCCGTTTTCGACAAGAAGCTGGCGCAGGAGGAAGTCTGGTTGCGGCGCGGCGTGAAGGCGCGGCGCACGCGCAACGAAGGCCGCGTGCGCGAGCTGCTGAAATTGCGCTCCGAGCGCGCCGCGCGGCGGGAACTCGGCGGTTCGGTGAAGGCCACGCTGCAGGAGGCGGACCGTTCGGGCTACAAGGTCGTCGTCGCGAAGGGGTTGGGGCGGCAATACGACGGCCGCTGGCTGTTCCGCGGGCTGGACTTGACCATTTGCCGCGGCGACAAGGTGGGCATTCTCGGTCCCAACGGCTGCGGCAAATCCACCTTGATCCGCACGCTGCTGGGACAGGAGACGCCGGACGCGGGGACGGTGGCGCACGGGACGAAGCTGGAAATCGCCTATTTCGACCAGTTGCGCGCGGAATTGGACGAAGAGAAGACGGTGTTCGACAACGTGGCCGACGGCAACGAGAGCGTGACGGTGGATGGCCGGCGGAAGCACGTGATCGGCTATCTGGAGGAGTTCCTGTTCACGCCGGAGCGGGCGCGGAGCCCGGTCAAGGTGCTGTCGGGCGGGGAGCGCAGCCGCCTGTTGCTGGCGAGGTTGTTCGCGCGGCCGGCGAACGTGCTGGTGCTGGACGAGCCGACGAACGATCTGGATTTGGAGACGCTCGAGCTGATCGAGAGCCTGCTGGTGGAGTATTCGGGCACGGTGTTGCTGGTGAGCCACGATCGCCAGTTCCTCAACGAAGTGGTCACCAGCACGCTGGCGTTCGAAGAGCATGATGCGGTCAACGAGTATCCGGGCGGCTACGACGACTGGCTGGCGCAGCGCCAGCGGGTTGAGCCCGCGCCGGAACCCCAACGCGCAGAACGCGATGGACCGTCCGCGGCCAAACAGCGGAAGCTCGGCAACAAGGAACGCAAGGAACTCCAGGAACTCCCGGGCCGGATCGCGGCGCTGGAGGCCGAACTGGACGAATTGCATCGGCGGATGGCGGAGGCCGGTTTTTTTAAAAACCCGCCAGCCGCCGTCCAGGCGGCGACGACGCGGGCGGGGGAGTTGCCGGGTGAAATCGACCGGCTGTTCGCGCGCTGGGCCGAACTGGAAGCCGGCGTCGTAGATTGACGCCTACTTTGCCTTTGTTTTCAGGCGGATCGTCGGGCCGGCCACCATGAAGCGTTCGCCGCCGAGGTGGTGGATGGTCTTCAGGGCCTTCGGCGCGGGAAAGTCGGTCCAGGCCTTGACGACCTCCAGGACGAACAGGTCGTATTTCTTCACCAGGCCCATGTCCGCCACGCGGCATTCGAAGTTGAGCGGGCATTCGGCGATGAGGGGGGCGCGGACGCGCGCTGCGGGGAGGGGGGTGAGGCCGAAGGCCGCGAATTTGTCGACCTTCGCTCCCGAGACGCCGCCGCAGTCCACGGCTTGCTGGGCGATTTCGAATGTCGGGACGTTGAGGGTGCATTCGCGCGTGGCCTTGAGCGCGGCGAAAGAGTAGTTGCGATCGCTCATGACGAGGCCAACCAGCGGCGGCTCGAAATCGAGCATCGTCAGCCACGACAGCGGCATGACGTTCCCGCGGCCTTTGCACGCGGTGGCGACCAGCACGACGGGCCCGGCTTCGAGCACGGCGTAGACTTTGGACAGGGGCAGATTTCGTTTGGCCATGGGAACGCCTCCGATCGGAACCGAGCATAGCGCGGGCGGCGCGTGGGGGTCAACCGGCGGGCGCGGGAGCAACGAGGAGCGAAACGCCCTGCCCACCGGGTCGGGCGGGAATCCTGGAAAATCGGCAAAAGTTAACTTTGCATTATGGCCCGGACGGGGTAGAGTCTGGCCGTGGTTAAGCGTTTTATCCTCTTGGGGCTGATTACCTGCCTGCTGGGTTGGGCGGGGGGGGCGTGGGCGCAATCGAGCCGACCGGGGTGGGGGTCGATCCCCTATGCGGATGGCGGTGGAACGGGCGTGACGTTCCGTGTTTGGGCGCCGGCCGCCGCGAGCGTGAGCGTGGCGGGCACGTTCAACGGCTGGAGTTCGACGGCGAATCCGCTGGTGCTGGAGAGCGGGGCGTCCGGGACGTGGTCGGCGGACGTGCCGGCGGCGCGGACGAACCACGCCTACAAGTACGTGGTCAACGGCTCGCTGTGGCGCACCGATCCGCGCAGCCGGGTCGTCGATCCGGCGGACAACGTCAATTCGATCGTCGTCGACACCAACGCCTTCGACTGGTCGGGCGATTCCGCGCGCATCACCAACGCCGCCGATCTGGTGATCTACGAGGCGCACGTCGGCACGTTCGCGGGACCGGACGGGACCTTTTCGTCCTTCGCCGCCCGGTTGGATTATCTCCAGGAACTCGGCGTGACCGCGATCGAGCTGATGCCCATCAACGAATTCCCGAGCGCGACGAGCTGGGGCTACAATCCGGCCTATCCCTTCGCGCTCGAGTCGGGCTACGGAACGCCCGCCACCTTCAAGGCCCTCGTCCAGAGCGCCCACCAGAAGGGCTTGGTGACGATGATGGACGTGGTGCACAACCACTGGGACGGCGATTCCTCGCTGTGGCAATTCGACGGCTCCACGCCCGTCGGCCCGTATTTCTACGCCAGCGACCCGTACACCTACACTCCGTGGGGGCCGCGCCCGGACTACGGGCGGGAAGAAGTGCGGGAAACCATCAACGACACGTTCCGGATGTGGCTGGACGAATACCACGTCAGCGGATTCCGCTGGGATGCCCCGAACCACATCCTCTACACGACCAACGGGATTTTCATCGCCGACGGCCTGACGATGGTGACCAACGCGCTGAACGTGATGGCGACGAACTATTCGGGGATCTGGAACATCGCGGAAGACACCAAGGAAATCAGCGGGTTCGACTACTACTGGGACTTGACGTTCGCGTGGGAGCTCAAGAGCGTGCTGACCCAGGGGGAGGATGCGAACCGCGACATGCCCACGGTGGCGCGCAACGTGGCCGGCACGCCGGGGCGGATCATCTTCACCGAATCGCACGACACGACGGGCGACCTGAACGGCGGCGCGCGCCTGCCGACGGCGATCCACGCCGCGGAGCCGGAGGGCTATTACGCCCGCAAGCGCTCCCAGCTCGGCCAGGCCCTGGTCATGACGTCGCCGGGCACGCCGATGATCTGGCAAGGGCAGGAAATGCTCGAGACGAACGCCTTCACCGATACGTTGCCGGTGGATTGGACGCGCACGAACAGCCAAGCCGGGAACGGGCGGCTCTATCGCGACCTGATCCGCCTGCGGCGCAATCTGGACGGGGTTTCGGGGGGGCTGATGGGCGCCGCCGTCAGCGCCTACCAGGTGGACAACGCGAACAAGCTCATCGCCTACAGCCGCTGGGACGGCGCCGACCCGGGCGGCACGGTGGTCGTGGTGGCGAATTTCGCCAACGCCGTCCGCACGGCCTTCCCCGTGCAGTTTCCCGCGGCAGGGACCTGGTACACCCTCTTCAACAGCGATTCCACCGAGTACGCTGCCGACTACGGCGACCATGGCAGCCTCGAGGTTTCGGCCGCCGGCACGCCGGCGCTGGGCGCGGTCGACATCGGCCCCTACAGCGTGCTCATCCTGGCCCAGACCCCCCGCACGGGCATGCTCCTGCGCGAAACGACGTCCAGCGACCAACCGGCCGGCAACGGCGACGGCGTGCTGGATCCCGGCGAGACCATCCGGGAACGGATCGTCCTGTGGAACAAGTCTTCGCTGGCCGCCACCAACGTCAGCGCGGTGCTGACGGCGCTCACGCCGGGCGTCACCGTCGAGCAGGGCGCATCGACGTACGATCCGATGGATCCGGACGGCGCGGCGACGAACGCCGCGGCCTTCGCGTATCGCCTCGATCCGGCGCTCGCCTGCGGAACGATCCTGCATTTCGAGCTGGCCATCGCCTTCAACGGGCAGGCGTTGACCAACGTCTTCGACCACGAGGTCGGCCAGGCGGTGAACCAGGCGGCGATCACGAACCTGTTCGCGAGCCCGAACGCGCCGATGGCGATCGCGGACAATGCCACGACGTATTCCGACCTGACGATCGCCGAGGCGGGCGGCAGCGTCGTCGGAGACGTCGACGTCCAGATCCGGATCGACCACACCTACGACAAGGATCTGGTCCTGGCGCTCCAGCATCCCGATGGTTCGGAGGTCCTGCTGGTGAACCGGCGCGGCAACCGCGGCGACAACTTCGGCACCGGCGACTGCGGGGCGGGCACCAATACCGTTCTGGACCAGGACGCGGCCACTTCCATCGTGGACGGTCGCGCACCCTTCGCCGGCACGTACCGGCCGGAGGGCACGCTGGACACCTTCAACGGCAAGCCGCTGAACGGCACCTGGCGCCTGCGCATGAAGGATTCCTATGCCCAGAACGTCGGGACGGTCCTGTGCTGGTCGATCCGCGCCGTCTACGAGCAGCAGGATTGCCGGAGCACGCCCTACAGCAACCGCGCGCCGGTGGCGCACGCCACCAACCTGTGGATGTCCAGCTCCGCGCCGACGAATCTCGTCCTGCCCGCCAGCGATGCGGATGGACAGGCGCTCTCCTTCGAAATGCGCAGCGAGCCCGCCCATGGCCTGTTCCAGCTTCTTTCCGCCACCAACGGGCAGGCGACCTATGCCCCGGTGCATGGGTTCGTCGGAACCGACGCCGTGGATTTCGTCGTCTCGGACGGGCTCGCCACCAGCGCCGCGGCCACCGTGTCCTTCGTTTTGCCGCCGCCGGCCGACGCCAACGCCAACGGCCTGCCGGACGAGTGGGAGATGCGCTATTGGACCAATCTCGTCTCGGCCCTGCCGGACGGGGATTCGGACGGCGACGGCGCTTCCGATGGTGCCGAATATCTGGCGAACACGGATCCGCGCGACAGCGACTCGGTGCTGCGGTTGCTGCCGTTCGCGGTCGGGCCGGAACCGCTGCGGTGGGCTTCCGTGGGCGGCACGCGCTACCGCGTGGAATGGACCGACGACATCGTCGCCGGCGTTTTCCATTCCCAGCCCCGGCCGTTGGCCGAGGAAATGGACCCGGCGGCGTACGGGGCGGTCTCGACGATGTCGTTCCTGGACGACTTCTTGTCGGGATCGGCCACGAACGGCGCGTGGATGCGGGCCTATCGCGTGCGGGTGCCGACCGACTAGTATTCACTCTAGCGCCGGCGCTGCATTTTTCCGAGTTCGGGCTTGTTGCCTCTCCTTGGAATTGGGAAAATCCAGACGATGAAAGCGGGGAATTCCAGTCTGGCCGCGGCGGCGAGATCCCGCGCTCGCGCGGTTCCGTTTTCCGGCCGGAGCGATTGGGCCCGGGCTGAAACTCTCGCTTTCCGGCGGACACGACGGCAGCCACTCAACGACGGGAGGAAGCGATGACCAAGCGACTCGCATGGGTGGCCGGGCTGGCGCTGCTGGCCGGATGGGCGTCGGCCCAGGAGGTCTGCCATTGGCTGAACGTCAGCCAGCGGTACTACCGGGTGGTGGGTACCGACGGGAGCCAGATCGATTCGATCCTCTTGGCCTCCGGCGCCTTCGTGGTGTCCAATGCCGCGCTGGGCGGCGAGATCGTGGCCGAGGCGGCGCTGGACATGGCGCGGTCGAACTGGATCAGCCAGGAGCACCTGCGCGTGAACGCGCTGGGAACGTTCCAGATGGTGGAAGCCACCGATCCAGCGTGCATTCCCCGGACCGGACAGGTCTGGACCTACCACGAAGGCGACGATGGCGATTTGCACCCCGGTCATCCGTGGCCCCCGCGCTTCACGGTTTCCGATGCCAACACCAACGTGGTGGTGGACAACTTGACCGGGTTGATGTGGTCCCGGTTTGCCACGCCCATCTACGGCTCTTGGGACAATTGCCTGGATTTGATGCCCGTTTTGGACGGCATGTATGGCTACAACGGCTGGCGGATGCCGACGGTGCGCGAGATGGAAAGCCTGATCGATCTGGGGGCCTACAATCCGGCGTTGCCGGCGCTGCATCCGTTCGTGAACCTCACCGGCCTGTACTGGACGAGCACGGGGAACATCAACAACACCAACCAAGCCTGGGCGATCGGTCTGGTCGACGGCGGCATCCACAGCCGGGCGCGAACCAACGATCTGCCGTATTGCTGGCCGGTACGGAGCCATGCCGTCGGCAAGGCGCCCGTGCCCAAGACCGGCATGAAGACGAGCCTGAAGGCCGGCGACGACGGCGATCTGCAGCCGGGCCAGCCGTGGCCCATTCCGCGGTTCACCATCCCGTCCGACACCAATCTGGTGTTCGACAATCTGGTGGGCCGGATGTGGACGCGGGCGGCCGGGATCGGCACGGCCATCCACTGGGGCGATGCGGTCCAGCAATGCAACGATTTCGATCTGGGGGGACACGCCGACTGGCGGCTGCCGACGCGGCGCGAAGGTTGGAGCCTGATCGACTACGGGCGGCCTTCGTTCCTGCCGGAGGGACATCCCTTCACCGGCGCGCCGCCCGGACCGATCTACTGGACCAGCTCTTCCTACCAGGGGGTCGATCCCGAAGACTGGGGGTGGGGCATCAGCGGCGGCGCCGTCGGACCGGCGCCCAAAGCCACGGCGGGCGGCGCGGTATGGCCGGTCCGGGGCGCTTGGTAAGGCGGTCGAATCATATCAAGTTCAAGAAAACCGAAAGGACAGCGATGAAAACCAATCGACTGGCCGGGTGGTTGTTGGGTTTGGGACTGCTGGGATCGGCTCCGACGGCCGATGCGGCGGTCTACACGGTGACGAGCGCCGCGGACAGCGGCGTCGGGACGCTGCGGTGGGCGCTGTCGGCGACGGCCACCAATCCGGGCGCGGACGTGGTCCGGTTCAATCTTCCGGCGCCCTATCGGATCCAGCCGACCTCGCCGTTGCCGGTCATTTTCGACCTCGATCCGGTGACGGTGGACGGGGCCAGCCAGCCGGGTTTTTCCGGGCTCCCGCTGGTGACGCTGGACGGTTCCGCCGCCGGAGTCGCATCGGGTTTCGCCATCATCGGCAGCACGACGACCGTGATCCAGGCGCTGAACGTCGTGAACTGGACGACGGGAATCCAATTGCAGCACGCGGCGGCCGTCACCATCGCGAACTGCACGATCTGGAGCAACGTGTTTGACGGCGTGTCGCTGGACGATTCGCACGACTGTTTCATCGGCGGGGGGATGGCGCTCGACGGCAACCGCATCGGCTACAACGGGGAATGCGGCATCAACCTGTTCAACCAATCGTCCGGAAATCTCGTGCTGGGCAATTGGATCGGCAACGACGGGACGATGGCCCGTCCCAACGAATATGGCGTGCAGGTTCTGGGTGCCCCGGGCAACCAGATCGGCGGTGCGGGCCCGGGGCAGGGCAATCTCATCGGCGGCAACGCGGAATACGGGGTGTGGTTGCAGTCCGGGGCCAGCAACACCGTCGTGGTTGGCAATTGGATCGGCGTGGACGAAACGGGCACGGCGGCGCTGGGGAACACGATCGGCGTGAGCGTGTGGGGGGCCTCGAACCGCATTGGCGGAACGGTGGCGGCCGAGCGCAACTTGATTTCCGGCAACGTCTGGGGGATGCGGCTGCTCGGAACGAATGCCCGGCGCAACGTCATCGAGGGCAATTGGGTGGGGCTGGGGGCCGCCGTCAGCCCGGTGCCGAACGGATATGGGGTGCAGTTGATCCAGGGCGCTGCGAGCAACCGGGTGGGCGGGAGCGGCGCCGGGGCCCGGAACGTCGTTTCCGGAAACACGGACTACGGGATCACCATCGCCGACACCAACAGCTCGGGAAACCGGATCCTGGGAAATTATCTCGGCGTCGATCTGTCGGGCACGATCGGGATGGGCAACGGCGGCAACGGGCTGACGGTGAGTCGGGCGCCCGGCACGATCATCGGCGGCGGGGGCGCTGGCGAAGGCAACCTGATTTCGGCCAACGGGGGGGATGGGATCGCGTTGGCCAACGCCGAGTGCACCGGGACCGAGGTGAAGGGCAATCGGATCGGGGTGGGGGCATCGGGCCTTGGCCGCTTGGGGAACGGCGGTTGCGGAATCCGCATCTCGGATGCGCCCACCAACCGCATCGGCAGCGCGGTGCCGGGCGAGGCCAACGACATCGCCCACAGCGGATCCGACGGCATTCTGGTCACCGGCGGGGCGGCGGTCGGCAATCGGATCGGCATCAACCGCATCCATTCCAACGCCAAGCTGGGCATCGATCTGGACGGCAACGGCGTGAGCCTCAACGATCCCTTGGATGCCGACGTCGGGCCCAACCGCCTGCAGAATTATCCCGTGCTGGTTTCGGTTTCCAACAACGGCACCCATCTGGTCGTGCGGGGCTCGCTCTCCGCCCAGCCTCTGAGTCCTTACCGGCTGAACTTCTACGCCAACGGAAACTGCGATGCCTCCGGGCACGGCGAGGGGGAAACCTTCCTCGGCGACTTGGCTCTTTCCACCGATGCCGCCGGATTCGTCGCGTTCACCAATTCGACGATCGTCATGCCCGTGCCGCCGCCCAATTTCGTGACCGCGACCGCGCAGCACGAAGGGACGCTCGACACGTCGGAATTCTCCGCCTATGCGATGCTGGATTCGGATGGCGACGGCATGCCTGATGGCTGGGAAGACGAGTATTTCGGGTCGGCGACGGGGGGCGACCCTGCGGGCCAAGCGGACGCGGACGGAACGTCCAATCTGGACGAATTCATTGCGGACACCGATCCAACCGATGCAGACAGCCGTCCGCCGCAATTGGAAATCCGCCGCTCCGGCGAAGACTTCGAACTGTCCATCGCGACTTCCGCTTCCCGCCGGTACTGGCTGGACGACTCGGAAGCGCTTGACAAGCCGAATTGGGCCTGCCGCTTTCCCGCCACTCCGGGGACCGGTTCGCCGGCGTCGTGGCCGTGGAGCATGGCCGTGACTTCCCGGTATTTCCGCTGCCGGGTGGCGAGGCCGTAGGATGCACCCGGCGCAATGGCCGGGTCCATTGCCGGAGCGGGGCGGAACGACGCCCTCCGGGGAACGAAGGGCTCCTTTTTTTAGATTGCCAGCGGACAGGGGAACCTTTTTGATCCGGGCATGAAATCCAATCGGTGGCAGGGAGTTCTTCTTCTCGCGTTGTTCGGGGCGGTCGCGGTGCTGGTTTTCCACGCCCTGTGGGCGCCTGGAGCGGTGCTGCTGACGACGGACGACAACGTGGGGCTGCTGCGCAACAACCAGCGCATGCTGGAGAACTCCGTGGTGCATCCGTGGATGGGCGAGGCGCTGTGGGGCCTGCCGGCGATGAGCATGGTGCGGCCCGGCTATTTTCTGCTGAAGGCGCTGCCGGCGGAAACGTTCATGAACGCGTACCATGGGCTATGCCTGGCGCTGGCGGCCTGGTTGCTGGCGCTGTATCTGCGCGACCGGGGGTTGCGTCCGGCGGCGGGCGCGTTCGGCGGGCTCGTGGCCTTCTGGGTCGGGACGAACCTGACGCTGACCTATGCGGGGCACGTGGGCAAATACGGGCTGATGCCGTTCCTGGCGCTGGCGGTGTTCGCGCTGGGCCGCTGGGGCCGCACGCGCAAGCCCGCGTGGGGCGTCGTGGCCGGCGCGGCGGCCGGCGCGATGTTCCTGGAGCAAGCGGACGTGGCGCTGTTCTGCGCGCTGCTGCTGGCGCCGCTCGGCCTGTACGAAGCCGTGCGCGCGGCGGGCGGCTGGAAACCGGCCCTGCTGGCGAAACAAGCCGGGGGCGCGGCGCTGGTCGCGGCGCTCTTGGCGGGCGGGGCCTCGCTGGCCGCAAAGGGATCGGGCGTGACGGAATCCACGGACGACCAAACGCCGGCGGAGCGCTGGGCCTACGTCACCCAGTGGAGCCAGCCGCCGGGCGAAAGCCTGGATTTCATCGCCCCGGGTTGGACGGGCTGGCGCAGCGGCGATGAGAAAGGCCCGTACTGGGGCAAGATGGGCCGGAGCGAAGGCTGGGAACAGGCGCGCCAAGGATTCATGAATTTCAAGCTGGAGAACGTCTACGTCGGCGCGGTGCCGCTGTTGTTCGCGCTGCTGGGACTGGCGGCGGCGTTCCGGCGGCGGCGGGAAGATCCGGAAACGGCGGCGGCCGTGTTCGTTTGGGGCGGGTTGTGCCTCGTGGCCCTGTTGCTGGCGTTCGGCAAATTCTTCGTGCTCTACAGGCCGCTGAGCTGGTTGCCGGGCTTCGGCAGCATCCGCAATCCGAACAAGTTCATCCACTTCTTCCAGCTGGCGTGGGGCGTGCTGGCGGCGTTCGGGCTGGACGCGGCGCTGAAGATGGAAGCGCGCGCCGCGCGGAAATGGACGTGGGGCGCGGGAATCGCCGCGCTCGTTTTCCTGCTGTCGGGATTGGCGTTGTGGGCGGATCTGTCGGCCGGGGCGGCGCGGCTGGCGGCGGCGGGCTGGGGGGCGACCGGGCGGGCCATCCAATGGAACAAGGCGTTCGCGGCGACCTACGCGGGCGGCGCGCTGCTGGCCGGCGCGGGCATCCTCTGGCTGCTGGGCGCCCGCGCGCGGCGGTTTGCCGGCTGGGGCGCCTGGCTGCCCGCGCTGCTGGTCGTTTTCGATGCGGCCGCGATCCTGGCGCCGCACTACGTGCAGACGATGCCGGCCGGCTACGTGGCCGAGAACGATCTGGTGCGCTATCTGAAGCGCGAAGTGGGGTCCAACCGCACGGCGATGGCGACCAAGGACGGATTCTACAACTTCTGGCTGACCTACCTGTTTCCCTACCATGGCGTGCCGTCGATCGAAGTCACCCAATTGCCCCGGCCGCCGGCGGACTACGTGGCCTTCTGGAAGGCGGCGCGCGATCCGGTGCGGATGTGGAAGCTGACGGCGGTGAGCCACGTGCTGGCGCACGGACCGGTGGCGGCGCAGCTGCTGGCGAATCCGGACTGGGCCCGGCAGTTGGAATTGGCGTGGGCCTACCAGCCCTACGACGATGGCCGCGGCGGCGTGGCCGTGCGCAGCGTGCCGCCGGTCGCGACGGCGCCGGAAGTCGTCCTGAAAATGAAAGACGTGCCGCCGCGGGTGGCCGCGATTCGGTCGTGGCGCACGGTCGCGGACGACGAAGCGCTGCGGACGCTGGGCGATCCGGCCTTCATCCCGTTCGAGTCGGCGCTGTTGGCGCCCGGAAACGACGTCTGCGCGCCGCCCTCGGGCGATCCGGGTCCCAGACCGGAAATTTCGATCGAGCGGTTGATCCCGGGGCGCTACGAGTTCACCGTGAAGAACCACGGCCCGGTCGTATTGCGCGTGGCGGAGAAATTCGATCCGAACTGGCGGGCGACCGTGGATGGCGCGCCGCGGCCGGTGCTGCGGGTCGATTACATGTTCCAAGGCGTGGCCATCGAGGAAGCCGGGACGCACCGGGTGGAGCTGGCCTATCGGCCTTCTTCGCTGCCGATTCTGCTGCAATGGGTTGGAATTCTGGCCGGATTGGGGGCCGCGGGTTGGCTGGCGGCGACCGGCCTTCGGAAAGCGGCGGCGGCGTGAGCGGGGATCGGTACTTCGTCGACGTGGTGATTCCCTTCCGGCGCTGGGATGCCTGGACGGCGGAAAGCGTGCGGGCGGCGCTGGAAATGGAGCCCCCCTGCCGGCGCGTCACGCTGGTGCCGGATGCGCCGCTGGAAGCGGTGGATTGGGACGCCATCCGGCGGATGCCGGGCGCGGAGCGGGTCCGGGAACGGCCCAGCGGTCCGGTGAATCCGGGCCGCAAGCGCAACGTGGCGATGGAAAACAACGAAGCGGACGTCTTTGGGTTCGTGGATGCGGATGCGCGCGTGTTTCCCGACTGGCTGGCGACCGGCCTGCCGCCTTTCGCGGACGAGGCGGTCGCCATCGTCGGCGGACCCAACCTGACGCCGCCCGAAGACGACGTCCGCCGGAAAGCTTGCGGCGACGTGATGGCCAGTCCGTTGGGGATGGGGGCGGCCTACATCCGCCACGCGCCGGTGTCCGAACGGGACGTCGCGGAGTTGCCGACCTGCAACATGCTGGCCCGGAACCGGCCGGGGCTGCGCTTCCGGCCGGAGCTGGACACGTCGGAGGACATGGCCTTTTGCGAGTTGGCGCATCGAATGGGGTATCGCGTGCGGTACGATCCCGCCGTGCGGGTCTTCCACCATCGGCGCCGTCTGGGCCGGTCTTTTTGGCGGCAGTTTTGCGATTACGGGGTCTACCAGGGGCGCCGGGCGAGTTGGCGGTGGCTCTGGCGTGCCGCGCCGCTGGGATTCGTCCTGTATCTGGCCGGATTGGCCACGGTGCTGCTGCTGTGGCCGGCCGGTTGGCGTTTCTGGACGTGGCCGCTGGCTTTCTATGCGCTGGTCGTCGTTGCGGAAAGTCTCCGGTTGGCCCGGGGGCGGCCGCGCGGGCTTCTGACGGCGTTCGCGTTTCCGTGCGCGCACGTCGCCTATGGCTGGGGCTATCTGCGCGGGTGGCTGGGGCGGCGGCGGCCCGCCCGGCCCAACGGCTGAATCGGCTCCGGCGGACATGGGCCGGCCACCCGTTCCGGGCCCGGCCGGCCTCGCCCGAGAGTTTGTTTCCTTCTCGTTCAATTTTCTATCGACGGCTCCCTTGGGTTTTGAGAAAGTGAAGCCCGTTGCAGTCCGCATGGGCGGCGTTGGATTCAACCTCAAGGACAGGTTCAGGATATGGCCAAAGACAAAGAACAGTTGGACAACCAGCCAGCATCTGCTGCTCCGGCCGCGGCCGCCGGGGATTTTCCGGAAGAAATCGCCGGATTGACGGGTACGCGCCCGACGACCGACGCGAACGTGTGGATCCAGATCATCGGTTCGGCGGTTTGCACCGTGGTCCTGTGCCTGAGCCTCAACATCCTCAGCCGCATGTACGACGTCGGGATTCTCAAGTACGTCAACGGCCTGATCAACCAGCGCGGGCCCATCCAATGGCTCGAACTGCTCAGCTTCTTCGTCATCGTGTTCTTCATCTTGCAGAAGAACCGGATCCTGAAAACGCAGATCCTGCACATCGCGGACGACACGGCGCAGCTCACCGGCGTCAACATGGAAAGCGAAGAGGAACTGCAGGGGCTCCGCAAGCGCATCCAGGAAACCGGCGGCGACAAGAACAGCATCCTGCTGAGCCGCCTGGACCGGGCGCTGGGCCTGTGGGTGGCGACCAAGGATCTGGGCCGCGTCTCGGGCTGGATCGGCGCGGAAAACACGCGCGACAACGCGATGTCGGACATGACCTTCACGATCGCGCGCCTGATGCTGTGGGTGATTCCCATCCTGGGGTTCATCGGCACGGTGCAGGGGCTGGGCGCGGCCGTCGGCGGGTTCGCCGACTTCCTCTCGGGCTCCGCCGAACTGTCGGCCATCAAGGGCGCCATCGCCCAGGTGACGATCAGCCTGGGCGTCGCCTTCGACACGACGTTCCTGGCGCTGATGCTCGTGACCCTGATCCAGTTCCCGCTGACGTCGGTGATGCGCCGCGAAGGGTCGTTCATGGCGGAAGTGGACATCTATCTGGACGAACATTTCGTGCGGCGCCTGCCGTCGGCCGAACAGCAGACGATCATGATCGAGAACCTCGAAGACTCGATCGAGGCCGCGTTCCGGCGCTACATCCCGGATCCGGACCGCTACGAGGAAGTCTTCACGGTGTCGATCGAAAAGGCCGGCGACGAGCTGAAAAAGCAGTTCGACGAACTGACCCGGCGCTACGTCGAGGTGCGCAAGGACGCCACCGACGACGAAGTCAAGGCCTTGGCCGCGGCGATGGAGCATGCGCACGCGCGGGCGGCGGAGATGGCCGACAAATACGCGGGCACCGCCCGGGAAATCCAGGCCACGCTCGGCGCCAGCCTGCAAAAGGCCGCCGATTCGGCCGGGATCGTCGAGCAGCAGATCGCCACGATCGTCGAACTGGGCGCGAAGATCCAGGAACTGCTCAAGGTGGAACAGGCGCTGGAACGCGCCATGGCGGGCATCGCCGGCGCGGATGATTTCCAGAAGTCCTTCGCGCAGCTGCGCGAGCACTTGGCGACCACCGACGAGTTCTGCCGCCGCTTGAGCAAGCCGCGGGTCATTACGCTGCACGAGGAAGTCGTCTCCTAGGGGCGTGCGGGCGGACCCCCGGTCATGCGGAACGGTTTCCGAATTCGGCTCCTTCCGACGGTCTGCGCGGCGGGCTTGGCTTGGGCCGCGGGCGCCGCCGGCCAAACCCTGTCCATCCGTTCGCTGGCCGAAGGCCTGCAGGATCCCGTCGGCGCGGCGGTCCATCCGATCTCCGGCGAGGTCTACGTTGCCGAACGGGGCAGCGGGCGCATCCTCGTCGTGAAGAACGGCCGGCCCGAATCGGCGCTGGCCCCCAATTGGACGGTTTCGGAAATGCTGCCGCGCTGGGCCATTTCGCCGGACATGCCGATGGAAAAGTGGATGGATCCCGTCTTGCACCGGCCGGGCCCGATTTCGATCTCCACCAACGGCACGCTGTTCGTGGCCGAACAGGTGCCCAACGGCCGCATCCTCGAATTCCGGCCCGACGCGCAGGGCCAATATGCCGTCGCCCGCTGCGTGCCGGTGCCCTGGCTGGACCAGGAATTCATGTGGCGCGACCTGCTGGTCGATCCCGGCGACCGGCTGTACATCGTCGGCGCCGACGAGATCGGTTCCGATTTCATGAAGTTCGGTTCGGCGCTGATGCGGGAAACGGACGGCAACTGGTGGGTGATCGATTTCGGCCCCTTCGCCAATTTCGGCACCTTCGCGATTTCGGAACGGCAGGACGTGATGCTGCTGGGCGATCGCGTCAAGGGCGACCTGTCCTGGTGGGAAGTGGATCGCCACATGATGCTGGGCGGCGCGCCGGGCGCGGCCGGCCGTTCGGAACTGGTCAGTTTGGCGTTGTTTCCCGACGGCAGTTTCATCCTGGGCTTGCAGGACGCGCCGGGCAAGGCCAGCCTGCGGCGCATGGAGCCGTTCACCGGCCAGCAGATGACCTTGACCGAAGAATTGAAGTCCATCGGCGCCATCGCCATGGACCGGAAGAACGTCCGCTATCTCGTCACGGACCCCGCGGCCGGCCGCTTGCTGGAAGCCAAGCCCAGTTCGGAGATGCGCTTCAACGAATCGGTCATGCGCCAGATCGTGCGATCCGCCGAAGGCATGATGGGCATGCCGACGGAAGCCCCCGCGTTCCTCAACAATTTCTTCGATCGCCTGCAGGATGCCGCCAAGGAAATCCTGCCGGAAGATTCGACCCATGCGATCGATTTCAACCTGAGCGACATCGCCGGCAAGATGCCCATCGTGGCCGGCCGGGTGCGGGCCGCCGTCGAAGTGGAAGGGGCGGAAACCGATCCCATCGAATCGGTGGAGTTCTTCCTGCTGTTCCCGAGCAAGGTGGTGATGACGGAGTCGGCCGTCAGCCCCAGCCTCAGTTTCTTTTCCGCCCGGCGCCGCAGCGGGCAAGTCGAGCAGACCCGGCCGATCTTCGAGGGCGACGTCGGCGTCTACCGCATGTCCGGCACGAACATTTCCAAGGTGGCCTCCGCGCCCGGCGGATTGCACGTGCCGGTGGTGGTCTGCGGGCTCGACCAGGCCGACGGGGGCGTCTACGTCAACCTGTCCTTCCTCGGGGCCGGCATCTACGGCGACTACTATCTCACCCTCTTCCAGGGGCCCCGCGAACAGAAGGCCAAACTGATGGTCAAGTCGGCCGGCACGGAAAGCGGCACCGTCACCTACGAGGCTTCGTTCATGGAAGAAGCCACCCTCGAAGGCATGGACGGCGGCAAGATCACGAAGGAGGAATTCAGCAACCTCCTGGTTTCCGGCTTCGGCGGCGCCGGGGGCGGCGCCAACCGTTCGATCGGCTGGCTCAAGCTCGGCCAGTTCCCGGCCAGCATGACCATTGCCTTCGGCGATTCGGCGTCGGACGCGAAACTGACCGGCGCCCAGTCCGACCTGAAGGAAATCGTCGAGAAGAAACGCGTGGAGATGAGCCTGGAAGCGGCGGACGACGCCGGGGAATTTTCGCCGGCCGCCGCCGCCCCGGCCGCCGAATCGCCGGCGCCCGCAGCGCCGGCGGCTCCGGAGGACGCGACGCCGTGAAGATGGCCGAATTCGATTCTTCCGGGTTCCAGAACATCGTGCTGATGCTCATCGGCGTGTTGATGATGATGCTGGTCAGCAACGTGCTGACCATCATCAGCAACCCGGAAAACATCAAGATCGGCGCGCTGGTCACGGGGTCCGTCTACGGGGAGGAAGAAGAAAAAGACACCTTCGTTCCGCCCAAGTTCCAGAACATGAAGCAGGACCCCATCTACGTGGACGTGGAGCCGACCCGCCTGATCATCCATCCGGAACAAAAGGTGATCGAAGCGCGGGATCTCGTCTTCGAGGGCAACGACTTCGAGCTGTTCCTGGACGACGTGGAACGGGTCAAGTCGGTGCGCTACATCGTCCTGCTGCTGCGGCCCGGCAGCGCCACGTTCCAGCGCAAGTTGCGCCAGGTGATCCGGGACCGCGGCATCGACGTGGGCTTCGAACCGTGGGACACCGGGCGGGAAATCAAGGTGCTCGGCGCCCCCGAACCGCCGTCCGCCAATCCGCCGGCCGCCGCCGCGCCGGCGGCGGAAACCGCGCCCGCGGCGGAAGGAACCTAGGCCATGGCGTCCGGACCCGCATTGGATTTGAGCTCCTTCACGGACCTGATGAGCTGCCTGCTGGGCGTGCTGGTGCTGATCATCTTGCTGACGGGCATCGACGCCTCGCAGATCACGGTGCTGGTCGCCACCCCCAAGGAAATGCAGTCCGACGACAAGTCCCCCGTGTTTTTCGAGTGCCGCAAGAACCAGCTGTTCCACATTTCGGTCGATGAACTGAAAAAGGCCTGCGACGAAAAGACCGAAGAGTTGCGGGACCGGGTCGCGGGCGACGAAACCGAATTCCTGAAGATGGCTTCCCAGACCATGCTGGAAGTCGGCGGCCAGAAACTCGACTACACCTACGCGCTGATGGGCAAGTACGTGCTGATGCCGATTCCCGAGGCGGAAGGCTACACGTTCGTCAGCCAGTCCGCCGAGACCCCGGACAAATGGTATGGATCCCGGCTGGCCGCGATCGATGCGGATACCCAGTTCGTCTGTTTCCTCGTGCGGCCGGACAGCTATCGGATTTTCCAGCGCGCGCGCAATCTGGCGTGGATCAAGAACATCAACGTCGCCTGCGAACTGCAAGACGAGAAGAATCCCATCATGATCGGCCCCGGCGGCGAACGCATGTTCATGCAGTAGGCCGGCCCGCGCCGTTTTCCCGTCCATGGTTCCTTCGGATGCCTTCGTTTGCCGCCGCTGCGGCGCCTGTTGCCGCTGGCCCGGTTCGGTCTTGCTGGAAGCGGAAGACGTCGCGGCCGCCGCCGCCGCGCTGGGGCTCTCCGAAACCGATTTCATCGCCCGCCACGCGGCCTTGGCGCGCAATCGCGCGCAGCTGACCCTGAAAGAAGCGCCGGACGGAACCTGCGAATTCCTGCAGGCCGACGGCCGGTGCCGCATCTATGCCGCGCGTCCCCGGCAATGCCGCGATTTCCCGCACGGCTGGCAGGTCGCCGGCTGTCCCGGCCTCGAACCCGGCTGACGCCGCGTGCCGGCTTACGGCCCGAACGGCAGGAAGCCCGGCGTGCGCGCGGCGTAGACGGCGTACGCCGCGCCGAAATAGCATCGGCATTCCGCCTCGTCCCGGCGCGCGGTCAGGCCCAGGAACAGCGTCGTCGCCGCCGCCAGGACCAGCGCGTCCAGGCTGGGCCGCTTGAGGAAAATGCCCCAGGCCAGGAACAGCAGCGAGGAATAGAGCGGATGGCGCAAGTAGCGGTAGATCCCGCGCGTGACGAGGCAGGAGGTCCGCTCGAACGGATACAGATCGGGATCGGTCCGCTGCGGTCCCGCCTGGCCATAGGCGCGCAAGGCGTGGGCGCCGGCGAGCGCCAGCGCGGCCGAAACGGTGATCAGCGTCCAGGAAACCAGTTGGCGCGGGCCGAACGGGTCCTCGATCCAATGGGGACCGTTCAGCAGGAACAGCGCCGCCAGCGCTTCCCAAACGAAAAACCGGAAGAACCCGTGGGTGTGCGGCCGGCGCAGGGGCTTGCGCGACACGTAGGCGAGAAACGCGGAAATCGCCAGGAAGGCCCCGCCGCGGATCATCGCCCGGGCTCCATCAGGCGGGCGATGGCAAGCTGGCGCGTCCAGGGAATGACGAATTCGCGCCAGAGCAGGCCGGCCGTTCCGTCCGGCAGCGGCGGCGCACAGTCGGCGGCGGCCGCGCGGATGGACTCGAGCCGCTGCAGATCCGCCGCCACGTCGGCCAACAGGATTCCCATCCGTTCGCGGTCGCCGTTTTCGAGCGCGGCCTGGGACGCCGGCCGCTGTTGCTCGAAACGGCCGTCCGCTTGTTCGGCGGCGCGCGCGCGCAGCGCCGCCACCGCCGTGCAGAGGGCCTGGTTGGCCCGTGTCGCGGCGGCGGCGTCCGCCGCGGTCCCGGCCGGAGCCACGGCATAGACCAATTCGGCCAAGGGCGGCGCGGATTCCGCCGGACCGACCCATTTCGGCCCCGGTTCCCGGGGCAGGGCGGCGCGCGCGGCCAGCGCGCGAAGCAGGTCGCGATCGGCCGCGCGGAGGCCTTCGTTGAGCCGTTCGAGATCCGGAGCGGACATCAGGAGAAAACGACGGTGCGGTTCTTGTAGACGAGAATGCGGTGGTGCAGGTGCCAGTAGATGGCGCGGGAGAGCACGATTTTTTCCAGGTCGCGCCCGAGGCGGACGAGATCCTCGACGCCTTGGCGGTGGGAAACCCGGATGACGTCCTGCTCGACGATGGGCCCTTCATCGAGGGTTTCGGTGACGTAGTGGGCGGTGGCGCCGACGATCTTGACCCCGCGTTCGTGGGCCGCGCGATAGGGGTTGGCGCCGGCGAAGGCGGGCAGGAACGAGTGGTGGATGTTGAGGATCTGCAGGGGAAAGGCCTGCACGAAGGCGGGGCTCAGGATCTGCATGTAGCGAGCCAGCACGATGAAGTCCACGCCGGCTTCCCGCAGGAGGGCGATCTGCCGGGCTTCCGCATCCGCCTTGGTCGCGGCCGTCACGGGGATGCAATGGAAGGGCAGGCCGTGGCGTTCGACGAGGCTGCGGTGGTCTTCGTGGTTGGACAGGACCAGCGCGATGTCGGCCGGCCATTCGCCGCTCTCGTGGCGGGCCAGGACGTCGTAGAGGCAGTGGGTCTGCCTGGAAACCAGCACGGCCATGCGCAGGCGCTTGTCGGAGCGGTGCAGCGTCCAGGACACGCGCATCGGGTCCGCCACCGCCGAAAAGCGTTCCGCGAACTCTTCGAGGGGAATGGAGAATCCGGCGAGTTCCCATTCCATGCGGGCGAAAAAGGCCCGTTCTTCGACGTCGACGTACTGGTCGAGGGCGATGATGTTGCCGTCGTGCCGCGCGATGAACGAAGAGAGGGCGGCGACGATGCCGCGCTGGTCGGGGCAGGAAACGAGGAGGATGGCGGTGGGGTTCGACGTCGTCATGGCGGGGTCAATCGTTTTGGGGGATCTCGGGCGGGAGGCGTTTGGAAAGATCGGGCGCGGTTTCGGCTCCGCGCTCGGCCGCGACGAACGTCGCGACGAGCGGACGATGGTCGGAAGCCCCGGCGAGCCGGGGCGAGCGGACGACGTAGGTCTTGTCGGGCACGACTTCGGGCAGCAAGCCGGGGCTGGCGAGCATGTAGTCGATGCGGTGGTAGGTGTCGTCGTTTTGCCGGTGCGTCCAGGCGTCGCCGACCGCGTCCACGGGCCGCAGGTCGTGCAGGATCCGCCGGCGCTTGTAGGAGGCGATGTCCCGGAGCGCCGCCGAGGCCGGCGTGTCGTTGAAATCGCCGACGACCAGCAGGTTGACGTCGGGGTCGCTTTCGAGCGCGCGGCGGATGTGGTTGTTGAGCAGGCGGGCTTCGTTGCGGCGCATTTCGGCCTGGCCGAAGGAGTGGAAGACCTTGGACTTGAGATGGGCCACCATCAGGCGCAGGCGGTACTGCGGATGGACTTCGAGGTCGATCTCGACGATGCCGCGCATGACCGGGAACTTCGTAGGGCCGATGGTATAGACGTCGTCGACGTGCGAATTCGTGGCGACGACGGGGAAGCGCGAGAGGACGGCCAGGTTCAGGACCGAGCGGCCGCGCCGGAGATATTCCTCGTGGGGATAATCGAGGCCGGCCTGCCGGAGGCTGTACTTGAACTCGGCCCAGGCGGCGGGATCGCCCATTTCCTGCACGGCCAGGACGTCGGGCGAAACCTGCCGGATCACCTCGACGATGGACCCGGCTTCTTCCGGCGGCTTGGGTTCGAGGGTGTCGGCATCGCCGTCGCGGTCCAGCAGCGCGTACTGGTTCAGGTTGAAGGTCATCACCGAAAACTCCCCGGCCGCCGGCCGGGGAAACGGCGCTTCCGGCACGGCCGGCAAGGGTTCCGCCGACGGCGCCCGGAAACAACCGGCGCCGCCCAGCGCCCAGCAGCCCGCGAGAACGATCGGGGCGAAAATCTTCATGGGCCCGCTATTTTTTCTGGTAGGCCGCTTCGATGCGCTGGGTGATGTCGCGGTACTTGATGTCGACGGAGTAGATTTCCTTGAAGAAGGCGATGGCTTCGTCCTGGCGGCCCATCTGTTCCGCCAAGAGGCCCATTTCGTAGACGACGTCCTTCTTGGTTTCGTCCATGAGGGTGAGTTCGGAGGCGGCCTTCTGGAGCTGCTCGAACGCGATGTCCGGCTGGCCTTTTTCCCGGAAGCACAGGGCGAGGTGGTAGAGCGCGCGGGTCCGGCGCTGGGGGTTGCGCTGGGCGAGCTGGAATTCCTCGATGGCCTCGTTGTACTGCTTGCGCAGGTAGTACTGGTAGCCGAGTTCGTAGCGGAACTGCAGGTCGTTCGGGTAGCGCTTGACCATGTCGACGGCGTCGGCATAGAGGAATTCGGCCTTGGCGGTTTCCTGCGCGGCGGCGGCGGCCGCATCGCCGGCGGCCTTCGCGGCGGCGATGGCGGCGTCGAACTTCTTGACCTTGATCGCCGAGGTCGTGCGCTCGATCTGCGGGTCGGAACGGCCGGCGGCCTTCGTCGCCTCGTCCAGCGCCTGCAAGGCTTCGTCGTAGCGTTCGGCGCGGACGTAGAGGTCGGCGAGGGCCCGGCGGAAGTTCATGTTCATCGGCTCGCGCTGGATGTCCTTGAGGCGTTCCGCGATCAGCGTGTCGATGTCGCTGTCGCCCTTCACGGATTTAGCCTGCTGCTCGAGGAGGATGGCTTCCTTCTTGTCCTTGAGCTTGGAGCGGAAGTCGCTCTTCATGTCGTTCCAGCCGCCGACCTTCATCGTGTCGAGGGCCGCGGCATCCTTGAGGTTCTTGATGGCGACCTGGTCGTTGGGCAGCAGCTCGGCGACCGTCGCATAGCAATCCTTGGCTCCGCCGGGCTGGTTGGTGGCGATGAAGAGCCGGGCCAGCAGGCGCAGGAATTCGACGTTCTTGGCGTAGTAGGGCCGGGCGATCTCGAGCGTCTGCGTGGCCAGTTCGGCCATGTCGGCGGCCTCGGCGGCCTGGGCGAAGAACTTCAGGAACGACAAGTTGAGCGGATCGATGGCCAGCAGTTTTTCGGCGCCTTCCAGGGCGGCCTTGGGGTCTTTCTTCAGCTTGCCCTGGGCGCCCATCAGCGTGAAGGTGCCTTTGAGCGACGACAACTGGTGGGTCATGGCGTTGGGCTTGCCGGCCAAGGCCGTCTTGACCTGGGCGAGGCGCAGGTTTTTCCGGGCCAGCGCAAAGCGGGGTTCCACGGCGATCACCTGCTTGAGCATGTCCAGCGCATACCCGGCATTGCCCCGTTCCAGCGCGGACATGGCTTTTTCGTACAGGTCGCGGGTCTTCCGGGGAATTTGGTCCAACGTGATTTCTTCCATGGCGCGCTCCTACGTCAAACAAACAGCAAACGGCTTACGATCTTGGGAGAATAGGCCCGGGGGATGGGGCCGTCAAACCCGAAAATGCCGCCGCGGAAAAGCGTTACGGCTTCAGGAAGCCCCCCAGGATTTCCAGGCCCTTTTCGACGTTCTTGCGGTCGGATTTGGACAGGCCGTCGAGCAGGTCGCCGGACGATCCGGCGGCGGCTCCGGATAGGGCGTTCTTCAGCAGGAAATCGAGATCGGGCCGCGCTTGCGGATCGCGCAGGGCGCCGCGGACGGTGAAGGGGATCATCAGGCCGCCGTCTTCGTAGGGCAGGACGTCGGCGCGGTTCTTGCCGCCGGTCAGCTGCGCGGTTTCCTCGGGGGAGGCGACCACCTTGCCCGCCAGATCCAGGCGGTCGCCGAAGGGCCACACGGAGCCCGCGACGTCGATCCGGTAGCCGGGCATGGCCAGACGGGTATCGGAGAGCGCGGCAAGGCCGTTGCGCAGCGCGAGGCGGGCGGTGGCGGTTTCGTAGCGTGAAGTCGTGGTGGTCGTGGCCGCCTGCTTCGCCCGTTCGACCTTGGTCTTCAGGCGCGGCACGAGCTGCAGGAGAATTGGCTGGTCGAGCCGCACCCAGATCTGGTCCATCAGCGAGCCGCCGGTGCCGACGGTCTGGAGATTCTCGATGCGGGCCTGCATGTCGGCTTCCAGCGAATCTAGGCCCGGTTCCGCCACGGCCTGGCCGCTCGCGCTGGCGTCCAGATGGAGCGTGCCCGAGACTGCGGCGAAATCGCCGAGGCCGTTGGCGGCCAGCGCCTGGCCGATGTCCAGTTGGTCTGCCGCGAGGCGTTCGATCCGGTAGGACAGCGGGCAGGCCAGGAGCTGGACGCTGGCGCGCGCCTCGAACGTGCCGCCGTAGGCCGCGCATGCCGCGGTCGGAATCTCCAGCGCGCCGTCGCGCAGCACGGCGGAGACCGAACCCCGCTCGAAGACGTTCTGCCCATAGGCGATTTTCGGAAAGGAGAGCGTCGCCTGGGCTTGCGCGTGCTTGAGCGCGAGGGCCAGGTCGGGATCGTCGAGCAGCGCGATCGTGCCGGGCGGCGGCGCGCACGGCGGCGGGGAAAAGCGGAACGCCTCCGGCAATTCCGCGCCGCCCAGCAAGTGGGCCACCACCGGCGGCGGCAGCGAAATCTCGGCGCTCAGCGCGATTTCCGCCGCGACGGGGTGGGCTTCGGTGGCTGCGGAAGTCTGGGCGTTCAGCCGGATTTCCAGCCGGTCGACGATGGCGCCGCGGACGTCCAGCGTGGCCCCCAGGCTTTGGAACGGCAAGGTGCCTTCCGGCAGAAACGCCCGCACGTCCGCGAAGTCGCGGACGTCGAGCCGCGAGCTGAACGCGGCCGGCCATGCGCCGGGCCGGTCGGCATAGTCCGCGAAGGCGGGGCCGGACAGCTCGAACTGGAACGCCGAGGATTTTCCGATGGCGGCGCGGCCTTCCATCCGCAGCGGCCGGTCCGGCGCGAAATCGCGCAGGTTGAAATTCAGATCCGTCAGCGTGAAGGTTTCCTCGCCGGATTCCGCGTCCCGGCGGACGAATTCGAAACTCGCGCCGGCGACTTCCACCCAGCGGATGGCCAGCGGCGGCGCGGCGGGCTTGGCTTCCGGCCGCGGGCCCGCCGGGGGGCGGGCGGGGCCGCCGCCGGGCGCGCCCGGCGCGGCGTGCGGGGCGGCGATCAGATCCGAGAAATTGAACGTGCCGTCGGCGTTCCGCACGATGCGCAGGGTCGGCCGGTCGAAGCGCAGGGCGGTGATTTCCTTTTGGCGGAAATCCACGACGGCGGAGAACGAGCGGATCGAAGCGAAATCCCGCGTGCCGTCCTTTTCCTTGAGTGCGGCGTCCCGCACGACGAGGGCGAAGGGGAACAGCGCGTAGTCGATCCGGCCGTAGTCGGCCGGCCGGCCGGTGGTCCGTTCGATGAATCCCGTCGCCGCCGTCTTGAACTTGGGCGTGTTGAGCAAGTGTTTCAGCGTGAAATGGGCCGTGGCCAGCAGGAAAACCGCCGTGCCGACCAACCAGAGCAGGAAGCGCAGGAATCTCTTCATGCCGGAAGCATAGGGCATCGGCCCGGAATTGCCAAAGCCGAAGATGCTTGAAGCGGGCGGCGGTTTCGGGGACTTTAAGGCGCATGAGCCCACCCGCCGAATCCGTTGCCTTGCCGACCCGCCGCGAACTGCCTGAAGACCTGACCTGGGACCTGACCCCGCTCTACGCCGCGCCCGAAGCGTGGGAAGCGGACTTCGCGCGCCTCGACGCGGCGGCCGCGCCGGTGCTGGCCATGCAGGGCAAGCTGGATTCCGCGGCCGCGGTCGCGCAATTGCTCGCCGCGGAAACGGCGCTGGACCGCCTGCTGGAGAAGCTGCATACCTACGCCCACCTGCGCCACGACGAGGACACGGCGGACGACGCCTGCCAGGTCCGCGACGCGCGCATCCGCGCCCGCTACACCGAGATCGCCTCGCAATGCGCATGGATCACGCCCGAATTGCTGACGCATCCCGAGGCGGAAATCCGCGCGTGGATGGAGGCGCCCGAGCTGAAGGACTGCCGCCGCACGCTGCTGAAGGTGCTGCGCAACAAGCCGCACGTGCTTTCCGCCGCCGAAGAAACCCTGCTCGCGCGCAGCGCCGAGGTGCTGGCGGCCCCGGAACAGACCTACGGGCTGCTGACCAATGCCGACCTGGCCTTCCCGGACGTCCCGGGGCCGGACGGCCAACCGCTGCCGCTGACGGAGGGGACCTACCGCGCGCATCTGGAGAATCCCGACCGCGGCGTGCGCAAGGCGGCGTTCGAAACCCTGCTGGCCGGCTACGGCAAGCTGCAGAACACGATCGCCTCGACGCTGTCCGCCACGATCAAGGCGCACGTCTACGTGGCGCAGGTGCGCCAGTTTCCGACGGCGCTGGAGGCCGCGCTCTTCGACGACCAGGTGCCCGTGGCGGTCTACGACGGATTGATTTCCGCCACGCGCGAGGCGCTGCCGGCGTTCCACCGCTACCTGGATTTGCGCAAGCGCGCGCTGGGGTTGCCGGACCTGGACATGTACGACCTGTATGCGCCGCTGGTGCCGTCGTGCGCCGCGCAGGTGCCGATGGCGGAGGCGCGCGAGTGGATCCTGGCCGCCTGCGAACCGCTGGGCGCGGACTACGCCGGGGCCTTGCGCACCGCGTTCGCCGCGCGCTGGATCGACTGGCCCGAGAACAAGGGCAAGCGGTCCGGCGCCTATTCCAGCGGGTGCTACGACAGCCCGCCGTACCTGCTGTTGAACTACCACGACCGGCTCGACGACGCCTTCACGCTCGCGCACGAGCTGGGGCACTCGATCCACACCTGGCTGGCCAACCGCGCCCAGCCGCACCGGATGGCGCACTACCCCGTTTTCCTCGCCGAAATCGCCTCCACGGTCAACGAGCTGCTGCTGACGCACCACCTGCTGGCGCGGAAGGACGACGCGGCGTTCCGCGCACACCTGCTGAACCACCTGTGCGATTCCTTCAAGGGCACCGTGTTCCGCCAGACCATGTTCGCCGAGTTCGAGCGCGACCTGCACCGCTGGGAAGAAGAGGGCACGCCGCTGACCGCCGAATTCCTGCGCGGGCAGTATTACGAAATGAACCAGAAGTATTACGGCCCCGGGATCGCGGCCCACCCGGCCATCGGCCTCGAATGGGCCCGGATCCCGCACTTCTACTACGATTTCTACGTCTACAAGTACGCCACCAGCTTCTGCGCGGCGCTCGTCTTCGCGCGCCGCCTGCGCGCGGGCGAGGGCGTGGACGCCTATCTCGGCCTGCTGCGCGCCGGCGGCAGCCGGGATCCGCTCGAGGCCGTCGCCGCCGCCGGCGTGGACCTGCGCGACGCGGGCGTGCTGCGCGAGGCCTTCGCCGAGTTCGGCGCCGTGCTCGCGGAGCTGGACGCCGCGCTCGCGCCGCCGGGGCCATGAAGGCCCGCGACGCCATCCTGACGGTGCTGGATTTCGAATCCACCGGCGCGGTCGCCGGCCACGCCGACGAGCCGTGGCAGGTGGGGATGGTCGAACTGGAAGCCGGCCGCGTCACGGGCCATTACCACGAAAGCTATCTGCGCGTGGCGGCGGCCCGCCCGTTCAATCCCTACGCGCCGGGCCGCCATGCGGAACTCCGCGACGTCTTGGCCGCGGCGCCGGCGCCGGCCGCGCTGTGGCCCGTCTGGCGGCCGTGGCTCGAAGGCCGGCCGCTCGCCGCGCACAACGTCGGCACCGAGAGGAAATTCCTCCAGCGCCTCGCGCCGCTGCACGAGTTCGGGCCGTGGATCGATACCCTGAAACTCGCGCGGCGCGTGCGCCCCGATCTGGCCGGCCACGCCTTGGCCGACGTCTGCGCGGCGCTGGGGCTCGTCGAGCGGACGCGCGAACTGTGCCCCGGCCGCGAGTGGCACGACGCGCTCTTCGACGCCTTCGCCAGCGCGCTGGTGCTGGAGCATTGCCTCGCCCTGCCGGGCTGGGAAGCCGTCGGCGTCGCCGCCCTGTCCCAAGGCCTGTAGCTCGCCGCGCGCAAAGTTTTTACGTGCCACGTAAAACCCGCGCAAAGTTTTTACGTGCTACGTAAATATCCGGCGAACTTTTTACGTGCTACGTAAAACGGCGCGAAAGTTTTTACGTTCTACGTAAAAGTCCGGTTTGCGCCCGGCGGCGCCGCGCTCGGGGCGTCTCGGATACCCTGATAGGCGCGACGGCCGCCGGTTTGAATATGCGCTGAATATCGAGGAAAACAGCAATAATTAGTCCCGGTTATAATTATAAGCGAGACTGGGGGCGAAGCCGCGCGCCGCTGGGGGCGGAGCGGCGGATCAGGCTAGCGGCCTTCGATGGTCTGCTTGGTTTCGAGGGCGATCTGGAGTTCTTCGTTGGTGGGCAGCACGAGGATATGCAGGGGGGCGCCGGCCTGCTGGATGGCGCGGGGTTCGTCGGACCGCGCCGCGTTCTTGGCGAGATCGAGGCGGATGCCGAGGTGTTCGAGGCCGGTGCAAATCCGCTCGCGCACGGGCGCGGAGTTCTGGCCGATGCCGGCGGTGAAGACGATGGCGGCGAGGTTCGGGACGACGGCCATGTAGGCGCCGACGTATTTCTGGATGCGGTAGCAGAACATCTCCAGCGCGGTCTCGGCCTGGGCGTTGCCGCCGGCGGCGGCTTCGACGACTTCGCGCATGTCGTTGACGCCGCAAACGCCCTTGAGCCCCGACTTCTTGTTCAGGGCGTTGACCATCTGGTGGACGTCCATGCCGGTCTGGTCCATGACGTATTCGAGGGCGGCGGGATCGATGTCGCCGGAGCGCGTGCCCATCATCAGACCTTCGAGAGGGGTGACGCCCATGGTGGTGTCCACGCATTGGCCGTCGCGGATGGCGGCCATGGAGCAGCCGTTGCCGAGATGGATGCTGATGAGGCTGGTCTGGGCCAGGGGTTTGCCGAGGAATTCGGCGGTTTCCTGGGCGATGAACTTGTGGGAGGTGCCGTGGAAGCCGTATTTGCGCAGGCGGTACTTCACGTACCACTCGTAGGGCACGGCGTAGAGGAAGGCCTTGGGCGGCATGGTCTGGTGGAAGGCGGTGTCGAAGACGGCGACCTGGGGGGCGTGGGGAAAGAACTCCTCGGCGACTTCGATGCCCATGAGGTTGGGCGGATTGTGCAGGGGGCCGAGGGGGAAGAATTCGCGGATGGTGGCCTTGACCTTGGCGTCGACGCGGACGGTGGCGGAGTAGACCTCGCCGCAGCTCAGGACGCGGTGGCCGACGCCTTGGACTTCGGCGGCGTCGCGGATGACGCCTTTCTCGGGATCGGTCAGCAGCGCGACGACGCGGGACATGCCTTCGTGGTGGGTGGCGAGGTGTTCTTCCTCGACGAACTTGAGTTCCTGGCCGCCGGCGAATTTCTTGTGGATGATCCGGCCCTTGGGTTCGCCGATCTTTTCGACGAGGCCGGAGGCGAGGAGGACGCAATGGTGGACGTCTTCGAGGTCCATGAGCTGGTACTTGATCGACGAACTGCCGGCGTTGATGACGAGGATTTTCATGATGGGGGGCTTTATAGCATGGATGCAGGCAAAATAAAAGAGCCGGGGTTTTGACGTCCGGCTCCGGGGGTCTTTATGGGGACCGTGGCTTACAAGGCCGCTTCGCGCGTGGCGCGGCGGGCGTTGATGCGGGCACGGGCCGCCTTGCGGCGCCGCTTCTCGCTCGGCTTCTCGAAATGCCGCTTGGCGCGGATGTCGCGCATGATGCCTTCGCGGTCCAGTTTCTTCTTCAGGCGGCGCAGGGCCTTTTCGACGGACTCGCCTTTCCTGATCTTCACTTCTGTCATAGGGGGGGAACTCACCTGCCTTCTATGCGTTTTCCCGCCGGGAAGGGCGGGCCGCCGGGACGGGGGGTCCGGGCGGTAAAATCGCTGGCCACCCTAGGGAAACGGGCGGCGGACGTCAACCGGATTCGGCATTGCGCAGGCTTGCGCCGGGCGGGGGCGGCCCGTATAGTGCGAGGTCAATTATGAGCACAACCCTCTATGACAAAGTCTGGTCGCGGCACGTGGTCCGCGAGGAAGCGAACGGATCGGCCCTGCTGTACGTGGACCGCCAACTCGTCCATGAAGTCACGAGCCCGCAGGCGTTCGACGGGCTGCGGCTGGCAGGGCGCAAGGTGCGCCGGCCGAAACTGAACGTGGCGACCATCGACCACAACGTCCCGACGGTCGATCCCCAGAACATCATGGATCGGATCGCGAAGGCCCAGATCGACGCGCTGGAGCGCAACTGCAAGGAATTCGGCCTGGTCCTGCACGGGATCGGCGACCCCTCGACGGGGGTGGTGCACATCATGGCGCCGGAACTGGGCCTGACCCTGCCCGGCATGACGATCGTCTGCGGCGACTCGCACACGGCGACGCACGGCGCGTTCGGCGCGCTGGCGTTCGGCATCGGCACGAGCGAAGTCGAGCACGTGCTGGCCACGCAGACGCTGTGGCAGCGCCGGAGCCGCTCGATGCGGGCGACCTTCACCGGCAAGCCGGGCAAGTGGGTCACGGCCAAGGATTTCATCCTGCGCCTGATCCGCGAGATCGGCACGGCGGGCGGCACGGGCAGCGTGCTGGAATACGCCGGCGACGCCATCCGGGCGCTGGACATGGCGGGCCGCATGACGATCTGCAACATGTCCATCGAGGCCGGCGCGCGCGCGGGCATGATCGCCCCCGACGAGACGACCTTTGAATACATCGCCACGGGCGACCGGCCGCACGCGCCGCGCGGAGCCGCGCTGGAGAAATCCATCGCCTTCTGGAAGACGCTGAAGAGCGACGCCGACGCGAAATTCGACCGCGAGATCGCGATCGACGTCGCCAAGCTCGTCCCCCAGATCAGCTGGGGCACGAGCCCGGGCATGATCGTGGACATCGACGGGGTGGTGCCGGGGCCAAACGACGTGCCGACGGTGCAGCCGAACGACGTCGAGAAGGCGCTGGCCTACATGGACCTGAAGCCGGGCACGCCGATGACCTCGATCCCCGTGGACGTGGTGTTCATCGGCAGTTGCACGAACGGGCGCATCGAGGATCTGCGCGAAGCCGCCGGCGTGCTGAAAGGCCGCAAGGTAGCCCCGAAGGTGCAGACCTTGGTGGTGCCGGGCTCGGCGCGCGTCAAGGCGCAGGCCGAAGCCGAAGGACTGGACAAGATCTTCACGGCGGCCGGCGCCGAATGGCGCAATCCGGGCTGCAGCATGTGCCTGGCGATGAATCCGGACCGGCTCAAGCCGGGCCAGCGGTCGGCGTCGACCTCGAACCGCAATTTCGAGGGCCGGCAGGGCCAGGGCGGGCGCACGCATCTGGTGAGCCCGGTCATGGCGGCCGCCGCGGCCGTCGAAGGGCATTTCGTGGACGTGCGCAAGTACCTCGAAGGAGGCAAGTAAAATGGACGCTTTCCAGACATTCAAGGGCCTCGTGGCGACGCTGGAGCGCGCCAACGTCGATACCGACCAGATCATCCCGAAGCAGTTCCTGAAGTCCATCGAACGGACCGGATTCGGCCCGGCGCTGTTCTTCGACTGGCGCTATTTGAAGGACGGCTCGCCCGATCCGGCGTTCGAGCTGAACGACCCGCTGCGCGCGGGCGCCTCGGTGCTGGTGACCGGCAACAACTTCGGCTGCGGCTCGAGCCGCGAGCACGCGGTCTGGGCGGTGCAGCAGTACGGCTTTAAGGCCGTGATCGCCCCGCGGCGCGGCGACGCGCAGAAACTGATTCCGGGCTTCGCGGACATCTTCAAGAACAACAGCTACGGCAACGGGCTGCTGGTGATCGAGCTGTCGACCGAGGAGGTGGACTGGATCTTCGCGGCCGCCAAGGGCCGCAAGCTGGAAGCCACGGTGGATCTCGCCGCGCAGACGGTGACGGTCCACGGCGCCGAAGAACGCGTTTTCACCTTCGACATCACGTCCGACGTGAAGGAAAAGCTCCTGAGCGGGCTGGACGCGATCGGCCTGACGCTGGCGCACGAGGCGGAAATCGCCGCGTTCGAAGCCAAGCACGACGTGCAGATGGCCTGAACAGCCGAAACGACGAATCACGCGAATCGCGCGAATGAAGACTGGACGATGACTCTTGCTGTCCATCGGCGACTTGAGCCAAGTCGCCCTACCTTGGGTGGATTTTGGGTAGGGCGGTCTGGCCCAGACCGCCGGGCTGTTCCGAAATGAACCTGATTCTGCTGGAGCCGGATCAAATCCAGGCAGACGGAACGGCTATTCTGACCGGCAAGCGCGCGCGCCACGTGCGCGAGGTGTTGCAGGCGGCGGAAGGGGAGCAAATCCGCGTCGGGGTGGTTGAGGGTCCGATGGGCACGGCCACAGTCGTCGAGGATGGCAAGGAAATCCGCCTGAACTGCGCGCTTTCCAACGGAATTCCCCCGGTGCCGCGCGTGGACCTCTTGCTGGCGATGCCGCGGCCCAAGGTCATGAACCGGCTGTGGCCGGTGCTGGCCTCGCTGGGGGTCGGACGGATCCTGGTTTCCAATGCATGGAAAACCGAGCGGAACTACTTCGACACGCACGTGCTGGAACCGGAGCATATCCGCGAGGGTTTGGTCGAGGGTTTGCAGCAGGCGCGCGACACGCGCCTGCCGCAGGTGAGCGTGCACAAGCAGTTCAAGAAACTGGTCGAGGACAAGCTGGACGGGTTTGGGCCGTATGCGGCGCGGCTGGTGGCGCATCCGGGGGCGGGCGCGTTTCCGTCCGGGCCGCTGGCGGCGTTGCCGCGCGCGGCGCGCGTGCTGCTGGCCATCGGTCCCGAAGGCGGCTGGACGCCGTTCGAGCTGGAACTGCTGGCCGCGCACGGGTTCGCGGCCGTTGCCTGGGGGCCGCGCGCCCTGCGCACCGACGTGGCCTGCGCCGTTCTGCTGGGACTGGTCCATGCGGCCTTGCGCTGACCGGATCGCGTACGGTGCATATTTCATGGTGCAAGGATGGGCGTTTTTGGTATGGAATGGACGATTCCGGGTTATGCGCCGCTTGGTTCGTCCGGGGGAACCGGGCGCGGCGGCGGCGCGAGCGAGAGGGCACGGGCATGAAGATCGGTTGGCTGGTAATGGGCGTCGGGTTGGGCTTGGCGGCGGTTGCGCCCGCGGAAGAGATGAAGACGCTGTCCGGGCAGGTCTACAGCAACGTGTTGGTCCTGAGCTACGATCGCGCGGGGTATGCGATCCGCTACGACGGCGGAACCAATCTGGTGCCGTATGCCGACGTGGCGGCCGAACTGCGCGGGCACTACAAGGCGCTTTCGCTGGCGCCGATCCCGGCGAGCCGCTTGGCGCGGGAGAAAGAAGACCCGGCGGGTCCCGACGATCTCGAAACGCTCTCCGGCGAAATCTACCGGAACGTGGTCCTGAAGAAGGTCGAGCCGGATTATATTCTCGTCGCCCACGACACCGGCATGGCCAAAGTGAGTTTTTCATCCATTCCGCTGGCGGCGCAGGACAAGTACCGGACGGGCATGCGGGCGGACCCGGACCCCGAGCCCGACGCCGGCGATCTGGTGACGGCCTACGGCCAGATTTTCCGCAACGTGGAAATCGTCCTGGAAGAGCCCGACGGACTGACGTTCCGGCACGACGGCGGCTTGACCAAGGTGGGCTTTCTGGCGCTGAAGGAAGACTTGCGGAAAAAGTACAACTACAACCCCATCGAGGGGTGGAAATACGCGCGGGACCGCGTGGCGCAAAAGGCGCTCGCGGAACAGGAAGCGGCCGCGGCGGCGGCCGAGCCCCAAAGCGTGGGGCCGCCGCTGGTCGAGGTCAAGGATCTCGAAACGGATGCGCTGCCGGACGATACGTACCGGATTTCCTTCACGCTCTCGAACGTCACGGACCAGCCGCAAACCGTCGCGGCGACGGTACGCGACGCCAAGCGCCTGGCGCTGATCAGCCGGACGTTCGACGTGCCGGCGCATTCGGGGACGAAACTGCTGCAGATCGATATTCCGACGATCAAGCCCGCGGGCCTGCTGGTCGTGTGCGGGATCTATCGGACCAACGTCGTGCTGAACTGGTAGGGTCGAAGGGGACGCCTAGTCGACGACGAGTTCGTCGGCGTAGCGGTCGTGGGAGGCGTTGAGAAACTCGTCGGAGAGGGCCAGGCACTGCTTGGGGCAGATTTCGGTGCATTGGCCGCATTGGATGCACTGGCCGACGAAGATCCGGATTTTCTTGGTGCCTTCGATGAAATCGATGGCGTGGGCGGGGCAGACCTTGAGGCAGAGCTTGCAGCCGATGCAGGTCTCGCGGACGTAGGTCATCTTGCCGCGCAGCTTGGCGGGGACGGGGACGGGCGGATTGAGGGCGGCTTCGCCGCGGCCGACCTTTTCGAGGAGGCCGGTGACGGTGGGCGGGAGCTGGGCGGCGGGGAAGGGGTTGGTGTTCGGCTTCTGGAAGAGTTGGCCGAGCAATTCTTGGACCATCGGGAAGCGCATGGCGGGGCTCCTTAGCGGACGTAGGCGTCGGCCATGACGAGGATCAGGCCGACGAGGGAGAGGGCGCCCAGGACTTTCCAGTAGACGTCGACGACCTGCGTGATCCGGAAACGGGCGACGGAAATCCGGACGAGGGTGACGGAGAAGAACAGCACGACGAACAGCTTGAACAGGAAGAACGCGGCGTTCGCGGCGGCGGCCAGGAACGGGCAACAGGCGATCGGGACCAGCTGCGTGAAGTTCCAGGGGAAGAAGAGGGCGACGATGAGGGAAGTCACGACGATGGTCTTGACGGCGAGGGAGAGGGAGAAGAGGGCGAGGTTGCGGCCGGAATATTCGACGAGCAAGCCGCCGGCGATTTCGGTTTCGGCCTCGGGGGCGTCGAAGGGGATGCGGCCGAGTTCGCCGGGGACGACGAGGATCATGGTGCCGAGGAGGAGGAGGAGGCCCATGAAGCCGATGGGGCCGACGAGCGTCCAGAGGGGGGTGGCGGCGAGGGTGGCGAGGGAGAAGGGGTTGGCGATATCCATCTGCGCGAGCTTCCACGCGAAAGCGATGACGGTGGAGGCCAGCGGCAGTTCGTAGGCGATCATGGTGACCATTTCGCGCTGGGCGCCGATGGTGGCGTAGGGAGAGCCCGAGGCGAGGCCGCCGGCGACCATGGCGAGGCCGGGAACGAGGAGGAGATACATGATGAGGACGAGGTCGCCGTGGAGACCCAGTACGGGCAGGCCGGGAAGGGCGGCCATGGGGATGTAGAGCAGGATGGTGATGGCGGAAGCGAGGGCGAGGAGGGGCGCGCCGTTGAAGAGCCAGGGAATGGCGTTGGCGGGGACGACGTTCTGCTTGACCAGCAGCTTGGCCAGATCGATGAACGGCTGGCGGACGGGCGGGCCGATGCGCGCCTGCATGCGCGCGGCGAGGACGCGGTCGATGCCGGTGAACCACAGTCCGGCGAGGAGGCCGAAGAGGGCCATGCCGACGGTGCCGGCGACGGTCAACAAAAGGGTGGTGGCGTTCATGGGTTACCTATTTCGCAAGGGCGGCCTGGATGCGGCGGGTTTTTTCCACCGAGAGGCGGTGGAGGTCTTCCTTGGTCAAAATCTGGCGCGAGTCCGGCCGGACGAGGGCGACGCGGTCGGTGCAAGAGATGCAGGGGTCGATGGAGGCCGCGATGATGGGGATGTCGGCGATCTGCTCGCCTTCCATCATCGGGATCCACGCCATGTAGTTGGAGTAGGACGAGGCCTTGACCTTCCAGGCGGCGGGTTCGTCCTTGCCGGCTTCGAGGCGGACGTAGTGCATGACTTCGCCGCGGGGGGCTTCGTGGCGGCCGACGGCCTCGCCGGCGGCGCCTTTGAGCTTGGCGAGCAAAACGGCGGGTTTGGGAATCGCGAGCAAGGGACCGTCGGGCAGCATGGCCAGGAGCTGGCGGACGATGCCGATGGACTGCTTGACCTCGAGCAGGCGGGTGATGATGCGGTCGTAGACGTCGCCGCGGACTTCGCCGGTGAGGAGATCGGGGGTCTGGTACTGGATTTCGATGTCGCCGTAGGCGGCGTAGGAGTGGTCGATCCGGACGTCCTTCTTGATGCCGGAGGCGCGGGCGGTGGGGCCGACGGGGCAGAGTTCGCGGGCTTCGTCGTAGGTCAGCACGCCGCAGTCGCGGCAGCGCATCTGGACGGTGGTGTCGTCGAGGAAGACGGCCGCCAGCTTGGCATAGGCGTCCTCGAAGAACTTCATCGATTCTTCGATGCGGGGGAACTGGTCCGGGACGATGTCGCGGCGGACGCCGCCGATCTGGATCATGGCGTAATGGACGCGGTTGCCGGTCAGGTACTCGAGGAGATCCATGACGTTCTCGCGGACGCGCCAGGCGAGGTAGAAGGCGGAATCGAAGCCGAGCTCGTGGGCGGCAACGCCGGCCCAGAGGAGGTGGGAGTGGATGCGCTCGAGCTCGCCGACGATGGAGCGGATGTAGTGGGCGCGGTTGGGGACCTGGATCTGCGCGATTTGCTCGACGGCCCGGGAAAAGGAAATGGAGTGGGTGATGCCGCAGATGCCGCAGATGCGCTCGGCGAGATACATGGTCTGGATGCAGTTGCGGCGCATGCCCATCCATTCGACGCCGCGATGGGCCATGCCGGGGACGAAATCGGCCTTCTTGATCCGTTCGCCCTCGATGTCGAGGCTGAACATGACCGGCTCCTTGAGCGCGGGATGCGCGGGGCCGATCTGCGTGGCGTAGCCGGAGGGTTTTTTGACTTCGATGGTTTTCATAAATTCAAGATCTCAATGTTCAATATTCAATAATCAATGTTCAGATGAAGGAGGGATTTGAAGGAGGTTCCTTGATGATTGAAGATTGGATATTGAATATTGGTTATTCGGCTTTGGGTTCTGCGGGAGGCGGATTGTCGCTGAACTGGCACGTTTCGCGGCCGGTGGCCCAGAGTTCTTTGGTCATGTCGGGGGGGATGCCGGTTTCGTCCTTGCGCCAGGGGAAGACGCCGACGGGGAAGTCCTCGGGGAGAAAGAGGCGGCGGCCGTCGGGGATGTCGACGACTTCGATGCCGACCATTTCCTGTTTTTCGCGTTCGCTGGTCAGGGCGCCGGGGATGATGCCCGTGATGGTGGGGACCTTGAGGTCGGTCTTGTCGAGGGCGACGGTGAACGTGACGAGGATTTCCTCGTGGGGAATGCCCCAGTAGACGTAGAAGTGGTACATCAGCTCGACCTGCGCGCCGGTATCGGCGGAGGCGATGACGGAAACGTGGGGGTACTGGATTTCAACGAGGCGCCGGAGGGCGGGGAGCAGGGATTCGCGGGCGAGTTTGACCCAGACCTGCCGGCTCTTGCGGCCCTTGACGCCTTCGGCCCATTCGGTGCAACGGGCGGAAACGAATCCGGCGCCGGCGGCGGCCTGGAGGACGTCGGCGATTTCCTGGGGGGCGAGGAGGTTCATGACGCGGCGTTCTCCTTGGCTTCGAGACGGGCGAGGACCTTGACGACGCCATCGATGATGGCTTCGGGGCGAGGGGGGCAGCCGGGGACGTACATGTCCACGGGGACGACCTGGTCGACGGGGCCGACGAGGGTGTAGGAATCGTAGAAGGCGCCGCCGGAAGTTCCGCAGGTGCCGACGCAGACGACGATCTTGGGGTCGGGCATCTGCTCGTAGACGCGCTTGAGGCGGGGAGCCATCTTGCGGGTGACGGGGCCGCTGATCAGGAGGAGATCGGCGTGCCGGGGGGAGCCGACGACCTTGATGCCGAAGCGCTCGAGATCGTAGCGGGGCGTGACGCAGGCGACCGATTCGATTTCGCAGCCGTTGCAGGAGCCGGAATTGAACAGGAAGGCCCAGAGGGACTTGCCGAGGGTTTGGGAGAGCTTCATATTATTCAGATCTCAATATTCAATATCCAATCATCAATATCCAATGTCCAAGTGCGGAATGAGGAAAACACGGCTCGGCGGGACGCCTCGCCCTACCTTTTCAGGCCGATGTCTCAATGGTAGGGCGAACCGTCCCGGTGAGCCGTCCAAGGGGAGATGGATTCGCGTGCGCATCAGACAACCAGGGCGACGCCGAGCATGAGGGCCATGACGCCGAGGAGCCAGGCGACGTAGTCGGTGGGGATGCCGGTGTGGAGAGGAACGACGCGGGCGTAGTAGCTCTTGAGGGATTCGAGGAAGCCCCAATAGAGATTGGAGGCGGGGACGTGGCCGCCGCCGTTTTCGGGCTCCTCGTTGCCGGAGATGAAGGGCTTGCGGCCGGCGCCTTCGCGGAAGTCCTTGCGGCCGCGGGAGCGGATGGCCAGGGCGACGCCGAGGGCGACGCCGAGCGCCAGCAGCCAGAGCAGCGGGTTCCAGGCGCCCGAACCGGTTTGCAGGGTTTGGAAGAGGTCCATGTCAGATTCCTCCGAGAATGGCGGCGACGTAGCCGGCGCGGTCGACGAGGGCTTCGACGGCGGGCTGGATCAGGCGGTCGATGAACGGCTGGGGCGCGAGGCCCGCGGCGACGACGAACACGGCGAGCAGCGCCATGCCGGCGAGCATGGGGGCGGGGACTTCGCGCACCGCGGCGAATTCCGCGCGGCGGGGGCCGAGGAACATGGAGTGGAAGACCTTCACGAACGAAGCCAGGGTCAGGATGCTGACGATCATGGCGATGATCGAGAGGAAGGGGGAGAACCGGAAGACGGACTCGTAGATGAGCAGCTTCGAGGCGAAACCGTTGAAGGGCGGGACGCCGGCGATGGCCAGCGCGCCGATCATGAAGCAGACCATCGTCCAAGGCATGTCGTGGCCGAGGCCGCCGAGCTTGTTGAGGTTGCGGGTGCCGGCGCGGTAGAAGACGGCGCCGGCGGTGAGGAACAGCAGGCCTTTGTACATCGCGTGGTTGATGATGTGGAACAGGCCGCCGGCCATGGCGGTCTTGCCGTATTTCGCGAGCGCGTCGGCGTTGCCGAGGACGGCGAGGCCGACGCCGACGCCAAGGAGCATGTAGCCGGTCTGCGAGACGGCGTGGTAGGCCATCAGGCGCTTCACGTCCTTCTGCGGGATGGCCATGGTGACGCCGACGAACATCGAGAGCACGCCGAGGACGATCAGGAACCAGCCGAAGGTGGCCCAGCTCAGGAGCGGCCCGTAGAGGGTGAAGAGGATGCGGAAGAGGCCGTAGAGGCTGGCCTGGCTGGAGACCACGAGGAAAGCGGTGACGGAGGAAGGCGCGGTGGTGTAGGCGTCCGGCGTCCAGAAGTGCATCGGGACGGCGCCGCACTTCATCGCCAGCGGCACGGCCAGCAAAACGAGCGCGAGCTTGTCGAGCGTCGTGAACTGCATCCGGGAGGCCAGCGTGGCGAGATTCAGCGCGTTGTATTGGCCGATCAGGATGCCGATGGCGGTGAGGACGGCCAGCGCGCCCAGCGTGCTGAGCAGCGCGTACTTGAGGCCGGCTTCGACGGCGACGCCCTTGTCCACGCGGTAGGCGACGAGGGCCGCGCCGGCCAACGAGCTGATTTCGAGGAACACGAAGAAGTTGAACAGATCGCCCGTGGAGACCATGCCGAGAACGCCTGCGACCAGCAGGAAGAGCATGGCATAGAACGTCTCGAGACCGGACTGCTTCGACTCGGCGGCGAGCGAATAGATCGTGATGCCGAGGGAGGAGAGCGACGCGATGACGACCATGAGCGCGCTCAGGGCGTCCACCTGGAAAATGATGCGGATGGGGATGCCGCCGGAATCCATGGGCAGGGCGACGTGGGGCGCGGCCGCGCCGAAGACGTAGAGGACGGTGCCGGTGGCCAGCACTTTCCACGCCAGCGCGAGGCCGACGGCGGAGGTGGCCAAGGCGCCGAGCAGGACCCAGGCGTTGCGGGCGACGCGGCCCGCGCCGCCGACGAGCGGCATCACGAAGGCCGCGAGGAGGGGAACGGCGATCAACAGCGCCGGCAAATGCCGCATGACGAAGGTGTCCATCATCAACCTTTGAGCTTCTGGATTTTCTGGATGTCGGTGGTGCCGTACTTCCTATAGATCACCATGGCGAACGACAGCATCATGGCCGAAGTGGCCACGCCGATGACGATCGAGGTGAGCGTGAGGGCCTGCACGGTGGGCAGGGCCATCGGACCGGCGGGCACGTTGGTGAAGATCGGCGCGACGGCGTCGTGGCGGTAGCCGGTGGCGACGAGGAAGAGATTGACGGCCGATTCCATGAGGCAGACGCCCATCAGGATCTTGATGACGTTGCGCTTGGAGAGCATGACGGCCAAACCGAGGACGATCAGGACGACCACGGTGAAGTAGGGCAGCGCGAGCAAGAGGCGCGAACTCATTTCTTCTCCTCCTTGATGCCGGAGAGCATGTACAAGAGAATGACGGTAAGGCCGCCGAGCACCTCGATGCCGACGCCGAAATTCAGCAGGGGGATCAAGCCGCCGGTGTACAGATCGCCGGCGTTGGCGCCGAGTTCGACCCGGTTCCCGAACAGCCCGCCGGCCTGCGCCAGCCAGTTGCCCAGGAAGGCGCGGCCGTGGAAAAGTCCGCCGAGTCCGGCCAGCAGAAACAACATGAGGCCCGTCGCCTCGCAGGCCTTCATGGCGCCCTTGCGGATGCGGCCGGTGACGTCGTCGTAGGCCCGGGCGACGAGCAGGAGCGCCGTGCCGGTGGCCATGACGGCGCCGCCTTGGAAACCGCCGCCGGGGGTCAGGTGGCCATGGACGACGACGTAGAGCCCGAACACGAGGCAGAACGGGAAGAACAGGTCGGCGGTGGTCCGCACGATCTTAGTCATTTTCATATTCTTCTCCCTCCTTCAGCTTGCGGAACATCATGCCCACGCCGAGCACGGCGGTGAACAGGACGGTGGCCTCGCCGAGGGTGTCGAACCCGCGGAAGTCGAAGACGATGGCGGTGACGACGTTGTTGGCGCCGGTCTGCGCCTGGGCGTTCCGGATGAAGTAGTCGTCCATGTCGGTGGCGCGGGGGGCGCCGAAGGGCAGGTCGACGGCCAAGTACGTCAGCCCGCCGAAAAACAGCAGCAGGATGGCGCTGAACAGGACGTTGCGCATCAGTTCTTCTCCTCGTGGCGCTGGGTGCCGCGGATGGCGATGATGAAGATGGCCGTGGTCAGGCCCGCGCCGATGCCGGCTTCCGCGATGGCGACGTCGGGGGCCTGGAGGAGATAGAATTCCAGCGAGAGCAGGAGGCTGAAGGCCGCGAACGCGATGGCGGCGGCGAGCAGGTCCTTGAAGGAGATGATCAGCACGGCCGTGACGATCAGGCCGAGCAGGACCAGCGCTTGCAAGAGAAGAAAAGGCGTCATGGGGCGGTTTCCTCCAGTCGGTCGCAGACGGCCCGCGCGGGCTTGTGGCCGCGCTTGTGGGCGGCGCGGGCGATGGCGTGGGCGCTGGTCGCATTGGTGAAAGCGAGCACGACCACGGCCAGGATGGTATGCAGCGCGAGGGTTTCGTACTGGCCCTCGGGGTCCTTCAGGAATTCGCCGCCGGCATAGAGCACGACGGCCAGCGAGGTGAAGATGGAGCCGAAGGTGGTGGCCTTGGTGTCCGCATGCAGGCGGGTGTAGACGTCGGGGAAGCGAAGGATGCCGATCACGCCCAGGGCGTTGAACGTCATGCCGACGACCAGCGAAATCCAGATGAGGGTGGAGAGGATCACAGCTCGCCTCCGAGGTACTTGGCGATGTAGAGCGTGCCGACGAAGGCCAGCAGGGCGTAGATGATGGCCACGTCCACGAAGATGAACTGGCGGAAGACGACCGCCAGCACGATCATCGCGGCCACGACGAGGGTGTTGATGGCGTCGAGCGCCACGACGCGGTCGGCGGAGGTCGGCCCCTTGAGAAGCCGGACCATGGCCAGCAGCATCAGGGCCACCATGACCAGAACGGTGAATATCCAGCGCGTCATTCGGCGATCCTCCTCACCCAGCGCGGGCAATCGAACAACGCGAACAGGTCGCGGACCGCGACGGTCTCGCGGGTTTCCATGCCGGCGGGGACGTTGATCATGTGGACGAACAGATCGTTGGACTCCTCGTCGACGTTCACCGTGAGCGTGCCGGGGGTGAGGGTGATGGAGTTGGCCATCAAGAGCGTGCCCATGTCGGTTTCCATGCCGGTCTGGACGCGGACGATGCCGGGGCGGATGCGGCCGGTGATGACCCGGTAAGCGACGTCGAGGTTGGCCTTGGCCATTTCGGCGAAGAACGGGCCGACGACGTAGGCGACGGCCTGCAGCCAGCGGAAGGGATTGGCGGCGGCCCGGCGGCGGGCGCTGGCGAAGTAGGTGCGGGCGACGAAACCGACCACGATCGCCACAAGAAGGGCGACGAGCAGTTCCTGGGAAGACCAGAAACGCAGGACGGAACCCGAACCCGCTGTCAGCAGCAGGTAGACCGCACCCGAAAACAGAGCCGTAACGATGAAAGACAGCATAATGTTCCTGATTTAGGCCAAACTGGTCGAAAGCTAGCACTTCGATCTGCGCGTTGGCGAGCAAAACTTCGCTTTTCGACGATCGATTCCGGACAGGGTAAATCGTTTTACTTCCAAATCAAGCCCTTTTCGCAAAAAAGTGAGGTCGGAATCTTCAGTCCCAGGTCTGGGGCTGGCCGGTGGCGGAGATCACGGCATGCCACAGGTCGCTTTCGACGTCGATTTTCTTGCGGCTGGCCACGGCCAGAGGGATGGGCACGTGGACGTAGACGCCGTTCCAATCCCCGACGATGAGGTCGGTCTTGCCGGCCATGGCGGCATGGACGGCATGCCGGGCATAGGCGTCGCACAGGCGCGCGTCCTGCGAGTTGGCGGACACGGAGCGGATGACGTAGGACGGGTCGATGTACTTGAGGTTGACCTCGGTGCCTTTTTCCTTGAAGTAGGCCGCGATGCGGTCGCGCAGGAAAATGCCCACGTCGGCTTTTTTGCGGTTGTCCGATTTGTCCGCGCCATTTTCCGCTGCGAGCAGGTCCTGCCCGGCGCCCTCGGCGACGACCACGACGGCGTGGTGGCGCTCGACCATGCGCCGGTGCAGCGCGGCCAGGAAGCCTTTGGGTCCGTCCAGGCGCAGCGGCACTTCGGGAACCAGCACGAAATTGACCTCCTGCGAGGCCACGGCGGCGCCGGCGGCGATGAAGCCGGAATCGCGGCCCATCAACTTGACGAGCCCGATGCCGTTGGGCGCGCCCTTGGATTCGCAGTGGGCGCCGTCGAGAATCGCCCGCGCCGATTCAATGGCGCTGAAGTAGCCGAACGTCTGGCGGACGTACTGGACGTCGTTGTCGATGGTCTTGGGCACGCCGACGACGGATATGGGCAGCTGGCGGCGGGCGATTTCCTCGGCAAGGGCGTGGGCCCCCTTCTGGGTGCCGTCGCCGCCCACGCACAGGAGGATGGAAATGCCGCGCTGGACGAGGAAATCGACCATGTCGCCGGTTTCCTGCTGGCCGCGGGAGGAGGACAGGATGGTGCCGCCGTTGCGGTGGATGTGGTCGACCAACTCCGGCGCGAGTTCGAGCGGCGTCTCGCCGTTGGCGGTCAATCCCAGGAAACCGTGGCGGATGCCGAGGACTTCGCGCACGCCGTAATTGTGGTGCAATTCGAGAAAGGCCGAGCGAATGACGTTGTTGAGGCCGGGGCACAGGCCGCCGCACGTGACGATAGCCGCGCGGGTCTTCCGGGGATCGAAGAAGATCTTCTGGCGCGGGCCGGCCTTCTCGAAGTACGTGTCGGCGTCGACCGGCTCGCCGGGAGCGATTTCGACCTGGTGGCGGACGCGGGTCTTGTCGGAAACGAAATTGCCGATGCGGTCGCCGCGCTGCACGTTGAGCGCCAGCGGCGAGTCGTGCAGGCAGGGGCCGAGGTTGCGGATGGCGGTATCGACGACGGGGGGCATGGGAAGTCTCCGGAGGGTTTACGTTTGCTTGCCCGCCGCGAGGCGCAAGCGGTAGGTGATGGTTTTGGTGGACTGCGGGGGCAACGTCAGTTCGAACTGCAGCGAGCGGGTCGTTTCCGTGCAGGGCAGCGAAGACCGGACCAGACTCCATTGCATGGGCGTCGTGGGTTTCTCGACCACCTGGATGCGGACGGGGGAGGCCAGGTCGTTCACGAGCACGATGGAATAATCCGCCTGCCGGGCCCCCTCGGGCAGCGGCTTGTCTTCCAGAACCTGACGGCTGGCGCGGACGGTTTCCACGGGGCCCAAGTCGAGCCGCAAGGTGCCGGGAAAGGGCGTGTGGAGGGCGCGGCCCGTTTGGAACGGCGCGCCGCGCGCCGCGCCGAGGAACACGTGCGCTTCGCCGGGCGGCAGCGGGAAGCCCAGGCCCATGGCGGCGACGTTGGGCACGAGCAGCACGCGCCGCAGCGGCAGGCCGCCTTGCCGGGTCGGCGCGGGCACGTCGTCCGAGTCGCAGACGTGCGCGATCTGGGCGGGCTTGCGGACCACGTGGGCGAACTGGATTTCGGCGAGCCCCGCGGCGGGGATGTCGGCTTCGGTTTGCAACGGATACTCCGCCGGCGCAAGCGGTGCGGCCGCCGGCGGCGCCAGCCAGCGATCGGTCAGCGCGGTGTCGGGATTCAGGTCGAGCAGGCCGAACGGCTTGGGCGGCGGCTGCCGGGCCGCGTCCCGGCCGACGACCGAAACGCGCGCGCCGGGAAAGGCCGCGGCCGTGCCGTTGCGGATCCGCAGATAGCCCATGAGATCGACCTGGACGGCTTCGATCGAGGTGGGGCCAATGCCGCGGACGACGACCCGGTAGAAGGCGGACCAGTCGAAATCCGGCAGGCGATAGGTGAGGGAATGGCCCATGGCGTGCGAGAGCGGCTGGGCCAAGCGGATTTCCAGGCGGTTGCGCGCGGGGGGCGGCGGCGGATCCCGTCGGGGGTGCCAGACGACGGGGGCGTCGTCCGCGGCGGGGGGTTCGGCCGCCGCGGAATCCAGCCAACGCCACTCGCGGAGGGGCCACGGGCGGCGGACGTTCCAGACCTGGAGGGTATCCAGATCGATTTGCGCGGGGGGATTTGTCCAGACGAAGCGGTCGATTTCCTTTTCGCCGGAGGGCGGGAAAAACTCGCGCACCCAGGCTTGGCCTTGGCCGATGGTCAGCCGCAGCGGTTCCGCGGGGGCGGTCCGCGCGCCCGCCAGCGCGAGCGCGACCAACGGCGCGAGGCGGCAAAACGGATGGCGGAGCGCATTCATCGATGGCCGACAGCATAGGCGGCGCGCCGGCCCGCCGCAAGGCGAGATTCCCCCCAGGGCTCGTCGCGAACGGAATTTCCCGCGGCGGATTGATTTCCGTCCGGCGGTCGGGTAGGTTGACGGGCCAAATGAGCGCAAAAAGGAAAATCGCGGTTTTGGTGGGCGACGGCATGGGCGACGAACCGGTGGCGGTGCTCGGGGGCAAAACGCCGCTGCAGGTGGCCCATATTCCGGCCATCCGCCGCGTCGCGGCGCTGGGTCAGGTCCAGCTTGTGCACACCGTGCCGGCCGGGCTGGCGCCGGGCAGCGACGTGGCGAACATGGGGCTGCTGGGCTACAACGCGAAGGAAAACTACACCGGGCGCGCGGCGATCGAGGCGGCGGGCGCGCGCATCCCGTTGCAGGCGGCGGACGTCGCGTACCGCACCAACCTGGTGACCATCGCGGACGGCCAGATGCTGGATTATTCCGCGGGCGACATTTCCAACGAAGAGGCGCACCAACTGGTCGCCGCGCTGAACGCGGCCATGGCGCGCGACGGCTTGCGGTTCTACGGCGGCGTCAGCTATCGCCATCTGCTGGTCTGGCGCGACGGGCCCGCCGAGCTGATCCTGATGCCGCCGCACGAGATTTCCGGCAAGCCGATCGCCGATTTCCTGCCGCAGGGACCGCGCGCGGAGGAGTTCCTGGCGCTGATGGACTTGTCGCGGCACATTTTCGCGGAGCATCCCGTGAACCGCGAGCGCCTCGCGAAAGGCAAACGCCCGGCCACCCAGATCTGGCCGTGGGGGTTCGGCCAGGCGATGGCGCTGGAGCGCTACCCGGACCGCTACGGGCGGCGCGGCGGCGTGATCACCGCCGTGGATCTCGTGCGCGGACTGGCGGAATTGTGCGGGCTGGAAGTCATTCCGGTGCCCGGGGCCACCGGCTGGATCGATACCAACTACGCCGGCAAGGCGCAGGCGGCGATCGACTGCCTGCGGCGGTCGGATTTCGTCTACGTGCACGTGGAAGCGCCGGACGAGTGCGGCCACAAGGGCATGGCGGAAGAAAAAGTCCGCGCGATCGAGAACTTCGACCGCCAGGTCGTCGCGCCCGTCTGGGCCGCGCTGGAAGCCGACGGCGAGCCGTACCGGCTCGTCGTCTGCACCGATCACCGCACTCCGATCGCGAAGCGGGGCCACACCTCCGACCCGGTGCCGTTCGCCTGGGTGGATGGTCCCTTGGGCGCGGACGCGCCGGCGGACGCGGCGGCGGCGTTCGACGAATTCCTGCCGGCGGCGGGGCAACCGCCGCTGGTGTGCGACCTTGTTTCGACCCTGTTGCGCTAGGCCAAGCGCTCAATTCCCGCTATCTGGCAGACGACGGAGACCTGCCATATGCATTCTGATTTATTACAACTAGTGACACCATTAATTACAATTAATGGTGTCACTAGTTGTAAT